>NZ_SJNZ01000047.1 GCF_004331155.1 Acinetobacter terrestris
TCTAGGTACATCAAAACGAACATTAGAAAGTTGGGAACAAGGAACAAGACGACCAAGTAAAGCAGCTCAATCGCTTATTAAGCTTTTCATTATTGATCCTAAGTTTGTTCGAGAAAACTTAGCTTAATCGAAAACTATAGGCATAAAAAAGCCCAACATCCTGTTGGGCTTTTTCGTATTTGATGCTTAGATCTGACTCCTGTCTGATCTCACATTCCTTGTTCTTTCTCTTGTTCTTTTTATCTGGAGCATCCTGCTCTCTATGTCCCCATCATAGGAAATTGTAGCCAGATCGTATAGCCGCAAAGGACCGGAATTGATGTAAGCAAATGCGTACAACACTGCCTAAAAACTGTCCCAGATTTATCCGCAGAAATTGGGGATATTTTTTACCCTGGCAAGTCCGGGAACATTGAGAAAATTTTTAATTTGATTAAAGATTAATCAATTTTATTGACGGAATATATCAAAACAGCTCATAAAAAAGCCGACTTGTTTCAAAATCGGCTTTTTGCTCATTTTAAGATTTTTCTGATTTAACTAAGTTACTGATATCTATATTAATATACAAGTGTACTTCGTATAAGCGCCATTATGTTAAATGGGGGCTAAAAAGATTCTAATATTGGTGTAAAAAGAACTAATATCCTTCTTTTACTTACGATCAAGAAGCATGTCTATACTTCAACAATTAAAACCTTATGTCTCCATAAAAACTTATAAAGCTTTTAGTAAATTGATCATTTCAGGCGGTTCTAGATCTCACTACTTATTAGATTTTAGTAATGGACAATATGCAGCGTTCTGGCGTCCGTTTGTTATTCCAAAGTCTGTTGAAGAAATAGTTAATAGGCTTGAGGCGGGAAAATTAATTAATAATGAGGATACAACACGTCCTTTTATTGAAGGGCTTTCTTATGTCACTAACGTAAAATCTGATGCAATTGAGTACATCAAATCTAAAAGTTAATTTTTTCTAAAATTAACATAATGGTAATTATGCGAAGCCTAGGTCGTAGATCCAGACTTTTTTGACTTCGCATAAGAGATTTTATGTTAAATAGCCCCTTATTAAGGGGCTAAGGTAAAATTTTAAAAATGGTTCTTGATAGTTGTAAAATCACTAGTTTCAATGAAATTTTTAGCTAAATATCTAGCTGCAAAAACTGATATATGCCCACCATCCGAGGAATATGGTTTGGATTTACCATTTGAATCAAACATGTCACCTTGAAAAATTTTTTCTTTCTTAATAACAATAAATTTTTTATTTTTATTACCATATTCAGATAATTTGTCTTCTATCTTATTCGTGTAATCAAGACTTCGTTTACGAAGAGTAAAAGATTTAGAATTTAATTCCTGACCTCCTAGTAAGTAAGAGAGATAATCATTTCCAATGTTTCTTTCGTATATATTAGGATTCGGTAAATAAACAACTGTTATGTTTTTCGAAGTAATATTTTCAATCATACTAATGAATTCATTGTAAGAATCTCTATTATCATAAAAAAACTCATCCCATCTTGCTGATAAAAATATTACTTTATATTTCTCAAAATTATTTTCTACAAAATTTCTATTCATCATACATTGAGTATAACCCATATGACTTTTTTCATGATGAAATCTATCAGAGAAAGCTGGATAACAAGAGTTGGTAGTTATTGAATCAATTGATATATTTTCATTTTTTCCAATTAAATCTAGCATAGGTTCAAAATGTCCAGCAAATGAATCGCCAAAAAGTAATACTGTAGATTTTTTATCTTTTGAACCAATTTTACAATTTAAATAATCTTCACTGGCGATACCTGAACCAGGTGATCCAAAACAGTAACCATTTGAGCGATTAGCCATTTGGTAGTATTTAAGATTTGGAATTTCTTTAATTTTTAAATCATAATACGAGAAAATTAAATAACTTAAAGTAGCTGTTACTAAGGTTAAATGTAATGGTTTAGATTTATACAACATTAAAAAATTAGAAAAATCATTGCTGAATTTTATTCTCTCAATATATTGATGACTTAAAAAACCAAGGAAAACAGAAAGTAGAACACCTATATATGTATAAAATTCACTTAATGAAAAAATATAGATTGCTACGACAATAGGCCAGTGCCAAAGATAAATGGAATACGACCAAGTCCCTAATCGCTGAAAAACTAAATTATTAGTAATAATGCTGTTATTTCTATGAGCTTGAATAACTAAAAATGTTCCAATAACAGGAAATATTGCAAGGTAACCAGGCCAAGGATTTTCAGAGGATATTAATAAATAAGAGCCAATAATTAGGCCCAATCCTGTACATTCAAAGAATTTTTTTCTGTTCTCTTGTAAGGCGAACGGATAGAGATATGCTATACCTCCAAGCATCATTTCCCACGCACGTGTAGGTAATAGGTAATAAGATGGGTTAGGCCATTTATATGTAGCAATAACACAGAAAATAAATCCTAATACTGTTCCTATTAACAATAAGGATTTCATAGTCTTGGTAGACATGAACTTGCGCATAGCAACAAGCACTAATGGATAAATAATATAGAATTGCCATTCTACGGATAGTGACCAAGTATGTAATAGCCACTTTTCATGAGAGGCTGCATCAAAATAACCAGATTCTTTCCAATAGATAATATTTGATAAAAAAGCCACACTCCTGGCTGCATGTTTACCTAATGCTTTGTACTCTAAAGGAGTAAGGTAGAACCAACCAAAAACAAGTAATACCAAACAAAGTACGGCTAAAGCAGGAATGATGCGGTTAGCACGTGCTACATAAAATTTTAGAATAGAAAAATTTTCTTGTTCGATTCCTCTAAATATTATTCCAGTCATTAAAAATCCTGAAATAACAAAGAAAACATCAACCCCAGCAAAGCCGCCAGGCATCCAAGAAGCATTAAAGTGAAATAGCACCACAGCAATGACTGCGATTGCTCTGAGACCATTAATATCTTGTCTAAAACTATTATTCTGCATACATCCCCCAAATTCATGAGAATTGTATTCTTCTATTATTCGAAAGTAATCTTAAGATTTCCTACAATTAACATAATACACCTTATGCGAAATGCACTACATAACTTCAATAATATCAATTAATTGAGATCCACTAAAAAGCCCAGTTTGAACAAACTGGGCTTTTTAGTGGATCATTCATACAATATGTTGATTTATTAACCGATTTCCGAAATCTTTCATTAGCCAGCGTAAACAATCCCCTCAGCCATTAGGTAGGAAAAATCGGCTCAAAAAACCTCTTTTTGGCGGCTCCGGTTTAACATGCTCTGGTACTGGAATCCGCTTATTTTCTGTTTGTTCAGGAGTAGCCAATCCGTCATAGTTCATCTCAGACTCTAACCGATGATCTGTTGCTATATTTAAATTAGTAGATTGATTTATCTTCTCAATATCTTTTTGTTCTGACTTTTCTAAAGTGCCTTTAAACTCAATTCTATGTGTTAGATCTTCTATATGTTGCATCAAAGACTTTTCTCTTTGATTAGCTAAATCCAACTGATTTTTAAGAAGAGAAATTTGGTCTTTTAGTACACTTTCAACTTCAGACTGAACGTGTACTTGTACATCCTTTTGAACGTGTTCAGTACGTGTACTTGACTGAACACCTATAGGGTTTCCATATACTCTTAGTAATTCTGATAAATCTATTAAACCATCATGATCTCTTGATAATTCTCCATTTTTTAATGCCTCATAGATTGTTGTTCGAGATTTTTTAAAGGCCTTACTAGCGTCCATTACGCTGAATTTTGTTGTGTTCAATGTAATCCCTCAGTGCATGTACAAGGATGTCCACCCGAACATCCTACTTGAACATTAACTTTAATTTGCTTAAAAACCAACCTTTTGTAGATATGGAGATAATTCTTTGAATTTTTCTTGGTTTTGCAACATTTCAGCAATACGCATAGCGAATTGTTGATAGCTTTCTGTTCCTTGAGAATATTTACTCATCTCAGGAAGTTCTGAAAGTTTATTAGCAAACAAATGACGTTGTAGATCTGTCATTTTTGAAAATAGATTTATTGTTTTTGGATCTTCAGTGTTATCAATTTCCTTATTTGGAGTTTTTTTCTGTTTAAAGGTGAATGAAAAACCTGAAATAGAACGCCCTTTTTTATGTTGTTGATAATTTGCTTTGATATCTGTTTTTTCATTAATTTCATTAACAGCTAGTTCGAGAACTCGAGTTTTGAAATGATCCATACGTTGGTATTCATTAATACCTATTCCTAGTTGCTCTCTGAATGTATCTAATTCAAAAACTGGCGTCTTACCTATAGTTCGCCACTGGATAAGCAACTCATATAATCTTGCTGAATAGGTACTATTAAGCCCTGCTGTTTGACTTAACAAATATTGAGTAAAAAAATCCTTAATTCCATCAATCTTACTTATTCCTTGTACAACCGCTAAAGTAAAAACAAGCTCAATTGCGCCTTCATCATCAAGATATTTTACCTGTTGAATCCAACGGCTTTTTACAAGTTTTCCATCTTCATCGAAAAAGCTGAATCTGCGATTAAATAGGGTTTCTTCTGCTTCTTTCATGCGCTGATAAGCATTTTGTCTTGTTGTGCCAAAGGTTTCAGCATATCTCAAAGCATCTATACGTAATGGTGTATCAGTACTTAGGCCTGTACCTGTTTGTCTAGCATCAACTATAGCAAGCTGAACAATATGAAACTCAGATAATGAAAGTGTTTGGAATGCTTGATTTAAACGATTGGTCTTTACTACTAATTGTTTTGACATGATTTTTGGTAAGTACTGATGTTATAACCACAAGATACAATATTGTAGTTATAACCACAAATAAAAATAAGTGGTTAATTGGTAACTAAACGTGGGGATATGGGTAACTAAACGTGGGGATATGGGTAACTAAACGTGGGGATATGGGTAACTAAACGTGGGGATATATAGTCTAAATCCCTTTATTTTAAAGGGATTCAGCCTGTCTAAAAGCATTTAAAAACTTTAAAAACAATTAAAAACCCAAGTAAAGAAAAATTGCCCTTGGTTTTCGCTTCGCTCAAACTCTATTGAATCTCGCTTTCGCTCGATTCGTCGGGGCAATTTTTGGTTAATATTTTCGTGACTTTGAAAAAAAGCAAAAGCAAGATCAAAAGCGACTCGGAATTCGCTTCGCTCATAAGTTTTTTTGCTCGCTGCGCTCGGTTTGAGAACCAAACTTGGAAAGTTCGCACCCATGCGGGATGCTCTGCAATCAAGGTGATTGATGGATAGGGAGCTTGTAATCAGGGAAAGGGATGGGCAAATTTTCTCAGTTCGCTCGTAGACACTCGCTCTGTTTATCGACTCATACCACGAAATTTCATTTTCGGTGCATGCTGCTGTGCTTTGAGCTGTTGTTCTTGTCTGAGTTTCATTTGTTGTTCTAGTTTGATTTCATCCACACATTTTTTAATGATCCGGTAAGACCCGTATAGACTCTGGAATTGCTCGGCTTTGGCCGGATGCTGCTTTTGGTACTGTTTCCAGGCATGTTCTTTGAATTTATCATTTTCCAATAACTCCTTCACACCATTTTTTTTCTGGTGTTCATGTCGGCCTTTCAGTTTTTTGTGTTCCTGATAAAGCGCGTCACGTTGTGCTTCCCACGCTTTTTTTCCAAACAGCAATGGTTTGTTCTGGCCTAATTCGTTGTGTTGATCCACCAGGCTTTGCAATTTGTCATGACTCTGCTTGAGTCCATTTTTCACGATCTCCTGGGCGAGATGCTGATTGAACTCATTTGTATGCTTTTGCAGCTTGCTTAGGGTATTTTCTGCCTTTTTAAAAACATCCTGCATAAAATCCAGACCTAGATTCGCCTCTTTTGCGCTTATTTCGCCTTTTAGCAGTTGAAAAAGGGTTTCCCTCTGTTTTTCCTCAAACAGGGCTTTTTCGTCAATTGGTGGCGTTTTAGCGCTATGTTTGATCTGAATCTGCTGTTCAGTTTTCAATGTGCTGAGTTTTATCTCATTTTCTGCAATCAGCATATCCATGTTTTTACTGTATTGCAGCTGGATCTGGTTTCTCTGTTTGATCTCGTCGTTGGTTCGGCTGATTTCGGTTTCAATGCCTTGTCTGCGTAGTTCGGTGACTTTCGGACCTTCGTGCAGGGTCGCTTCCAGTCCGATTTTCTGGTCTTTGTAGCTGCGGTGATCAATGCGTTCTGTGAATCCGGCCATATCCAGGTGCATATTGCAGATATCGGCAAAGTGTTCACGCCAGTGCTCGATTTCTCCACTGTATTTCTGATCCAGTTCCCGGGTTTTCTCGGTGAATCCCTCCGGGGTCAGTTTTCGGGTACTCATCAGGATATGCGCGTGATAGTTGCGTTCATCACTCCCGGATCCAGTATGCGGTGCATGGACACAGGCATCGACTGCAACCTGATGTCTTTCCACAATGCTAGAACACAGTTCTTCGAGCATGGCCAGGCGTTGTTCCTGGTTCAATTCACTTGGAAAAGCAATTTCAAATTCCCGGGCTACCGTGGAGTTTTTTCGGGTTTCCCGTTGTTCAACTTCGTTCCAGAGTCTTTCCCGGTTTTTTAAATGCTTTGGGGCGCCTTCGGGTAAGTAAATTTCTTTGTATTCCACACCTGTTTTTCGGCTGTAGTCATGTTCTTTTCCTTCACGTTCGCAATAGATCTTTTCACCTGCCCGATAGGCAATCGAAGCAGTGGCGGAACGCCCTGCTGATCGTGCTACGGTTTTGACTGAAAAGTGGTATATCGCCATGACTGCCTTTTGCTTTTTAAATTTCACGAAGTGGAATTACAACCGTGGAACGGTTGTTGGGGTATTGGGGGAACCCCAATCGTACTTGCAAACGAAGTTTGCATAAGTGCGCTCTTCGAGGAAACCATTACTACACATATAGTACCTTGAATGCAGATTCAAGTGCGCTTATGTTAGGGATGATTTCCCAGGATGATGGTATTGGATTAATGAGCGTTACTGAAAATTTAGACAGCAAGATTAAGGCCCAGGAAGAAAAGCTAAAACAGTTAAAAGCTCAAAGACAAGCAGCACTGGCAAGAGAAAAAGCCAAAGAGAAAGAACAGGCTCGAAAGGATGATACAAGACGCAAGATTTTAATTGGTTCCTGCATGCTAAAAATCACCGAAGAAGATGAACAGGCTAGAGCGAAATTGATTGCTCAAATGGATCGTTATTTAATGGATGATCGAGATCGTCTGTTATTTAATTTAACTCTACTTGATTCAGAGAAGCATCAGTAATTTATAAAAGCCAAGCGTGGAATTTTGAAGAATAATTTATTTTTTACACGGATTATTTAACAATTTCTGTCCAAAATTCCATGCCTGAATTGACTAAGCCAGGGTCATTTTCAAACACTTCTTTTAAATCAGTAACGCTTACCCCAGAATGCCAAAATAGGATATGTAAAGCGATTGTCTGCTTTGCAATTTGCAGGGTCCTTTCATCTGAGTATTTAATAAAAAGGGAGATTGCTTTTTGGTTTCTACTAAAGAGAAAAGCAAAAATAATTTTTCGTTCAGGATCTTGCCCTAAAAACTCATCTCTTTTCATATGGCTTAACACTCATTTTATGAAGTGAACAGAATCGAACTTTAATATTTCTGTGATATCTCTGAGTTTATGGATTTTATCTTTTTTAAAGCTGAAACCCTTGCTCTATTAGCAATAAGCAGTTTTTTAAGTGCACTAGTGCACAAATTTTACTCATTAATACTAGTTCTGCTAATATTGGATTTACAAGAATTAAAATATTCAAAAAATCTAATAAAATTAATGGTTATATTTATGAATAAACGTACTGCTTTAGAAATTACCCAAAAGTTACGATCTATTTATGCCCATCAAGTCAGAGTGGCAGAGCTATTCTTAAAAATAGGCGAAGTCGCTAATCTTACCCCTCTAATTCTCACAGGAAATAAAACCGTTTTTTCTTTCAAAGAAACCGGGAAATCTCTCACTAAAATTAAAAATGAAATTTCTGCTGTTAAAAGTACTTCACAAGCAGATGCAGTATTGGTAGAGATTATTTCCGAGCTAGTATAATTTTAGGGCTTTTCAACTGGTCCTGCAGTTACTTTAATTCGTATTTTTGATGCACCTCCAAGTCTAATTTAGAAATATAGGCAATAAAAACACACATCCTGATCTGTCCCTTAAAAGTTAGACAGAAAGTAAAAAAGCTGAATTTCCTAATAGGAAATTCAGCTTTTTTACTTTCTAGTGAGGCTAATCCTCGCTATTACTTCTGTTTTTTAAGCTGCTTTTTGAGCTTATTTAACTTATTTTCGTGTTTTGAAATCGTTTCAAGACGTGCTTTGATCTTCTGTTTCAAGATTTTAACTTGCTTCGACATGATGTCACTCCTTGGTATGAATATCCGCTGACTGGTTTTTTTTCATAAAACTACGGATAAATTTTCTTAATTCTCTAGCGGCACTGGTGTCCATAGTTTCACATAACTGAATGAACTCATCACGTTCAGTGCTGTTAATTCGAATTAAGAGTTGCCCATCTTTTTTGTTGGCCTTTATTTTTCTGGGTTGATCAGTCATAAGATGTTTATTCCCAAAGGCACTAATACAATAAAATGTATATACACTATATATACATTATAAAAACTAAGCAACTATTTAATTTATTGTTTTTTATTAAGAATATATTTATTCCTGATCGGATGAAAAATCGGACATTTCTATTTAGGGTTTATAACTTTACTGAATGGCCTAATGTAATTTTAGAGCACACCTCAAAGTAACGTCATATCTGTCTATATCCGCAACCTAAAATCAATAGTTTAGAAGCCTTGAAACATCATCTTAGCAACGATTAAAACAAGTCTTAGATTTATACGTGACATAAAAAAGCTTTACCTGAATAATTATGACAGTCCAAGCCCATTTTGATGATTTTTAGGTTTAATTGATGCGTGATTTTAGTCACATTAATCTATATGTCAGTGATCGGATTCTTAATATTTTTTGGTGTTTTTTTAATCAACAAGTGGTTAAATCAGTCTCACAATAACAATAAATAAATATAAAGAGACAAGGGTAGCGCAAATTTTAACTCTCTAATTCTTTGTTATTAAAAACAGGCTCATAGAAGCAAATAAAGAATTAGAGAGTGGTATTTTTTATCCAATTCACGAAACTTTCTATCGTATAAATTATATGAAGCGTGGATACTAGATCCGCGCTTTTTTGTGTTATTCCCAAGTAGAAATGTCCTAGATAGATAAATGAGCTGATTAACCATTACATTCGGCTCATATTGTGAGCCGAATGTGCTCAAAATACTCCCATTTAACAAAAAAATAGGTTTTCGATAATCTCAGTGCAATTTAGTTTCTTTACAGATACGACTTAGTCGTATTAAAATACTACTATGTGGTATTCAAGGTTTGAAAATGCTAACAATATGTGAAACACCTTATTTTAGTAAAATTTGTTTTATGTATTGGGATGAAAAAGAATATGAGGAATTTAAGACGTTCTTATCTTTAAACCCTAATGTAGGTGATGTTGAGCCTAATTCAGGTGGTATTCGTAAGGTTAGATGGACAAGTGGTGGACGAGGTAAAAGCTCTGGTGTTCGAGTCATTTACTTTAACCGTTTAGAAAACGGTGAGATTTGGCTACTGACACTCTACAGTAAAAAAGAGACCACCCAACTGAGTAAAAAGACACTTCAATTATTAGTGGAGAAACTAAATGACTCGTTTAACGGCTAAAGAAATCGAAGCTTTTGAGGCAACTAGAGATATTGAAGCGGAAATTTTGCAGGGTATAGACGATATGCTTGCGAATAATGCAGCAAAACGCACTGTGATTACTGAAACAGATGTCGCACTAGCTCGTAGAAAAGCTGATTTAACACAAGAACAATTTGCCAATATTCTAGGTACATCAAAACGAACATTAGAAAGTTGGGAACAAGGAACAAGACGACCAAGTAAAGCAGCTCAATCGCTTATTAAGCTTTTCATTATTGATCCTAAGTTTGTTCGAGAAAACTTAGCTTAATCGAAAACTATAGGCATAAAAAAGCCCAACATCCTGTTGGGCTTTTTCGTATTTGATGCTTAGATCTGACTCCTGTCTGATCTCACATTCCTTGTTCTTTCTCTTGTTCTTTTTATCTGGAGCATCCTGCTCTCTATGTCCCCATCATAGGAA
>NZ_SJNZ01000048.1 GCF_004331155.1 Acinetobacter terrestris
GCGATTTTAAGACGGCTCCTGATCAGCAGTATGGCGTGTGTGCTGACTTGGCGAATACAGCGTTCTGAAGATGAACAAAATCAGAAAATTCGTATATTTCTGGCCCGTCTTTCAGGCCGACAGCAGAAGAGAGGTAAGTTGGAAAGTGCACCTGCAATATTGGCAGGACTTTCGATTTTACTGAACACTCTTCAACTGCTCTCAGAATATTCAATAGATGAACTGAATGAAATCGCAACAATTGCATTAGGTACCTAAAGATGTGTAGATACCTATGCCTTAAAGGAGAGGGAACTTTCAATATTAATTTAACATCAATAGTCCTTTATCCCTATGGGATGAGGAATATATTCCGCAAGAGGATGAGGGTAAATCTCATAAATTTTTCATCCTTCTTAGCCCAACAATCTTCTAAAAACATAGAAGAATTTTCTTTTTTATTCATGCCTTTTTAAATCATATTCACTGCTCTTTGCTTGCAAAAGAAACACCTTATCTCTTATAAAAGAACAGACTTAATAAAATAAAAAACTATCCACAATGAAATACCTTGTTATTTTTAAAGCAAAAATAAATATCCTTGATGATGAATATTCCAGAACAGCCCAACTGTTACGTGAAAAAGCACTGACACAATTTAATTGCCAAAAATTTGAAGCGATCACTAAAAATGACTTTGAGATTGCTTTGTCGTATTGGAACTCTTTAGAAGATATTCAAACCTGGCATAAATGTGAAATTCATCGAACTTATGCGAACTAAAATAATGAATTCTTTCTCAAGAGATAAAAGAACTTTCTCTCTCCCTCTTGCGTAGCCGTGCTATTCATCTCCCATAGAGAGAAAGCACATTCTTTGTGAAGTTAAAACCAGTGCTCTCTCTCCCCTATAGAATGAGGGTAAATCTAATAAAATTGGATTAGAGGACAGGTTTACGAAACTCAAATTTATTTAGATTGAATCATAATTTTCCTCCCTTTAAAAAAGGGAGATGAGAAGGGATTTAACGCACTTCAAACTCTGCTTCTGCCGGGTCAAAACGCCAGGTACGCACAATGCGCAGTTCTGAAATATCTTTCATGCCTTGATCAAAACCACCAAAGGGTGCCGCTTTACGCACTGATATTTTTGCAGCTTCATCCAATAAGGCATGACCTGAACTGTCAATCAGGCGAATGGCACGAATCCCGCCATTTTTATTCAGAATCACCATTAAACGGACTTCCCCCGCCAAGTGCTGCACTTTTGCAGCATCGGGATAATAACGGTTGCCGTAAAATTCAACTTTTTGACGGAATTTTTCCAAATAGGCTGCTGAAATATCCTGTTTGGCTTGAATGCCATCTACGGTTTTAATTTTTTGCTGACGGCTAAAGTTTTGCTGACGTTGTAAATATTGGGCTTCTAGACTTGCCACCATCGCGGCTTTGGCCTGGAACTGGCTATTCAGGGCTTCCATGGCCTTTTTACGCTGATTCTGTTCAGCTTCCTTTTTCCAGCTTAAAGTCGTCATTAAGACTTTTTCTTCAAAGCTCAGTTCACGCTTTTGCTGTAACCGCTCCAAACTTTCTTGCTGTTGCTCCCCTGCACTTTGCTCAAGCATCGGTGCGGGCATGTCACTTGACATGCGATGCGCTTCACGGAATGTTCCTGAACCTTGCTGATCTGCCTGTGCAAGAAAATCGGCATTTTCAACTTTGTCTTTACTCGGGCGTAAAGTTACCGCAATTTCTTTCACTGCGGCATCACTTTCTGCCGGCATTGCAAATTGCAGAGTCAAAATCACTAAATGTAGAACGGCAGCTAAAATAACTGCACTTGTGAAAATAGGATCTTTCCACCATGCCTGCATAAAAGGTGCAAAACTGATTTTCTTAAGCATCACATTAAACCGACAAAATGCCTGGTCCCCAAACTGCATAAAACAGTATAAAATAAACACAGTCTTCACTTTTGAATAAAAAACGAGAATTCAATCAACAAGCGAACTGTAGACAATTAAAATCATGAAAATGGTGCAATTAATTTTGCTAAACTGCAAGATTGAATAGTTGTATTTTTAATACTTTTCGACAAAATCGATCATCTCTCGAAGCCTAAGAAGATTCACTTGCTAGGATGCCCCATATGCAAACGCTAATATCCAATATCTCGAAACGTATACGTCAAGTGTACCAAAAAGCCGAGGGATTTATTGAAGATGAGCGTGAATTTCCATTATCCCAAGTTTTTCTAAATGCAACCTTTCAGCGTTTTGTGACTGACAATGTCTCCATGTTGAAAGATTTGCATGCCGACCTGCATGATGACTGGCTACGACTATATGCCACGCTGGATGTGAAGGGTCTGTACATCACCCTGTCAGTCGACTTGAAACTGGTACAGATGGAACTGAATAAAGACATCCAGCTGATTGTGTTTGAACAGATTAGCGACACCCAAGTAATCGAAGCAAAATTCAAGAATATCTTTCAAAAACTTGCGGTAAAATTTGCTTTATTTTTCTATCAAAAAGTTTTAAATCAAGATCCTTTGGGCATGATTCTGGAAAAGCTCAATGTCATTAAGGTCAAAGATGATTTATTGCATTTAGACCTCAACCGCTGGCTGGGTAAAAAGCGTTCCATCATCGACACTTTAGCCAAAGTTCATGTCAATCATGCAGTTTTACGTGAAGCTGAACTGGTGGTGATTGGTAATGTGAACTTGACCGCGCTGTTTAGAAAAATGGCAGAAGAACCGGTGGATGACTGGGATATAGCGGATATTTCTGAAACACAAGTCAGCCCGCTTAAGCAAAAATAAGCTGAATTGTTTTGCATGATTAATATCTGTATTTTTAGCTGAAAAAAACTACACAAAGATACAGATTGGATAAAATTTCGAATTTTATCTTCATAATCAAAGCGCATAATAGCAACCAAGCAAAAAATAATGCACTTTATTCAAACTTCATAGGAACACTTTACTTATGGCTCACAATGTATTGAAAACAATCGCGTTAGCATCGGGTGTAAGCACTACACTGTTGTTTGCTGGTTTCTCAAGCCAAGCATTTGCCATGAGTCCATTCCAGGCAAGTTATCAATTTAGCTATAACGGCAAGAATATGGGCTCGGCAACACGTACTTTAAGCAAGTCGGGGAATAACTGGACCTATGTTTTTGCAGCCAAAGCCGGTGCTATGGCATCTGCCACTGAAACCAGCCGTTTCAGTTTAAATGGCAACCAAATCATGTCCAACAGCTTTAACCGTAGCAGCAAAATTTTGGTGCACAACAACACCATGAGCATCAACTTTAATCCGGGTGCCAAAACCATTCACACCAAGAAAGATGACAAAGCACGTTCTTTTGCCTGGAAATCGGGTGTTCTGGACGAACTCAATGCTGAACTGCAACTACGTGAAGATTTAAAAGCTTCAGGCTTAAAATCAAGTTATGCCATTACCGATGCCAAGGAAGTTGAGTCACGTCGCTTTGTAAAACAGGGTTCAGAAAAAGTTAAAACCTCTTACGGGACCTTTGACACCATTAAAGTGGTGATGAAACATGACAAACCAAACCGAGACACGATTTTCTGGTTGGCGCCTAAACTTGACTATGCTCCAGTGAAGGTTTCTCATCAAGATGGTAAAACATCGTACGGTTTGCTGTTAACAGGCTATAAAGGCACAACGAATTAATCGATTTGATCAATTTCGCTTGCATTTTTTGAGAGCCTTTTTAAAATACGCTTTTGCTTGAAAAAGCATCTGCCCTTAGAGGAATTCTCCCGTGCACGCACTAGAACAGAAAATCTTAAGTGAAGGTATCGTTCTATCTGATCAAGTTCTGAAAGTTGATGCTTTCTTGAATCATCAAATTGACCCTGTGTTGATGCAGCAAATTGGTAAAGAGTTTGCTGCCCGTTTTAAAGATGCTGGGATCACCAAGATTATCACCATCGAAGCTTCTGGTATTGCTCCAGCAGTAATGGCAGGTTTAGAACTTGGCGTGCCTGTAATCTTTGCACGTAAATATCAATCTTTGACTTTAAAAGATGATTTATATCGCTCTAAAGTTTTCTCTTTCACTAAACAGATTGAAAGCACCATTGCCATTTCAAACAAGCACATTAGCTCTAGCGATAAAGCCTTAGTGATTGATGACTTCTTGGCAAATGGTCAAGCCGCTTTAGGTCTTGCTGACTTAATTCATCAGGCAAATGCAGAAGTCGTGGGTATTGGTATTGTGATTGAAAAATCTTTCCAGCCCGGCCGCCAACTGTTACTTGATAAAGGTTACCGTGTTGAATCTTTAGCACGCGTAAAATCTTTGGAAAATGGCACAGTTGAATTTGTTCGTGACTGAGTGTCAAATTGATTTTTAAGAAGAGCGCTTAGGCGCTCTTTTTTTTGTTCCATCATCCGCATAAAACTTACTCAATAGCACAGTTTCACATTTTGGATAGAACGAAGGTATAGGCTAAACAGCATTATAACTTTAGTTGATTCATCTGTTTAATCATCCTGAATCAATAGTTTTATGCTATTTTATTTTAAAATAAAGCGGCCTAACTATCTGCCAATAGTTAGACCTGATTTCACCTCGAACAAAACTTTATTTAACCGTCACAGTGATGCTACCGCTATTCACAGCACCGATAGCGGTAGTTGTGATGCTGTTGTTAATAGTAGCTTCTGTTCCTTCTGCAATAGCACTTACAGATGCATCAATAGCACCAGCATTATAGGCAATATTCGCTACACTATAATTGCTTAAAGTTTCATTGATTTCTTCACTGAAACTGGTATCAAGTGCTGTACTCAAAGTATCTGAGATATCTGCACTTTCCTCGTACTCTGATACATCTTCTCCACTGGTCACATTGTCAGTCAGACCAGTAAGGTCAGTGTATTCAGAATCAAGTGTTTCATTTAAGGTGTCCAATGTCACCGTACTCAAGCTACCTTGCTCTATACTAATGCTGCCTGTGTTCGCGGCACCAATAGCTGTAGTTTCAATGGTACCTTCAAGTGAACTGATTGCCTCAGTTGCGTCTGTTGTTACATCTGCAAGTGCTTCTAAATCGACGCTTGCATCAACATCGGCTGTATTGACTGCAAGATTCAGGGCAGAACCATTTGCAACCTGTTGAGAGATCGAATCCAGGGTAGCTTGTAAACCGGTATCTACCTCCACATCCGTTTCTTGAGCATATGCCACACCTGTCCCAGACAAGAAGGCGACAGATAAAGCGATTGTTTTGATAGTATTTTTCATAGTTCTTCTTCCTACTCTTGTTTTGAAGTACCTCTCGCTAAGTACTTCTTCTGATCATGGGAGCGAGCCCACTTTCAAATATTTTTAATCACGTTGAGTGCTTGACCAGTAATTTTCCACAACCTCTGGATTGGCATCCCACAACATTGAACTCTCTTCATCTTCTTTTTCTTTACTGTCTTTTTCTTGAGTATCTTTTTCTTGATTCATTTTTTTTGAAGAAGATGGACGCTGTTTTTTGCTGATATATTTAATCAGCTCCTGTTTGCTCATTTCCGGCTCTGCTTCAGGATTTTGAATCACTTCAGATTCTTTGTTTTTAGGTGGCTTGGTATCTTTACTGGGAGAGTTGGTCGACTTATTTTTCTGGTTGGATGAATCTGTTTCATTGGAAACTGATTCCTGAACAGCACCACCTGAATCTGTGCCGTTTTGCTTCTGGCTTTTTTTGTATTTATACAGGGCAACAGAACTGCGGGTTAAATTTAATCGGCCAAATTCAGGCGGTATTTCCGCACGGCAACTTTCAAATACTGCGGGTGGAACGACCTGGCTGAGCAATTCAAAAGTGGCCAGATTCAACATTTGGCGCAAGGCAAAATTGGTCGCCTCCCGCTCTCCTTTACCAATCTGAATGTTCAACAGCGTACGGCCGGCGAATCTGCCAGCACTAAGGCCATAATCCTGTGCAGCAATCTGCTTCTGTAGTGATACGTTGCCAACAACTTTACTGCTGCGTGTATCGGTGAGAGATAAATCTAAACCGACCATAATTCGGGTTTGACTGTAATTCGGGCCGACACCGGCAATCTGCATGTCAAAACCGCCACCTGGAATAAAATCCAGACTGTTAATACTGCCTGTCACATAATAATCAGAGGCCTGGATCTGTCTTGAATCACGAATCCCCCACTTGGCTTCGCTTTCGATAATACGCGGATCACGCCGGTTCATTAAGCTCACCCCCGCCTGAAACAAGGCAGACTGCACCATGTCTCCCGCACCTTGGGTCACCATTTTTCCGCTACCGCCATTGGTTACGACATCTTTGCCCGTCTGATCCAGAATCGCGCCAACGGAAAAACTGACATCACTACGCAATTGCCCTTTTAAGCAGGACAAAGCCATATCAAAAGGAGTAAAAATATCGGTAATCGGTGGCCCTTGCACCAGACGGACCGGCTTCTTGTTTGCAGGTGCCAAGCCTGTACATCCCGTCAGAAAATAGCTAAACAGGACGCCTACACTTACACAAGACAGGCTTCTTCTGGTTAAGGAAAAATTCAGCATAGCGACTCTCCAGACTGAGTGCTGAGATTAGGACATCGCGGAGTATTTTGATTGGTATTGGAATTTACAGGTGCTTCATTCAGTAATTCACTGGAAATATCTACACCATTATTTGAACCGTCAATATTGATATTATTGGTCGGGGTATTCACCGTGCCGATAGAACTGGTCGAGGTGCTATAATAAGTGGTTTTATTTTTTCCCAACCCGGAATAGTAATCAGACTCCCTAAGTTCGATCAGATTTGCTTGGACTAAATTTTCATTAGAACGGTTACTTGATGTTTTCCAGCGCTGACTCCACTCATCAGATGTCGCATAAGCCTGGCTCAGAAAACATAAACAAAATAAACCAACATGAATCGCTGATATTTTCATAATCTTTAATATCCTTTGATCTAGGATGTTTATTGTTTAACTTATCTAATAAATATTAAATCACATAAAAAAAATAAAATGCGAAACATATCACTATTTTCTAATTTTCCATTCTCGGTAAGAAAAACATCTCATTGTTTTAAATATTATTTTATTTTTTATTTTTTATTTTTTAATTGTAAGAAATCATTATATAAAAAAATTTAAATTTTAAAATTCACATTAATTATTTAATTAAATTAATATATTTTTTATATCAAAAATAATGAAAATTTGGGTGAAGAAAAATTAAATTTATCTGAGCGCTACAGTTTTATAGAGCTGTTAACTCTGACTTTATTCGAACTGTTTTTTAAATACGACTCACATCACACTTTATTAAAAATACAATTAACCAATCATAATCGAGATTAGTTCTCAAAAAATTTCGCCCCAAATGTAGTTTTTTGGAGCATTACAGCGATTTCTAATACGCATATCAACTCTAGAGATCTAGCCTGACTGCTTGATGGCTTGATTGGCAAAGGGTTAAGCAGCCACTTTAGCGGTTACTGAGTTAATTCATCGTAGAAAAACTAAAGTCGCGGCTATGGAGATTGAAACTGAAAAATCCTTCCACCAGATCGCAGCTTGTGACTTGATCAAGATTAGGACGTGTAATCTGTAGCGCGAGCAACATCTTTGAGAAAAACTGTACGGTTGCCTTTTTGTTCATGACTGAATTTGAAAAAAATACTTGGACGTTCTTTTTGATTTAAATATTTGATATTTTTTTATTTTTATTTTTATTTTTATTTTTATTTTTATTTTTATTTTTATTTTTATTTTTATTTTTATTTTTATTTAAATAGTTTTTTATTTTAAAAAATTTATTATAGATATTTTGATTACTAATAAAAAAGAAAACCATAAAATTAATTTTAATTTTTTAACTTATTAACCACTATAAAGTTTCTTCTAGTAAAATTAAGTAGCACAATGTTAATAAAGTTAAATAAGAATAAAATTTTAATGATTAAATTACATGCTCCTATAAATAATCTTTAATATTATTTTTACATTAATAAAAATAGAAACATATAATTCATTCCTTTTTAAATTTACTCCTTCTATCTTGTTCAGGTGGTTTATTCAACACGCTTAGCTAAATAAAAATAGGAAAATATCACTATGGCTACTCAAGATAATGAAAATGATACTTCAAATCGCGGATTTGCAAGTATGGATCCAGATAAGCAACGTGAAATAGCGAGTCGAGGGGGACATGCCGCGCATGAAAGTGGCCATGCCCATGAGTTTTCGTCGGAGGAAGCACGTGCAGCGGGTCAAGCTGCTCATAGAAGTGGAAATGCGCATGAATTTACTTCAGAAGAAGCGCGTAGAGCTGGTGCACGTAGCCATATAAATGATAATTCAGGCGGTCGCGGTCGTGATGATGATGACGATCGTGGCCGTTCAAGTAGTCGGGGCCGTAGCAGTCGTGATGATGACGATGATGATCGTGGCCGTTCAGGTGGTCGAGGCCATGGCCGTGATGACGACGACGATGATCGTGGCCGTTCAGGTGGCCGTGGCCGTGATGATGACGATGACCGCGGTCGTTCAAGCGGTCGAGGCCGTGGTCGTGATGACGACGACGATCGTGGCCGTAGTCGCAGCCGTTATGATGACGACGATCGTGGCCGTAATCGTAATCGCAGTCGTGATGATGACGATGATGACCGTGGCCGTTCAGGCGGTCGAGGGCGTGGCCGTGATGACGACGACGATCGTGGTCGTTCAGGTGGCCGTGATGATGACGACGATCATGGCCGTTCAGGCGGTCGAGGCCGTAGCCGTGATGACGACGACGATCGTGGCCGTTCAGGCGGTCGAGG
>NZ_SJNZ01000049.1 GCF_004331155.1 Acinetobacter terrestris
GTTGTAGGCTGTTTGCCATGGACAAAGATCCTCAGGAATATCACGCCAAGGCGCACCTGTTCGAAGTTTCCACAAAATGGCTTCCATAATATTTTTGCTATTACGTGAGCGGTAGCAGCCATAAAATTGCATGGTATTTTGGATTTGCACCCAAATTTCATCAGTAATGACTCTGCGTGACATGTTGGAAAACTTAATTTTAGAAGGGAGATATAAGATATTTTAATTGAATAGATGAGAAGAATGAAATATGTACATCAAATGAGGACACACCCTAGGGCGTGTCATCAATTAACTTGAGGAAAACCACCTTGTCCCCATTATATTTTTATGACTAAACGCTATGCATTAAGAGATGATCAGTGGGAACAGATTAAAGATCTGTTCCCTGGACGAATAGGTGCTGTTGGAGTAACGGCCAAAGACAACCGACTATTTGTTGAAGCGGTATTGTATCGGTATCGTTCAGGTATTCCGTAGCGAGACTTACCAGAACGCTTTGGTGATTTTAGAGCCGTACATACCCGTTTTAGCCGTTGGGCTAAAACAGGTGTGTGGCAGAGAGTCTTTGAAGTGCTGTCACATGACAGTGATAATGAATACGCCATGTTAGAATCCACTATTGTACGTGCTCATCAACACAGCGCTGGGGGAAAAAAATTAGGCGATTGGACGCAGTAAAGGTGACTTAAGCACCAAAATTCATGCCCGGACTGATGCTTTAGGTAACCCGACAGGATTTTATCTCACTGATGGGCAGGCCCATGACTTAAACGGTTCAGATGTGTTGCTGGACTTATCGTTGAGCCAGACCTGGCTTATGGATAAAGCCTACAACTCCAGGGATCGGGTCATTGATCCAATTTTAGAGACGAAGGGTCAGGTTGTGATGCCAGCGAAAAGTAATTCTATTGATCAGCGTGATTATGACCGACATCTCTACAAGGCAAGACATCTGATCGAGAACTTTTTTGCCAAGCTCAAGCAGTATCGTGCTATTGCCACACGCTATGATAAATTGGCTCAAAACTTCTTATCAGCGATTTATTTGGCTTCAACAATCATCTAGCTTAATTGATGACACGCCCTAGCTGCACATTATTATTTTTATCCTAACAATTTTTTTCGGGGATTTTATTTTGCTAAAAAAATTACTTCCATGCATTTTATTGACTGCTATGTCATTTACCCACGCTGCAAATCAAACTTCTTCTATACGTACCCCTGAAGGACAATTCATCAGTTTAGGCGATTCTTTTACGGATATGCAAAATCGACTAAAGTTGTCTCCAAATTCAATGATTACACGCGAATTCAAAGATGGTGAAAATGTTGATTTAGCAATGGACTATAAATACGAAATAGAAAATATGATGTATACCATTACTATTGTGAATGATCATGTAAAGAAAATTGAATGGTTCAATACTGATCAGGAAATTAAGGATGAATTAATGCAATAAACTTTTCTGTTGAGAAAATCCTGATGCTTAATTCTGATCATCCCAGCTAAATTAAAGATGATTTAACTGGGATCTTCGATTAAAACTTAACTGACTTAAAATTAAGCCTGGTCATCTTTTTTAAAGTTATTAAGTTTGTCTGTTGCAGTTTTCTTTAACTCGTCAAATTTAGTACCTGCCTGTACTTTGAGTTCATCAAATTTAACTGAGGCTTCTTGCTTAAGTTCAGTCACTTTTAATTTAGCTTCTTCAAGTTTATGAGTTACTTCCGCTTTTAGGTGCTCTAATTTCTCCTGTACCTTATTTTCTGTCTCTGAAGATTCAGTTTTTGCTTCTTTTGCTTTTTCATCAAATGACACTTTAGCTTCAGTATATTGAGCATCAGTTTCCGTGTTTAAATTATGAAGAGCTTTTTCACCTTCAAGCTTAATTTCAGCAGCTTTATGTTTGAGGTCATCACCTGTTTTTTCAACTTGCAGCTGCACTTCTTTAGCTTTGAACTTTAAGTCGTTTCCTACGTCAGATGCTTTATTTTTTAAACCGTCTAATTTATTTTCATTTGTCATGATTTTTTTCCTCTATTTTATTCAGTATTTAGCTCACTTATTAGTTATACAAGGCCCCTCCTATGAATGAAATCTTAAACTGCATTTTGAAACAAAGAATGTACAGGATGTAGCGAAAGTGAGATAAGTCATCTAATTAAAAGTATTGATATAAATTACAGATGCTTGATTAGCAAAGGTTAACAACGAAGAAAACATCCAAAAGAAAGATAAAATTATAAAAAATTCATATAAATTTGATGTGCAAAGTCAGGTTATACATTTCAGTAAATTATTAAGAATTTATCAGGATCTATAAAATGAACAGGCTTTTATGAGAAATGGTAAATGTGTAATTAAAAACTATCCGTGCTCTAATTATATGGCACATCTATTATCCTGGATGATTGCTGAGGACTTAAGCCTGGATGATATTTTAGAGAAACCTTTCTACCATCCCACCCTGGAAGAAGGCCTGAGAACGGCTTTTAAACACGCCCGGCGGCAGCTGGAATAAAACCGGGATTAACGCTGCTGCTGATCTTTTTAGCTGGTTTCGGGAACTTTTCTTTTTTGCTTTTCCCTGCTGCTTTATTCCAAGTCTGCTTTACATTTATTCCATGCATAAAAAAATCCCCCTCAGCGTATGCTAAGGGGGATTTTAGAATTAATGAGCTGGCGATGACTTACTCTCACATGGGTAACCCCACACTACCATCAGCGCAAAGAGGTTTCACTTCTGAGTTCGGGAAGGGATCAGGTGGTTCACTCTTGCTATTGTCGCCAGCACAACTGTTTATGGATACTTGCTCGGGTCTTATCTTGCGGAACAGTGTTCCTCATGCCGTTGCTTTTTCCAAATCTGAACAGATTGGGCTGTTTGAGTTGATATTGTCTAGCGTTTAGTTAACTAAATCAAGGTATTTGTATCGATTCAATCGAACCATACAACTGTTTGGGTGTTGTATAGTCAAGCCTCACGAGTAATTAGTATTGGTCAGCTTCATGCATCACTGCACTTCCACATCCAACCTATCAACGTTGTAGTCTTCAACGGCTCTTTAGAGGACATAAAGTCCTTGGGAAATCTTATCTTGAGGTAGGCTTCCCGCTTAGATGCTTTCAGCGGTTATCCCTTCCAAACATAGCTACCCGGCGATGCCACTGGCGTGACAACCGGTACACCAGAGGTTTGTCCACTCTGGTCCTCTCGTACTAGGAGCAGATCCTCTCAAATTTCCAGCGCCCACGGTAGATAGGGACCGAACTGTCTCACGACGTTCTAAACCCAGCTCGCGTACCTCTTTAAATGGCGAACAGCCATACCCTTGGGACCTGCTTCAGCCCCAGGATGAGATGAGCCGACATCGAGGTGCCAAACACCGCCGTCGATATGAACTCTTGGGCGGTATCAGCCTGTTATCCCCAGAGTACCTTTTATCCGTTGAGCGATGGCCCTTCCATACAGAACCACCGGATCACTAAGACCTACTTTCGTACCTGCTCGACTTGTGGGTCTCGCAGTTAAGCGCGCTTTTGCCTTTATACTCTACGCGTGATTTCCGACCACGCTGAGCGCACCTTCGTACTCCTCCGTTACTCTTTAGGAGGAGACCGCCCCAGTCAAACTACCCACCAGACATGGTCCTCGCTCCAGATTATGGAGCAGAGTTAGAACCTCAATATTACCAGGGTGGTATTTCAAGATTGGCTCCACCAGAACTAGCGTCCTGGTTTCAAAGCCTCCCACCTATCCTACACAAGTAAGATCAAAGTTCAATGTCAAGCTGCAGTAAAGGTTCACGGGGTCTTTCCGTCTAGCCGCGGGTACACCGCATCTTCACGGCGATTTCGATTTCACTGAGTCTCTGCTGGAGACAGCGCCGCCATCATTATGCCATTCGTGCAGGTCGGAACTTACCCGACAAGGAATTTCGCTACCTTAGGACCGTTATAGTTACGGCCGCCGTTTACTGGGGCTTCGATCAAGAGCTTCGCTTACGCTAACCCCATCAATTAACCTTCCAGCACCGGGCAGGCATCACACCCTATACGTCCACTTTCGTGTTTGCAGAGTGCTATGTTTTTAATAAACAGTTGCAGCGGCCTGGTTTCTGTGGCTGTCAACCGCTCAGGAAGTAAATTCCATCACCGTCGACAGCGTACCTTCTCCCGAAGTTACGGTACCATTTTGCCTAGTTCCTTCAGCAGAGTTCTCTCAAGCGCTTTGGTCTACTCGACCTGACCACCTGTGTCGGTTTAGGGTACGATTCCTGTGTAACTGAAGCTTAGAGACTTTTCCTGGAAGTATGGTATCAGCCACTTCGCTGTACAAGTACAGCTTGCTATCAGTTCTCAGCATAGAGCACCCCGGATTTGCCTAAGATGCATGCCTACTACCTTTCACCTGGACAACCAACGCCAGGCTGACTTAACCTTCTCCGTCCTCTCATCGCATTACACAGAAGTATTGGAATATTAACCAATTTCCCATCGACTACGCCTCTCGGCCTCGCCTTAGGGGTCGACTCACCCAGCCCCGATTAACGTTGGACTGGAACCCTTGGTCTTTCAGCGTGCGAGTTTTTCACTCGCATTGTCGTTACTCACGTCAGCATTCGCACTTCTGATACCTCCAGCAGACTTCTCAATCCACCTTCATCGGCTTACAGAACGCTCCCCTACCACTTACAATAAATTGTAAATCCGCAGCTTCGGCATATAGTTTTAGCCCCGTTACATCTTCCGCGCAGGCCGACTCGACTAGTGAGCTATTACGCTTTCTTTAAAGGGTGGCTGCTTCTAAGCCAACCTCCTAGCTGTCTATGCCTTCCCACATCGTTTCCCACTTAACTATAATTTTGGGGCCTTAGCTGGCGGTCTGGATTGTTTTCCTCTTGACTACGGACGTTAGCACCCGCAGTCTGTCTCCCGGATAGTACTCATTGGTATTCGGAGTTTGCATCGGTTTGGTAAGTCGGGATGACCCCCTAGCCGAAACAGTGCTCTACCCCCAATGGTATTCGTCCGAGGCGCTACCTAAATAGCTTTCGGGGAGAACCAGCTATCACCGAGTTTGATTAGCCTTTCACCCCTATCCACAAGTCATCCCCTGGCTTTTCAACGACAGTGGGTTCGGTCCTCCAGTTAGTGTTACCCAACCTTCAACCTGCTCATGGATAGATCACCCGGTTTCGGGTCTACACCCAGCAACTAAACGCCCTATTAAGACTCGGTTTCCCTACGGCTCCCCTATACGGTTAACCTCGCTACTGAATGTAAGTCGCTGACCCATTATACAAAAGGTACGCAGTCACCGGACGCAATGCCGGCTCCCACTGCTTGTATGCATGCGGTTTCAGGATCTATTTCACTCCCCTCACAGGGGTTCTTTTCGCCTTTCCCTCACGGTACTGGTTCACTATCGGTCAGTCAGGAGTATTTAGCCTTGGAGGATGGTCCCCCCATATTCAGACAAGGTTTCACGTGCCTCGCCCTACTCGACATCATCATATAAGCCCTTTCGTGTACAGGACTATCACCCACTACGGTTGCACTTCCCAGAGCATTCCACTAGAACTTATATGACTTAATGGGCTTTTCCCCGTTCGCTCGCCGCTACTAAGGGAATCTCAATTGATTTCTTTTCCTAAGGGTACTGAGATGTTTCACTTCCCCTCGTTCGCCTTGCATGACTATGTATTCATCATGCAATACCTACCTTATGGTAAGTGGGTTTCCCCATTCAGAAATCTCCGGATCACAGGATATTTGCCGCCTCCCCGGAGCTTATCGCAGGCTATTACGTCTTTCATCGCCTCTGACTGCCAAGGCATCCACCACATGCACTTAATTACTTGACTATACAACCCCAAACAGTCGTCGTTACCTACAAGGAGTAACTACAACTTATCGTTCAAAGTTTTGCAGATTGAACTGCAGTACAGCTTCAATTGAATTCATATACCAAAACGCTTGATTCAGTTAATTCGCTAGTGCTCAGATCTTCATTTCACTCAACAGTAACAAGTTACTGCTAAATTCAATTCAGTTCTGAGTTAAACAATTATTTCAACTCAAATTTGCCAATCTGTTAATGAATAAACTTGCCTTCGTCAGGTCAGGTTTAAAACACTGTGATAAATCACAGAACTTAATAAACTTAAACAGTTCACTAAATTCTATAATTTCTCAGCTTAATATATGGTGGAGACTAACGGAGTCGAACCGTTGACCTCCTGCGTGCAAAGCAGGCGCTCTACCAACTAAGCTAAGTCCCCAGCTTATCATTAGATCAATGTATTCTGATTCTCTGTTCTCATTCATGCTTTCTTTCGATTGCATTGCTGGTCAGGAGTGGTGGGTCTGACAAGACTTGAACTTGTGACCCCACGCTTATCAAGCGTGTGCTCTAACCAACTGAGCTACAGACCCTCAGATACATCTTTATGAAGAACAACTTGTTGTGGATTCTTACCGATCGTCAATCTTTCGTTAAGGAGGTGATCCAGCCGCAGGTTCCCCTACGGCTACCTTGTTACGACTTCACCCCAGTCATCGGCCACACCGTGGTAAGCGTCCTCCTTG
>NZ_SJNZ01000005.1 GCF_004331155.1 Acinetobacter terrestris
AAGGGCACCAATCTTGGCTCATCAATTTTCTGACAAATATTTCTCAAATAAACTTCGAGTCATTTCTACCATCAATCAATGAAAATAATTTCGATCGATCAACCAGTAAAAATCCACACAAGTTGTTCTTCATAAGCTCTTAATGATCTACCTTGCTCTTCGTCAGAGACAAGTAACAACAAGATAATCTCAACAACTCAGCGCTTCGCGCTTCGTTCGTTTCAACATATCTCGTTGGTATGCGGCGTATTCTATACAGTTTCTCAAGGCGCGCAACCCCTATTTTTACTTATTCGTTATGAGTGTCTATTTTTTCAGCTAATTTGCTAAAAAACCGTATTTCGGTCCATTCTTTAACCATATCTATAATAAACCCTACCTAACAGGAGTATTTAAACTCATTTATATTCCAGCTTTCACATCTAGCATTGTTATTTCTCTCTATTATCTTATTAACAGTTTTTATTTTGACTTTGCTTATTTTGAAGTGAATGACCCCAAAAATGAATTTAGCTAGAAGACTGTAATCAGTCGTGAGTTGTCTGGTATTTTTCTAAAGTCGTTTAGCTCAACTTTAGACAACAAAAAAATAAAGACATCAGAACTCCTCTTTTTATCTCATTATTAGCTTGGTCTAAATCTACTCATTCATTTTCCGAGCAAACCAATTTATTGTACTTACCCAAATTCCACACTTTTTAAATAATGAATGCTAAAGCTAACCATCTTTACAGTTGCACTTTAACAATCAAACTTATTTGTTACTCATTCCTGAAGATCAATTGCGTATACATTTTAATTCTATCTGCATAGATATTCTTTCAACTGATTAATATCAAATTGAGCAAAAAGTAGTCTTAAAAATAAATATCTAAAATAATATGCTGAAAACGCTTAAAGTGGTCTTTACTGTAATTACTTTTCTTATTACCAGAATCATTCAGTAAGTTAAACAAAGATTAATAGGCCATATAAATACGTGAGGACACTATGCAAGAACTTATCTGCTACAGGCAACTTCCCCATTGGACGCATGATTCAATTCCCCAAGCTTTTCAAAGATTACATAATACTAAAGCTGGGACATGGGCAAAACTGACGATATTAAAAGGTGAATTAAATTTTGCGATGTTGAGTGAATCAGGAGAAATACAGTCTGAATATGTTTTTTCTACGACCCATCAACCGCCTTTCATTGAACCTCAAGCATGGCACAAGATTGTTTCCACCAGTCAGGACATTGAATGTCAGCTGAGTTTTTACTGTAAACCCGAAGATTATTTCTCAAAGAAATATCAGATCACGCCTACTCATTCGGAAATTTTAGCGGCAATGCCTGACCTGCATGGTGGGAAAGCACTGGATGTAGGCTGCGGTTCAGGACGGAACTCGCTGTTTTTAAGCCAGCAAGGTTTTGAGGTGGATGCGTGGGATATTAATGAAAATAGCATTCAGAAATTAAACGACATTATTCAGTCCGAACAAATCAGCAATATTCACCCTGCAATTCGTGATTTGAATCTAAATCCTGACATTGATGATCAGTATGATTTTATCTGCTGCACTGTCGTGATGATGTTTGTAGAATCATCAACCATTCCGCCGCTCATTCAGCAGATGCAAAATGCAACCAAACCTCAGGGATTTAATTTGATCGTTTGTGCGATGGATACCGAAGATTATCCGGCTCAGCCTGATTTTCCATTTGCATTTAAACCAGGTGAGTTAAGCGCTTATTATCAGGACTGGACCATTATAAAATATAACGAAAATATCGGAGAGCTCCATCGTGTTGATGAAAATGGAAATCGTATCAAGCAGCGTTTCTCTACCTTATTAGCGCAAAAGACTTAACAAGGTACATCTTGAAATTAAATGCCTATACTAAGTAAATTAAACGCTACTAGAGTAGTTATCATATTTAACCTTACTTTATATAGAGTATTTCACACAACAAAAGGTTCTAAATTTCAATAATTTAGTGCCTTAACTATAATTAATATCTACACATTACTATACAAGTTGAAATCAACTTCATCTACGAACTCACCTTAGCCTACACCTCAAAACAAGAAAAACGCAACCTCATCCACCTTGTCCAGTCCTGCATTTTATTTCAGACAAAATCTACAAATAATTTAATAAAAATTTTGTACATCAAAAAACCACCCGAAGGTGGTTTTATCAAATCTTGAGGTTAGTTGGCCATTTGTCCCAGACCATATATAACAAGCATAAGCATTAAAGTCGAAGATGAAGTTACAAATATTTCTATTGTACTCATTGCTCTCATTCCCTGCTTTTATTTGTTCTTTTTTATACCTATAAATAAGAGCAGGATCAATAATTAATTGAAACAGGATGTAAATATTATGAGAATTATCAACCATAAAATATCTTCACAAGTAGAAATGAATTATTTCTTTTTCCACTCGAATAAAGGTTCGTCATTTGTAGCGACTCCAATTTCACAGCCTAGAAATTTCATATCCACAATACCCGTATCCATTGGAGTAGTGCTAATAAAATGACTTTGCTCCTCGAGTAATTTTTTATAGCTATCGGGACTTATGAATAGATAATTAGGTACTTTATAGTTTTGATCTATGTAATCGAAAAATGCCTGTTTTACTTGTTCTGATAAGTTCATTTTACACCTCCACCGATAACCTAAAATAAGATGCAGAAAACGATCAGGTGGGTCGTTTTTTTACAGCCACCTTATCCGCTTAATTTTTATACATCCAGAATACATGCTCATTTTTCAAACTCAATATCTGATTTGTTCCTTCTCATTAAGCGGCTATAAACTCCAGCTTTCCAACAAGACTCGTACTTTTATACCCTTCAGATTAAAAGTGGCCTTCTAAATACGAGTGAATAGAGAATTCATGATCTGTTTTCAACAACTCTTCCACATAAAAAACCCGATCAATCTTCGCAAGCGACAGGGCTGATATGTATTGTATTACGTTGGTCAAATTGGAGGGAATTTAGTCTGGTTTAGTCTTATCATTCTCCTGATATTCAACTTCAGTAAATATATTGGACTCATAATCGTATGCATGAATACAAAATAATTTACTCAGAAATCTAATCATGGTTTCACCTAGGTTAATAAGTTGATGTTCAAAAATAAAACTATAGATGTAATTGCCGATATACCCATTTTAGGAATTCATTTTTATCCCTTAATGAAGGTGCTAATTTAATATTTACTATTTCTCGACTGCCAAATCTGCCTACAATCTTAGAAGGCGAATCAAGTCTTATTTCAGTTTGAAAATCCTCATGAATGGCCGAGAAGAATTCCAACAATAGATCCAGCTCAGTTTTCGATTTAAAGCCAGGATGCTCTGCAACAAAGTTATACACTTGTTGCAATATATAAAAATTAGCAATATTTTCAATTTTTTAATCAAGTAAGTGATTAATTAAACTATATACTGCATATACCCTTCTTAAAATTTAGAAAATATTTGTTAAGTATTTGCTTATATTTAGTATAAAAAAGCCCATTTTTTAGATGGACTTTTCATTTTTTATTTACAGTATTTATAGTTATTCCGAAAAAGATCAGATAAAAATAAGTTCATATTGGTAATTTATGCATAGCCTTCACTGAGTATTTTAAAGACGACCTGAGTTCGAGGATGCGTAAATGTCTCGTCATCCCTTAAATCAATGACTTTGTCTGTAAGCGCGATTTTAGATAAAGGTATCCATGCTTCGTCGTTACTCGCTTCACTTAGAACTCTTTCATAAATCCGTTCTACGATAATTTCTGTGCCACACTTACTTTTAGCACTCACCTTGTAATAGCCCCCAATTAAAACGGACACTTCTCAATTAAGACCTAGTCATAGCACTAGGGTTAAGGAGTGTTCTATGGAACGTATTGAAGTTATTACATCAGTTCAACGTCGTCGACGTTATTCAGGTCAGGAAAAAGCTCAGTTTGTCGCCATGACCATGCAACCAGGCTCATCCGTTTCCTCTGTTGCCAGACAGTATGGCATCTCACCAAGTTTGCTGTTTAAATGGAAAAGACTTATGCAGGATGGTGGAGTCACTGCCGTGGAAGCCAATGATCAAGTTGTTAGCGTTTCTGACTATAATTCGCTGTTAAAAAAGGTCAAACAGCTGGAGCAAATGCTAGGCCGTAAAACAGTAGAAGCTGAAATTCTCAAAGATGCCTTAGAGATTGCCCAGGCAAAAAAGTACATATCGCACATGCCCTTATTACCACCCAACGATACCCAACACAGCAAATAGCCCATACCTTAGGTGTGTCCAGATCGAACCTTTATCGGCGAATGAAGCAGCCAGAAGCTGCTTCTCGTTTACGATACTCTAAGGCGGATGATATGGTTTTATTACCCATCATTCGGGAGATCTGTGATCAACGGCCGAGTAATGGATATCGACGGGTTACCGCGCATTTAAACCGTTATCTGAAACAGCATGTAATAAAACTTGCTCGGGTCAACCCCAAACGTATTTACCGGATCATGAAGCAGAATCAGTTGCTTCTCACGCAAGACGAGCCATTAAAGAATGACCGGACGCATGATGGGCGAGTTGCAGTATCTGTATCAAACAGCCGCTGGTGTTCGGATGGCTTTGAGATCAAGTGTTGGAATGGTGAGAAAGTACGGGTGATCTTTAGCCTGGATTGCTGTGATCGGGAAATCATGAGTTATCTTGCAACAACTACTGGTATCAGTAGTGACATGGTATGTGATGTACTGGTACAGAGCATGGAAAAACGCTTTGGTGCGGTCAGTTATTTGCCTCAGCCCGTTGAATGGCTGACAGATAATGGCAGTTGTTATATTGCGAAATCGACACGACAATTTGCACATGCACTTGGTTTTCAGATCTGTACCACACCGATTAGAAGTCCACAGAGCAATGGGATGGCGGAAGCCTTTGTAAAGACATTCAAACGGGATTACGTCTATTTGAATGATGTGCCTGATGCTAAAACTGTGCTGAATGCTTTGCCGCTATGGATAGAAGATTACAATTGCAATCATCCACATAGTGGATTAAAAATGAAATCCCCTCGGGAGTTTCGGGCGCTAAAATTAGCGAGTTAACTGTCCGTTTTTACGGGGGCTAATACACACCTCTTTTAATTTGTGAAGTTTAGGCATTTTATCTGTCTCTTATTTTGTTCTAGGCATTATAAAAAAGCATTCAATAAAAATTGTAAATTTTATAATTAAATATGTAATTATTTCTTTAGAATTAGAAACTTATTTTATATTTTTAATAAAATCTGATATCAAGTGTTTCTCATTCATGTGATCGTCTTTTTTCGCCCCCTGATCTAATGCCTTATCAGGTTCTACTTTTCCCTCATAAAAACCATAGGATCTATATAGATACAGATTTTTTTGCTTAAGGAAATCGGAGATATTTTTTCTAGACAAAAAAAAATCCACACTTAGGAAAGTATGGATATAAACTAAAAACACCTTGGGAGGTGCAGAAACTACAGCTAGTTCCTGTTGATTATTTTGTATACTTATCCATCAATTTCCATTGGCGAAATATACCAAAAATTAAAATAATGTTACACAAATCAAATTATTGAAATCCAAATTTAATAATTGAGAGTAAATAAAAAGCCCGATCAATGATCGAGCTTCTAATATTTTTTACACTTTCCTAAACAGGAGTTAAAGTGTAAAAATTAATCCCCACAAACATTACGAATAAACTGGATAAAATCAAATAGGTATCAACAATATTAAAGCTTTTGATGAAATTCCACATATAATAGGAAGGTTAACTCTTGTAATAGTATGTAAAATATACTACATAATTCATGCATAATCAATGAGATGCTAATGCACTCATAGTTTCTACACATAAGACGCGATCTTTGAGCCTTTTCTTTTTTGATCACCTCAATGCAAAACCGTGAATAATAAAAATCCGCTTAACAGAGCCTATTAAGCGGACTTAAATAATTGTTTTTTTCTATTTTTATAGTTGTTTCTTTCTTGGAATAACTAGAAGATATCACTAAAAATTCATTAACAAAGTATAGAGAATATAGATAATCTGTTTTTAAACGTTTACTTTAAGTTGTTTTTTCTTTATCAAAATCAATTATATAAAAAAATTAAAAAAGCCCAATCAAATGATCGAGCTTCGTTTATCTATTATTGCAACAACATTTACTTCCTATTCGCAAGATGGAATAAAGAAGTTTCTGCCTCCATTATCAATATTCTTATTCTTTCTGATTTTTTTCTCTTAAAATCTGCATAAACCTGCATACCCAGTAAAGACAAACCTATCAGAAATATTCCACTTAGAATAATAACCCTTTTTCTATCCATGACTTAACCAGATGCACAATAGTTATTGTAAATCCTAGTTTTACATTCATTCCATACCCAGCAGCAATGGCGGAAAGAACCTATTCACTTTAAAAGTTTTTTGTTACTCATTAATATGGCATTAAACAATGCTGAATACTCCACTCTTTATAATAATTTTAAATGCATATTTAATTTATTTTTATATATCAATAACATAATATTGACTCTAATCCCTATGAGTTAATGGCTCATTAATTAAAAATATTTACCTTTTGTACTCAGCTTTTGATCGCATGATGGATAAACATGTAGACAATAAAAAACCTATTTTGGAGGCATAGATTAGAGCTATTGGAAGCTAACTTGCTATAAAAACTGATATATATTAAATATTTAGTAAGCTTAAGTGCGATTAAAATTAGCTACTGAAAAAAATCAGTTATATTCATTTTTCTTTATATTTATATATGGTGATTTCTATCTTTAATCCTCATAAAAACAGCATATCCGAGATCTTGCAATCTCATGCAGACCTCATTTATTATCTAAATTTAGGAATTTAATTGTTTATATACCCATTCCAAGAAATCAGTTTTATTTCTTAAGGGAGGTGATAAATCGATATTGACTATTTTACGACTTCCAAACATAAGAGTAATTTTAGAAGGTGAATCAAATCTTATCCCTGCTTCATGATCTTGATGAATTTCGGTAAAAAAATCTAATAATTGTTCCTGATTCTTTTTTACTTTAAATCCTGGTCGTACCACAATGAAATTGTAGACTTGCTCCAAGAGATGAAAATTAGCATTTTTGTCCATTTTTTATTATCTATGGAAGTAACTCATGGAGGTTTAATATGCCCGACTTATTAAAAGCTGTTTGTAGAATAAATGTTAATCCACCTATTAAGAAATATTAAACTGGCGACTTAATTTATTTATCTTTATCCATTGAATGAGGTGAAGTCGTTTTATCTTGTTGGGCAGTATCAGTATCGTGTTTCTGACATGCAGTTAAACCTAGCATTGCTACTAATCCCACTATCATGACTAATTTCATTACTTATTATCCTGATGTTGCTTGAAAATTAATAATATAATAATTACTCAGTTACACCGTTTAACTTTTACTGCATAAATGTAAAAAGCCCATCTTTCGATGAGCTTCTCAATTATGAATTTTATCTATACTTCAATCATTATAATAAAGAATTAACCACAGCTCGCATGGCTAATTTTTCTATTAACAGAAAAATAAGTTAACTTTAACTGCTGAATTTAAGGGTTTAAACATACCTGTATTATCCATCTCGACATTCACTACTTGACCGGAATCATTAAGTGCTGGTACGGCGTTCCAGACCACATTACGTAGGGAACAGCGGTGTCCGGCTGAGTATTCTTAGGGTACATGTCGTAGAAGCGCGGTTCAGCACCGACGATCATGACATGGGGTCCAGTCTTGATCCATTGATTGCCAGCAGTGGGTTTCTTGGCATAGGGATCTACATTGCTGGCATCAGTACCCCCTGCAAGCATATACATAAAGCCGACGTTACCCACCGTAGGCGGTTTGTGAGTCATCCAGGCATCTGCCCACTCTAGGGCTGCCTTGTCCATACACATCGGGTCAGGACCTGGTGTAGTTGGATTGTCGGGCATACAAGTAAAACCATTACTGCCTTGGCGCAAGGTGCGCATTTTGCCATCGGCACCTATAGCCATGATCGTGGCTGCTACGCCTACTTGTTTTGGCGCTGCACTCATTGCACTGCTGATGGCATTCTTATCGGCTGCCGAGGAAGTTCCCCCCGAGCTAGCTTTACCTGCCATGGGCTGGTCAGCTGCTAAAGCGGCGGATGCAGACAGCGCAACCCATCCGGCGATAAGTAACACTTTGGGAAAATTCATGGCACATTCTCCTTGAATCATAAGTGATAACACTTGAAATAAGCTGGCACAGACCCGATTGCTTTTCAGCGCTATCTCTTTTAGGGGAGAAAATAAATCGGGGAAGAACAGTCTTTTAGGTTAGTCAAATTTATCGCTAATAGCTTTTCTAACCCGGACTGATTTGCTTACCCAAGCATTTACCTATCCAGTTTTTTTTGTTGCCACTATTGGACTTGAACACAGCAACTACCGAATTGACGCGGAATCAGTGGCAAAGCCTTTTGGGACAACAAGACGTACTTCTAATGATCTATTAGGGTTTCTACATTCATCAAGCTCATCAAGCGCGAATAGATACCAGATGCACCTGTTAGGAACCTAGTAGCTAAATAGCTGACTCAAATACCATGAGGACGCAAGTTGTAGCATTCCTGCATATTCTCCGAATGGCAGAGTACATTTTTAATGGTTAAGTGCGTTTTTAACGCCTCATTAAAGTTATACAGCCTATTTGTCAGAGAGCTAAAACAGCATGAAGCATAGCTATTATTAAATTAGTTAATTTTTAATCATATTTCATTATTACTTCAACCTGATGTACCACAATGCACAGATTTCATAACAAACAAAATTATTGGGACATAATAGATTACACAGCTAAAAAGCTATATTGCGAAGGATTAAGTTAATATTTAACTGAATACGACAACTATTAAATAACGTATAAATATCCGCAAAATAATAGTTAACCTATTAATTCAAATAAAAATACATGATACAAGCTCGCATGTTGAGTTCAGCTTAATTATCTAAAGACATAAAAAAGCTTGATCACCTTAGAGTCAAGCCTTTCCACCTTACAATTCAGTCATATGAACCAAGGATATCAACTGAAATCAACTCACAATCCATGAACTTAAAAGCTAGCTCGGCAATCCAAAATTGATGACATGTGCTATAAATCGAGTGATTGTTTAACTTCATTTATTTAAAAATAGCGGTTAAGTCAGGAGAACTAAACATTACAATTAAACTGCACAGCAGAGCGACATCGACTTAAATGAATTGTTAGATCACCCCTTTCTCAACCACGGAATGCAGCCTCAATTGCGGAAATATCGATTTTCTTCATTGTCATCATTGCATCAAATGCTCGTTTAGCGGCTGCACGGTCAGGACTTGTGAATGCTTTGGTTAGGGCGACCGGTGTAATTTGCCAAGAGATACCCCATTTATCTTTGCACCAACCACACTCACTCTCCTGACCACTGTTACCAACGATCGCATTCCAGTAACGATCCGTTTCTTCTTGGTCTTCGGTCGCAACCTGAAACGAGAATGCTTCGTTGTGCTTGAACGCAGGCCCACCGTTAAGCCCAATACAAGGAATGCCCATGACAGTAAACTCGACTGTGATGATGTCGCCTTCTTTTCCGGATGGATAATCTCCGGGAGCAGCTACTACTGCGCCAATAGATGAATTCGGAAACGTCTCGGCGTAAAATCGTGCAGCGCCCTCGGCGTCGTTATCGTACCAAAGGCATATCGTATTTTTTGCAATATTCATGATTTCACCTCTCTGTTGAGAGCAGGATTAGGTTATTCGGTATAATGGCAACGCGCCCCGTATATCAATCTCACTAAGATATTCGGTACCTTTTTATATTTAACTAAAAATTGGAACAGACCTATTTCATAATTGTATTATTATTGATTTGAATATATTTCTTAGTGATCAAAACTATCGCTTTTCGTAGTGTTTAACAGAAAGATTTATTGATCAAAAAGTATTTAATATACTAATTTATAAAAAATCATTAACTTAGTAAGGCTATAAAATTCAATTACTAAGGATTCATTCACCTCTATAATTCAAAAATGAATAAGCCAGCATCTGGATTTACCGTACCCACCAGTTAGTCATATTTCGATAGCCTTAGCCTTATTGCACCATTTCAATCGATAATCCAATGATGCTCACTCTATTTGACTATTCTTACAGTAATGGAATTGTATAAACTTCCTTAAAAATGGAAATTTAATTTATTTTGAGAAGGGGAAGTTAATCAAGTTCATAAATAATTAAACTTATATTCTTATTAGATTTTTAACCCTTACTTAACCCTTATTTTATTAATTTTAAAAGTATTAAAAGAAAGTTTTCTTTTTTTACACCCAATAAAAAAGCCTTTAAACATTGAGTTTAAAGGCTTTTTTAGATTCCGATGGATTGCTTCGGAAAGAATTTTGGTGGAGGTGGCGGGAGTTGAACCCGCGTCCGCCAGCATTACGCTCGAGAATACTACATGCTTAGATATCGTCTATTGTTTTAACTCTTTGTGACCCGACGAACAGGGTACAAATCGCGATCCTCTTAATTTAGTACAAAGCCCCGAGGCTTGACTTTATACGGCCTTGTGTGCGTGCGCTTCAGTCGGTCTCTCTAACCACAAGTATTCGGAGAGGCGGACAAGCTGCCCTTAGGCAGCTAGAGCGTATGATTCGTCGTTTGCGACTAAAAAATGCAAATTTGATTTACGAGAGAAAATGCGCTCTCGGCATGCATCTATGAGTTTCATCACCAGCGTCGAAGCCAGAAACACCCCCAAAGTACAAAGCGATCATAGCATAAATGTTAAAAATTACGACCTCTTTTCTAAACATTTACACAACTAGATGCGCTTAATTACATTATTGCGCTAATATTTTACTTTTCAAGTCGATTAAAAGAAAAAATTATGAGCTATTTACTTGCACTCGATCAGGGAACCACTTCTAGTCGGGCGATTATTTTCAATGAACATGGACAAGTGCAGGCAACCGCTCAACGTGAAATCCATATCAAGACACCGCATTCGGGCTGGGTGGAACAAGATGCCCAAGAAATCTGGACGACACAAATTGCTGTGGTGCAACAAGCACTCGCCTCTGCCCGCATTCTTGCCAAAGACATTAAAGCCATTGGGCTGACCAATCAGCGAGAAACCACCGTTATTTGGGATAAACGAAATAGCAAGCCACTCGCCCCTGCCATTATCTGGCAAGATCGCCGTGCAACCGAATGGTGTAACCAGCTCACACAACAAAATTTGCAGGATAAAATTCAGCATAAAACAGGTTTACGCATAGACCCCTATTTCAGTGCTGGAAAATTGGTGTGGTTACTGGAAAATGTAAATGGCTTACGCGCTCTTGCCGAACAAGGACATATGGCTTTTGGTACGGTCGATAGCTGGCTGATGTGGAACTTAACCCAAGGTGCTGAACATGTGATTGAAGCCAGCAATGCGTCACGTACCATGCTGATGAATCTGCAAACTCAAACGTGGGATGAAGAACTGCTTGAGCTGTTTAATATCCCCCGTTCCGTTTTACCCGAAATCATTTCCTCAGATAGCTATGTTGCCGACACCGCCACCGGTTTGCTCGGTGCCAATATCCCGATTACCGGTATTTTGGGCGATCAGCAATCTGCGCTTTTTGGTCAATCTTGCTTTGATGTAGGCACAGCGAAAAATACTTACGGTACCGGTTGCTTCATGCTGTTTAATACCGGCCATCAAGTTCAGTTTAGTCAAAACAAATTAATCAGCACACTTGCATGGCAATGCCACGATCAAACCACTTATGCACTGGAAGGCAGCGTGTTTATGGCTGGTGCCATCGTGCAATGGCTGCGTGATGGTTTAGGGATTATTCAAACTAGTAGCGAAGTGGAAAAACTGGCTTGCCAAGTGAATGATACCGACGGCGTGGTGCTTGTGCCTGCCTTTACCGGACTGGGTGCGCCGCATTGGGACAGTGATGCTAGGGCGCTACTTTGCGGAATGTCTCGAGGAACCAACAAAGCCCATATTGCCCGTGCAGCATTGGAATCAATTGCTTTTCAGGTGTCCGATGTGCTCACCGCAATGCAATCCGACATTGCCCATCCGTTGAAAGAATTACGGGTAGATGGTGGTGCCAGTCGCAATGATATGCTGATGCAATTCCAGGCCGATATTCTCAATGTTCCGGTACTGCGCCCGAAAATGCTGGAATCGACTGCATGGGGTGCAGCGGCGATGGCAGGTTTAAAAGCCGGTGTATTTTCCAGCTTGTCAGAGGTTTCCGAATCTTGGCAGTTAGATCGTGCATTTGAACCGAATATGCAGGCGGATCAGCGTCAAAGCCGTTTGAATCAGTGGCAAACCGCTTTAAAACGGACACGGTCAGATATATAAAACTTAACTGCAATATTCCTGATTATAAAAAAAGCCGCTGAATTTAGCGGCTTTTTTATGTCTTAGATGATGAGCATTAATGCGCGTGACCACCGCCACCCATACCCAGTTTGGGCCTTGGCGCAAGCCAAACAATCAATGCAGCAAAAACAAAGACCATCGCTAAAATTAAAAACACATGATTGGCAGAGAGCGTTAATGCCTCTTTATCCACCAGACTGGATATATAGCCCAGCGCACCTTCTGAACTCATGCCACTTTGCATCAGGGTATTCTGAACTTCATCTACATGTAAGTTGGAAACCATCTCACTACGGGCAACTTTAGTGTGGTCATCCCACAACGTTACGGCAATAGAAGCACCGATTGCCCCAGCCATGGTACGCAGGAAGTTCATTAAGCCGGCAGCGGATGCCATTTCATGTGACTGCACCGACGCCAATGCCATATTCGACAAAGGAATAAAGAAAAATGGCACCGCAAAACCTTGCAGAATTTGTGGCCATGCCAATGCCATAAAATCGGAATCGGTGGTCCAGAATGCACGCATCAAGGTCACTGCGGCCAAAAGACTTAAACCAAAACTGGCTAAAATCCGCTGGTCATATTTGGTCGCCATTTTCGCCACAATCGGTGACATCAGCAAACTGCCAAAACCCATGGTTGCAGTGAGATAACCGGCCCATGTTGCGGTATATCCCAAGTTGATTTGCACCCACTGCGGAATCAGGACAATACTGGAGAAAAATGCCCCAAAGGCAAAGGCCAAAGACAATACCGAGAAGGTAAAGCCGCGATATCTAAAAATCTGAATATTGACCACAGGATGCTGTTCGGTCAGCTCCCAGATAATAAACAGGACTAACCCGACGACGGTAATCACCGCCAAGATACAAATAAAAGTACTGTTAAACCAGTCATTTTCATGACCAAGATCAAGCATCAACTGCAATGCGCCAATCCATAAAATCAGCAAAAACAGCCCAATGGTATCAATCCTGATTTTTGAAATTAAAGTTTCTGCCGGTTTTAATAAGCGTAATGCGGCAATCGCACAGAAAATTCCGACGGGAATATTGATAAAGAAAATCCAGTGCCAGGACAGGTTATCACTGATCGAGCCGCCTAAAATCGGACCCAGAATCGGGCCAACGACTGTGGTCATTGCCCACATTCCCATGGCTTGAGATTGCTTTTCCGGAGGGAAAATACGCATCAGCAAGGTCTGACTGAGCGGCATGATTGGCCCGCCAAACAGACCTTGTCCGATCCGGCAGAAGACCAGCATTTCCAGACTGCTGGATAATCCACAAAGAACGGAAAAAACCGTAAAGCCAATCAGGCTGATCACAAACAGTCGCACCGCACCAAAGCGCCCTGCGAGCCATCCGGTTAGCGGAACGCAAATTGCTTCTGCAACCGCATACGAGGTAATGACCCAAGTCCCTTGCGAACTGGACACCGCCAGACTGCCGGTAATATGCGGCACTGAAACATTGGCAATGGTCATATCCAGAACCACCATAAAGTTGGCCAAAGCCAACACAAAGGCAGCAAGGATCAGGCGGCCCCCTTTCAGGTCGCCAAATGGTAGGTAATTATTATTCATCAGCCACTACTTCGAAGCGAGGTTGATTTTCGCTTCCATCGACAAGCCTACGCGTAATGGATGTTCAGCCAGTTCTTTAGGATCAAGGGCAATACGCACCGGTAAACGCTGAACCACTTTAATCCAGTTACCGGTCGCATTTTGTGCAGGAATTAAGGCAAATGCGGAACCTGTACCACCTGAAAATCCAACCACTGTGCCGTGAAACTCAACATCATCGCCATATAGGTCAGAAGTAAGCGTAGCTTTCTGCCCGGCTTGTACTTTTGCCAGCTGGCTTTCTTTAAAGTTGGCATCGACATAGAGTTTATTAATCGGCACCAGCATCATTAATACAGTACCTGCGGCAACACGCTGTCCAACCTGAATATTTCGACGCGCAATCACACCATCAAACGGCGCTTTAATTTCGGTGCGTTCCAGATCAAGCATTGCCTGTTTCAATTTTGCCTGAGCAATCAGTACATCTGGTGTTGAGGTTTCATTACTGCCACGAATTAAGGCTTCATTTGCAGCCAAAGTACTTTGCGCCGCTTTTTGACTGGATTGTGCTTGAGCCAATCCAGCTTTCGCCAAATCCAGTCCGGCCTGAGCATTATTCACGGCACTTTGTGCAGTGCTGAGTTCTTCTTTAGAAATCGCCCCTGAAGCACTGAGCTGTTTACGACGCGCCAAATCATCCTGTGCTTTATTCAGCTCGGCTTGTGCTTTAGCCACCTGAGCCTCTGCACTATGAATACCGTCATCACTGACAAAAACTTGCGAATTTAATGCACTGCTATTGGCTTGAGTCTGCTTGTATTGACGTTTTGCTTTCATCAATTCTGCTTGCGCCTGCGCAAGCGCAATTTCTGCATCACGATTGTCTACACGAACCAGGACATCGCCCTGTTTGACCTGCTGCGTATCGCTGACCAGTACCTGCCCGACCTGACCATTCACCATGGAGGTAATGGATGCGGTTTCTGCACCGACATAGGCATTATCGGTAGTGACTGAACGATTCAAAAATAACGCCCAGATTGCATACAAGATCACTGCAATAATAAAGATTAACGCGACCAGGCTTAAGGCTTTCTTGCGTTTTGTTTTTGCAGTAGTGTCTGAAATTTCTATGTCTGGTTGTGTTTCGGGCAGGGTATTTTGCGCATCTGTCATCGATTATTCCTAAATCCAACAGACTTGGTCACTACACATCATAGCTGCCGTTCTGATTAATCGAGACGAACCGCTATGCAAGACAATGAATGTCAGAAGATGGTGTCAATGAGAAAGTCATTTTTTCTTTAAATATTGCTACGCATTTTAATAACAAAAAATCATGATGCGATAATAAAAATGTAACTCGCCAGTCTTTAAAAATGAATTCGGCACTGAATTTTCATTCAATGCCGAATAAACAGGTTCTTTGCGCTGGTTTTAGCACACTGACCTTAAAGCCAACTTAATAGGCATACGATGCAATTGCAGTGGCAATCGGCTTATCTTCATCATTGACCAAGGTCATGCGCATAGTGCAACCCTTGCGACCTAAACGTAAGGTTTCAGCACGCGCAATAAAATATTTGCCCCGGCCCGGTGCTAAATAATCGACCCGCATATCAACCGTTGCCAAGCGAGTGACTTTTTTAATGGTGTCGGGCAGTTGATCAGGTTCAGCCTTTTTATATAACTCGCCCATTGCAACAATACCGCCGATACTGTCCAAAATCGTTGCCGCTACACCGCCGTGTAAAATCTGAAAAGCGACATTGCCAATCATAAATGGCTGCATTTCAATATAGGCTTCAATTTGACCATCAACGACACGCATGACCATCTCGTTGTGCTTGAAGTAAGGAGAGCTATTGAATGCATGACACAATTGCTTCAGGACCACATCGATATCCACTTTCGAGCCCAAATGAATACTGCCTGTCCACTTTTTATCTGAATCACTCATAATCTGCTCGAATACCTTAATTTGAGAAATAGCTATTAACTTTTGCCCCAAAATTTTATTCTGGGGCTACAATAGCCATAGTTTAATACTGATCATTGAGATTGTTATGACTTATACGTTCAATCGTCCTGCATTTCCTGCGACTCGCATGCGCCGAATTCGAAAAAATGACAAATTGCGTTCTATGGTACGTGAAACCCAGTTGACGACAGATCATCTCATTTACCCAGTATTCGTACTTCCGGGACAAAACCAGACCCAAGATATTCCAAGTATGCCGAATGTTCAGCGACTTTCCGCTGATCTGCTGTTAAAAAAATCAGAACGCCTGCTTGAATTGGGGGTGTCTAAACTGGCTTTATTCCCGGTCACACCACAAGAAGATAAAAGCTTAACTGCAGAATCTGCTTGGGATGAAAATGGGCTAGTTCAAAATACCATTCGCCTGTTAAAAAGAGAATTGCCAGAAATGGTGCTGATCACTGACGGCGCACTTGATCCTTATACCACGCACGGTCAAGACGGCATCATTGATGACACCGGTTATGTGCTGAATGATGAAACCGTTGAATGCCTGATTAAACAAGCCTTGAGTCATGCCGAAGCCGGTGCAGATGTGGTTGCACCGAGTGACATGATGGATGGCCGTATTGGTGCGATTCGTACTGCGCTCGAAGCCAATGGTCATATCTATACCAACATCATGGCGTACTCGGCTAAATATGCTTCTAGCTTCTACGGCCCGTTCCGTGATGCGGTCGGTTCATCAAGCAACCTGAAAGGTGGCAACAAATACAATTACCAGATGGATATTGGCAACCGCGCTGAAGCCTTACATGAAATTGCACTGGATATTCAGGAAGGTGCAGACATGGTGATCGTAAAACCGGGTATGCCTTATCTCGATATCGTACGTGAAGTAAAAGATACTTTTGGCGTACCGACTTTCGTTTATCAAGTCAGCGGTGAATACGCAATGCTGGCCGGTGCCATTCAAAATGGCTGGTTATCAGATGATGTGATTATTGAATCCCTGATGAGTTGCCGCCGTGCCGGTGCCGATGGCATCTGGACTTACTTCGCTGAAGAAGCTGCACTTAAACTCAAAGACATGAAATAAGGATTTGTGGTCTAAGCGATGAAAATTGCCATTATCGGAGCAGGCATTAGCGGTCTACTGTCTGCTTTAGAATTTGTGGAACAAGGATGTTCCGTCATTATTTTTGATCAACAGCAAGCAGGCAAAGCGGCCTCCTGGGCGGGTGGTGGCATCCTTTCTCCGATGTATCCATGGCGCTATCCACGCGCGGTGAATCAATTGGCACAATATGGCAAGTCACTGTATTTGGAATGGAATGAAAAATTAAAACCTGTTACGGGCATTGATTTTGAAATTCATAATACCGGTATGCTGATTCTGGATGAAAGCGATTTTGACATCGGACAGCGCTACGCCCAGCAGTTTGATGAACCGATGCAGCAATGCCAACTGCTTAAACAGCCGCAACTGCAGCAGATTAATCCGCATATTTCCGAGCAATTTAACCAGGCGCTGTATTTTTCACAGTTGTCTAATATCCGTAATCCACGCCTGCTCAAATCCATCATCAGCTATTTAAAACAGCACCCTCGCGTACAGTTTCATGAAAATACCTGGGTAGATCATTTTCATATTCAACAGCAGCGTGTGACTTCCATTCAGACCCAATCTGGCCAACAGATTCAGGCCGACCAGATCGTCATTGCCACAGGTGCATGGTCCGCGCACTGGTCGCAACAACTGAATATGAGCATTCCGGTCAACCCTGTTCAGGGACAAATGTTGCTGTTTAAAACCCCTGAGCAGTGGTTGCCAACCATCTGCATGAATAAGGTGATGTACCTGATTCCACGTCAGGACGGGCATATAGTCTGTGGTTCCAGTATGGATGAGCTGGGTTTTGAACATCGTCCCAATATGCAAACCCAACAGCACATTTACAAAGCCTGTCTGGAAATGGTACCGGAACTTGACCAGTTTCCGATTGTGAAACAATGGGCAGGACTCAGACCGAGTTCGCCTACCGGTGTGCCCTATATTGGGAAAATGCCAGAGCTTGATAATCTATGGGCCAACTTCGGACATTTCCGTAATGGCTTATGTATGGGCCCTGCCTCTGCACGTTTATTAAGACAGTTGATGCTTGAGCAACCCACATGTGTAGATCCTTCCGCTTTTAGCACTCAGAGATTATAATCTGAAGCTTTAAGCACCCGCTAAAATATCGGCCAAAGCCTGCTTTAAAGTGGGATATTTAAACTCAAATCCCAGTTCCTGCAGTGCTTTCGGTTGTACATATTGACCGTTTAAAACCAGTTGGAATTGTTCGCCAAGCATCCCCTTCAAAACAAAAGCCGGCAAACAGAATAAAGGTTTACGATGCAGTTGCTGTGCAGCTGTTTGAGCAAATTGCCCTTGAGTCATTTTTTCTGGACAGACCACATTGAAAATTTGTGTGCTGGTTTCATTTAACATGAGAAATTCAATTGCACGCAGCACATCCTGAATATGTACCCAAACCACAGGTTGCCGGCCATGTCCTATTTTCCCAACCATATTCAGTTTAATCGGCAGTAGCATACGTGGAAGAATACCTCCCTCCTTTGCAAAAACGATACCGAATCGCACGATTTTAGTATTCTGCTGTTGAAAGCTTAATGCCGCCTGTTCCCACAACTGGCACAGTTCCGACATAAAAATAGGTTGTGGCGCAGACTGTTCTGTACAAATTTCTAACCATTGTTCGCTCGGATCAATACCGTAATAGCCCACTGCAGAACCTGAAATAATACGTTTCGGAAAAATCTGTCTTTTTTCTAAATATCGGTACAGCTGATGGGTCATTTCAACCCGACTCTGAATCAGTTGCTGCTTTCGTTTCGCTGACCAGCGCGCCTGACCAATATTTTCACCAGCCAGGTTAATCACATAATCAATCCGATCGGTTTTAAGCTGATCCAGACTCTGCACCCAGGTCAGATCAGGATGATTGGATCGCTTGTTTTTCTGTCGGGTCAGCCCAAATACAGCATAATCACGCGCCAATAAATAAGGCAGTAGATGCGAGCCGATAAAACCACTGCCACCCGTGATCAATACAGATGCTTTTTGCATTTTTATGAGCGCTCTTGTTTTTTCTATCTATAGAGCAAGCTCATTGAAAACTCAAGCACACATCGGTTTCAATCAGCCAAACATTTTTTTCGCCATACGTTGTGCCTGTTTGCCATAAAACCAATAGGTCAAAATATAAAGCGGGATCGCAATAAGTAAAAACATAATCAGCACCACACTCATAAATTGTGGATTTTTTAAATAGAGCAGGAAATTCTGCCAAACTTCCGGATCGCCTTTAGAAAAAATTAAAATTCCAAGCAGTAAAAATGCAAGGTTATACCCCCAAAAAATCAGGCTGAACCCCAATGTTATTTTTTTTCGTTCTTGTTCGCTTGGTGCACGTTGTTGTTGTTTTAAAAACTTATATAGTACTAAAATCATGGCAGCCAAGTAAGGAACAATAGTGAGAATGCCGCCCATGCCTCTAGGCAGTAAGGCTGCGAGCACACCGCAGATACAGGTGAAAATAAAACAAAAAAAGAAAAACCATAAAAAATAACGACTTAGTGACACCGTATACCTGCATAAGCAACTTTTAGACAAGCAGTATAAAAAAAAATGAGTTTTTTTTCATTTTATTGTCAACCAATCTGTAAACCTCTGCGTTATATAGGGTAAGAAGTTCATAAACCCGTTAATTTGGACCGGCATCCACAATATTTTCGGTGAACTTTTCCTAAAGCAATAAACTTAGTTTCAAGTTTTGGTAAGGAACAGCAGCCCAAGCTAAAACTTGTGACAGATTTTTTTTGACCGACGATTTCATCATCACTCGAATCGTCGGTCTTTTATTTTCTATAGTCTATTTTTTTATTTTAGAGATACATTTAAAGCACTCACTTCACCAAATACCCGATGCATCACTGAACTATAAGAATAATAAAATGATCTCACTCATGAATGATGAAAAACTATTTCATTCCAAAAATGAGTTTTAAACCAAGCAAAGTCATTACCCCACCTGCAATACGGTCAAATATAGCTTTAAATTTTAAATAGACTTTTCGTGGACCTTCAGCCGACAATGCAACCGCAACCAATGAATACCAACCTGCATCAATAAAGAAACACAGCACCGGCAAAACCACATAAAAATAAGCAGGAATATCTTTGGGTAAAAGTGCCGTAAAAATACTGGCTAAAATAATCGCAATTTTAGGGTTACTCATTTGCGTGATTAAACCCAAACGATAGGCTTGTTTATAACTCATCGGTTGAACTGCATCATCTGCAGAATTCATCGGCTGTTTGGCATGTTTAATAATTTTAAAAGCCAACCACAGCAAATATAAACCACCGCAAATTTTTAAGATCAGATAAGCAGATGGCACAGCCAGTAAAACGGCTTGCAAGCCCATCACGGCAAGTAAGCCAAAAATGGCAGCGCCGGTACCTGTGCCCAAAGCGGTAAACAGACCATGTTTACGAGAAATCGCAATTGAATTTTTAGCGACATAAATAAACGTTGGCCCTGGGCTGATTGCACCCAACATTAAAGCCAAAGTAATTGAGCCTAATATCAATAACGATTCCAATGCTTTTTACCTTAAATCATGAGGAAAAATGTGTGGGCCAATTCTACGTGTTTTAGATTCTTATTACCCTAATAATTTTATGTTTATGATCAATTCTACAAGCATATTTTATACAGATCGCAAATAAGGCATCTACATCAAATTTTCGTAAATCTGAGGTAGATGCCTTATTTTTCTTTGCAATCTCTTAGTGCTCAGCCACTGGCTTGATTTCTTGGGCATTGAGCTGTGAGAGACGATAATCATGCTCATGAACTGGCATACCGCCAATAATCATGGTTCGGACTTCGGTTTTCGGCTTGTTATAGTCATCTTTTGCATCACAAGCGGTGAGCAAAAAAAGTACGCAAATGGATAAACCCACGGATAGCTTTTTCATCACATATCCTCTTTTTCATCATTGTTATATTTTCTAGCTTAGCATCAATGCCTGTTTTTTGATCATTTTTTTATATTTTTAATTCAACTATTTAAGATATTTTTACAAATAAACATCGATCATAAATTTGCAAGGCACAGTAATGTCCATTCAAAATTAATTTCAATCAAATGATTTATAAGAATTGAACACGTCTACCTTGGCATGTCTATGTAGCGACCTGCGTAGATCCCCGCTCTCAAGCAAATAACTTTCAAACAGATAATAGAGCTCTAGATAAAAATATTTTTGCGTACAATACGATTGAATATTCGAAGGATCATGATGAAATGTTTGATCAGATTGCACAATCAGTGGCTTACCAAAAACTTACTCTTGATGCGGCTGTGTCAGTCACGGTTAAGCGATTAGATCAGATTCATCCGCAAATCTCCGGCAACAAATTTTTTAAACTAAAATACAACTTTCTGGAAGCACAGCAGCAAGGTTTAAATAAAGTCCTCACTTTTGGCGGGGCTTATTCAAATCATATTGCGGCAACGGCATATGCAGCGCATTTATTTGGCTTCAGAAGCGTCGGGATTATTCGCGGTGAAGAACTGGCAAGCAAAGCATTGAATCCGACTTTAGCCACGGCACAGCAGTTTGGCATGAAGCTGCATTTTATTTCGCGTGAACAGTATCGCTTAAAAGACCAGCCCGAATATATTGCAACATTGAACCAACAATTTTCTGAACATTTTATTATTCCTGAAGGTGGAACCAATCCGCTTGCCATTCAAGGCTGCAAGGAAATTTTAAATGCCGAAGACCTGCAAAATTATGAGGTCATCTGTTGTGCCGTCGGTACAGGCGGAACCCTTGCAGGAATTATTGAGGCAAGTTCAGCGCATCAAAAGGTTCTGGGTTTTTCAGCCTTAAAAGGTGATTTTTTACAGCGCGATATACAACAATGGACGAACAAGCAGAACTGGCAAATCACCGATGCTTATTGTTGTGGAGGTTATGCCAAAACCACGCCTGAGCTTTTACAGTTTATGCCGTCTTTTGAAGCCAGGCATACTATTCCTCTAGAACAGGTCTATACCGCCAAAATGATGTCCGGCTTGTTTGATTTAATTGAACAAAATTACTTTCCCAAAGGCACACGGATTTTGGTGATTCACACTGGCGGCTTGCAAGGTCGCTACGCTAGATAAGATCAAGCCTGAAATTGAGTGCAAAATTGTCTATAATGCCCTGTTTTTATCTCCCGTGAGTTGTCCCATGTCTACAAATCAGTACGATGTCATTGTTTTAGGTGCAGGTGCATCAGGTCTGATGTTGGCATATATGGCGGCACAACGTGGTCGTAAAGTTTTGGTGGTGGAAAAAGCTAACAAAGTCGGTAAAAAAATTCTGATGTCTGGTGGTGGTAAATGTAACTTTACCAATCTGTATGTCGAACCTGAAAATTATATTTCACACAATCCGCACTTTGTGATTTCAGCCTTGACGCGTTATACCAACTGGGACTTTATTGGCTTGGTTTGCGAACACGGCATTGAATATGAAGAGCGCAAACACGGTCAGCTGTTTACCTTAAACGGCGCTAAAGAAATTTTAGCGATGCTGTTGGCTGAATGTGATAAAACCGGCTTGGTGGATATTAAAACCAGTTGTGAAGTGAAAGCTGTAACGCCTGTTGAAGGTCAAGGTTTTCAAGTCGCCACTTCTACGGGTTATTTTCAGGCTGAATCTGTAGTGGTGGCAACCGGTGGTTTATCCGTTCCTACACTAGGTGGTTCAGGTATTGGTTATGAGATTGCCAAACAGTTCGGGCATCATGTACATGCGACCCGTGCAGGTTTGGTGCCTTTCACTTTTTCCGATCAATTCAAGGAAGTTACGACTCGTTTAAGCGGCAACGCGGTAGATGCAACCCTCTCTAATGATTTAAACAGTTTTACTGAAGCCTTATTGTTTACCCATCGCGGTTTAAGTGGCCCAAGTTCACTGCAACTTTCCAATTATTGGGATGTCGGTCAGCGCTTTAATATTAACTTCCTGCCTTATATCGACCTGGTAGATTTCTTTAAATCGAAAAAAGCCAGTCAACCGAAAGTTTTGCTGCGTACCTTGTTAAATGAGTATCTGCCTAAAAGTGTAGTACTGGAATTACAAAATTTAATCTGGGCTGAATCGGCAGATCTGGCGATTGGGAATTTAAGTGATGAAAAAATAGAACAGATTGCTCAGCGCTTGCATGCTTTTGAAGTGAAACCCTCGGGAACTGAAGGTTATCGTACTGCAGAAGTAACTTTAGGCGGTGTGGATACTACAGAAGTTTCATCCAAGACCATGGAAAGTAAAAAGCAGAAAGGCATTTACTTTATCGGTGAAGTGCTTGATGTATCGGGTCATCTAGGCGGTTTTAATTTTCAATGGGCATGGGCGTCTGCACATGCCGCATCGCAATATGTTTAAAAAAAGGTTTATTCAAAATAGATTATTCTAGATAGCCTGTACCGAATAAACGAACAGGTTTAGCCTGCTGTAAACGGGCAATTGTGATCTACATGTTCACAATTGCTTTAGCCTCAGATGAAGTTTCAGCATTACTCAACATGGTCTAAAGTGACTTAAAAAATTTATTTAATAACATCATTGTCTCCTTTATTATTATTTATCTAAATGCTTATATTTTATTGAATAGTTATTTTATAAACAGCCTAAAAACTCCAGAAAAATAATCATGATTCAACTAGTTCTCATCTTGTTTTTGTGGTGGCGTATCTGCTGCATAATCATGTTTTAATTGCTGATCTACTGGCTTCAGCTTAGCAAATACGAACCGATAAGCACTAACAAAGAATCCCGCGGTAATTCCTGCAATCACAATTGGTGCGATAAAGTTATTGGGGCGTTTTTTCGACATTCTCATTTCCTTTTAATTCTTGAATTAAAAATCGACCACATCACTGTGGCCGATTTTATCTCAACTTAAGCGATTACTTGTTGTCATCTTTAGGGTTGAGGTTAGGGTTGGGATTGATGGTATTTGGGTCTTTGTCAGGATGAATATCAACTTTTGGCTCTTCTTCACCGGTTGATCCAAATGGATTATTTTTTGGCGGCTGTTGAGGATTAACAGGTACAGAGTCTGGAACGGCCTGATCTGTATCTAAAGTTGTATCATCTTGAGGTGCAGTGGTCAGTGATGCAGGTGTCGGATTGGATAATGGGAATCGACTCTCTGCTGCAGATTTTGCAATGTCAGAAGGTGTTGAAGGCGCGCCTCCATCCATTTCCAATTCAGAAGATTTATCGACTGAAGGATCAGTGCCTTTACCTACGCCTTGTGTACCATGTTCAGTAAATTCTTGCGCAGCATGGGCTGAGATTGAATCTGAACCATTTGCATGGGTTGTGGTCATGAGATCTGAATTGTCCTGATGTAAAGGATTGGGTTCTTTCGCATCTTTCTTACATTTATGAATTAAGTCATTCAGTACTTGTTCTGCAGGCTGGCGTCCACCTAAACCGAAGGCTAGAGCAAATGCCACTGCAACTGCGCCTAGCGTTAAACCGAAAGCAAGATTAACGATAGAGTCGGCAATACCCATTGCACGTAAGCCCATGGCAATGACCAAGCCTATAATCAGGATGCGAACCAGGTTTGCCAACCAGCGTGAACTGTTATATTCACCACGACCAATGACTTTCGCAACAATGTTTGCCAGCCAGAAGCCGATCATCAAGATGACAGCACCGAGTAAAATATTAGCACCGAACTGGATAAACATCGAGATCAGCGCACTGACCTGTTCAAATCCAAGACGGTTTGCAGCTTCCGATACTGCAAATAGCATGGTAAAGAAAACGATCATGTATCCAACAATGGTCGATACTTTGGTCGTTCCCAAAAAGCGTTGTGCATCCATTTTGGCAGGCAATTCATCAACACCTGTGCCAGCCAATACATCAACCACCAGATTAGCCACGAAACGTGAAACCACATAAGCCAAAATTAGAATTAGACCCGCCGCAATAATATGCGGAATCGCATTCATAATTTCATACAGCATTGAAGTCGCGGGTTGTGAAATGGCTTCAATCCCTAAGGCTTCAAATGCAATAATCAGCGCAGTAATAATAATCACAGCGAAAACAAAAGAGCCTAGTACTTTTGGCAAATTAGAATTTTTCAAGAAACCAATTTTTTGTGTTTCGTGCTGTAAATTTAAACTGCCGACCAGACCTTCAACAATGCCGCGTACAATTTTTGCCAGGATATAACCGACAAACACGATAACAGCAGCAATAAAGATATTCGGCAAGTAGGAAACGACATCACTCACCATATTCTGGATTGGGAATAACAGCCCGTTCAGTCCTAAAATAGACAATACAATTGGCAGGAATAACAACAAAATGAGCCAGTAGACAATATCGCTAATATTCTTGCTGATCGGACTAACGCCAACATCGGCACTCAATTTTTCATCTAGCTGGGTTCGGTCGAGCAGTTTTTGCATGCCGACTTTAACCAGATTCGCCACAATCCAGCCGATAAAACCAACGGCTATTGCAGCTAAAAGTTGTGGAATAAACAGTAGGAACTGTTGAATCATATTGCTAAATGGCCCACTCACACTGGTGAGATTAAGTACATTTAACGCACCTATGACTGCAATGATCAGTACAATCCAGAACACGATACGCGATACGATGCTTTCAATATTTGCGCGATGTCCAGTTGTGCTTGAAAGCCGTTGATTTGTCCCTAGTTTTTCTAAGAGTTTTTTAATTCCTGCTGCAATAATAAGAGCAAGAATCCAACCAATCAATAAAATGGCAACAGCGGCTAGAATGGGATGGAACTGATTCCAGTAATACATGGCATCCAATTCACCCCCTCTAGGGCCTCCGGAAAAATATTCATTCATGTTGTATTTCCTCTTGTTATTACTTATTGAAGTCTTACTGCATTGAAGCGCTTTATTATCTTGACTAAGTTATCTTGACTAAGCTTGTGTAAGCGAGCCGAACCAAAAATTATCAGGTTAAAAACACATTAGAATTTGCTTATTTTTAATTCAATACAAACCATCATAAATACAACAAAAGCGCACATTTGATTGCAAAAAAGCCCTAATCTTTTCAGATTAGGGCTTCAAATATTTACTTGAATGTTATTCTTTTAATTACCATTACTTTTTCCCACGCCTACATTGTCAGCAGCATTGGTAATCGCATCACTTTCACCTGCTTCTGTTGCAGTATCCACATCGGTTGCGACTGCTTCATCGGTTGCAGTGGCTGTTCCAGTTGTTGGAGTGGTATTGTTTGGTGTTGCTGTTTGGGCTGAAGGATCAGGATGTCCAGGAGGCGCATCTTTAGCACCTGGTTCGCTATCTGCAAACATGTAAGCCAGTAAGGCGATTAGAAAAATACCTACAATAACCAAGATATAAACAGGCAAGCGTCTCTTTTGCGATTTTTCTTCTGGAGTGATTACATGAGGCGGTTTATTGAAGTCGTGTGGCATATGCCTATCCCCTTTTTATTTGTCATGTCCGTATTTTTATACTAGCAATACTTGTCGCCCGGTTATGTATAGAAGCATAGTGACATGGTGAATACATGTAAATTTCACTTAAAGGTTTAAGCTTAAAAAATCCGCTTTGCAGGGGCTGGAGCGACTAGTTCCACAGCTACCTCATGTTCGTCTTTCAGTTTGACACCAGAGAGCTGTAACTGTCGTGATTTTCTCATTAGTGCCATTAAACGCTGAATGGCCACCCGTTCAGACAACCCGGCAGAACGCACATTGGAAATACAGTTGCGCATCGCATCATGGCAGCCTTTATAAGCATTCCAGGTGTAATAGATGCCCATACTGTCCGGTGAACTCAAACCTGGACGTTCCCCGATCAGCATCACCAGCATTTTGGCATTTAAAATCTGTGCGACTTCATCGCCCAATGCCACGCGGCTACCTGTTGCAATCACCAAAGGCGCGACAGACCAGCCTTCATTGATGCAAGACTGGTGTAATGCTGCAATAAAATGCACTGCATTGTCTTCAATGGCACGCGCGGATAAACCGTCACCCGCCACAATCAACACATCATGTTCTGCTTGATGTTGCTGCTGATATTGTTTTAATAACTGCCGGGATGCTTCTGACAGTTCCCGACCTAAATCCGGGCGTTTTAAATAGAGGTCCTTATCTTCTGCACAACTGGAAATCTGCAAAATATCGCTGTTCAGTTTCACCAATTGTTCTACCAATGCCTGAACATCAAGAAGCTTCAAAACCGCATCTTTGGCCTGCGCATGTGCCAGTTGAAATTCCAGTGAAGGCTTGGTCGGTTGACTGCCACCCACGCGTCCCAAGGCAATTCGGGCATCGGTAAACTGTTTAAGTTGTTCCCAAGCATTTTGTGTCAGTTCCGGTTGAAATTGAATATCGTATTGGACTTTCATTGTTAAAGTCTCGACTCATGACAGAATTAAACGGGAGAACTTTTCAGGAAGCTGGCTTGGCCATTGCAGTTGTGAGGACTGCTGTTTCAAAATTCCCTGTTGTTCAAGCCAAGCTGAAAACTCGGGTGCAGGCTGTAAACCTAATAATTGGCGAATGTATAAAGCATCATGAAAAGAGGTGGTTTGATAATTCAGCATCACGTCATCTGAACCTGGAATGCCCATAATAAAATTGATGCCGGCATTGGCCAGTAAAGTTAATAGCACATCCATATCGTCCTGATCGGCATCGGCATGGTTGGTATAGCAAATATCACAGCCCATCGGCAGGCCCAGCAATTTCCCGCAGAAATGATCTTCCAGTCCTGCCCGAATAATCTGTTTGCCGTTGTATAAGTATTCAGGTCCGATAAACCCGACTACAGTATTGACCAGAAAAGGATGATATTTTCTGGCCACGGCATAGGCACGGGCTTCCATGGTTTGTTGATCGACCCCATGATGGGCATTACTGGATAAGGCACTGCCCTGTCCGGTTTCAAAATACATGACATTTTGACCAAGCGTGCCGCGCTTTAGACTTAAAGCCGCTTCATAACCCTCTTGCAACAGATTCAAGTCAATGCCAAAAGCACGATTGGCGGCTTGTGAACCGGCAATTGACTGAAACATCAAATCGACTGGAATGTTTTTATTGGCCAGTTCTATGCCTGAACTGACATGCGTCAAGACACAAGACTGGGTCGGAATTTCATATTCATGAATAATATGATCCAGCAGTTTTAGCAGTTCTGACAGATTTTGAAGATTATCGGTAGCGGGGTTAATGCCAATCACGGCGTCACCATTGCCATACATCAAGCCATCTAAAATACTGGCGGAAATGCCAAGTAAGTCATCGGTTGGATGATTCGGTTGTAATCGGGTTGAAAGTCGCCCTTCCAGACCAATGGTGTTACGAAATTGGGTGATCACCTTGCATTTTTTGGCGACCAGAATCAAATCCTGATTTCGCATAATTTTGCTGACTGCAGCCACCATTTCGGGGGTCAAACCGGCTTGTAAATTTTGCAATTTTTCTATGGTGGCATCTTCACTGAGTAGCCAGTTGCGAAAGTCACCTACAGTAAAATGTGCAATCGGATAAAAAGCCAAGCCATCATGTTCATCAATAATTAAACGGGTGACTTCATCCTGGTCATAATCAATCAGCGTTTCATTGAGAAACTGCTTCAGTGGTACATCTGCCAGACACATTTGCGCTGCGACCCGTTCTGTTGCATCACATGCTGCAATTCCTGCCAGCTGGTCACCTGAGCGTTCAGGTGTCGCTTTTGCCATCAAGGTTTTTAAATCTGCAAAAACATAATGATGATGAGCCACATTAATTTGATACAACATGATGCATAGCTCCTGATTCTATCTTCTAATAAGTATTATTTCAGTTCCTGTTCTGCTGCCTGAATGTTGGCAAACTCTTCTTCGGGTGTTCCGGCAACCAGTTGATTTCGGCTATATAAAAAGAAATAAAGAATAAAGGCGGCATAAATTGCGGCCGCCATCAGCCAAACCTTAGGGTCAACCACAAAGCCTGCCACGACCGCAATGGCTGCCAGAACCAAAGCAATCGATGCGGTGACAATCCCGCCCGGTGCTTTATACGGACGCGGCATATCCGGCTTTGACGTTTTCAGTTTGATGTATGCCATCATCATCAGTACATAGGAAATGGTTGCACCAAAAACAGCCATCAAGATAAGAAGGTCACCTTCTCCGGTTAAAGACAGCATAAAGCCAATCATACCCGGAATGATAATTGCCCAATGCGGCGCATGGTTGTTATTTGTTAAAGAGAGTTTTTTTGGTAAATAGCCGGCACGTGACAGCGCGAAAACTTGCCGAGAGTAGGCATAAATAATAGAAAAGAAACTTGCGATTAACCCTGCCAGACCCACAAAGTTTACAAAGCCTGCTAGCCAGGTATTTTCGCCATAAACCGCTTTTAAGGCATCCACCAGCGGTGCACCTGAATTTTTTAAAGCATCTGCACCTGCTGCACCCGTCCCTAAAACCAAGATGCTTAATGCAAAAATGGCGAGGATAACCATGGAACCGATTAAGCCACGCGGTAAGGATTTATGCGGCTCTTTGGCTTCTTCCGCCGCTAAAGGTACGCCTTCCACTGCCAGGAAAAACCAGATGGCATAGGGAACTGCTGCCCAAATGCCTAAATATCCTAAAGGCAGCAATGCACTAGATCCTGTTGCTTCAGTATGTACTGCAATGTTAAACAAGTTTGCACTATTAAAATGGGGCGCCATGGCGAAAATAAATACCAATAAGGCGACAGCGGCAACGGCGGTAATCATGAAAATGATTTTTAATGCTTCACCTGCACCTTTTAGATGCATTCCCATAAACAGTAAATAACAGACCAGATAAATGATCCATCCCCCGATCCCAAATAACGATTCGCAATACGCCCCAATGAAACAGGCAATCGCTGCAGGAGCAATGGCATATTCAATGAGAATCGCAGTTCCTGTGAGATAGCCACCTAAAGGACCAAATGCGGTGCGCGCGAAACTGTAACCCCCACCTGCGGTCGGCAACATGGTCGACATTTCCGACATCGCCAGACACATGCACAGGTACATGATCGCTACGATCACCGTGGCAATGAACATGCCACCCCAACCACCCTGAGCCAGACCAAAGTTCCAGCCGGCAAAGTCACCCGAAATCACATACGCCACACCTAAACCGACCAGCAACAACCAGCCGACTGCGCCTTTTTTTAACTGTCTTTGGGCAAAGTATTGTTCTGCTGTATTTCCCTCGATCAGGGCATTTTCTATGACATCTTTAAGATCTGACATACGCACCTCTTATTTTATTGAATCAATAACAGCGTTATGCATAAGCCATACCAATTTTAAAATTTGGTAAAAAAGCGGTTCACGTGGCTGTGATACGAAAATAAATAATTGTAATTTTTATCTTTAATCTCAAATAAAGATGACTCTGGCTTTAGGTGCTGAAATAGCTAAAATGAGCTATAATTATGCACCTTGTTTTTCATGCTGCTTAACTTTATGGCGTATCGTCAGAAATCTGTAACGCTTGATTTGGACACTGATGTCACTCATCAATGTTGCTTGCATTACACTCGTGATGAACATCTCATTGGGATTATTGAATTTAATAAGCCCAGTTACGTGCTTAAATGGGGTGACCTGGAATATTTCCGTCGTCGTACCGAAGAGTTTTCAGTGATGCCTTTCCCTGAATGCATCAACGCAATGGTAATCGATATTCGTAATATCGCACCTTTCTTGGACAATGAAGTGCCAATTATTCCTTGGCGTTTATTGGAAGAAGAATGTCCAATTCGTTTGGTGGTTCCACAAGATCGTCTTGAACATTATGCAGGTCTGTTTGAACCGACCTGGCTGACTTCGGACGTTGAAACCGCGATCCAAGAAATTCGTGAATATATTGATATGTTTGTACATTAATTATAAAAGTTGATTTAAATATCCCTCATTTAAGAGGGATTTTTTATGCCTTGTATTCCCTCTCCTTTTAGGAGATGAGAATCCTCAGAATATATTCTGAGTTCGCAAGGGAGAGGTAAATTATAATTATTTAAATTAAATAGCCCTCTCCCTCAGAGAGAGGAAGCTTAAAAGATTTTTTACCAATAATTTTCAACTGCAATATTGCCTTCACCGCGACGATTCATGATCAAACCACGCGCCTTTAAGGCTTCTTTGGTATCTTCAACCATTTGCGGATTACCACATAACATCACATGACTGGTTTCAACATTAAATTCTAAACCGACTGCTTTTTCTAATTCACCATTTTCAATCAGTACAGGCAATCGGTCATGCAATGCTGCATTGGGATCACGGGTAATAATCGGCACAAATTTAAAACCGCTATGCCCTTCCCCAAAGGTTTCTGCAATCTCTTGAATACGCTCAACATAGGCCAGTTCAGATTCTGTTCTTACGCTATAGACCAAGTGAATATTTTTATATTTCGACCATGTGTCAAAGTCTTGCAGCATAGACAGAAATGGCGCTAAACCTGTCCCTGTTCCCAACAACCATAAATCTTGGGGTAAAGGCAGTTGATAACGTGCCAGTGTTAAAAAACCATAGGCGGTTTTTTCCAGGTACAGTTCATCACCCACTTGCAGGTGTTGCAAATTTGAAGTGAAGGCACCCTCTGGAACCACAATTGAAAAGAATTCCAAGGTTTCATCAAAAGGTGATGACACCACAGAATAAGCGCGAACAACCAGTTCATCTCCGACTTTTAAACCAATACGCGCAAATTGCCCTGCGTTAAATTTAAAATGCGCAGGTCGTGTCATGGTAAAACTGAATAAGGTATTGGTCCAACGGTGTACAGATAAGACTTTTTCTAAGCTAAATTTTTCAATTGACATGATTTCAACGTGGCATGAAAGACTACGCTCATGGTAGCATGACAACATAATTTATTAATATTTTTTAAATGTTAAGGCTCTATTCATGCGCATGACTTTACGCCAGTTGGCTGTTTTTGTAGCAGTCGCCCAAGAAGGCACAGTAACCAAAGCCAGTGATGCCGTAAAACTCACCCAAAGTGCTGCAAGTATGGCTTTAGCAGACTTAGAAGATGGCTTAGGTGCTCCGCTGTTTGACCGTTTGGGTAAACGCTTGCAATTAAACGACTTAGGGCGTTATTTATTACCGCAGGCCTTAGAAATTTTAGGCCGTTGTGATGCCTTTGAACAAGCTGCAAAAGGCGAACTACAAAGTATCGACTTGCGTTTAGGCGCTACACTGACCATCAGTGACTATTTGATTCCAGACCTGATGGCAGACTTCCTGCAAATTCAGCCACAAGCACATTTACAACTTCAAGTCGGCAATACCCGCCAAATGATTGAAGCTGTGAATCAATTCCAGCTTGATCTGGCGCTGATTGAAGGTTCATGTCATCTACCGCAGTTACAGTGTATCCACTGGCGTGATGATGAACTAGCGGTATGTTGCTCGCCAGAACATCCACTGGCGCAGCTTGATCGCGCACTCACCCCTGCTGACTTTGAGGCGGCAGGCGTGGAATGGATTTTACGTGAAGAAGGTTCAGGGACTCGCGAAGTCTTTGATAATGCGATTCTCCAAGATTTACCCGATGCCAATATCCGTTTAACTCTCGGTCATAATGAAGCGATTCTTAAAATTGTGGCAGGTGGTATAGGGATGTCTTGTATTTCTAAACTTGCGATTGAGCCTTTACTTGAAAAAGGTCAGTTGGTCATTCTAGATACTCCATTCTGGCAACTCACCCGTCCATTGTTCATGTTAGTACATCGCCAAAAGTACCAGGGTCCAGGTTTAAAAGCCTTTATAAAATTCTGCGAAAAATAATTTAAAGTCATAAAAAAAGCGCCTTGATGGCGCTTTTTTTTATTTAGATTTTTTTACCAACGTGAATCATTTTCACAGGGTATTTTGTCACCATCTCCATCCATTTTATTATCTGGACAATGTTGAACAAACCATTCAGCTTCTGCTCTTGAATTCATTTGGCTACAATGTTGTCGTCCATCACATTTAAATTGCGAAGGCTGCTGATGTTGTACAGCATTTTGTTTTTCAATACTGGCACTGACTTTTTCTGAACGGGGTTTATTGGTTAAATAGGTCTGATCTTCCAGATTTCTTTGTCCTTCTTCTGAAAGGACTCGATCCGGTAAATCCCCCAAAGCTTCTCGCTGCTGTTCCACAATCTGCACCTGTTGTTGCATAAGTTGTTGTGCTTTCAGTTGCTGGGCCTGTCTATAATCTTGATATTTGTTATAAACCACTACTGCCAGCACAGCGATAATGATTAGCCCAATAATAGTAAAAATACGACCTTTAGAATTACGCTCATTAAAACGTGGCGAAGCACTGTTATTGCTATACGAGCGTTGTTGGGGAACATCTTCTAAAGCTGCTGTGTTTTGCTTTAAATCCAAACGTACAATCTGATCGGCTTTTAATTTGCCGTTCTCTTCGACAATACGGAACTTTAACTTTTCCCCGAGTTTCGGTTCGACACTTTTATTGGGAAAATCCTTAATATGAAAAAATAAGTCTTTCGACTCCCCGTCAATTGCAATAAATCCAAAGCCACGCTCAATGATGTAGCTTTTAATTTCCCCCTCAACAAACATAGCAATCTCTTATTATTTAAGTCTTATGCCGAGAATTGTAATAAAAAAAAGCGCCTAAATGGCGCTTTTTAATGAATATTTTAATCATCTAAATAAAATAATGAGATGACGAAAATTTATTCAATCAACGTTTAAAGTTTGATAACAACGCTGTTGAAATGGCTTCATTGTGTTCCAATATTTTTTTCTGTTTGGTTTTGGCTGGATTTGGATCCACACGCTCAATACGTGTTGCCTTCATCTTCTCGCCATTTTCTTCAAGCACAAATTTTACTTTTTCATTGCGTTTTGGCTCAACCTCTGTGGCTGTGGCAAAATCTGAGATATGGAAAAATATATCTTCCCCTGCCATTGAAATAAAACCGAATCCTTTTTCAGGATTGTATTTGAATACTTTGCCGAATCTATATTCTAATTTCATGCTGCTGCCCTATTTTAAAAATGCCATGTGTACATTATATAAAAAAAGAGGCTTAAAGCCTCTTTTTTCGATCTTTTAAAAAGACGAATTAATCTTTTTGTACAGAACCAAAGATTTTATCGCCAGCATCACCCAGACCCGGAACGATATAACCATTTTCATTCAAACCATCATCAATTGATGCGGTAAAAATGATGACGTCAGGGTGCGCCGCTTCAACACGTTTGATCCCTTCAGGAGCAGCAACCAAAACCATGACACGGATATCTTTACAGCCACTTGCTTTCAATACATCAATAGCGGCAACCAGTGATGAACCAGTCGCCAACATTGGATCGATAATCATCGCCAAACGGTTTTGAACGTCCGGTACCAATTTTTTATAGTAAGTACGCGCTTCTAAAGTTTTTTCATCACGTTCTAAACCCAGAACCGATACTTTCGCACTTGGAATCAGATTCAAGAAACCATCTAACATGCCAATACCGGCGCGTAAAATTGGCACAACGGTAATTTTTTTACCGACAATACGATCTACAATTACCTTGCCATTCCAGCCATCAATTTCGTGATCACATACCGGTAAATCTTTGGTCGCTTCATAAGTGAGAAGCATGGTGACTTCTTGTGCTAATTCGCGGAAATTTTTTGTACTAATGTCTGCACGGCGTAGCAAACCAAGTTTATGTCGAATGAGCGGATGACGGATTTCATGAATAGCCACGGGAGAACACCTAAAAGATGAGATAAAATTTCTCCTATTATAAATGTTTTTTATATCTCTTATAAACAAAAAAGCCCCCTAATCTAGGAGGCTTTTTGTTTAAAACTAATCGTTTTTTTAGATTACTGCTGAGAAAGCATGAAATGCAGCGGAGATAAAATCTCTGCTTGAAGCGCTAACTTGATGATTGGGTCAGGGTAAACACCGATTACCAATACAGCGAGTGCAGCAGCAAGCACCATAAGACCACCGACTTTTTGACCCCAATGTTTATCGGCATCAATACGCGGGGTATCTGGAGGTGTCATGTACATCACCACCATCACACGAAGGTAGTAATACAAACCAATACCAGAACCCACGATGATCATTGCAGCAAGGAACCAATGTTGCGTTGTTACCGCAGCCATGATTACCAGGAACTTACCAATGAAACCCGCAGTTAGTGGAATACCGGCAAGCGACAACATCATGACAGTCAAAGTTGCAGTCAGGATTGGACGACGCCAGAACAAACCACGGTAATCCGCCAAACTTTCTGCTTCATTGTCGTTGTTGTACGGGCTCGACATTAACGCAACCACACCGAACGCACCAATTGTTGTTAACACATAAGTGATCACATAAACCGTTACGTTACCAAGGCTTGCGTAAGTCATGCTGATTAAACCAATCAACAAATAACCAAAGTGTGCAATTGAAGAATAACCCAGGATACGTTTCAAGTTGACTTGACGTACCGCAAGGAAGTTACCCACCAAGATTGAAAGCACCGCAATAATCGTGATGATGGTTACAATTGAATCAACCAGGATTGCACCTGAAGAAAGCAAGTAACGTACAAATAAACCAATCGTTGCAACTTTCGCAACAGTCGCAAGGAATGTTGCGATTGGCGCTGGTGCACCGGCATAAACGTCTGGTGTCCATTTGTGGAACGGCGCAAGAGACAATTTAAATGCTACGGCACAGATGATTAAGCCTAAACCTAAAATCACCATTGGTTGCTGGATCGCTTGCATTAAGGCTTGAACATTGTCATAGAAAGACAATGAACCGGTATACGCATAGATATATGCCATGCCCATCAACAACATTGCTGAAGCGGTTGCTGAAAGCACTAGGTATTTGATACCCGCTTCTAAAGAACGTGACCGCTGATGCGTATATGCCAACAGACCGTATACAGGAATCGACATCAACTCAAGGCTGATAAAGAAAGATGCATAGTGAGAGCTTGCTACCATCAGCATTGCACCCGCTACCGAGCACAACATCAAGATATACAGTTCTTCACGGTTATCTGTGTAGTTTTCAATATACGCGTGTGACAAGGTACAGCAAGCAAGGGCCGCAACAATAATCACCAATTGATAAAGCATGCTAAATGGATCAACCATAAACATGCCCATCACGTTTGATGGTGCAAATGCCCCACCAAACATAGCGAACAGGATATACAGCAAAGCAAGGTTTAAGCCCACTACAGATGCTGTTGCACTTAAATTATGGTTACGTTTAATTGCAATGAGAAGCATCACAACGATCGCAGTTAAAGCCACGATCATCACAGGAGCTAATGGCATAAGCTCAGAAAATGACATTGTGAAGTTCATGGCTTATTGGATCTCCACATTTTGTTGAGATACGACTTGTTGAGTCGCATCGACAACGTCTTGAACTGGAATATAGCTATTTGCTAACCACGCCATGCTTGAATTTGAAATATCAAGGAAGCTCTGTGGGTAGATACCAAGCCATAGTAGAGCAACGGCACACACCAACAAAATAACAATCTCACGTGAGTTTAAGTCTTTCAGTGGGTTTGTATAATGTTGTTTTTGCTCTTCGTTTGGCGTACCAAACATTGCTTTGTGGATGAGGATTAAGCCATAAAGACCTGCCAACACCAAGCTGATTGCTGCCAAAATGGTAAAGGTTGGGAATTTTTCGAATGAACCCATCAAAATCAGGAATTCACCAATAAAGTTACCCAGACCCGGAATACCAACAAGGGCTGCGACAAAGAACATCAAGAAAAATGGCAGGTATTGGAACTGACCACGAATACCGCCCATTTTACGTAAGTCACGGGTATGTAAACGCTCATACACTTGACCACACATAATGAACAGTGCAGCAGATGAAATACCATGTGCCAACATCATGATCATCAGACCTTGGAAGGTCAAAATGTTACCTGCGTAGATCGCAAGGAGTACAAAGCCCATGTGCGAAATAGAGGTATAAGCCAGTAAACGTTTCATATCGGTTTGCTGGAAAGCACACCAGGCGCCGTAGAACACACCAAGTAAACCGAAGATGATTGCGATGTCTGCAAACTGTGCAGAAGCCGCCGGAAAGAATGGAATAACGAAACGCAGTAAACCGTATGCCGCTGTCTTAATCAAGATACCTGCCAAGTCGACAGAACCTGCTGTCGGTGCTTGAGCATGCGCATCTGGTAACCAGCCGTGCAATGGGAACACTGGAAGTTTCACAGCGAAACCAATGAACATACAGATCATCAAGGCATAAGCCACTGATGGTAATTGTGCATCAAGCGTATTCGCCACACCTAACAAGTAGTTGTAATCAAATCCGATCATGCCAGTCATCATGTAACCGTAAACCACAAGGCCTAGGATACCGATGAGCATGATTAAACCTGCAACCTGGGTATAGATGAAGAACTTGGTCGCTGCGTATACACGTGATTTGTTGTCCGCGCCTTTATGACCCCATAACGCAATCAGGAAGTAGATTGGTACAAGCATCATCTCCCAGAAGAAGAAGAACAGGAACAGGTCAATCGCGATAAATACACCGATGACCCCACCCAAAGACCATAAAAGGTTTAAGTGGAAGAATCCGACATTCTTTTGAATCTCACCCCATGAACAGCCAACTGCAAGTACACCCAGTAATGCAGTCAAGCCAACCATCAGTAAAGATAAACCATCCACAGCCAAGTGAATGTTAATGCCGAGGGTCTGAATCCAAGGCACCATGAATTCGGCAGCCCAAGTCGGAACTTTAGCGCCTAATTCATAGTTATAAGTACCTGATTGCCAAAGCGCAACAGTTAAGCCCAAAGTGATGAGCATACCAATTAAGGCAATATAACGTGGCAATTTGTCGTCGAACTTGTCGACTAACCAACAAATAAAACCTGCAATGAACGGTACGAGGATCAGCGCGGGTAAAATCCAGTTGTTTGTGATTTCCATCTTATTTCCCCACTACCTGAATCACGATCAAGATCATCAGCAAGACCACTACACCGAGTGACATACTTGATGCGTATTCACGCAATGAACCTGTTTGACGTGAGCTTGTGAAGCTATGACCACCTTTAACAATGGCAGGAAGCACCAACCACAAACCATCAATTGGATCACGGCCTAAAATTTTCGCAATAAACAAATATGGTTTTACAAATACGATGTTATACAACGCATCAAAACCAAGTGCATTACGGCAAATATTGGCAAGACCTGCACCCAATGTAGTTTTAGCAAACGCTTTAACTGCTTTATAAGCAAAGGCAAACAAGATCACGCCAACCACAAGACCGGCAAGTGCAATACCGACTGCTGTATATTCAGCGCCGTGTACACCCGCTTCAAGTGTTTCAGGAATAATAAACGCCGGAATTTTCGCAGAGTTTAAAATTGCTTCTACGGGCGCTTTTAAGAAGTAAGCCAAACCAGTTGAAAGTACCGCCAAGATACCCAATGGTGCCCAATAAGTCGCACCTTTGATTTCGTGATACGGTGTGTTTTCTTTACCAAAGAATACAACCCAGATTAAACGGAATGTATAGATTGAAGTTAAGAATGCACCAGCAACACCGACCCAGTACAAGCTGTTATAAACTGCAACACTTTGCCCCTGCGCCCAAACTGCACCAAGGATGGCATCTTTCGAGAAGAAGCCGATGGTCAAGAATGGAATTGCAGCCAAGGCACCGCCACCAATCGCGAAGCAGGCAAACAAGAATTTGTTATGTTTGAACAAGCCACCCATTTTGAAGATGTTTTGTTCGTGGTGGTAAGCCAGAATCACCGCACCAGACGACAAGAACAATAATGCCTTGAAGAATGCGTGTGAAAGCATATGGAATAAACCGGCTTGGTATGCTTCAGCACCGACAGCCATAAACATGTAACCGAGCTGACTCATGGTTGAGTAAGCCAAGATACGTTTGATGTCGGTTTGAACCAATGCAGCAAAACCAGCAACAATCAATGTTACCGCACCTGTAATCGAAATGAACATCATCACTTCAGGTGTCATTTCAAACACGGAGAACATACGGCAGCACAGGTAAATACCTGCAGTAACCATTGTTGCAGCATGGATCAATGCAGAAACAGGTGTAGGACCTGCCATCGCATCAGCCAACCATGTTTGTAATGGAATTTGCGCAGATTTACCGGCAGCACCCAAGAACAACATTAAAGATGTCCAGATCGCAAGTGAATGGTCACCCGCTAAAACTTGAGGTGCATTGGCAACGATTGTTCCGATATGCAAAGTACCAAATTGTTGGTAAAGCAAGAACAATGCGATCAGCAAGAATACGTCACCGATACGGGTTACGGTAAATGCCTTAATTGCTGCATAACCATTTTCAGGTTTTTGGTAGTAGTAACCAATCAGCAAGTATGAGCAAAGACCAACGCCTTCCCAACCCAAGAACAATAACGCCAGGTTATCGCCAAGGACCAATAACAACATGCTCGCTACGAACAGGTTGAAGTAAGAGAAGAAACGTGCAAAGTCTTCATCCCCATGCATGTACCATGATGCAAAGATGTGGATTAAGAAACCAACACCCGTCACCATGCCCATCATCAGTAATGACAGACCGTCTAGATGCAGGCTCATGCCCGGTGCTAAGCCACCGACATTGAACCAGGTCCAAAGATGTTGAACCTGAGCAACCGAGCCATTCTCGACAAAGCCCATACCAGCGATTAAAGCAAATAAAGCAGAAAGACCTACTGAACCTACCCCAATAATGGCTGCCACACTTTCAGGAAGCTTGTTGCGCCCCGCCGCTAAAAGGATAAAACCAATGAGCGGAAATAATACTGTTAAATATAAATAACTCATCCGCGCATCTCACTAGCAGCATCCACATCCAAATGATGGAAGCGATGGTAGAACTGAAGGACGATCGCAAGACCAATACACGCCTCTGCAGCAGCAAGGGTTAAAATCAGGATGAACATGATTTGTCCATCTGGCTGTAACCATGCGCTACCCGCTAGAACGAACGCAAGTGCAGCTGCGTTCATCATCACTTCAAGGCTCATTAACATAAATAATAGGTTGCGTCGCACCATTACACCGTAAAAACCGAGTGCAAAAAGAATGGTTGCAACGATCAAACCATGTTCTAAAGGGATGTTGCCCATTATTCTTTTTCCTTTTCTGCACTTGGTTCACGTTTACCTAAATGGAATGCTGCAACCAGGGCTGCAAGCAATAACATCGCGGCAACTTCTACCAATAGTAAGTAGTGAGTAAAGAGCGCTTGACCAACAGCTTTAGGTCCAATCACTTCTGTGCCCATGACAGGCCCAGATGTTGTGTAATCTGAACCGAGCATCCAAATAAGCACTAGGCCCATCAGGAAACTCACCATTGCAGGATATGCCCATGCAGATGAAGTGAGCCACTTAGTTTCCTGATCAACTGTATGTTGACCAAGATTCAGCATCATCACCACAAACACGAACAACACCATGATCGCGCCTGCATAAACAATAATTTCAAGTGCACCAGCGAATGGTGCACCCACGATCATGAACATACCTGCAACTGCAAGCAATGAAACGATCAAGCTAAGCAATGCATGTACAGGATTCGCGTTGGTCACAACGCGAATCGTAGAGACAATGGCCACAAGTGCCATCAAATAAAATGGCCACATCATGGTAATAAGCTCCGTACGTCAACAGGCGCGCTTTCGCGTTGTGCTTGACCTTTATCTTTACCTGCTACAGCCATACCGGCTACGCGGTAGAAGTTGTAGTCAGGATATTTACCAGGACCTGAAATGAGCAAGTTTTCTTTCTCATAAACCAAGTCTTGACGAACGTATTCGCCTAATTCGAAATCTGGTGTCATCTGAATTGCAGTCGTTGGACATGCTTCTTCACACATACCGCAGAAAATGCAACGAGAGAAGTTGATACGGAAAAATTCCGGATACCAACGACCATCTTCTTTTTCTGCTTTTTGCAGTGAAATACAGCCCACCGGACAAGCAACCGCACATAAGTTACATGCAACACAGCGCTCTTCGCCATCTGGGTCACGTGTCAATACGATACGACCACGGAAACGCGGCGGAACAATTTGTTCACCTGGTACTTCTGGATATAAAATGGTGTCACGTTTACGTGTCACGTGGCTGAATACCATCCACAATGAACGTACGATTGACCCGAATCCAGCTAGAATTTTATACATTTTGTACTCCCTGCTGTCCTAGGCCTGATTCATCAGAATCACAGCACCAGTCACCAACAAGTTGACCAACGCCAATGGCAAACAAATCTTCCAACCAAAGTTCATTACTTGGTCATAACGTGGACGCATTAACGAACCACGAGCCAAGACAAACATCATTACAAAGAATGCTGTTTTGATAATGAACCAGAATACTGGTGGAATAAATGGAATTTCTAGGTTGAATGGCGCTAACCAACCACCGAAGAATAAAGTTACGATCAGTGCTGAAATAAGAACCACGTTGACATATTCTGCAACGAAGAACATACCCCATTTCATACCGCCGTATTCGACATGGTAACCTTCTGCCAATTCTTGTTCAGCTTCGGGTTGGTCAAATGGATGACGATGCGTTACCGCAACACCAGCAACAATAAAGATCAAGAAACCCAAGAATTGAGGAATAACGAACCAGACATCACGTTGTGCTTCAACAATCTCACGCATGTTGAATGAACCCGCAATTGCGACCACACCCATCAGCGAGATCCCCAAGAACACTTCATAAGAAATGGTTTGAGCTGCAGAACGAAGACCACCCAATAACGCATATTTGTTATTTGAAGACCATCCACCGAACAGTACTGCATAGACTGCAATACCGGCCATTGCCATAAAGAACAATAGCCCGATACTCATGTCCGCAACACCCAGTGTTGGACTTACAGGAATCACCATGAACGAAAGTACCGCAGTTGCCATCGCAACTGCGGGTGCTAAACGGAAAGTCAGCTTGTCCGCAAACTTCGGTGTCCAATCTTCCTTAAACATGATTTTCAGCATGTCGGCAACGATCTGGAACATACCCCCAGGACCAACACGGTTTGGACCGTAACGGTCTTGCCATAACGCAAGTAAACGACGTTCGATGAATGACATCAACGCAGCGACAAGCACCACCACAAGCAAGATCACAATCGCTTGAACTACAGAATAAGCGATTGGCCAGTTCTCAGCCCAAAGCGGTGTTTGACGTATTAATTCTTGTTCCATGAATTACACTCCTACCGCGACTGATACAGGCTCTGCAAGTGAAACCGTTGGTGCAAGACCAATTGGATAACCAATATAACCTGTAGGTAAATATTCAATCACTTGAACTGGCAGGCTAATGTTTGCTTCGCCAGATTTCACCGTGATTTTTTGACCGTCTTGAACATTTAAGCGTGCTGCATCTTGTTCACCCAGTGCAAATACTGCTTCAGGAATACGTGATTCCATGGCTGGTGTTTTAACAGTGAACTCACCAGAACCAAAAATGTGGTGCATCGGTACTAAACGGAAGCTTTCTGGATGCGTAACGACTGGCGTTGGTGCAACGAAAGTACGTGCAGGACGTTTTTGCAGACGATCGAATAAACGAACACCTGAATCACCACCTTTTAAGTGACCACCCACGTTGTCTTGGTATTTATTCCAAGCTTGTGGAGAGTTCCAGCCCGCAGACCATGCAAATGGGATCAATGAAGATGGCGTTTGATTTCCGACATAACCTTCCATAGAGAACGTTAATGCAGAATCGATATCGATTGGTTGTTTCGGTTCATGTACAGATAACGGCGCACGCATGGCAGTACGACCTGAATAACGGCGTGGTTCACGCGCAATTTTCAAGCCATGTACACGGTAACCCGCATCTGGTGCCACATCTCGAATCGCTTCAAGTGCAGGAACATTTTTCGCAACTGACTCGATCACGTCATCAAGCAATGTCCATGAAATTGCCTTACCTTGTAAGCCAGTTTCAAGGGCATGTAACCAGCGCCATGATTCTTTAATCGCATACTCTGGTTTGTGATAGCTTGGGTCATACACTTGGTAGAAACGTTGTGCACGGCCTTCCTGAGATACCACAGTACCATCACCTTCCGCGAAGCTTGCCGCTGAAAGTACAATCGATGCTTTGGCAACAGTTGCAGTTTCAGAATGATCAACCACGATCACCTCAGCTGCTTTGGCAAATGCTGCATCCACCTGAGCTTTTGGTAAACGACGGTATAGGTCGTTTTCAACCACGATAATGGTATCGTAATCTTGAGCGAATGCCTGTTCTAGGCTTAATCCGCCAAAGATTGCCAAGCCCATTGAGTTCACTTCAGGAACAGTCAATGTTAGACCTGCATTTGAACCCAGGTTTTGTGCGACTTGCGCAGCCGCTTCCATGATTGCCGGGTCTTGCAAGCTTGTACCAGAGATAATCAATGGTTTTTTCGCAGCTTTTAAGGTGTCGGCAATGGTTTGTGCAAATGCTTTCGCATCGTCATCCAGACCCGTGATGTTTTCACCTGCAACTGCCGCAGCAACCGCAAAGCCTAAACGCGCGATGTCGTTTGGAGAAGCAACCACTTCGCCTGTCGCAACATCAGACAAACGAGTTTGAGTCGCAGCAAGGATGTAAATCGGAGATTTCGCATCTTGACCAATACGTTGTACCGGTTCAGCCAGCCATTCTTGGGTACGACGTTCTGCCGCCATTTCTTTGGCTTTGTTTTTCGCAGCCTGGCGAACAGACAATGCCATACGTGGCGCAGTTTGAGTTAAGTCTTCACCCAAAATCAACACAGCGTCATAGCTTTCGATTTCACGCATCGTCGGGTTATAAACACCCTCGGTTTGCATGATAGAGGCAGCAAGTTCAACCAGGTTTTGTTCTTTTTGCGACAGACCGGTTGAATAGTTGTCTTGACCGACCAATTCACGAAGCGCGAAGTTGGATTCAAGCGATGCTCGTGGCGAGCCAATACCCAAAACTTTTTTGCCTTGAATATTTTCAATCACGGTATCTAATGCTTGATCGACAGAAACATTGCTTACGCTGGCGCCATTACGGAACTGTGGCTGACGTGGACGATCTTCACGGTTTACATAACCCGTACCGAAACGACCTTTATCACACAGGAAGTATTGGTTAACGTCACCGTTAAAGCGGTTTTCTACACGACGAAGTTCACCATAACGCTCACCCGGAGAGATATTACAACCTGAAGAACAGCCGTGGCATACGCTTGGCGCATACTGCATGTCCCATTTACGGTTATAACGTTCTGAGTGGGTTTTATCAGTGAATACACCTGTTGGACAAACTTCAGTCAAGTTACCCGAGAATTCAGATTCTAGAGTCCCTGATTCAGGACGACCGAAGTAAACACGAGAAGCGCTCGCATACACACCAAAGTCTGTACCGCCTGCGTAGTCATTGTAGTAACGAACACAACGGTAACATGCGATACAACGGTTCATTTCATGAGAAATGAATGAGCCTAGCTCCTGGTTGTAATGCGTACGTTTGGTGAAACGGTAGCGACGACGGTCGTGCTGTGTCATCACCGTCATATCTTGTAAATGACAGTGACCACCTTCTTCACACACTGGACAGTCGTGTGGGTGGTTGGTCATCAAGAATTCAACAATCGATGCACGGAATTCCGTTGCTTCTTTGTCTTCAATTGAAATATAGGAGTTGTCAGAAGCTGGCGTCATACATGACATCACCAAACGACCACGCGTATCTTCAGGATTTGCGTATTGTTTGACGGCACATTGACGGCAAGAACCAACTGAACCTAAGGATGGATGCCAACAAAAGTATGGAATATCCAGACCCAAAGACAAACATGCTTGCAGCAAGTTTTCCGAGCCATTTACTTCGTAGTCTTTTCCATCGACATGAATTGTAGCCATAGTCGAATTCCTTAAACTTGTTCTGCGTGGCTAGCTTGAGCAGCAGGACGATTCGTCACTTTTGCTTCAAACTCGCTACGGAAATGTTTGAGTGCGCCCATAAGCGGCTCCATTGCACCCGGTGCGTGGGCACAGAAAGTTTTACCAATCCATAACTTACGAGTTAACTCTTGTAAGTGATCGATATCTTCCTGCTTACCTTCGCCATTCTCTAAAGCTTTAAGCGCTTTAACTGCCCAAGGTAGGCCATCACGACATGGGGTACAGAAACCACATGATTCACGCGCAAAGAATTCTTCCAAGTTACGGGTCGCTGAAACCATACATTGGGTTTCATCAACAACCATTAACAAACAAGTTCCTAAACGTGAGCCTGCTTTCATGATGCTTTCCGCATCCATTGGCAGGTCAATGTGTTCAGCAGCCAAGAAGTCTGTAGAAGCACCACCTGGTAGCCATGCTTTGAGTTTAAGACCATCACGCATACCGCCAGCATGATCTTCAATCACTTCACGCGCTGTGGTACCAAAAGGAAGTTCCCAAAGACCTGGGAATTTCACCTTGCCTGATGCACCGTAAATTTTAGTGCCAGGATCTTTCGATTTACCTTCAGATAAACCCACATACCATTCAGGACCACGCAGCAGGATTGCCGGTAAATTGTTAAAGGTCTCTACGTTGTTGACAATGGTAGGACGACCCCAAGCACCTGCAACTTGCGGGAATGGCGGTTTGGTACGCGGATTGGCACGGCGACCTTCAAGCGAGTTAATCAATGCAGTTTCTTCACCGCAAATATAACGACCCGCACCGGTATGCACATGCATCTCAAAGTTCCAGCCTGTTCCAAGGATGTTTTCACCCAAGTAACCTTTGGCACGAATTTGCGCTAATGCTTCATTTAAGTAAGCAGCAGCTTCGATGTACTCGCCACGGATGAAGATATAACCTTGAGTTGCTTCTAATGTATAAGCCGCAATCAACATACCTTCAATCAATTGATGTGGAAGTTTTTCCATCAACAAACGGTCTTTGAAAGTACCCGGTTCCATTTCATCGGCATTACAGATCAGGTAACGAGGACCGCCATCATTTGGCGCCATCAATGACCATTTAATCCCTGCCGGGAAACCTGCACCACCACGACCTTTTACAGTTGCAGCTTTAACTACATCCAGTACTTCAGCCGGTTTCATGGCAATGGCTTTTTTAAAGCCTGCATAACCTTCCAGCGCTTCGTAATCATCAGCGTTACGAACTTCATCACGCTTGCTTAAACGCCAAGTCAGTGGATGAGTTTCTGGGTTACCGTCGCCATAAATCGGTTTTGGTTCAGTATTCATACATACTTCTCCAATAACTGTTTAACTGAAGACACTTCAACCAGACCGTGAGTGTCTTCATTAATCATTAGGGTTGGACCTTTGTCACAGTTCCCCAAGCAGCAGATTGGCAAAATCGTGAAACGACCATCAGCAGTCGTTTGACCAAATTGAATACCAAGCTCGCGCTGGAACGCTTCAGCCAAAGTTTCCGCACCCATCAAGAAGCATGCAATTGAATCACATAGCAAAATTACATTGCGACCTACTGGTTGACGGTAGATACGGTTATAGAAAGTAGCAACACCTTCCAAGTCCGCAACACTCATAGAGAGCATTTGCGCAATCGCATTCATTTGCGCATCATCCACCCAGCCATTACGGCGTTGAACGCATTTCAATGCATCCAAACATGCTGCACGCGGGTACGGATAATGTTCAATGTGATGTTCGATATCATGGATTTCTTCCGAAGTTAAAATCCCTTCAACATTCACACGTGGTTTTTTGTCAGTCAAAATCATCATAATGCGTTTACCCCTAGCGATCCACGTCAGCCATTACGACGTCAATTGTCGCTAAATAAATGATCAAGTCAGACATTAAGCTGCCGTTAATCACAGAAGGCATTTGCTGTAAATGCGTGAATGTTGGTGTACGAATACGGGTACGGTAACTCATGGTTGACTTGTCAGAAGTCAAGTAGTAGTTCGACGCGCCTTTTACTACTTCAGCCATCACCGATGCTTCACCCGCAGGCATTACAGGACCCCATGACACGCTCAAGAAGTGCGTAATCAAGGTTTCAATATCTTGCAAGGTCTTGTCTTTTGGTGGTGGAACAGCTAATGGATGATCCGCTTTATAGGCACCAGACGGCATGTTGTCTAAACATTGCTGGACGATTTTGAGTGATTCTTCAATCTCACGGAAGTGAACCATAACACGCGCATAAGCATCGCCTTCGTACTCTAAAGGCACTTCGAAATCATAGTTTTCATAACCGCTATAAGGACGGTATTTACGAACATCGAAATCGATACCTGTGGCACGTAGACCAGTACCCGTTACACCCCAAGCCAATGCAGATTTTGCATCGTATTGCGCAACACCTTGGGTACGACCCATGAATACCGAGTTGCGTAATGCAGCTGTGTAGTATTCTTTCAAACGGCTTGGCATCCATTCAAGAATTTCACGAATGAGTTTTTGCCAGTTGTTTGGAAGGTCGTGCGCTGTCCCGCCAATACGGAACCATGCCGGGTGCATACGGTAACCCGTGATCGCCTCAATCGCGTCATAGATTTTTTGACGGTCAGCGAACATATAGAATACTGGCGTCATACCGCCGGCATCCTGAATTGCAGTACCGATATACAACAAGTGGTTATTGATACGGAACAATTCAGACATCATGACACGGATACATTGCGCACGATCAGGAACCGTGATTCCGGCCATTTGTTCCACACCTAACACATAAGGCATGTTTTGCGCACAACCACCCAAGTAGTCAACACGGTCGGTATATGGAATGAATGAATGCCAGGTTTGACGTTCAGCCATCTTTTCCACACCACGGTGGTGATAACCGATGTCCGGCACGCAGTCTTTGACTTCTTCGCCGTCTAGCTGAAGAATAATACGGAATGCACCATGCGCAGATGGATGGTTAGGTCCCAAGTTCAGGAACATGAAGTCTTCATCGGCATTACCGCGTTTTAGACCCCAGTCTTCAGGAACGAAGCGCAAGTGTTCTTGCTCGAAATCCTGTTTCGCCTGGTTCTGCATGTATGGCGTATATTCAGTCGCACGTGCCGCATATTCTTTGCGCAGTGGGTGACCTTCCCAATACGTTGGCAACAAAATACGACGGAGCATTGGATGCCCTTCGAAATTAATGCCGAACATATCGTATGCTTCACGTTCGTACCAGTTGGCATTTGGCCAAATGTTGGTCGCAGTGGGAAGATTTAAATCATTCTCATTCAATGCAACTTTAATACGAATATCACTGTTACGCTCTAGCGATAACAAATGATAGAACACGGTAAAGTCTGAGGCAGGCAAACCGTCTCGGTGCGTACGTAAACGTTCATCTACCGCCGACAAGTCGAACAACATCACGTATGGACGTGACACTTTACGCAAGAACATTAAGACGTCTTGTACACGTGCGCGCTCAACCCAGACCGTTGGAAAATCTTCAAAAGTCGCTTGCACGTAGAAGTTCTCACCAAACTTGGTTTTGAGTTCTTCTACAATTGCAAATGCTGGGCGTGAATCAACAGGCGTTGATTCTGGCATAGCAATGTCAGTTTCAGCCATTGGCTTGGCTTCCTATTTTATACAAATTCAAGTCAACTTTAACGACAATTACACCCAGACCGGGTGCATCAATATTTCATCGTTAAAATTATTCAATTTCATCCATAGAGCGTAAGTTTTTCACTGCAATACGTTCAGCATTCTTACGGTCACGTTCTGGCTGCATCTTTGGCTTATACACTGGCTGAAGATCATCACCAATTACCGCTGAAAGTGGACGACGCTCTAGTTGAATTTGGTCTTGTAACAGCATCAAGGCTTGTAATAATGCTTCAGGGCGTGGCGGGCAACCTGGGACGTACACATCGACAGGAATGATTTTATCCACACCTTGTACAACTGAATAAATATCGTACATACCACCAGAGTTTGCACAAGCGCCCATTGAAATCACCCATTTAGGCTCTAACATTTGCTCATATAAACGCTGGATTACAGGTGCCATTTTTACAAAGCAGGTCCCTGCGACAATCATTAAATCCGCCTGACGCGGTGAAGCACGAATAACTTCGGCACCGAAACGCGACATGTCATGCACACCGGTTAAGGTGGTTGCATACTCTACGTAACAGCATGATGTACCAAAGTTAAAAGGCCAGACAGAGTTTTTACGACCCCAGTTTACAGCTGTATGCATCACGTCCTCTAAACGAGTCATGAATACATTTTTATTCACTTCTTCTTCAAGCGGATCGGTAACGATCTGGCGCTCCTGAAGTGGATATTGATCAGCATCCGGATTCGCACGGGTTAATGTATATTTCATCCCGAGTTACTCCTTAATAGATGATGTAGCCGGTGTTTTAGCTTTCACACGACCAGAAGATTGAGCTGGAATTTGACCTGTAGGGTCCATAACCAACTCTTCGATAGAGTTAAAGCGAGTAATTTCTGCAAGGTCCATATTTGCTGAACCCATTTTTGATGCCATAGCTGCTGATTTGCGACGATCAATAGGAGACCAATTCAACGCCCCTACTTTCACTGCATAAATCAACGCAATCAATAAATCGACTACAAAAATTACAACAGTGGTAAAACCGAACCAACCTACCTCACGAACAGATGTAGCCCATGCGTAGAGATAAAGTGCTTCCAAGTCAAATACTACAAAGAAAATCGCAACCAGGTAGAACTTAGCAGACAAGCGGATGCGTGCTCCACCAGCACCTACCACACCTGACTCAAATTGCTCTTGCTTCGCACGGCCCCATGACTTACCCCCAAGGAGTAAAGGAACTGTGAGCATAAAGACGCAAAGAAATGTAACGCCGATCACGAAGGCAATAATTGCCCAATCGTATGGAGTAATGGCACTCATGCGGGGATAACTCCTGGCAGGCCTAATTTATTAACAAAGAATGTATGTATTGGCCTTCAAATACACCAAACACAAAATTAATCCCGCCAATTGTACCTGATTTATGATTTCACTTGCTAGCTTATAAGCCTTAGTCTTTTGGATGATTTTTTAGTCATTTTGCCTTTTTTTCAAAGCTTAAGCCCTATTGTTTATCTAGCAATCGCTTTATTAAATCAAAAAAAGAAAATTGATTATTTTTTTCAAATTTATGAAATCCAGGTCCATTTTTTCCCCGAATAAATCCAAATTTCAGTGTTATCTATTTATTCAAGCACATCTACACTCGGCGCAATACGATCAAACTTGGGCACAATGTCCTTCCAGCTCACACTTCCATATCTAAACCACTAACGTAAATCAAATCATTAGCGTAAATCATTGTTGTTTTATTTCTCCCCTAAAGATCAGCGCTTTTAGCAATGCGATGATCCATATGAGCACTCTTTTTAGTGGATGTTTTTTTAAATCCTTAATATCTATATAAAACGATTAATAGGACTTCAGAGTACATATTTTGTGTGTCTTTTTGCAACTCTGATGCATCTCGGGATGATCTGTCTGCCTATTTATGCTATTCCTATCTGTATCCGTAGGACAAAAAATAAGGAACAAACACATGGGCTTAGAATACAAACACGAATCTGAATATTTTTTCTTTGCACAGCTCCTCGTGCGTCATGTGGAAGGATATATTGAAAAACATCCGGATGCCCAGAATGCCATTTTCGACCTTCGTGATATTTATGAGCTTTTCCGCCAAGACTTTGCTTCTGCAACCACCAATCTGGATGCTATTTTAAACATCGCAGATCAATATAAAGTTGAAACACTGAACGGTGACCAAAAGCTGATTAGCCATTATGCGATTGATCCTAAAAACAATGCTTTGCTGCTGGATTTCAATACCGAAGCCTTAGAAAGCTTAAGACAAGGCAAAACCATTATTGAACCCGATGCCACGCTTCACGAATAAGCCATAAAAAAAGCACCGAATCCGGTGCTTTTTTACATTTTTACATGACTTAAAATTCTATGCTGTCTTTAGTTAGACCAGTTTTTTTGCCAGATTTATTAAATCTTTCTACAGGCCAGGTCATGGTAAAACGCGCCCCGCCCAAACTCGGGCTTTTATCGACATCAATGTTACCGCCAAACCAGTAAGCAATACGACTTACAATAGACAAGCCCAAACCATAGCCACCAGAAGCACGGGTACGGCTATCATCTAAACGGGCAAAAGCTTCAAAGATACGCTTGCGTTCTTCTTCGGGAATACCCGCACCATCATCTTCCACTTGCACATAAGCCAGACCTTCGTCATTGATCCCGCCGCTCACAATTACTTTATGATCACAGTAGCGCACCGCATTTCCCACCAAATTCTGTACAACACGGTGCAAGTAACGACGCTCGGCATCCACCACAATAGTAAGAGGTGGCGCTTTCAGTTCAATTTCTTTCTGGGTCTTGAGCGCTTCAGTTTCAACAACAACTTGATCCAGCACTTCAAACAAGACAAGTTTTTCAAAATCTAAGGACGGTGTACCCTGCTCGAGTTTTGCATAAGTCATGATTTCATCAATCAGGGTATTCAGCGCTTCAATATCTTTATCAATCTGCTCGACCTGCTGTAAGCGGTATTCGTAGTCATCTTCATCCGCGAGCATTTCCATACCAAAGCGGATCCGTGCCACAGGTGTGCGCAGTTCATGCGAAACCGCACGCATCAGTTCACGTTGCGCTTCAATCAAGCGCTGAATGTGATCGGACATACTGTTGTAATTGGTCGCCAGACTTGCCATTTCATCGGTACCATCAACCGGTAAACGCAAGGTCATATCGCCGGACTTCATGCGGTGCAAGGCATAATTGACTTCACGCAAGCGACGCTGCATAGGTACAAGCAAACCATACACCCCCAGACTCAAAACAAACAAGCTGAGCAAGGTAATTCCGGCTGCTAGCTGAAAAGGCATCCAGTTAAATAACGGTACAGGACCAAGAACCAGCACTTCAGACGGTGAACTTGGCATAGGTGAAACAATTGAAATGGTCGTTCCACGAACCGATGCACTGTCACGGTATAAAATAATACTGTGGTCTAAGCGAAGTCGACCAATCTGCTCTGAGTCGAGCGGCAGGTTTTGAACTTTTTCAATCTGAATGGGATAGGAAAAATTCGATTGAATTTTTGCCAGATATTCTTTTTCTTGACCTGGGTAATAGACCAGATAATCCAGAATAAAAATGGGTAACGCTTTCATTTGGCGCTCCCCAATTTTATCGACTTTTATATAAAGCAAATGCTTTGGATCATTCTTCAAGCCAATAATCACATAAGCAATCGAGTTTTGTGCGTCATAACGAACCGCAGCCTTGCGATTGTTAATTCGTCTTTGCTCGCTACGCGATAAATCGACTTTATTTGAATCTACATAATAAATGGGCAGCTCCAGCAAATCCGAGGCATCAGAAATCCAGTCTTTTTTCTGCTGTTCATTCGGCTGCCGTGCAATGCCCTCGCTAATAATATAGGACACACCATCGGTTAAGGATTCACGATATTCCTGCGCACGCTGGTAATTAATAATCTGTACCAACAGGTAGCCAAACACCGCTACCAAGGCGACTAAAATCACTAACCCCGCATAGATACGCAAGAATATACTATGTTTAAACAAGACGATGTCCTATAAGAATTAGGTGCAACCTATTAAAGACCGTTGGTTTCTTTAACGAATAAATAACCTTTACTACGGACTGTTTTAATACGTTTTGGATTTTCAGGATCATCACCGATTTTTGGACGAATACGTGAAATACGCACGTCGATTGAACGGTCTTGACCATCGTATTCAATACCGCGCAGACGTTCAAAAATATCTTCGCGAGATAGGATGCGACCGGCATTTGAAGCCAACAACCACAACAGGTCATATTCAGCACTGGTAAAGTCAACCAACTCACCATTTAAAGTCACCGAACGACCACCGTTGTCAATCACAAGGTCATCAAATTCGATGCGCTGCGCAACTTCGTCTTCTGGTGCTTTGTCGGTACGGCGGAGTAATGCACGAATACGCGCTAAAAGAACACGTGGCTGAACAGGTTTAGCCACATAGTCATCTGCCCCCATTTCCAGACCCAAAACCTGGTCCATATCTTCGGTACGTGCAGTCAACATCAAAATCGGTTGATGATAATGTGGACGAACTTCACGACAAATGGTTAAACCATCAGCACCTGGCAGCATTACATCCAGTACAACCAAGTCGGGCTGTTCAGCAATAATACGACGGATTGCGCGATTACCGTCAGGTTCTACCCCAACTTCTAATCCATTACGAATCAGGTATTCTTGAGTCAAACGTGCAAGACGTTCATCGTCTTCAACAATTAAAATTTTAGGTAACTTTTCTTCTTGGCTCATAAAATGCCCCTTTATATGGATTAAGGTATCCTTAAAAATCCTGCGGATACGCTTCAATATACACAGCAATATACACACGTTTACATTGTAAACAAGATGGCATTCACCAAACTGCTACATCAAAGTAGTTTTTTGTTATATTTTTATTAACTGTTGAATTGATTGAACTTTTAAAATTTAATGCATATTTCCACCATTTAATTGATATATCTTGTTACAAAATGATGAATTTATATACATTTTGCCATTTTGTTCAGAATATGACTAATTAATCGCATTCTTTCAACTTATCCACAATGTTATCTATAAGCACTTAATCCCAGCTTTGTTATGCTAGAGCCCTGTCCAATAAGGCTTATACAAGAAACATAAAAATAGAGATCTTTTTGCAATGAGATATTGCGAAGAAATAGAAAAATTTTTACTAAAATGTCAATATTGATCTAAGCTCATTTTTCCCGTATCTTGTGTTCAATTCGATTTTAAACCACTAGTTCTTGTGTTTACTCCTCAAACACTGAGATGAAATTTCGTCCAGTTCAAATGGTCCACACACATAACAATAGATGACAATGGAGCTATGCCAACATGAGCGTAATCACTTCAATTCCTGGTCAACTTCAGGTGATTAAACGCACCGGTGATGTTGCTACTTTTGATGCAGAGAAAATCTCTGTCGCGATAGGTAAAGCTTTTCTGGCTGTAGAAGGTCAACAAAGCGCTGATTCAAGCCGTATTCATGACCGTATAGAACAACTTACTGAAATGGTAATGAATACTTTTAACCGTCGTTTACCGTCAGGTGGCACGATTCACATTGAAGAAATTCAAGACCAAGTTGAACTTGCGCTTATGCGTACCGGTGAACAGAAAGTTGCACGCGCGTATGTCATCTACCGCGACCAACGTGCTGATGCGCGTAAACAACTCGGCGCACACCATCACCCGACTTTACAAGTAACGGGTGCCAATGGTCAGCTTAAACCCCTTGACTTAGGCGCGCTACAGGCACATGTAGAAAAAGCGGCTGAAGGTTTAGAAGGTATTGATGTTCAAGCGATCGTCGATGAAACCATCAAAAACTTGTATAACGGCGTAAAAGAGTCTGACATCTCAACAACAATGATGATGGCGACCCGTACCCGTATTGAACAAGAACCTAACTATACTTATGTGACTGCACGTTTACTTCGTGACAATCTGGTTGCTACCGGTTTAGAGTTCTTAGGCTTAGCTACAGACACCAACGAAGGTGATGCTTTAGAAACTTTCCTTAAGAAAGGTATCGAGCTTGAACTTATCTCTCCGGAACTGCTTAACTTTGACCTTGCGAAACTGGCAGCAGCGATTCAACCAGAACGCTCAAACCAGTTCACATACTTAGGTCTGCAAACATTATTTGACCGTTACTTCATTCATTCAAATGGCATCCGTTTTGAATTACCGCAATTGTTCTTCATGCGCGTTTCAATGGGTCTGTCGTTAAATGAAGAAAACCGTGAAGATCGTGCCATCGAGTTCTACAACTTGTTGTCTAGCTTCGATTACATGGCTTCAACACCGACCCTATTTAACTCAGGTACTTTGCGTCCACAGTTATCTAGCTGTTACTTAACCACCATTGGTGATGACCTGTATAACATTTATGGCGCAATGCGTGATAACGCAATGTTGTCTAAATGGGCAGGCGGTTTAGGCAATGACTGGACGCCAGTTCGTGCCTTGAACTCATACATCAAAGGGACAAACGGTAAATCACAAGGTGTTGTTCCGTTCCTTAAAGTTGCCAACGATACTGCAGTAGCGGTAAACCAAGGTGGTAAACGTAAAGGTGCAGTTTGTGCGTACCTTGAAACTTGGCACTTGGACATCGAAGAATTCCTAGAGCTTCGTAAAAATACTGGTGATGACCGTCGCCGTACACACGACATGAACACTGCAAACTGGGTTCCAGACCTGTTCATGCAACGTGTATTTGAAGATGGCGACTGGACATTGTTCACACCGTCTGAAACGCCTGACCTACATGATTTAATGGGTGCAGAATTCGCTGAACGTTATGCTTACTACGAAGGCATTGCCAAAGAAACAAACATGTTGCACAAAGTTATTCGTGCAAAAGATTTGTGGCGCAAAATGCTGTCTATGTTGTTTGAAACTGGTCATCCTTGGATCACATTCAAAGACGTATGTAACTTGCGTTCACCACAACAACACGTGGGCGTAGTGCATTCATCTAACTTGTGTACAGAAATTACTTTGAACACCAGTGAAGATGAAATCGCGGTATGTAACCTGGGTTCAATCAACCTTGTACAACACGTTCAAGGCGGTGTGTTAGATCGCGAAAAATTGGCGCGTACAGTAAAAACTGCTGTTCGTATGCTAGACAACGTGATTGATATCAACTACTACGCTGTACCACAAGCACGCACTTCAAACATGAAGCATCGTCCAGTGGGTATGGGCATCATGGGCTTCCAGGATGCTTTATACGAAATGAACTTGGCCTACGGTTCTGATGCTGCAGTTGATTTTGCCGATGAATCTATGGAAGTGATCAGCTACTACGCGATTTCAACTTCAAGCGATTTGGCTGTTGAACGTGGTACGTACGAAACATTTAAAGGATCACTTTGGGATCAAGGCATCTTGCCAATTGACTCTTTAGATATCGTTGCAAAATCACGTCCAGAACGCATGTTCGAAGTTGACCGTACCACTCGTCTGGATTGGGATACTTTACGTAGCAAAGTTCAAAAAGACGGTATGCGTAACTCGAACGTGATGGCGATTGCTCCGACTGCAACCATCTCGAACATTTGTGGTGTTTCTCAGTCTATTGAACCGACTTTCCAAAACCTTTATGTGAAATCTAACCTTTCTGGTGAATTCACAGTGATCAACCCGTACCTGGTACGTGCGTTAAAAGATCGCGGTCTTTGGGATTCAGTGATGGTGAACGACCTTAAACACTTTGAAGGTTCTGTTCAGAAGATTTCGCGTATTCCTGAAGAGCTTAAAGCCATCTTCGCGACTGCGTTTGAAGTTGAGCCACGCTGGATTGTGGATGCTGCATCACGTCGTCAAAAATGGATCGATCAGGCACAGTCTCTTAACCTTTACATCGCTGGTGCAAACGGTAAGAAACTGGATATGACCTACAAAATGGCTTGGTTACGTGGTCTTAAAACCACTTATTACCTTCGTGCATTGGGTGCGACTTCTACAGAGAAATCGACCATTAACACTGGTGCATTGAACGCAGTAAAATCAAACATGGGCCCTGCTGTTATCACTAGCGCACCTGTGGTTGAAGCAGTGAAAAAACCTGAAGCAGTAGCGGAAGAAGATTTTGCTCAAGCAGCTCCAGTGCCATTAGCATGTTCAATTGACAATCCTGATTGTGAGGCTTGTCAGTAATGGAAAACTCATCTATGGGGCTAGTGATTATTTTTGTAATCGCATTAACAGCTTTGATTGCAGTAATTAAATCTTAATTATTCCAATCTCCGGAATATCAGCCTCTTAATGAGGCTTTTGTTCCGCCCCATAGATAAAACTAATTATTACAAGTAAAAGGAAAAGACCATGCTCCATATGACCCATAACTATATGTTAGGACTCGCGGTTCTGGTTATTTCCTTTATTGTTTGTTTTTACGTTCCTCTGACCTATGCATTCGTTAAGGTTCGAGCACAACAGCGCAAGCAAAATAAGTAATACTAATTATTTTAAAGAATGAGTTTAGGCATTGTGTTTGTTTGGATGGTCGCTTTGCGATTTTTCCGATAAACCAAAATTTGTTAAATATTCTAAAAGAATAGCAGAACCCCTAACCATTTAGTGTTCGCATTAAATGGTTTTGAAATAGAGAGAGGTTTATAATCTCTATTCTATTTCACTGGGGTTCACCTGATTTTTAATTAAGGAGAATCCCATGTCTATCCTAAGTTGGGACGATTTCGAAGATGATTCGCAAAAACCGGCTGCACCTGAACTCAAGTCTGCGCCCGTCGAGCCGCAAAAAGCGACTCATACACAAGTGGTATCTGATGCACAACCATCAGCGTCGGATTTGGGTGCTGCACAACCCGCTAGAACCAGTCAAGGTCGAACAAAACATTCAGCCGATTCGTTGGCAAGAGCATCTGCTGCCTTAGAAACACTTGATGTTGCGCCAGGCTTGGAAGAGCTTGAAATGGGCGCACAGCGCGTACAAGTTGACGATAAAGCTATGATCAACTGTCGTGCTGACTTGAACCAGCTTGTTCCGTTCAAATACGAGTGGGCTTGGCAGAAGTATCTTGACGGTTGTGCAAACCACTGGATGCCGCAAGAAGTAAACATGAACCATGACATCGCACTTTGGAAGTCTGAAAATGGCTTGACCGAAGATGAGCGTACGATTGTTATGCGTTCACTTGGTTTCTTCTCGACTGCCGATTCATTGGTTGCAAACAACCTGGTATTGGCGATTTACCGTCACATTACCAACCCTGAATGCCGTCAGTACATCTTGCGTCAAGCATTTGAAGAAGCGATTCATACTCACGCTTACCAATACTGTATCGAATCTTTAGGTATGGACGAAGGCGAAGTCTTCAACATGTACCGTGAAGTACCGTCAGTCGCACGTAAAGCAGCTTGGGGCTTGAAATATACTCAATCTTTATGTGATCCTACTTTCAAAACGGGTACACCTGAAAACGACCAAATTTTGCTTCGCAACCTGATCGCATTCTACTGTGTACTTGAAGGTATCTTCTTCTACTGTGGTTTCAGCCAAATCCTGTCTATGGGTCGTCGTAACAAGATGAATGGTGTTGCCGAGCAATTCCAGTACATCCTGCGTGATGAATCTATGCACTTGAACTTTGGTATCGACATGATTAACCAAATCAAGAATGAAAACCCGGGTCTATGGACAGCTGAATTCCAAGAAGAAATCATTCAAATGATTCTTGAAGGTACGATGCTTGAAATTGAATACGCACGTGACACCATGCCACGCGGTGTACTCGGCATGAATGCTGCAATGATGGAAGAATACTTGAAGTTCATTGCAAACCGTCGTTTAGCGCAACTTGGTTTGCCTGAACAATTTGCTGGTGTGAATAACCCATTCCAGTGGATGTCAGAAATGATGGACTTACGTAAAGAGAAAAACTTCTTTGAAACTCGCGTAACCGACTACCAAACGGGTGGCGCGTTAAGCTGGTAATTTAAAGATTCAAAAATCCCGCTCATATAGCGGGATTTTTTATTAAAAGATAAAAATATTATAAAAAACAATAGAAATACAGCAACTTAAGAATAAATAATTGGTTTATATTTCAAACTGTTCTGCTATTATAAAAGTGAATAACAACACTAAACTTATAACTTAATACCCATAAAATCACAGAGGCTAAAATGAAAGGAAGTATTTTGGATTTTTCAATCCAGACCAACACTGGGATTATCAGTGGAGATGACCAAAACCGCTACAATTTTACTGGTGCAGAATGGCGTGGACAACGCCCACCTGCTCGTGGCGATCGTGTGGATTTTGATGTCGATAATGCAGGTAGTGCAATTCAAATCTTTACCGCATTGGGTCACAGCAACCCTGTACAAAATATTTCCAATCAATTAGATAAACTTTCTGATCAGAATAAAGCTGAAGAACAATTCAACATGATTGACTGGTTTGTTAAAGGCTTAAAAAATTATGCAAACTTTAAAGGTCGTGCTCGTCGTAAAGAATATTGGTTTTTTGTACTTTGTCAGTTTTTGCTCATCTTTATTGCAGCGATTATAGATTCAATATTATTCGATAATCCCGCATTATTTTATAGCATCACGGCATTAGGGTTATTTATCCCTTCTTTAGCCGTAGCTGTTCGACGGATGCATGACATCGGTAAGTCAGGATGGCTATTATTATTGTCACTTATTCCACTTATTGGACTAATTGTAATTTTTTGGCTTGCAAGTGAAACAAAACAGGAAAATAATCAATGGGGACAACCTGCTAAATAAAGCAAACAAAAAAAGGGCGATATCGCCCTTTTATTCAATCAAAATTTAGCCATATTTACGGGCAAAATCTTCATCTGAGGTACACAAGTAAATAATAAACTCGATGAAAGCCACCAAGGCTGGAATAAAGGTCCAGCAGAAGATCAGATAAACAATGCCCCAACCAATTTGCCCCAAATAAAATTTATGAATACCAAAGCCGCCAAGAAAAAATGCCAAGATTGCAGCAATAATCCTGTTTTTCTCCCCAACTTGAGTTGGAAATACTAAAGGTGAACTCAGGATATAAATGTCATTGGCCTGACCTGCTCCATCTACGGTAAAATCAACTTTTTGACCTCGTGCAGGTGGAACTTGCCCACGCCAGTGCGCGCCAGAAAACTGATAACGGTTTTGATCATCAGCACTGATCACTCCCGAATTGGTCTGGATGGAAAAATCCAATATCTGCCCTTTCATACACACCCTTAATATTCTTTATATTATCTTTTTAAATTATAGGTTTAATTGACTAAATTTAAAACAAATATCGAAAAACCAATGCTTCGAACAGACTCAATATGCCAGTGCTTATAATTTTCCTTGAACTATTTTATAAAATGGTTCTACTAAAAAACTTCATTATAAAAACGCTTCAAACAAAAACCCGGACTTTGCAATCCGGGTTTTTAATGAATAATTTAACTGACGAGCTATATATTTATCGCAACTCGATTTGACTGATTTTTTCCAAACCCTGTACAGCGGCAGAAAAATCCAGTTGACGCGCAGACTCCTTCTCAATTAAAGCAAATTGCTCCTGAATCAAATGCATACTTGGAAGATTCAATGATTCTTCATGAATCAAATCGACTGCAATGCCAATATCTTTCTGTAATAAATCCAGAGTAAAGGTTTTATCAAAACTGCGGTTGAGTACCCGCTGCGCCATAATATTTTCAGAGATACTGCTTTTGCCACTGGAGTGATTGATACAATTTAAAGCAGCAGACAAATCTACCCCTTTGGATTTAAGCACGGTTAAGCCTTCTGCCAAAGCCCATAAATGGGTGGCCATCAAGGTATTATTAATGGCTTTTACCGCAAAACCTGAACCACTTTCCCCGACATATTCAATCAAACCTGAAAATGCCGCAATAATCGGTTTGGCTTTTTCAAAGGCATTCGCATCGCCACCAATCATGACGGTTAAAGTGCCCTTTCTCGCACCGATGGTTTGACCTGAAACAGGTGCATCCAGATATTCAACACCTATTTTCTTAAGACCTTGGCTTAAGATTTGAGCCGATTGTGGAACACCACTGGTGCAATCAATCCAGATACTGCCTGGCTTGGGTGGATGTGCTGCAATCAATTGCTCTACATCTGCACTGGTCGGCAGGCAAGAGAAAATAAAATCGGCCTGTACCGCTTTTTCTATATCTACAGATTGGGTTTGAAAGCTAATTGAATGATGATCTGCTTTGGACTGGGTTCTGTTCCACACCCAAACTTCATGTCCAAGTTTAGGAAGATGGGAAGCCATATGCCATCCCATTGCCCCGAGTCCAATAAATGCAATTGTCTGATTCAAAATAGACTCCTATTGATTGACCACAGGTATAACTGAACTTTCTGTATTTTCACCGACTGAATTGGTTGCGTCTTCGCCACGATTTAAAAACAGGTTCAGGGCAATTGCAGCTAAAGTTGCAGTACCAATACCGCCTAAATCAAAGATGCCAATTTTCAGGCTAAAGTTACCTGCACCCATAATTAGGCTGACCGCAGCAATAATTAAAGTGCTGTTTTTGGTGAAATCTATTTTATTATCAATCCAGATTTTTGCGCCAGCCACGGTAATCAAGCCAAACACCATGATGGATGCACCACCCAATAATGCCACTGGAATGGTACTGATCACGGCACCAAATTTAGGTGAAAGGCCGAGTAAAATCGCGAACACACCGGCAATGACAAATACCGTCGTTGAATAGACCTTAGTGACTGCCATCACGCCAATATTTTCGGCATAAGTGGTCATACCTGTACCACCCACCGATGCTGACATTGAGGTACATACACCATCTGCAAAGAATGCACGGCCCATATACGGGTCCAGGTTCTTGCCGGTCATGCCCGATACCGCTTTAAAGTGACCCAGGTTTTCAGCCACTAAAATTAGTGCCACAGGTGCAATTAATAAAATGGCATTGGCGTTAAAAACAGGACTATGAAAAGTTGGCAAACCAATCCAGGCTGCTTCAGAAATGATGCTGAAATTAATCGGCGTACCAAAACCCATGACATTGGTCATCAGGAAATAAATGAAATAGGCCGCAACAATACCAAGTAAAAGTAATAAACGGCGTACCATCCCTCGGGTAAACACCGCGACTACACTAATACAGATAATGGTGACCACTGCCATCCAGGTATCGAATGAACTTGCAGATACACTTTTGATAGTCACTGGCGCAAGGTTCAATCCAATAATCATTACAATTGCGCCCGTCACAATCGGCGGCATCAGTTTTTCAATCCAGCGGGTGCCAGTTTTCATGACAATCAAACCGATGCCGGCATAAATCAAACCACAAACGATGGTTCCGCCGAGCGCCAAGGCAATATTGGGATTAGACCCTGCACCGGCATAACCAGTTGCCGCGGCGACTGCACCAATAAAAGCAAAACTGGAACCCAAATAACTCGGCATGCGCCCGCCAGTAATCAGGAAAAATAAAATGGTCCCGATCCCGGTAATTAAAATGGTCAAGTTCGGATCGAAACCCATCAATAACGGTGCAAGCACCGTTGCACCAAACATTGCAAAAGCATGTTGTAGCCCTAAAACAATGCTTTTCCCCGCAGGTAAATATTCATCCATTTGGACTGGTGTTGTATCTAAATTGCCTTGATAAGGCTTAAATTCTGGAAACCACGATTCTTTTTTTTGCATGGGTTTCCCCTCCCCTCAATTAGGAATATTGGATTAGTTCATGGGTTGTGGCTCGCAATACGCACGATTGAAATACATCAATGCATTCCTACCTTCATTTTGTTTCATGGCTTTGACCTGACAGATCAGTACATCATGACTGCCGACCGACATGCTTTGCACCACTTCACAATCAAACGACACCAGTGCATCTTCTAACACCGGTGCCTGTGTGATCAGTGTTGACCATTTACCACGCAAGAATCGTTCCGATATGGGTGTTTTTCCACCAAAAACATTCGATAATTCAGTTTGATGCGAGGCGAGCGTATTTACACAAAGCACTTTATTGGTTTTGAATGTTTCAAATACTGACGCTGAACGGTTTAAACAGACCAATAAAGTCGGTGGTGAATCGGTGACACTACACACTGCAGAAGCGGTAAATCCTGCCTGACCCGCTGCACCATCTGTGGTAATCACATTGACGGCTGCACCCAAATTGGACATGCCCTGTCTAAAAATCGCCTGATCAATTTCTGTATGCGCTTCATGCGCCATCATTTGAAAATTTTGTGCATGTTGTACTAAATCTTTTGCAGATTGAACCGACATGATTTTACTGTTCATCACCACCTCCATCACTGAAATTCGATTATTCATGGTTGAATTCGAATTTCAGTTTTGTCCTGTATGGATATTATTTACATCTGTTTTTTTAAGAATTTTTTGATTTAAACATGGGCAATAGATGCAATTTCAACTAGAGCATCGGGTTTCACCAAGCCCGTCTGTACGCAATAGCGTGCCGGTTTATCACCCGGAAAATACTCCGCATAGACGGTATTGATGGCAGCATAATCGGCCCAGTCTTTGACAAAGACATGATTAAAGGTCACGTCATCCATGGTCCCACCCGCAGTTTCAATGACTTTTTTGATGGTTTGCAAAATATGACGGGTTTGTGCTGCGGCATCTCCCACATGCACGACATTGTTATTTTCATCAAAGGCCAAAGTGCCTGACACATAAACAATATTGTCCGCTTTGGTTGCAGGTACGTACGGTGCCAATGGTTTTCCTGTTCCTGCGGGTAAAATAATTTCTTTTGGCATGATGCTCCCCTATGAAGTTTTAAGCTGATTTTTCTAAAAGATTGGAGTTGGTTTGAAAGGTTTCGACAAAGTTTGCTGTGTCCGACACCCAACCAAAGAAGGTTTTAATGTTATATAAACTGGCTTCATGCGCCTCAATCGGTCCTGCCTGATAACAGGCATCACCCAGTGCTACGCCAAAATACTCCAGAAAAAAACCGTCTCTTAAAGTTGATTCCACACAGACATTGGTGGCAATCCCGACAAACACCAGATTACGAATGCCACGACTTCTGAGCATGCTGTCTAGTGCTGTATTAAAGAAACCGCTATAACGGGGTTTTTCAATCACGATGTCTTGAGCCAAGGGTATGAGTTCATCAATCAGTTCAAAGTCCCAACCGCCTTTTGCGAGTAATTTCCCTTGTAATTCAGGCTGCTGACGCATGGTTTTTAAGGCGTTGGATTTATGAAAATTCGGGGAATTGATACCACCCGCTTCCACATACTGATCATCCCAGCCATTTTTGAAATAAATCACCTGAATGTTTGACGCATGTGCGGCATCGACTGCTTTTTTGATGTTCTCCACAACAGGCTTGGTTTTTGAAACGTCAAAACCCGCCAAGTCTAAATAACCGCCTTTTGAGGTATAGGCATTTTGCATGTCTATTACGATTAATGCGGTTTGCTCAGCTGCCAGTTGAATTGCTTCAGGTTGTGCCTTTAATACTTTTCCAGTACCAGCGGCTTGAGTAAATCCTGCACAAACCACATTTTCTACAGATTTATTCATATTCATGCTGACTTCTCCAAGACTGAAACTTGAGTTGCTTCACCTTCAACCACAATATGCTCACGGCATTTCATCAAAGGCTGAATTTTTTGGCCAAAATTTTCTACGCCTTGAATAAAATCATCAAAGGTTAAAAGAATGCCTTCAGTTCCTTCGATTTCAGCAATTTCATCCAGCATTTTTGCGACATTTTCAAAAGAACCGACAATGGTGCCCATGTTGATATTGACGGGTGAAACACTGGATGCCATTTGACGAATGTTGGTATCGGCGCCAGATTTGGTATCTTTTCCGCCTTGATTCATCAGCCAGTTAATCGCCTCGACATCGGCTCCATCGTTATAGCTTTGCCATTTTGCAAAGGCTGCTTCATCTGTCTCTGCGGCAATCACCATAAAGAGCACATAGGTTTGCACATCGCGGCCTGTTTTATCGGTATATACCTTTAAGCGATCATTGATGTCTGCATACGCCTTCGGTGTATTTAAGCCTTTACCAAAGACAAAATTGTAATCTGCATATTTAGCGGAGAACTCTAGCCCCGTATCGGATTGCCCTGCACAGATGATTTTCATATCGGCTTGTGGAACTGGACTTACCCGGCAATCATCCATCTGGAAATGTTCACCCTTAAAGTCCGATTTTCCAGTCGCCCAAAGCTCACGTAAAATTTCGACATATTCAGATAAATAGTCATAACGTTTGGCAAAGTATTCATCGCCCGGCCACATACCCATTTGTTTATATTCAGGCGCTTGCCATCCCGTTACTACATTTAGTCCAAAACGCCCATTGGAAATGGAGTCAATGGTGGATGCCATACGTGCCACAATTGCAGGTGGCATCACCAAAGTTGCCGCTGTCGCATAAATTTTAATTTTGCTGGTCACTGCAGCCAGCCCCGCCATTAAAGTAAATGTCTCGAGGTTATGATCCCAAAATTCGGTTTTCCCGCCAAAGCCACGCAGCTTGATCATCGAGAGTGCAAAGTCAAAACCATAATGTTCTGCACGTTGCACAATTTGCTTGTTCATTTCAAAACTGGGTTTATATTGCGGTGCATTTTCAGACAGTAACCAGCCATTATTTCCGATTGGACAAAAGACGCCTATTTTCATTATTAACACCTCATTTTTACCATTTGGTTATAAACATGCTTCAAGCAACCCACTTGAACTTTTATAGTTAATATTTAGCAAATGCTATGCCAACATTATTAAAATTATATTTTTCAATAATTTGTAAATATTTTATTTTAACAAACAGTAAAATACACAACAAAATACCTGCACTGTTTTAGCGATAATGGCTCCAAAAAAATGCATAATCTTTAAAATTTGAAAATGCGGCATTGATCGATATCGAATTATTTTTATGAAAAAATGAATTAAAAAACCGTGATCTTAAAATCACGGTTTGATCAATAATTTACGGGTTATGACTATTAATAAGCCTGCTTAATTCGACAGTGAAATCACTTCAAAAAATGATTTTTAAAAAACTGCAGCATGGTTTTATTCAATAATTCAGGCTCTGTGACCGTAGATGCATGTGCACCTGTAGCAAGCACATTCAGTTGCCCATGACCCAGTCTCTGTTGCAGATCACTCGACTTGTGGCCGGGCACTAAAAAATCATCCTGATTGGCAATGAAATGTAATTGGCTATATTGCAAGGCTTGTATGTGCTGCTCATCGATCCTGAATTTCTGTGCAGCCTCAATGCGCTTCAATATATTTGCAGCCGGTGGAAAATCTTCAAGTTGAATATTTTCCAGCGTATTTAAATGCTGGTGATTTTTTGAAATCCATGCCGGTGGATATAAAAATAGCCCCTGCGCCCGTACATAAGCTTCAGAACCTGCTGATTTTAATAAATGAATCCGGGCTTCAAAACATTTTTGGGTATGCGGATCGAGCTCATCCCATGAATTGATACAAGTCAGACTTAATAATGTCGCTTCAGATGACTTTATTAATACCGCCAGTTCTGCTCCAATAAATCCGCCAATGGCATGTCCAATAAAATGAAAATCCTGAATTTTTTCCAGTTTTATAATTTCCAGTAACTGTTTTGCCAGATCGGTAATTGAATACTCATCGGCTAGAAGACCGGAATCTGCATGGCAGCCTTCCTGGTCATAACTCAACACATGAAAATATTGGGTTAATGCCTCAATTTGTGGTTTCCAAAAACTCGCATGACCACCCAAACCTGAAGATAAAATCAGGAACTCGGCTGCTGTATTTTCTGTACATTGATGAATTTGATAGTCCATTTTTTTTACCATTCATTAAAATAAATTTAATAAGAAATAGCAAAAGTTGTGCCTAAATAATCAAATAAATTTAGTTTAAATACCTAATATTAAATCACGCCACAGTGAAATATAGACAACGAAATTCGATATAAAAATAAGAAAGAGGAAAAATTTAAATCAAGAAAGTTACCTAACAGGATTTACTTTCATACTCAAATCTACAACAAAAACAGCTAAACCCAAGTCAACCTAAAAACTTAAAATAGATGAATACAGCAAAGACCAATAAAAGAAAAAATTTAAGAAAATAATTTGTTAAAACAAGCGTTAAAAATCAATATGCAATTTAATTGGAGTCAAGTTTATAACAATTCTAGGTATTTCCTGTCTCTAGGTACGTTCTGTCTCGTAATGGAACAGTCGCGCACTAGAAATAACAGTCACACCCTATCTATATTTTTTTTGAGGTGAGGGTTCATGGACACAGCAACTGAATATCCCCTATTTCAATGTCACTATCTGCCGCGTTATTTCATTGGGCTGATCTTTATCCCTGCCATATTTATTGTTTTAGCTCAGCACTCACTCAATAACTTCAATATGGTTCAAGATATTAGTAGTCTGATTCAGTATTTATTAGCTCAATCCCTGTCAAGTTGGTTAATGGTGTCGCTCATCTTCATGCTGGCTTGCGTTGCCATGAATATGAAACTTGTGGTCACCAGCCAGACCATCTCCATACAAAGTATTGGAATAAAGCTGAGTAGCATGGTGCAGCGTAATACGCTGTGTAAAGCCCAACTCTACTCCTCACATGCCTCAAAGTATCGTCTGCTTAAGCCCCTAATAACAAAAGGATTAAGCCAGCAAGAGTGGAAAAGATGCAGTATCGGCTTTATTTTAAAACCTGAATTTCGCAAGCACTATAAAATGGCACATATTGATCTGAATATGTTGAATAAAGACAACCGGCAAAAACTGATCCAGATTTTGGTGCAACACTATCATTTAAACCCTACGGTTTTTTTAGGCAGAGAACAACTTGCCAGACGGAAACTACAGCACAAATTTTGATAAAATATAAAAAAAAGCGCTCTCCGCGCTTTTTTTTATTCATCCCAGTTTAGGCAGGAATACGAAGTACCTGTCCTGGATAAATGTCATCGGCATTTTTTAACAAAGGACGGTTGGCTTCAAAAATTTTATTATATTGATTGCTATCACCATAATATTCTTTTGAAATTTTAGACAAGGTATCGCCAGATTTAACCGTATAAAATTTGCTTGCGGGTTCAGGCGTTGCAACAGTCATCTGATCATCGACCTTAGCGACATGATCGACATTCCCTACCGCCAATACAATTTTTTCACGGTCTGCTTGGCTTTGTACTTGCCCTTTAATGGTGGCTAGATCAGAAGTCCCGTTATAACTCACAGACAAGCCGGTTACAGGCAAACCCAAAGCTTTGATATGTCCGAGCAGTTTATTTGCGATTTCTTGTGCAGATGGCTCTGCGGGAGTAGTTGAAGCTGCTGGAGTTGCCTGTGGTTCAGCGGGTGCTGTATTTTTCTTACCAATTCCTTTTACAAAATCAAAAAGACCCATTTTATTTCTCCATATTGTTATTTATGCTATTTAAAAAAATAGTGTTCTATTTTTATACCTAAAATTTACCCAAAAGAAAGATTGTCTTTGGTGAACCGAACGTAACGATATGTAATGAAAGCTGTTTAAAACAGTTTTCATTTTGCAATAAAAAAGCCACCTAAAAGGTGGCTTTTTTATTTTCAGCAAAGCTGAAACAACGATTAACCTAGTTTCTTAGAAACATAGTCAATTGCTGATTGAACAGTTGTGATTTCGTTAGAATCTTCATCAGGGATAGTGATGTCAAAATCATTTTCGAAAGACATAACAAGCTCAACTAAGTCCAAAGAATCAGCACCCAAATCATCCATGAAAGATGCTTCGTTTTTAATCTCTTCAGCTTTAAGACCAAGTTGTTCTGCAACCGCTTGTTTGATACGTAGTTCGATATCGCTCACAGGAATTCTCCTCATTGCTTGTGGCGTTTTTAATGCCGTTAGTTTAATTGAATATCTAAGTTTTTGAAAGTTTATACATCAGCTAATTAGCTCATGTACAAACCGCCATTCACATGTAAAACAGTACCAGTGATGTAACTTGCCTTCTCGCTAGCCAGAAAGCTCACTGCATTCGCGATATCTTGTGGGTCACCTAAACGGTTTAATGCCACTTGATCACTCATTTTCTTACGAATTTCTTCACTTAACTGTTCTGTCATTTCTGTTGCAATAAAACCTGGCGCAACAGCATTCACCGTAATTTGGCGACTACCCATTTCTTTTGCAAGGCTACGGCCAAATGCTTCTATCCCTGCTTTTGCAGCAGAATAGTTGGCTTGTCCCGGATTTGCAAAGTGGGCAACGACAGAACTGATATTAATAATTCGTCCAAAACGTGCTCGGGTCATGCCTTTTAAAACACGCTTAGATAGACGGTATACGGCTTTCAAATGAATATTGAGAATATCGTCCCAGTCATCTTCAGACATACGCAGTAACAAATTATCTTTGGTAATTCCAGCATTGTTGACCAGTGCAAGAACAGGACCATACTTTTGTTCAATATCTGTAACCAAGGCATCAATGGCGGTCGCATCACGCACATCAAGCACTGCACCAGCACCATTTTCAGCGAAGCTTGCAGATAATTTTTCTGCGCCTGCTTCAGACGTTGCGGTACCCACCACAAAATAACCGTCTAAAATTAATTGCTGAGCAATGGCAGCTCCAATCCCTCGGCTCGCACCTGTGACCAATGCGACTTTACGTTCTTGTGTCATGCAATTTTCCCTTCCGCCACCAAAATGGCATTTAATGCATCCTCAAGACGACTCTTGCTGTCCAGTGGAAATGCTTTTTCGATATTTGGTAAACGCTTCGCAAGATTGGCAAGGACATTGCCCGGACCACATTCAACCATATATTGCACCCCTTGGTCTTGCAGGTATTGCATGGTCTTGGTCCATTGCACAGATTGATACAATTGTGCAGTCAATGCCTGACGTACGCCTGCCACATCCGTTGCGATTTCCGCGTTGACATTTTGTATTACAGGAAAGCCAGGCAGCTCAATGGCAGTTTGTTCCAAAGCTGCTGCAAACTTTTCAGCCGCAGGTTTCATCAGTGAACAATGTGACGGAACAGAGACCGGTAATGCAATCGCTTTACCTGACTGTTCTTTGGCCGCAGCCATCACCGCTTCTACAGGTGCTTTATCACCAGCAATGACTACTTGACCTTGAGCATTATAATTTGCAGCTTCAACCGAACCCAAACCTTGTGCATTTACCTGCTCGCAAAGTTGAATTACTTTAGCGTCATCTAGACCTAAAATAGCAGCCATTGCGCCCTGCCCTTGAGGAACAGCATCCTGCATGAGTTTGCCACGCAAATTCACAAGTTTTACTGCATCGCCAAGGCTCATTGCCCCTGCAGCAACCAGTGCGCTGTACTCACCCAGTGAGTGACCTGCAAGATATTTTGGTGCAACACCACCCAATTCCAACCACACGCGCCATAAGGCGATACTTGCAGTCAGCAATACAGGTTGTGTAAATTCTGTTTGGTTTAAGCCTTCACCACTTTGAGCAATGTGCCATAAATCAAAACCAATCGCTTCTGAAGCTTCAGCAAAAGTGTCGGTCACACCACTAAACTGTTCTGCAAGTTCAGCCAACATGCCAACTTTTTGTGAACCTTGACCAGGAAAAACAAATGCAGTTTTTGTCGCTTGAGCGGCTTGATCGAGTCTTTTAGCAGACATATAAAAATCCTTTCATGAGTCTAAGCTCGTTTACGAAGCGAAATTTAACACTTAATTTTTGTTTTGGTAATTGCCAAATACAACAAAAAACGGCAACAAAAAAAGGGAGCTTTCGCTCCCATTTTTTCTACTAAGCTTGACGCTTAATACATCACCAATTATTCAGCAGCAGCTGCTTTAGCGAATAATTGACGACCACGGTAGATACCATCTTTAGTCACGTGGTGACGACGGTGAGTTTCACCAGATGTTTGGTCTACAGTTAATGCATTCTCGGTTAAAGCGTCATGTGAACGGCGCATGTCACGGCGAGAGCGACTTTTACGGTTTTGCTGAACGGCCATGATGGCTCCTTACAAAGATCGAAAAAATGGATCAGAACAAATTCAGTTGTCTTATACTTTACAGTATAACACAAAAATTAGTTAAGTTTACCCTTCAAACCTGCCAAAACATCAAACGGATTATCCCGTTTTTCTTCGGCAATGTCTTCATCGGCGGGTTGATGCTTATGTACACAAACATCATGCTTGGGAGACAATGGCATCAACAATAACAATTCATCTTCTATCAGCGCGAGTAAATCAGCCGACGCAGGCGCATCAATGCTACCTTTTGTCGTTGCTTCACCTTCGCCTAAGACGATGAAATCAGCATCCTCATCCAAGCGCTCTATCAGTGATTCATCATCCACAAGCGCTAAATGAAAGTCTGAAACGAGAGGAATTTCAACGGACTGCAGACAACGCTGACATTCCATTGGGACTTTCGTTTCAACATGACCATCTAACCATACGATACGATGATACGCATCCATTGATAGCTTACAGTCTATGTTAATCAATTGATGATCAATTGATCCAACAGCTTCACGGGAAATGCGAACAAAGCGAGACAATGGCAGGGTACCTGACCATGTAAAGCCTTGCTCAGCCCATTTAAACGGCTCAATCTGTGCCGGAAAGGTATTTGCTGACATAATTAAGGCGGCAATTCTACAAATTCATGGGTACTCTGTCAAAGATTAAGATACAATTTTGTACTTATTTAGACAGATCATTTGGGTAATACAAGTCATGCATCAGTTGCAGCCGCAACCTGAAGTCACCACTTCATTACGGTTAACCACTCATTCAACCTCAAGTCCTGCAGTTTTTTTAGACCATGTGCAACTCTCACCTTGGGCTAATTTGCAAACAGAAGTTCAACCAGTAGATTGGCTTATATTACACTTTAATCACTGGTTTTCCCACTTAAATGTGATGCTTGTTCGTGGTGATTTTGAACCTGAATATTTTCCAGCGACTAAAGACCTCCCTGCCCGAATTCAGTTCGCACACGGTTTCTTTAATAGTGCATTGCATGAAATCAGCCATTGGAGCATTGCTGGCGACAAAAGACGCTTATTGGCAGATTTAGGTTACTGGTATGCACCTGATGGCCGAACTGCCGAGCAACAGGCATTATTTGAACAGGTGGAAATTAAACCGCAAGCCATTGAATGGTTGTTTTCTCAAGCTTTCGGCAGAAAATTCCGGGTATCCTTGGATAATTTAACCGGCGATAGCGGTGATGGCGCGACATTTAAAGACAATGTTTATGCTCAAGTTCAGCGATATTTTAATGGAGAAGCCAAACTTCCGCGTGATGCTGCGCACTTGATTCAGTGTATCTGTAGCTGCACAAGAAGTGGCAAAACATTACAAAGTGATGAGTTTCGACGTGAAATGTTAGGCTGAATTACATAAAATCATCAAAGCCTGATTGCAAGACTTTGTAAATTCAACAGATAATGTCTAAAAATAAGTCGGGAGAGAATAAATATGCTTCATTTAAGAGTACATCCTGATAACCCTCAACCGCGTTTGATCACGCAGGCGGTAGAACGTATTCGTGCAGGCGATGTGGTGGTTTACCCGACCGATGCTGCTTATGCAATTGGTTGCCAGATTGGGAATAAAAATGCCATGGAACGGATTGCCCAGATTCGTGGCTTGGGACCGAAACATCAATATGCGATTCTGTGTTGTGACTTATCCGACATTGCCACTTATGCCAAAGTAGACAACGCCATGTACCGGTTGCTGAAAAGTAACACTCCCGCTGTGACCACCTTTATATTACCTGCGACCAGCGAAGTGCCTAAACGCCTGATGCACCCGAAAAAGAAAACCATTGGACTTCGTATTCCGAGTAACCCGATTTGCCGGATGTTACTGAAGGAATTGGGTGAACCGCTTTTAACCAGTACCCTGATTCTTCCCGACCATACAGATCCTTTAGATGATCCTTATGATATTGAAATGGAATTGGGCAAACGTATTGATGTATTTGTTGATGGAGGTTTAGGTATTTTAAACACCACCAGTATTGTTGATTTATCCGGTGATCATCCCGAAGTGATCCGTCGAGGTGTTGGAGATGTAAGCGCTTTCGAATAAGCGCTTATTTTTTGGAATGAATTAAAAAATAAAGATAGAAATTGGAGATGAATTAAATGGACTTATTTCATGTCTTGGTCAATATTCAGCAATTCTCTGAACACGATAGCATTTATGTCGAGCGTCCTTGGACATTAGAATCCGAGGCTCAAGTTCTTTCCAGTTCGGAGGATGCAAAAATTATCAGTATCGAAAATAAGGTATTCGAATACTTTCTGGACATCTCCATTGTCGATGAATTATTGGCACAGTGTACGAATCAAAATTTATGCATCCGCGATACATCGCAACGTATTGTTGAATTTGCAATAAATACGGGACAACTGAAATAAGCCAAATGCTTATTTAGATAAACCGACTTTATATAAATCCATAAGGTCTTTTAATTTCTTGATCTGCTGCCCCCTCAATATCAAAATTATCCGCTTTTAGCCAAGCCAGATAGGCCTTTTCTAATTCCGGCCATTCTTCATCCAGAATTGAAAACCAAGCAGTATTACGGTTTTGGCCTTTGGCGATACGATGTTGACGAAAGGTTCCTTCATACTGAAAGCCAAAACGTAATGCTGCACGTTTTGAGGGATGATTCAATTCATCACATTTCCATTCCACCCGACGAAAGCTTTGCTCAAAACATGTTTTTAATAATAGATAAATCACTTCAGTCGAGGCGGTAGACTGTTTCATCTGATGCGAAAAATAGACGTTGCCAATTTCTATGACCTGATCCGCAGGACATTGATTAATTAAGCCCACCCATCCCACCATAGCGTGGTTCACTTCAATTAAATAATGGGTTGCTCCATTAAAACCAAAATGATTCTTTAAAGCGCTTCGTAATTCATCTTCGGTTTCAAAAGCCGGATAAGGTAAATAGGTCCAGCAACTGCGATCCACTTCGGTTTTTACACATTGCCAAATTTGCTTAAAATGCTCTTCACTGGGTGTGGTTACAGACAAATCATGGAGTGTCGCACTGTGTCCATATAAATTTTCTGCCAAAAGATGCACAGCTAAAGGATTGGGTACTGGCGTCCCAATCATTTGACCATATTCATTTTCTTGTTTTTTTTGATAATTTTTCATCGCTGATCACACTGCATTTTCTTGATTTTATTTTGCTTAAAGAATTTCTTTACTGCCAGTAAAATATATATCGAACAATGACATCAAGAGTATTGTTTTTACTTAAATCAAAATTCCCTATTTATTTTAGGTTTTTTTGCCATTTGTTAGCTTTTGTAATTTATTTGAACTCCATTTTCCTTTAGACTACGCAGATTAATTATGTGCTTTTTTCTTTCGATGCGAGATCGAAGCAAAAGCCTCCTGCATGCCTTTGAAAATTCGCGTGGCCTATAACTGTAATGAATCAACCGATCCATAATCCTATGGAGCAAGCTTCACCCATCCGAGTCATGGATGAGTGGCAAGAATCAATTCCAGAGGATTTGTATATTCCTCCTGCTGCATTCGAAATTCTTTTAGAGCATTTCGAAGGACCACTCGACTTTCTGATTTACCTGATTCAAAAAAGCGGTTTCGACTTATTACAACTTGATATTGCCCCAATTGCAGCCCAGTATTTATCCTATATGGATGCAATGAAGTCTCTCAATATTGAATTAACGGCAGATTATATGGTGATGGCGGCGTTATTGGCCGATCTTAAATCACGGCTTTTGCTACCAAAAACAAATTCATTCATTGTGATTGAGAAAGATCCAAAACAACAACTGATTGACCGTCTGGAAACCTATTTGCGGGTGAAACAGGCGGCTGAACGTTTGGGCCAGATGCCCGTTTTAGAACGCGACACCTTCCCGACCAATGTAAGCCTCGGTCAGATTGCACAAAACAACGAAGGCTACGATATTGGTCTGTTACGCGATGCCTTATTTTGCGTGTTTAACCGACCAGAACCGGTGATCCATCAAATTCAGCAAGAACCGGTACTGCTTGAAGAGCGCATTGCCTTTATTGAAAGCCGCTTACAGTCAGGTGAAATCCTGCATTTCGAAGCCTTGCTGAAACCGAGTCAAGGGCGTATGGGCATGGTGGTCACCTTTATGGCCATTTTAGAACTCACACGCCAGCAAAAAGTGAATATTATTGCAACAGGTATTGAAGCGCCACTTGCGATTCAAGGAGTACCAGCATGATTGATAATCAAGCCACAGCTCTGTCTGTTCTAGATAACCAACATGAAGTTTTGATGCAACTGGAAGCGATTATTTTTGCCAGTGAAGCTGCCGTTTCGCTTGCACGTTTAAAAGAAGCGTTCCAAAATCAGTATACTAAACAGGAATTGCGTCAATTCTTGCAACAGCTTGCTATGCTACAACATGGCAGATCAATCGAACTGGTGGAAACAGCACAAGGTTTCCGTTTTCAGGTTCGTGCTAAATATCGCAATATCATTACCCAGGTTTGGCCAGAGCGACCAACTCGCTTATCGCCAACCCTGCTCGAAACCATTGCTGTGATTGCTTACCATCAACCAGTAACCCGAGCAGATATTGAACAGATTCGTGGGGTTTCTAACAATAGTCAAATACTAAGATCTTTGTTTGACTGGAATTGGATTAAAGAGTCCGGATTCAGAGAACTCCCTGGAAGACCCGCGTTGTTAGTTACAACGCCACAATTTTTAAATGCATTTGGCCTGTCGTCTTTAGGTCAATTGCCTCCCCTGCAGGATGCCAAGGAAGCTTTTATGGCCCTCGATGCTCACGCACCGAAGTCATAGATAGGTGAACTGTTGATGATAATTTCTAAGGTTATGCTGTCATGAGTGAAAAATTACAAAAGGTGCTTGCACGCGTTGGTTTGGGTTCTCGCCGTTATATGGAAGAAGTCATTGCCGCTGGTCGTGTAAGTATCAACGGACGTGTTGCCCAAGTGGGTGAACGCATTGAACCAGGTGATGAGCTTCGCATCGATGGTCGTAAAGTTGCATTCCAAATTGAAGACGAAATTCGTCGTCGTGTGATTATTTATTATAAGCCTGAAGGCGAAATTTGCTCACGCAGCGACCCTGAAAACCGTCCAACCGTATTTGAACAATTGCCGTCTATTCCGGGCGATCGTTGGGTGATGGTCGGTCGTCTAGACATCAACTCAACCGGTCTATTGTTGTTCACAAACGATGGTGAATTGGCAAACCGCTTAATGCACCCTTCAAATGAAATTGAACGTGAATATGCTGTGCGTGTGATGGGTGAAGTAACACCACAACTCAAAAAGAACATGACTGAAGGTGTTGTTCTGGATGATGGTCCGGCAAAATTTGAATCATTCTCTGAAATTGGTGGTGAAGGGATTAACCGCTGGTATCAAGTGGTGGTAAAAGAAGGCCGTAACCGCGAAGTTCGTCGTATTTTCGAATCGCAAGGTCTTAAAGTCAGCCGCTTGCTTCGTACCCGTTATGGCACTGTAATTCTACCTCGCGAACTTCGTACGGGTCGTTGGATTGAGCTTGATAAAGGTGATATCGATAACTTGACCAAATCTGTTGAGTTGAAACCACGTCAAGGTACTGGCTTATTCGGCATGGCAAAACGCCGTAACGAACGTATGCAAGAAAAACCAATGGCTGCACGTCGTGGTGGTTATTTACGTCAGCAACGCCGTGATAACGAAGGTGAAGCGCAACCGGAACAGCGTCGTGACCAGCGTCAAGCCAGCCCTGAAAATGGCCGTACTGATAACCGCAGCGACAACCGTTTCAATAGTCGTCCTGTTCGTACAGAAGGCACTAGCGATAACCGTTTTAACACTCGTAATGATCGTTCAGAACCGCGTGGCGATGATCGTGGCAACCGTGCGCCTACTGAGCGTAATGGCAATACCTTTGAAAACCAAAACCGCCCTACAGATAAATTTGCACAACGCAAACCTTTTGGCTTGAACAAAGGCTTTAAGAAATTTTAATTCTTAAATGCCCTTTAAAAGGAAAGCCACTCATTTGAGTGGCTTTTTTTTATTATCTTCCAGAAAAAGAGAAAGCCTTTACAACACCGGAATATCTATCCACTGTGCATTCGGGAAATGTATGGCCAAATACGCTTTTAAATAGTCCGACGTATCTTTAGAAATAAGCGGGTCTTGCGATTCATCATTCAAGTTATAAGCTAATGCATAAAGTTCCAAACCACGACTTTTCAAAGCTTCCAAGCTGAGCAAAGTATGATTAATACTGCCTAAACGGCCTGAACTGACCAAAATCACAGGAAATTTCTTTTCAGCCAGATAATCAATCGTCAGCAATTCAGTGGTTAAAGGCACCATCAAACCGCCTGCACCCTCCAGCAAAACCACCTCATATTTATGAGCCAATTGCTGAGTCGCATCTTCAATTTTCTGGAAATCAATTTCGCGACCATCAATTTTAGTCGCCAAATGTGGCGAGGCGGGGTAAGTAAAAATTTCAGGCATGGTCAGCTTGCTTTCATCTTCGGGAAACCAGCCCATCTGCATCATTTTACGGTGCTGTTCGATATCTTCAGAAATATCGCTATTGCCGGTTTGAATCAGCTTTTGAGTAATGGTTTTCTTGCCCTGCGCATTCCATAATTTTGCCAGATAACCCGTGGTATAGGTCTTGCCAATGCCGGTATCAATACCGCTAATAAAATAAACGGGTGCTGTCATGGCTTGCTCCGTGCAATGCAATAAATAGGATGATAGCTCAGCTGATAATGGCGCTGACCACACTGATCAAGCTCTGAAAATTGCTGATAATCTTGATAAAAATGCTGCAAAGACTGTTTGCTCCAACGATGCTGCGATGCGGTTGCAGTCACGCCTGTAGCTTTTAAATGTTGCAGTACTTGTTTGGGATGTGAAAATGTCAGGGTTTCAATATTCTCTGAAAGATGCAGGATTTCAAAATTCTGCTGCATCAACTTTTCCTGAATAGATTCAATGCTGAGATAATTCAGACCCTGTCCAGTAAGCGCCTTAATTTCTTTTAGATTCTGCTGACCAAAGGTCGAAATACACAAATAGCCTTGCTGTGTTAACACATCAAAACATTTTTTAAAGATGGCATCTAAATCATAGATCCATTGCAAAGCTGAACTGGACGCGATCAGGTCAAGGGATTGAGGGAAATCCAGTTGTTCAATATCGCCAATCAGCCATTGCAGTCTTTTAGAATCAGAAAAATGTTGTTGAACTTCAGGATACAGGTCATTTAAAAACAGCTGTTTGATTTGAAAATTCTGCATCAGCAAATGGCTTAAATTACCTGAGCCACAACCAATTTCAAAAACACGATCCAAACTGTTTTCGGATAAGTGTTCTTGCATCAACCCCATTAAATTCTGGCAAATCTGTTTTTGCACCACCGCATGTTGAGTATAACTTTGCGCTGCTTTTTCAAAGCGCTGCGCGACTTGTGACTTATCAATCTTCACCATGCAGACTCACAACAATCCTACAAGCTGATCGAGATCAGTTTGGCTCACTTGCGTGGTCAGTGAAATACGCAATCTTGAGCTGTGTTTTGGTACCGTCGGCGGACGAACCGGCATGATATAAAAACCAGCCCGCTGTAGCTGCGTGGCTTTATCCACGGTCTTTTGTGACTCTCCGATAATCACCGGCACAATATGCGAGGTTGAAGGACAATCAAAACCTTTGCTCAGAACCGCTTGCTGCAAGGACTGGCTGATATTCTTTAAATGCTGTCGCTGATTTTTTAAAGTTAACACTTTTTGGAAAATAAAATCAGTCCATGCCATACAGATCGGTGGCTGTGCGGTACTGAAAATCAGCGGTCGCATACTATTAATCAGATATTCACGAATGATCGGATGACAAATCAGATAACCACCGACCGATGCCAGTGCCTTACCAAAAGTCCCCACCAGCAAATCAATATCATCAATCACGCCATATTGTTCAGCGCAGCCCAAGCCCTGCTCACCCCGTACTCCAATGGCATGCGCTTCATCGACATACAGCATGACTTTAGTAAATTGCTTTTTAATCCGAACCAGTTCAGCTAAATCGGTCTCATTGCCATCCATGCTAAAAATGGATTCCGTGACCACAATAATGCGATCGAATGTTTCATCTGCATGGTATTGCTGTAAAAGTTGGCTCAGATGTTTCAGGTCATTATGACGATATCGCACATACTTCGCTGTTGATAAACGGATGCCATCAATCATGCTGGCATGTATTAGTTTATCTGCCAGAATTAAGGTTTTACTGTCACTTAAGGCAGGCAGAATCCCGATATTCATGTGATAGCCACTGTTAAATAACAGTGCGGCACGACCCTGAAAAGCCTGACTTAAACTGGATTCCAGTTGTTCATATTCAGGGAAATTCCCCGTCAGCAAACGTGAAGAAGATGAACTCATGATCCGCAGTTCATTTGGGGTTTCATCAAAAAACTGTTCACGAAGTTTAATATCAGATGCCAAACCCAAATAATCATTGGATGAAAGGTTGAGCATCTTCTGGTTGTTAATTTCGATATAACGGCCTTGCTGAACATTGGAAGTAAATTGGCGCAGATTGCCTTGCTGTTTTAATTCATCCAGTTTTGCTGCATAGTCATTCAACAGCTTCATGCTGAAACCTCTTGCATCTGTTCTACCACTTCAACCAGTTGTTGCAACAAGATCTTGAGTTCTTGCTCACTAATCACATAAGGCGGCATCACATAGACCAGTTTTCCAAATGGACGAATCCAGATGCCGCGCTGAACAAACTGTCGTTGCAAGGTTTTCATATCCACATTAAAGCTCAGTTCAACCACGCCAATAGCACCTAGTACCCGCACATCCTGCACATAATCCAGTTGTGACAGCGGTTGTAAATATTGCTCTAACTGTTTTTCAATCCGCTGAATATTCGCTTGCCAATCCTGTGCCAATAAAACTTCGGTGCTTTTCAATGCAACAGCACATGCCAGTGGATTCGCCATAAAGGTTGGGCCATGCATGAATACACCGGCTTCACCTTGGCTAATAATCTCCGCAACATGCCTAGTGGTTAAGGTGGCCGAAAGCGTCATATAGCCTCCAGTTAACCCTTTACCAATACACATAATATCCGGTTCAACCTGTGCATGTTCCCATGCAAACAACTTGCCGGTACGCCCAAAACCGGTGGCAATTTCATCAAAAATCAGCAGCACTTGGTATTTTTCACAGAGCAGTTTGGCTTGGCGTAAATATTCAGGATGATAAAAGCGCATCCCGCCTGCGCCTTGTACGATAGGTTCTAGAATCAAACCGGCAATCGTCTGATGATGATTTTTTAGGACCTGTCCTAATTCAGCAATATCTGCTTGATTCCATTCATTATAAAAACCGACTTGCGGTGCCGGAACAAAGAAACGGTTCGGTAGACTGGAACCAAAAATCTGATGCATGCCCGTAACTGGATCGCAAACGGACATCGCATTCCAGGTATCGCCGTGATAGCCAGAACGCGGGGTCACGAAATTGGTCTTCTGACTTTTTCCCTGCGAAGTCCAAAACTGAACCGCCATCTTTAACGCCACTTCAACAGCGACCGATCCTGAGTCTGCATAAAAAATTTTATCCAGACTGGGCGGTGTTATTTTTAACAGAAGCTTGCCGAGTTCAATCGCAGGATCATGGGTAAATCCACCAAACATGATGTGCGACATCTTTTGTAATTGATCCGTTACTGCCTGGTTCAGCTCAGGATGGTTATAACCATGAATCGCGCACCACCAGGAAGACATGCCGTCAATCAGTTGCCGTCCATCTTCCAGTTCGATGATTGCACCATAGGCCTTTTTGACCTTAAACGTTGGCAAGGGTTTCGTCATGGAAGTATAAGGATGCCAGATATGCTCAAGATCAAATTCCAGATCAGTTAACTCGGTCATCCTTACCTCTAACAGTACATAAAAATCCTAATTTCAGATCTTAAACTGCCAGCAAACAAAAAGGAATTGCGAGATCAGCCATTTCTCAAGATGTTTGTTCTATTTTCTTTAAATACTGACAGATTTTTTCACTTGTTGCTTCTGGATGGAAGACAGGAAATCCATGCGATCCTGAAATCAGGTCAACCTTTAAAAATTTTGCATTTAAATTTTGAAGATTACCTATAACTTTGCAGCTAACTAAGGCATCTTGCTGCGCCAGCAAATGATATTGCTCCCCTCGATAATTTTTTAATATATCTGCAACATTTAATTGCTCAAGCAAATTTAAACCTTGCTTTAACAGCTGAATTTGCTGTGGCTGAATTAAACTTTGCAAAGTGATGAGATCGGTCCTGGTAGTTTCCACACCCTGACACACCATATAGCTAAATTTCTTTAATGTCGCAATTGCATCCTGTTCAAAGGACTGTTTAAACTGCTGAAAAGTTGCTTGAGCCATTGCCGTTTGCCATTCATCATTTGCAACAAAGCAGGGATTCGAAGCAAGCGTGATCAGGATTTTTCTTTGTGCATATTGCTGTTCAATTTGATCCACCAGCAAAGCAGCCAATTGCCCACCTAAAGACCAGCCCATAATGACATCAAACTGTTTAGCCAGCTCAATCTTTTGCTGCAATATCTGCTCATCAAAGGCATTAAAGATATTGATCAATTCGACTTGATGACCTTGTTGTTGCACGGCCTGTTTTAAAGGATTAAGCAGTTGGGTGCCACCGCCCCAGCCAGTAATGAGTAAAATACGTTGCTGCAAGGTTAATCCTTAAATCTATGCTCAGACTGACTGCAGTATATAAAATTTTATTGCTTTTAAACTGCACAAAATCCATCAAAAATAATCTAGGTTTAATGAATATTATTTTGTTAGTATTTGCAGAGATCCTGACAAAAAGAATATGCAGAATATTATGAACGCTTCTAAAATATGCAAATCTAAACTATGCAAAATCACTTTGCTGTGTATAAGTCTAAGCTTAAGTCTGACTCAATTTGCATCTGCTGAAAGTTCCATTTTTTCAAAGTCTGAAACATCTCAAAAACAATGGGTGGGTAAATCCGCACCTGCGTTTAAATTACAGGATCAAAATAGCAAATGGCATTCACTCAGCCAATATAAAGGCAAATGGATCGTTCTGTATTTTTATCCCAAAGACAATTCACCGGGCTGCACCCAAGAAGCCAATCAATTCAAGGCACTGTATCCACAATTTTTAAAAAGTAATGCTGTGGTTCTGGGCGTGAGTCTGGATGATGTCAAATCTCATCAAAAATTTTCAGAAAAGTTAGGTTTACCTTTTCCAATCCTGGCTGACAATAATCATCAGTTGGCAAATCAATTCGGGATTGTCCGTAACTTAGGCATCACCAAAATTGCGAAACGGGAAAGCTTTTTGATTGATCCTAAAGGAACCATTGTTTATCACTACAACAGTGTAAATACCCAATCGCATGCCGCTCAGGTCTTGGCAGACATTCAAAAGTTTTCTAAATAAATCTTCAAATATTTAAAATCCACAAAATATAGCTAGGCTCAAATAATCAACAAAATTCAAATCATAAAAATGCAGATACAAAAAAACCCGACTATTGTCAGGCTTCTTTATTTTTAAATTTAAGCTTACATTTGCGATTGAATATAGTTTTGCAAACCAATTAACTCGATTAAACGAATTTGTTTTTCCAGCCAATAGGTATGATCTTCTTCAGTATCAGACATTTGCTGACGAAGCATATCACGGGTCACGTAATCGCCTTTTTCTTCGCAAAGTTTTACACCTTGCGCCAGTTTTTCACGTACATGATATTCGAGTTTTAAATCTGCTTTTAAACACGTTACAACATCTTCACCTGTTTCGATGTCATCACGGTTCATATTCGGTGTACCTTCGAGGAATAATACACGGCGAATAATCGAATCGGCATGCGCTGCTTCTTCTTGCATTTCATGATCGATCCGTTCGAAAATCTTGGTTAAACCCCAATCTTCGTACATACGAGAATGAATCAAATATTGATCACGAGCAGCCAGTTCGCCACCGATCAACATATTTAGATAGTCTACGACTTCTGGATTGCCACGCATTTCAATTACTCCATACCCTTTTTCTAATATTATGGACAAAAGCGGCCATGAATGCAAAATAAAAATTATGTAAGTTTATGATTTTTATAAAATTAAAATGAGAAACATACGCATTTGCAGTGTATTTAACAAAACTTTCCATATAAAAAATAAGCCTTTGCGTAATTGAAGACATTTTCTCAAGGCTTATTAAAATTGTAAAAGTGTATTTTTAAGATTTGTAACGATTACAAATAGTTCTTATTCCATCAGCGAAATGGTATTAACTTCGTGATAGCGGTCTTAGCCGACAATCGTTCAGCAGCACATGCGTCTTGTTTAAACCCATTCAATAGCTGTCGAGCATTTACCAATCGCACATAAAGCATTTCTATATACACATTATTGCTGAAACAAGCACCAATCCGCCAAAGACAAGTCTGCGCTTTCACTCTAAGATAGATACAAATTTAAAAACAACAATGGTTTAACTTATGACGACTCCACAACATGCTGCGCCCATTCTTGTGACCGGTGCGACAGGCTATATCGCCAGCTGGGTGATTAAAAATTTACTGGAGCAAGGTCATACCGTACATGCCACTGTTCGTGACCTCAACAAAAAGCCAAGCTTTGCACATTTAGATAAAATTGCAGCAGGAACCATAGGCACACTTAAACTTTTTAAAGCCAATCTGCTTGAACCGCATTCATTTGATGAAGCCATGCAAGGCTGTGAAATTGTATTGCATATGGCATCTCCTTTTGTGGTGAATAACTTTAAAGATGCGCTAAAAGACATTATTGAACCGGCTATTTTAGGCACTGAAAATGTGCTGAACAGTGTCAATAAAACCGATTCAGTGAAACGTGTGATTGTGACCTCGAGTATTGCCGCAACTTATGGCGATGCCATTGATATTCAACACACCGCAAAGAATGAGTTTGATGAATCGCACTGGAATACCACCAGTTCAGAAACACATCAACCCTATCCGTATTCCAAGGTGATCGCAGAACGCAAAGCATGGGAAATGCAAAAAGCACAGCAACGTTGGGACCTGGTCTGTATTAACCCGGCGCTGGTGCTCGGTCCATCATTAACTGCAAATACCCAGTCAGGCAGTGTAGAGGTGCTACAACAATTTGCCAATGGCATGACCTTACTTGGTGTGCCGCCAATGTGGAATGGCATTGTCGATGTCCGTGATGTTGCCGAAGCACACGTTCAAGCCGCGTTTAATCCTAAAGCCGAAGGTCGCTATATTATTAGTGGCGGTACTTTAAGCTTACTGGAAATGGGGGAAATTTTACGTCAGAACTTTGGGCCTAAGTTCCCGTTCCCACGTAATAAACTCCCGAAAGCGGCTTTCAAACTGTTTGGCCCTTTGGCCGGTTTTTCCAAATCATTTGTTGAACTGAATATGGGCTATCCCATCTACTTTAATGCCAACAAAAGTCAGCAAGAACTTGGCATGCAGTACCGCAACATCGAAACCAGTTTAATTGAGCATTTCCAGCAGTTACTGGATGACGGTGTGGTGAAAAAATACATTCCTTAATGCCTAAAAAAACCACATGCATTTGGCATGTGGTTTTTTTGACTGCACTGATTGAAACTTTAAGTGCGTACTAAGCTTGTACTTGTCCGTATTCAGCCATGAAGCTTAAAAAATCAGTTTCATTCATGACTTTTACGCCCAGCTTTTCAGCTTTTTCAAGTTTAGAACCTGCTTTTTCCCCGGCAACCACACATTTGGTTTTACTCGACACGCTACCGCTAACGCGTGCGCCCAAGGCTTGCAGTAAATGTGTCGCTTCATCACGCCCCATACTGCTTAAGGTTCCAGTGACCACCCAGCTCTCACCATTAAGAGGCTGACGTATGGGTGCAATCGGTGCATCCCAATGAATTCCGGCTTCAAGCAAACGATTGAGTACTTCCAGATTATGCGGTGCCTGAAAGAAATCGATAATCCATTCAGCGGTAATGTCACCCACATCCGGCGTTTTCTTCAGCGCTTCAAGATCTGCATGTTGTAATGCTTCAAAAGTCTGGAACGTGTTGGCCAGCATACGAGCCGTGGTTTCCCCGACACCGCGGATACCCAAGGCATAAATAAATGAAGCCAGGGTGGTTTTCTTGCTATTTTCAATGGCTTCGAGCAGGTTCTGTACCGACTTCTCTCCCATTTTTTCAATTGTCAGCAACTGTTCACGGTGCTCATGCAAGCAATAAATATCGGCGACATTTTTAAGCAAGTCGAGGTGTAATAAAGATTCCACCCAACGCTCACCCAAACCTTCAATATCCATGGCCTTACGCGAAACAAAGTGACGGATGGTCTCGATTCGCTGTGCAGCACAATACAGTTCACCTGAACAGCGCGCCAATGCTTCACCTTCTGGCATCACTACAGGCGAATCACAGACTGGACATTTTTCAGGAAGATGAATTTCGACTGCATCATCTGGACGGAATTCCGGCCAGACTTTTTCCACTTTGGGAATCACGTCTCCACTACGATATACGCTAACCGTATCGCCAATGCGCACATCTAAACGGTGGATTTCTCCAATATTATGCAAGGTGACATTGGATACTGTTACCCCGCCCACCGCAACAGGATTCAAGCGCGCAACCGGTGTTAAAGTACCGGTACGGCCCACTTGCCAGTCAATATTTTCAACTGTGGTTAAAGCGGCAACTGCGGGGAATTTATAGGCCGTTGCCCAACGCGGTTCACGGCTCAGGAAACCCAATTGTTTTTGCTGTTTTAAGCTGTCGACTTTAATGACCATACCATCAATTTCAACGCTCAAATTCGCGCGTTTCGCATTGATTTCTTCATAGCACTGCTGCACTTGCTGAATGCTGTCACACACAAAATGACATTCACCCACCGCAAAACCAAATTGAGTAAGCCATTTCAGACTGCCCGACATGGTGGTTTGACCATGATCTGGTTCGCACTGTGCAATGCCATAAGCATAAAATGCTAAAGGTCGTGATGCTGCAATCGCTGGATCAAGCTGACGTAGACTACCTGCAGCTGCATTTCGCGGATTGGCAAAGGTTTTTTCACCTTTGGCTTCATTCTCAGCATTGAGTTTTTCAAAGCCTGCTTTCGGCATGAGAACTTCACCACGCACTTCCAATAGTGTTGGAACTGGACCTTGAGCAGATGAAAGCACTTTGGGTAAGTTACGAATGGTTTTGACATTATGGGTAATATCTTCGCCCGTTTCGCCATCCCCTCGTGTCACTCCACGAACCAGCACCCCATTTTCATACCATAGCGAAATGGCCAGACCGTCGAACTTTAATTCAACATCGTATTGAATTTTCTGGTTCGGTAAACGCTCTTCTACACGGCGCGCAAAGGCAAACAGGTCTTCTTGGTTAAACACATTCCCCAATGACAGCATCGGCACCTTATGAGTCACGCTTGCAAATTTAGTCAGTGCTTTGCCGCCGACCTTTTTAGTTGGAGTATCGGCTTGTACATATTCTGGATATTGCTCTTCTAAAGCCTTGAGCTGATGAAAGAGTTGATCATATTCACTATCTTCAATACTTGGTTGATCCATCACATAATAGGCGTGATTATGCTTGGCTAAAATTTGAATCAATTGACGCATTTGCGCTTTGATAGTTAAATCTTGGGTCATACACTCACCATAAAAAAGGGCGGTTGATTTCCGCCCTTAAAAAATATTTTATCTGCTCGCTATTATAGAAATCGAGTCCGTCAGTTTCAAACTAAACTTCAGCAGTTTGTCCTGCACGATAGTCGATCGCATGATGACGCCATTGCTCACGTAGCTGAGGTGTGAATTCCTGATTGTTCTGATCATAGACGGTGCCATCAATTTCACGCGCAATCAGACGTGAAAGACTGTCCATGGTGTCAAAGGCATTTTGCACATCACTATGTGGCAAGGCCAGGAAGAATGCCAAACCTTTCACCTGTTCAGTCGACAAGGTTTCAAGGTCAAAACCGGCAGCGCCTTCATCGGTAATTTGTAAAACCGAAAACAGCAATTTACTGTCGTCTGGGCTGTAACGATGGAAACAGGCCATTTCACCAAAACGTAAACCATACTTAAGCAATACTTTTAAAGTTTTTTCACCTGAAAGTACACGGCGTTCCGGGTAAACATTTAATGCAATAAACTCAACTGCAGTGGACAAGGCACTTTCTTCATCAACGCGCTGCTGTTCATGTAAGTGTTCATCCAGAATACTGCTTTCATCTTCAAACTCTGAAATTTCAGCTTTTTCGACATTGGCATTTACGCTCTGTTCTTCTGAATTTTTTGCTTCAGCTGGTTCAGCCTCAATCGCTTGTTCTTGTGCAGGATCTGTTTTTGATTCAACTTGATTCGCTGTTTCTGCGCTAGCGGCTACTGGCGCTTTAACTTCATTATTTTCAGATTTTGCTTGTGCTTTTTTTGCATCTTGAACCAGCTCAGCAGCCGGTTCTGCCAACGTAGGTTCAACACGTTCTAAACTTGATGGCTCATTGGCACTCTGTAATTGATCACGGACATGGCGAGGAATCACGGGCTGCTGGCTATCTGTGTCTACATGAAGTTCTGATTCTAATGATGGTGCTGCATCAGCAGGTTTTTTGAACAGTATTCTTAAGCCGAATAACATAATGATAACGGCGATAACAATACCAACGACGGTGGTGATTTCCATATTATGACTCCGCGACTAAACCGTATTCTTTTGCCTGTTCCAAATCGACAGTGACTAATTTTGATGTACCAGGTTCTGGCATGGTAACACCTAACAAATCGGTTGCCATCGTCATTGCAACTTTATTATGGGTAATGTAAATGAATTGAACTTGTTCAGATAGTTCTTTGACCAAATTACAAAACCGACCCACGTTTGCATCATCCAAAGGGGCATCAACCTCATCCAGAACACAGAACGGTGCCGGATTTAAACGGAAGATTGCAAACACCAATGCCAATGCTGTTAATGCTTTTTCGCCACCAGACAACAAGGCCAAAGAGCTGTTGCGCTTGCCTGGCGGTCGAGCCATTAGTTTTACACCCGATTGCCAGTCATCTTCAAGACTTAAACTCGCTTCCCCGCCATTAAATACCTTAGGAAACAAATCTTGCAGCTCAAGATTGACCTGATCGAAGGTGGTCATAAACAATTTGCGGGTTTCCTGATCAATACTTTTCATGGCCGCTTGTAATTGATCAACCGTTTTTTCCAGGTCTTCAATTTGATGGCTGAGTTCTTCAAAGCGTTTAGAGACTTCTTGGTATTCTTCGGAAGCCGCCAAATTGACCGCGCCCAATTTTTCAAAGCGCTGCTGGGCTTTTTCCAGTTGTTGCTGATGGGCAATGACATCAATATTTAAACCGCTAATCACTTCACTATTCAAGGCATTGAGTTGTTCTGAATAATGCTGAAAGTCTGATTTGGCCACTTGCCAAGCCAGACGTTTTTCTTCCAGTTGACCACGCAATTTCTCATCTTGCTGCTGATGCTGATGACGTTGTTCGGTCAAATTCTGCTGTTTTTCCTGAATATTATTCAGCTCAACTTGCCATTCATTCCAGGTCTTTTGCAACTTCTCTGTGACTTGCGACTGTTCACTGAATTGTGATTCCAGCGCTGGCAATTCCAGCTGGACAGGATCGACAAACTTTTTCGCCTGTTCCATTTGCGCAATAATCTGCTGATATTGTGCTTTTGAGAATGAAGCATCTTTTTCCAGCAATTCTACCTGCTGCTGGGTTTGCGTGCTTTGACGCCGTAGCAATTCTAACTCTTGTTGCGCTTGCTGCCAGCTGTGCTGGGTATTTTCAAGCTGTTCGGTCAATTCCTCAACTTGGAATTGCAAGGTTTTATAATTCGGTAAAGCCTGCTCAAGTTTCAGATTCAAGGCATGCAAATCAATTTCCAGATCATCTTTTTGCATCGCATCTTCTTCAAGCTGCGCATCCAGTTGCTGTAACTGGTTGTGCAATTGCTGCTTTTGCACTAAAAAGGCCTGAGCCGTACTTTGTACTTTGGCAATATTCACATCGAGCTGTTGCAAAGACTTTTGTTGTTGCTTTAAAGCCTCTTGCTGATCTTGAATGTTTTTTTGCAGGGTTTGAATCTGTTGTAGCATTGTTGGCAATTGTTGTTCCGCGGCTTCAAGCTGAGCTAACTGCTGTGTCAAGACAGTTTCAATTTCATCTAGACGGATACGATGACTTAAGCTCCCTTGCCCGGCTTGACTGGCTTCATCATAAAATAAACCAATCACCCAATCCGCAGCAACATGATAGCCATCCAGACTTAAAATCGACTGACCGATAGCTAACTCTGATTGTAAAGACAAGGCCTGATTCAGATTGTCCGCAACTGCAACCTGCTGCCAAATGGAATGCTGTGGTGACTCAATCCAATCCGCCAAACAAGGCAAACCGGCGAGCTGAATCTGATCTTGCGAAGCATGGGTTTTCAGCTGACGGGCCATACTTTCAGCAAAATCAGCATTTGCATCTAATACTTGTGCAGAAAGCCATTTTGCCAAAAATTTTTCAATTAAGTTGGCATGCGCTTTGGCCTGATCTTTTAGCTTGAGTACCTGCATCAACTGCACGGCATCATTCTGAACTTTGGGACTGTTCTTGATCAGCAACTGATTCAGGTTTTTCTGTTCCGATTGCAACACCTGAATCGCAGACTTCAAGGTTACGGCATCATTTTTCTGCTGCGCATACTGAGCCTGATCCAATTCCAATGCCTGCTTCTGGGTTTGAATCGCGTGTTCTAATTGTTCAATCTGCTGGCCAAGCTGAACTTTTTCACTTTCCAGCTGTTCAATATCATCTTGCTGATCCTGATTTTGGATCTGAGCCGTTTGCTGTTGCAGGGTTTGTTTTTGCTGTTCGATCCGGGCAATATTTTTGGCTAACTGCTCACTTTGCGCCAGCATCTGCATTTTTTGCTGCTGCTGTTTCTCAACCTGTGCTTTGACCAATTCAAACTGTTGCTGCACTTGCTGCTGTTGTGCTTTTAAATCGCTAAAAGTTTGAGTCTGGTCTTGATTCTGACTTTCTTGCTGTTGTAATTGTTCAGTCTGCTGTTCATATTGAGATTGCAAAGTTTCAATTTGCAGTTCAATCAATTGCAGCCGTTCTTTGGTTTGAATTTTTTGTTGTTCGAGCTGAGTTAGAGTCGAGGTATTTTGCTGAAACAAGGACTGTTTCTGTTCCAATGTCATTTTCAATTCAGACAGTTTTTTCTCGGCTTGTTGCCATTCATTTTGCAGTGGAGTGGACTGCTGAATCAGGCGTTGAAACAGTTCACTGGTCGAGGTTAAATCATGTTCCAAGGTACTTAATTCTGAACGAACCAGCTTAAAAGTATCACCGAGTTCATTCATCTGAAGGCTATATTCTTGCTGCAAGCGGCTGCTTTGCTCGCATTGAAAAGACAATACTTCAACTTTGATGGTGCGAATCTGGGTTTCCAGTTCTTTATATTGCACAGCCGTTTCAGACTGACGTTTCAGGGTTTTCAGCTGTGACTTAAGTTCAGAGGCAATATCTTCAAGTCGGGATAAATTCTGTGTGGTGTGATCAAGATGCAATAAGGTTTCGCGGCGACGTGCCTGATAACGCGAAACGCCCGCAGCCTCCTCAATAAACACCCGCATTTCTTCAGGTTTGGCATCGACCAGACGGTTGATCATGCCCTGTTCAATAATCGCGTATGAACGTGGCCCCAATCCTGTACCTAAAAAGATGTCGGTGATATCACGACGACGGCATTTAGTGCCATTTAGAAAGTATTCAGACTTGCCATCACGGTTGACCTGACGACGCACGGCCAATTCATTGTAGGCATTATAAGCCCCACCGAGCTTGCCATAGGTATTGTCAAAACGCAGTTCAACACTGGCTACACCGACAGGTTTACGTTTGGCCGTACCGGTAAAAATGACATCCTGCATGCTGCCACCACGCAGCTGGCGCGCACTGGATTCCCCCATCACCCAACGGATGGCATCAATCACGTTAGATTTACCACAACCGTTTGGCCCAACGACAGCGGTACGATTCGCCTTGAAATGTAAAGTCGTACTATCGGCAAAAGATTTAAAGCCGGAAAGTTTTAAGCTGCTTAAACGCATAATGTCCTGATCAACGTCGTGAACGTCTTGCCCATGCAAGTTCGATTTGTTTCATCCGTGTTAGAGATTCCAACACAAGGTTGCGCAAGTGTCGACAAAAATCGTCCATAAATAAAGTAGCTTGTTGTGATTTTCGGATCAAAACTGCATCAGTCACTAACTTAAACAGTTCAAATGATTCCTCTAGCTCGCGACGAGAGATATTTAAGGTTAAAAAATAGCTGCGGCGCATTGAGGGTAACAGCTCTTGATAGAACTTCATCAAATAAGGATTAGCCACCATTTCGTGCTGGCGCGCCATACCTTGAAAGATTAAATCGTAAAATTTTTCAGTATGTCCCTGACGCGTCTCTTCATGCAATTGATGCAATAATGCCTGAATTCTTTCCGCTTCATGGGTACGCCAGGTTTCCGCCACACGATGCACAATCTGTCCCAAGAGTAACGCGCTCATATCAAATAAGGCGCGGACTTGTTGCGCAGACATTTCTGAAACAACCGCACCACGGCGTGGGTAAATTTCAATCAGGTGCGTGCGTTGCAACAGCAATAATGCTTCACGCACAGAGCCACGACTGACATCGAGTTCAGCCGAGATTCGCAACTCTTGAATGCGTTCACCTTCAACCAATTCGCCACGAATAATTTGCTCACTAATATGCTTTGCAATTTGTTCGGACAAACTGTCCTTTTCCTGTTCTTGCATACTCGTCCTATCTTGTTTTTATAAGATGCAATCGAAAAAATTTCACACGTTTGGATTAACTTTGTTATTTTTACTTGGTTTTATCAGTAAAACATATGACATTGTCAGACAATTTTTGAGTCTTTAAAGCCAATATAAAAAAGGTGTGAACAATTGAACTGTAGCACACCTTTTCATTCTATTTTTATCTGTTATTTAAAATTAAAAATAAGTCGAAAATCCTTGATAAATAAAATATAAACCGACAACACTTAACAGGCAGGCAAAGCATCTTTTCAACATGGCAGGCGATAGTTTATGCGCCACTTTTGCCCCGAATTTTGCAGTGATAAAGCTCATCACACTAATGCCAATAAAGGCATAAATATGTACATAGCCAATACTATGCGGCACTTCTGCTTGGGTATTCGAGCCAAACCACATAAAGCCCAATGCTCCGGCCACCGCAATGGGTAATCCGCCTGCAGCTGAGGTTGCGACCGCTTTTTGAATGACTACACCATGACGAATCAAATACGGTACCGTCAAACTGCCCCCACCGATGCCGAAAATAGCCGATGCAATCCCGATGCCTCCACCTGCCAGCAGCTGCATTTCTTTAGAAGGCAAATCATGCTTAGGATCAACGGGTTTGCTTGCACCGGTAAACATGCCGTATGCAACCCACACCGCAAAAAAACCAATCAGCAACTGTAAGCCCTGACCTGACATATAGTCAGCAATACCAGCACCTAAAAATGAGCCAAGAGCCAGACCCGGTGCCAAATTACGAAATACATCCCACATTACTGCACCGCGTTTATGGTGCGCTGAAACAGAGCTGATTGAGGTCACAATAATGGTCGCCAACGATGTACCAACGGCCAAATGCATAATCACTGAAGGATCATAATGCAGCTGCGTGAACACAATATATAAAATGGGCACAATAATCAGGCCGCCACCGACACCGAATAGTCCAGCGGCAAAACCAGCCATTGCACCAATCAATAAATATATGATTAACTCCATTATTCACATTCCACTGTTGCTTAGATTTAAATGGATTTCGAGACTCGACAACTGCAAAAAATCCTCGACGAAGCTCATCAGCTCCCGGAAGTTTTAATACTGAAACCCGTCACGACTTCAACCAATGATGATGTGCGGGAAATTGCACTCAAAGGTATTCAGAGCGTTTTAGTCTGTAGTTTGAGGCAAACTCAAGGTCGTGGACAGCGTCAACGCCAATGGGTCTCACCTAAAGGGAACATCTATTTAAGCACATTGCTGAATACGCGAACACCCATTGATGGTCGGCTTGCCCTTGAAATTGCATTAAATATTTTGCAAATGCCAAGTCTAAAGAAGCTGGATCTGCAAGTAAAATGGCCGAATGACCTTTATAGTACTCAGGGCAAATGGGGCGGAATTCTGGTTGAACCACTTTCTCCGCATCAGGTGATTGTTGGTGTAGGAATCAATCTTGAACCCGTGCCGAAAGAACAGATTGACCAGCATGCAACATCACTGAGTGAATTGGGCTTGGCCAATATTTCCCGTATTCAGCTGGTTGCAGAGTTATATATGGCAATTCAACAGGCCAGCGAATGGTTTGATCATCATTGCTGTAACTTGGCTGCGCGTTTTAATCACTATGCTGCTTTTAAAAATCAGGCGGTTGAATTTGAGCATCATTCGGGGCAATGTTCAGGTATCTTTTTAGGGATTCAGGATGATGGTGCGGTCAATATTGAAACCAGCGAAGGCTTAAAACAGTTTTATCAAGGGCGCTTACGTCGCTTGGAAAGCGCTCTTTAGAGAAATGCAATGAAGAATTTATGGCTAGATATTGGCAATACCCGACTCAAATACTGGATTACTGAAAATGACCAGATTATTGAACAGGCTGCAGAACTGCATTTGCAATCCCCGGCAGAACTGCTGCTGGGCTTAATTCAGCATTTTAAATGTTTAGGTCTGCAGCAAGTTGGGGTGTCTTCAGTTCAGGACAAAAAGAATAATGAACGCATCCAGAAGATTCTCAAGTTTTTAGATGTGCCGGTGAGCTTTGCCAAAGTACATGCCGAATATGCAGGTTTACGCTGCGCCTATGAAGATACCAGCAAGTTCGGGATTGACCGTTGGTTACAAATGCTAGCCGTGGTCCATGATCCGAAGCAAAAATATTGTGTGATTAGTTGCGGAACCGCCTTGACCATTGATCTCACCGATGGCATGCAACATTTAGGCGGTTATATCCTGCCGAATCTGTATTTACAGCGGGATTCTCTAATTCAGAATACCAAGGGCATTAAAATTCCCGATGCCACATTCAACGAGCTTACTCCAGGCCGCAATACTATGGATGCCGTGCATCATGGTATTTTGTTAAGCCTGGTGAGTACCATTGAAAAGGTACTGGATAAATACCCAAGCCAGCTGATTCTGACTGGCGGCGATGCTCCATTATTTGCCAAATATCTGACCCAATACCAGCCTCAAATTGAGCCAGACCTACTGCTCAAAGGTCTGCGGAATTATATTTATTCCTTGGCCGAAGCCTAGGGCCTGGCAAAATTTTCCGTGCTTCATATCCGCTTAAAAATATGTGTCGTCGCAAATATAGATGAAGTGTCACCGCCTAATCTTGACGAATGAGATAAGGTTGTATGGTCTGCCAAACTTCAGGCAGTTCCGTACACCCTTCAGAATCGATAAAGTGTCCCTGGCACTGGGCAGAAATGAGCTCGGCATCCAGACTTTGCGCCTGTTCAATACTGAATTTTGGCAGGACGTGATCATCACCTTCCGAATAGATCACCACACGGTGTTCAATCTGACGTTTTAGCAATTCAAAATCAATTTGGGCTGCATCGATAAAAGGATAGACTTCTTCTAATCGTCCCAGACGTCCATTAAAACCGGCAACCAGAACCAATTGTTTAATACGCTGATGGGCTAAATGTTTGGACAAATAATGTAATGCCGCGATAGTTCCCAAACTATGCGCAATCATAATGCTGTTTTCATCCAGTCCTTCTATCTGCTCATCCATTTGTGATTCCCACACCGACAGTTCCGGACGCGGTGAAGGATCCAAACGCAATACTTTCAAACTATAATGCTGCTGGTCTGCAGTCTGCTGAATCCAGGGATACCAGTTTTCTTCGGGGCTGGCGGTATACCCATGGATCACGTTCACTTGAGCCATTATTCTTCCCTCTTCTTAAGCTGTTCTAGTGCGTATCTAGCCTAATCTGAATTGAGTCATGTAATTGTTGGTCTTTTTATAAAAATACCAACTTCCGAAGTACCCACTAAAACTCAATCGCTCATTCACTTAAAGATTCAAAATAAATGCGAAGTCCATCAATGATGTAGCAACGGCTTCAGAACATCCCAAACCTGTTTAAATTCATCAAAACCGTCACTTCGCATAAAATGTCCCGCTTGATTTACCTCTTGCATCTGTGCATTAATAAAATGCCCGAGCAAGACCGATTTAGGCGGTGAAACATAAGGATCATTACAGGAAAACAGTAGAAATCGTGTTGCAATCTGTTTTTGCAAAATGGCCATGTCTAGTTTTGCCTGACGAATAAAACCATCCAATTCAGGCAATGCGGTTAATTTATCCTTAAAACCGGCCACCAGAATCAGCCCTTTAATTTGGGTCTGGTTGAGTGCCTGAGTTAAAAAATGCAAGCTCGCCAGACAGCCTAAACTATGCGCGACAATAATGCTTTCTGGGTCTAATGTCGGCATTTGCTTCTGTAATGCTTGTTGCCATATTTGAAAATTAGGCGCGTTTGGATCGGGCAATATCAGACGTTTTGCAAAATGGCCTGAATGTTGAACCTGTTGACCAAGCCATGGAAACCAATGATCATTCGGTGATTCCTGATCCCCATGCACGATATAAACTTTCTTTTGTTTTTGTAATACTGACATATCTTTTCTTCTTGTTATTGACAATTTTATTATGGTTTCAAATTTATCTTATTTCATAATCATAGGTATAACTTTTTTGTCTTCCATATTTTAATTTTATTTACCTTATAACTTCAAAAAGTTATTTTTAAATTTCAAAAACAAAAAAGGCGCATCAAGCGCCTTTTTTACGATGATAAGTATAATTTTACTTCTTGTCGTTTCCACCGAACAATGGTCCCATACCGCCGCCACCGCCGAATTTATTTTGCATACCGCTAAGTGATTTCATCATTTTTGCCATGCCTGATGGATTGGCAAATTTCTTCATCATTTTCGCCATTTGCGCATGTTGTTTAATCAGTTTATTGACTTCAACAACTTCCATACCACAACCCGCTGCGATACGTTTTTTACGGCTCGGGTTCATCAGGTCTGGGTTACGGCGTTCTTTAATGGTCATCGACTGGATAATCGCTTCCATTTTTTTCACTTGCTTTTCAGGGTTCGCTTGCGCAATCGCATCTTGAATACCTGAATTGCTCATGCCAGGCAACTTATCCAGGAAGCCCATCATGCCGCCCATTTTGTTCATTTGTTCAAATTGCATCAGCATATCTTCAAAGTTGAAGCTACCGCCTTTTTGCAATTTTTTCGCCATTTTTTCGGCTTTTTCTTTGTCGACCTTGCGTTCAAGTTCTTCGACCAGCGACAGTACGTCACCCATACCCAAGATACGTTGTGCAATACGCTCAGGATGGAATGGCTCCAGCGCATCGAGTTTTTCACCCATCCCCAAGAATTTGATTGGCTTGCCGGTAATGGCACGAACAGAAAGTGCCGCACCACCGCGTGCATCACCATCAGTTTTGGTCAGGATCACACCGGTTAAAGGGAGCGCATCATTAAAGGCTTTTGCAGTATTCGCCGCATCCTGACCGGTCATAGCATCGACTACGAACAAGGTTTCAGTTGGGTTAATTGCTGCGTGAAGCGCTTTAATTTCGTCCATCATGTCATCATCGACATGCAAACGACCTGCCGTATCGACAATCAGCACATCGGCAAACTGGATTTTTGCCTGTTCAATTGCACGTTTTGCAATATCAATTGGGCGTTCATCTGCGTGAGATTCTAAGAAAATCGCACCTACTTCGCCTGCAACCGTTTGTAGCTGTTTGATCGCTGCTGGACGGTATACGTCAGCAGATACCATCGCGACTTTTTTCTTTTGACGTTCTTGTAAGAAGCGTGCAAGTTTCGCTGCAGTTGTTGTTTTACCCGCACCTTGTAGACCTGCCAGCAGGACAACAACAGGTGGTTTTGCAGCGAGGTCGAGGCTTTCATTGGCCTCGCCCATCATTTTGGTCAATTCGTCATGAACGATTTTGACAAAAGCCTGTCCAGGGGATAACTGAGTCATCACTTCCTGGCCCAATGCTTCTTCCTTAACTTTCGCGATGAATTCACGAGTTACAGGTAACGCAACATCGGCCTCAAGAAGCGCCATACGCACTTCACGTAACGTATCTTTAATATTGTCTTCGGTTAGCTGCCCTGAGCCAGTAACATTTCTTAAACTCTGCGTGAGTCGTTCTGTTAAGGTATCAAACATTGCAAAATCCGCTTAAAATTGCCAGTTGCAAAAAAATCTTTCTTAAAATAGAAAATTTATGCATAAGATGCTATAGGATACTGTAGTTCACGTAGAATTTATATAAATGAATATTCAACATCCTGAAAAAGGTTTGACATGATCAGTCCCCCCTTGGTTTACACGATCTTAGCATTAATTTCTTATACCACATCTTTCTGGTATTTGTTTATTCACTTAATGTCAAAGCGTGATCCGAACCATTGGTTTATAGGGCTTGTACTCGGTTTAGGGTTATTGCTACATGCGGGTGTTTTATATAACGATATGATGACACCCTTAGGTGTGAATTATGACGTATTTCTCATACTGTCATTTACATCTGGTCTGATGTTATTGCTGAGTTTAATCTTTAGTACTTACCGCCCCATTTTGGCACTCAATTTACTGGGCATTCCTGTTGCTGCGACCGGCTTAATTTTAGGTTTTGCCTTAAGCAAACAGAATCAGGTAATTGAACCACACTCCTTAGGCTTGGACATTCATATTATTTTGTCTTTATCGGCCTATGCGGTTCTGCTGATGGCAACCATACAAGCCGTGATTCTGTGGTTCCAAAATCGTGAATTAAAGAACAAGCAAAAAAGGATCTGGGTTAATTTACTGCCTTCATTCCAAGCCATGGAATCTTTGCTGTTCGACTTGATCATTACCGGTTTTGTCTTACTGACTTTAGCACTCGGCTTTGGTTTCTTCACCATTGAGGACTTCTTCGCCCAACACTTGGCCCATAAAACCGCGTTTAGCATTATTTCATGGTTTGTTTATGGATCGCTGCTGATTGGTCATTACAAATTTGGTTGGCGTGGTCAGAAAGCCATTCGTTTTACCTTGATTGGTTTTATGCTACTGGCGATTGGTTTTATTGGTTCCAAGTTTGTGCTGGAAATGATTTTGGGAAGATAAATACATTTTCCCTTTAATTTTTTAATCAAACAATAATTGAATATCTGACATGGAACATGGCAAATCAGTAAAAAGCTCAAATTAACCAGATTGAGCTTTTCTAAAGAAGTAAAACAAAAGATATTGATGATAATAAAAAGAAAAAATCGAATAATTTATAGAGGATGAACTGTAATTTCTAGAATGAAGATTTTATAAAATAGGACTATTAATTTTTTCCGTTTTTGCTTAATAATTTTTTTTAGCCTCTTGCATTAATTTCTTTATTTCTTGATTCTTTCTTTTGGCCTCTTCTACTATATATTTGATTTCCTCATTCTTTCTTCTCTTTTCATCTTTATAGCCTTGTAAACCTAAAGTAATTGTCATAAGTGTTAATAATTAAGCAGTTAGACCTATTTTTTTTGCATATTTTCTCTTTAAGAATAGTTTTAAAATAATATTGTTTTTTTCTTTGTTTAAAAATAAAAAAAGCACTCATGAGTGCTTTTTTTAATATCTGTGGTTACTTATACAGCAACAATATTCACAGCATTTGGGCCTTTTTGACCTTGTGTAACGCTGAATTCTACTTGTTGACCTTCAAGTAAGGTTTTGAAGCCTGAGCTTGCGATTTCGCTAAAATGAGCAAAAACATCTGGACCTGATTCTTGTTGGATAAAACCAAAACCTTTAGTTTCGTTGAACCACTTTACAGTACCTTTAACAACATTTGAGTTTGACATAATAAATCCTACTGATTTTTAATAATTTTTAGCCATTTTATTGACTGATTGTAACTTGGAAAATAATAAAGAATGGAACTTAAAATCTGAAAAAAACGAAGGATTATGACTAAAACTGCGATACTTAAAGAAGATTTACCGAAACAAGACTTTTTTCTAGTTGAGTTCATTATATACGAAAAAACTAAATAATCAAGTTTTCTTATATGTATATTTAAATCATTTATATAAATAGTGAATTTTATAAAATTTTAGCCTTAATAAACAATTCTCTATACAGTTATCATAAGCATTCTTTTAAGAAAATTGAGCTTTAATGACCTTTTTAGCTTTTCATAACAGCTTTTAGCTCGAATGACGTGTCAAAAAACATCTAGCAGATTAAGTGTTTAACACGACTCGGCCCAAGCAATAAAATACTGCCTGAGCCTAAACGCAGATCAAAGATTGAGCTATTAAAAATCCATTTCTTACTATTTAACCGATGATGAATTTGCGGCTTTTTCTGCAATAGGTGATACGCGCCAAATCATATTGCCGACATCATCGGCGACCAAAATGGCACCTGATGAATCAACAGCTACACCCACAGGCCGACCTAAGGCATCCCCTTGCTCACTTAAAAAACCGGTCAATACATCTTGTGGCGGGCCTGAAGGCTGGCCATTTTGAAACGGCACATAGATGACTTTATAGCCACTATGCGGTTTACGGTTCCATGAGCCATGCTGACCAATCAAGGCACCACTGCGGTATTGTGGCATGAGTTCAGCCTTATAAAAGGCCAGGCCTAAGGATGCTGTATGGTTGCCGAGTGCATAATCAGGTTTAATCGCGCGCGCTACTCGCTCAGAGTTTTGTGGTTTCACCCGCGTATCGACATGTTGGCCATAATAACTATAGGGCCAGCCATAAAAAGCACCATCTTTCACTGAAGTCAGGTAATCGGGCACCAAGTCATTGCCAATTTCATCACGCTCATTCACCACCGTCCATAACACGCCACTCTGCGGCTGCCAGTCCATACCATTCGGGTTACGTAACCCGGTCGCAAAGGGTCGCGCTTTAGCACTGGCGATATCAAATTCCATAATCAATGCGCGGCCCACTTCCTTGTCTAGTCCATTTTCGGCCGCATTACTGTTTGAACCGACAGTAATATATAGTTTGCTGCCCGCAGGATTGGCAATGACATTTTTGGTCCAATGGTGGTTTAAGGTGCCGCCCGGTAAATCCAGTACTTTAGTACCATTTGCTGTAATTTGAGTCGCACCTTCTGGGTAAGGAAAGCGCATAAGCGAATCGGTATTGGCGACGTACAGCATATTGCCGACCAGTGCCATGCCAAACGGAGAATTGAGATTTTGTAGAAACACGGTTTTCTGGTCAGCTACGCCATCACCATTACTATCACGCAGTAAGCTAATACGGTTGGCACTCGGATATGACGACCCTGCACGCCTCATCACCAGCTTCATGATTTTGCCTTTAATGCCCTTACTGTCATCAGGCTTAGCCGGAGCATCGGTTTCGGCCACCAGCACATCACCATTCGGCAGCACATGCAGCCAGCGCGGATGCTGAAGTTCTTTTGCAAATGCCTGTACTTTTAAAGCGGCAGCAGGGATTGGCATCGTCCCTGCAGGCCAGCCTTTGGCAGGTGCGATATTAACGATCGGCAACAATCTTGATTTGGGTTCAGGCAGATGAGGCTGCGGCCCGTAGCTGTCTATGATGGGGGACTTTGAGGGTAACGCACATCCTGCTAATGCCAAGACAATGGCAGAACCCGCCATGGGAAGTAAAATGGGCAGTAAAAATTGAACAGACATCTTTGCGCTCCTTATTTTTATCGCAATAGCCCTAGCTTACTGTCACTCATAAATTTCAAATTTGCCTTAGTCTTTTGGTAATTAGTCTTTTAGTAAAAAGTAAGCAATGATGATGTTTTAAGTTTTATTATTAATATTTCTATTAACCTAAATCTCTTCCAGTAAAGATAAAGTCTTAAATCACGAATGTACAAGGTGGCAATTCAAGACCTATGCTAGACATCTTCCCTAAAAAAACGTATAACCCTGTTTTTCTTTAACTAGGTCTAACACTTTGAAACTTGTTCTTGCGCCCATGGAAGGCTTAACCGATCCTATTATGCGAGATGTACTGACGCATGTCGGCAGCTTTGACTGGTGTGTAACCGAGTTCATTCGTGTGACAGACTCTGTCCTGCCCGACCACGTTTATCATAATTATTGTCCTGAATTATTGAATGATGGCAAAACTGCTGCGGGTACCCCTGTGCATGTGCAGTTTTTAGGAAATAACCCTGAAATGCTGGCAGCCAATGCCATTCGTGCGGTGGAACTGGGCGCCCCTGCCATTGATATGAACTTTGGTTGTCCTGCAAAAACGGTCAACCGCCACCGTGGCGGTTCAGTCCTGCTGGATGAACCGGAAGTGGTACATATGCTGGTCAAAGCTGTGCGTGATGCCGTACCCAGCCATATTCCCGTCTCTGCCAAAATGCGTTTAGGCTATATGGACAGAAACTTTACCCTGGAAAATGCCCATGCCATTGAAGATGCCGGTGCAGCCTGGGTTACCGTCCATGCCCGCACCAAAGCTGAAGGCTATACGCCCCCTGCATTTTGGGATCAGTTACAACCGATTCGTGAAGCATTGAAAATTAACGTGATTGCCAATGGTGAAATCTGGACCAATACTGATGCCAAACAATGCCAGTTAGAGTCTGGTTGTGAAGATTTGATGATTGGTCGGGCTGCAGTAACCACACCCGATATCACGCAATGTATCCGCAAAAATACCGATGAGCCCATCATTACTTGGGATGAGCTTTTAGACTTGCAAATCCGCTTTTTAAATGGCCCGTATAAAAAAGAAATTAATATGGTCGGACGCTATAAACAGTGGCTCGGCATGATGTCTAAGCATTATCCTGAAGCAAAAGAATTGTGGAATGAAGTAAAACGAATTAAGGCTTTGATTGAAATTATTGAAAAATTAAATGTCTTAAAGCCGTAATAAAAAAGCCTTTGAATATTCAAAGGCTTTTTTATTTAGCTACTTTCTTTACGCTGTTTTAAATTTTCCACATGTATTCGATTAGTTTTCCAAGATTTTTCTAACACTTCCTTTTCAATGCGTAATTGAATCCGTTTCAGTTTCATCGCAGGGATGACTTCCGCTTTAAAGTTTTTCACATAATCTACCCAAGCGGCTCCACGAAATACATTCACAGGCATATCGGTTTTAAACTCACAATCGGGCATAAATACAACAATTGAATGTAAATATTCAGGAGTAATAATATCCGCAAGCACCTGTTCTAAAACCTTTTGGTGCTTGTAATTTTGATGTAGGGGATTTTGAAATTTATAGCTCTTTTTAAATATTTTCTGCGTCCACAATTTCTGACGTTCACTACCGAAAATCCAGCCTTTATAATTTTTGGTTTCAATAATAAAGATGCCATAGGGACTTAATAAAATATGATCTATCTGGGTCGTACCCGATTGCTCATCCGGCAAAGTACAATCATTTAATAAAATATATTGAACATCTTTCAAATAGAGTTTGACGTGCAAAGCGACCGCAAATTCCCCAACTTTTCCTTTAATAAAAGGTTTAAAGGCTTTGATGATCCCTATTGCAACAAAAGCAAGAATGACCCACCAAAAAGTTGAAAACAGCTGACTCGATATTATTTGCATAATTTTATAAATTATTAAATTTTATAAGGAACAATAACAGTTTTTTCTATTTAAATTAGTGTTTCTCTAAACGGAGCAAAATATCCTTATTATCCAGACCACCTGCAAAACCCACCAATTTGCCATTGGTACCCACTACACGGTGACACGGCGCAATAATTGAAATCGGATTTTTACCATTCGCAGCACCCACTGCACGTACCGCTTTGACATTGCCAATCTGTTCGGCAATGTCACGGTAACTTCGGGTCTCTCCAAAGGGAATGCTGAGTAAGGCTTGCCAAACCTTCTGCTGAAACTCGGTTCCTGCAAAATCTAAAGGCAAATCAAATTGCTGTCTTTTTCCTGCAAAATATTCAGTTAACTGTTTTTGAGTTTCCAGCAAGATAGGATGATCTGCCTGTTCCACCAATTCGGCTAAACGTACACGCTTGGGATTCTCATTTTCCCAAAGTACCGCGACTAAAGCTGTTTCATGGGCGACCAGTTTTAAAGTACCGACAGGAGAAACCATTTCTATAAATGCTAGTTTCATTGGTCTTCTCCTGCAGTGAAATAAATGATCCAGATTTTATGATGATGACAGTTTCATTAACACTAATCCAGAAATAATCAGTATTGCTGCCAACATACGCATTGCCGATGCTGGCTCACCTAAAATAAAGATTCCCACAAGGAAAGAGCCTACTGCTCCAATGCCTGTCCAGATGGTATAGGCTGTACCGAGCGGTAAAGTTCGCATGGCATAAGCCAATAGAGCAAAACTTAAAATCATAAATACTAAGGTAATAATACTGGGCGTTAAACGTGTGAAACCTTCTGAAAGTTTCATAGCATAGGCCCAGACAATTTCAAAAAGACCCGCTAAAATTAATACCACCCAAGCCATGACGACTATGCTCCGTTTAATGAAAATCAGGTCGTCCTGACGAGTTTCCTTGGTGCAAATATCAACTGAATTGTACCAATGGAGGTCGTTCCTCCTGTCATTCAAGCTGATTATATAAATAAATGATTTAGATTGGTGCAGTATTTACACTTTTGACCCATTGTTCACCTGAACAAGCGCTAAAATAAAAAATCCGGTAGACATGTCCCCACCGGATTTCTGCTCATCATTTTGTTTTAAAACTTGAAACGAATACCTGCACCATAGAGCCATTCATTTTCAGAAGCTAAGGATGGCTGCCCAGCCGTTTCTTCCTGCCCGTTTTTATATCCATATGCAACATCTATAAAAGGCATGACCTTTTTATTGATTTCATAACGGGTTTCCAGACCCAGTTGTGCGGTACTTAAACCGGTCTTTTGCGCATAGTTGGAGTCATCACTGAAAATGATATTCAGATCCAGATAGGGCTTTAGAATCAGTTTCTGGGTCAGTAGCACATCCCGCTCAGTTTCTAGACTGAATGATACTTGCCGATCCTGTCCAACAAATAAATAGGCATCAGTTTCAAAGAAATAGGGCGCCAAGCCATGGATACCAATGACAGCGCCCACCTGCTCCTGATCCACTTCACGATTCTGATTATTCAAATAGCGAAGACCGGCCTGCACATCCCAAAAATCACTCAGCATACGGCTATATAACAGTTTGGCATCATATTCAGCTTGCTGCGATTCAGCCTGATCGGCATGAATTTTAATAAAGAATTTATTTTCATCTGTCCCGATTCGGGTCACAAGCTCTGACTGTAAAATACCCTCGCCATCCTCATTGCGTAGCCATTTACTTTCAAAAATGGTCTGCTGATATACCTGCCCCCCATGCTCTTTGATATGTGATGCATGATCAGTCCCGTCTGAATTGGATTGCTCCTGCTGCACAACGGGTTGCGGTTCGGTTGCCATCTGATGATGCTGCGAATGATCCTCATGCACTTCAATAGCTTGTCCAGACTGCTGTGACATCGGCATAGAATGGTGCGGGTCCTGCGCAACACTTTGCCCGCTCAACAGCAACAAGGAAGCGCTCAATGTACTCATGGCAAATAAATTAATGATGCACATGTGAGTCTCCTTGCTTTGCCGGGACTGAGCTAGATCGTGTAGTGGCTGCTTGATTTCTATCTACATTCGCAACAACCAGTTTACTCATCATGCCAGATGACATGTGATACAGCAGATGGCAATGAATGGCCCATTCCCCCAACTCATCCGCAGTGAGCAGCGCAGTGACTGTCTTACCCGGTGGCACAATCAAGGTATGCTTGTTGGGCAGGTCTGATAATGCCTGTCCATTTTCCAGTTGCATAAACATGCCATGCAAATGCATTGGATGCGCCATCATGCTGTCATTGATAAATTTCAAGCGAATCCGTTCACCATACTTGACCTGCAAGGGTTCAACTTCGGTAAATTTCTTGCCGTTGATGGTCCAGATATAACGCTCCATCGTACCGCCCAAACGGACTTCCAGCTCCCTTTCAGCCGGACGGGTATCGGATTGCGGTGTGAGCGATTTCAAATCACCATATTGCAGTGCCCTATGCCCTGCTGGAGTGGAGGCATTTGCCCAGCCTTCAACAGGCTTGTTGCTCTCCACCAATCGTTTCGCTACTGCATGTGCTGAATGATTCATCCCTTGTTGTGGCTCTGAATCAGACTTTGCTTGATGTTGTGAATGATCATTCCTATTCGTCTTAGAGTGGTTCATTTGTGAATGATCCATCGTCGCTGAATCATGCTGCATCATGGAATGATCCATTTTTAAATGATCCATAGCCTGATGATTCATCTTGCCCGCACTTTCTTGACTGGCATCCATCTGATCGTGATTCATATCCGTATGATCAGTGGATGATGAACCATGTCCCATATCTTCCATTGTCAGCAAGGCACGTGGACGCGGTTTAGGCATCTGAATCCCTTGTGTCCCGGGTTGATTTTGGTTCTGTAATGATCCAATCGCAAAACCGCTACGGTCGATCGACTCGGCCTGAATTTGGTAATGATTGTCTTGCGGCTCAACAATCACATCATAGGTTTCTGCAGTACCTATACGAAATTCATCTACTGCCACAGGTTGAACAGGCTGTCCATCGGCACTCACTACGGTCATTTTCAAGTTAGGAATATTGACATCATAAAACGACATGGCGGAGGCATTGATAAAACGTAAACGGACTTTTTCATTCGGCTTAAACATTCCGGTCCAGTTTTGTGCAGGGGTTTTGCCATTCATCAAAAAGGTATATCCGGTGACATCAGACAGGTCGGTTTTGAGCATGCGCATCTGGTTCCACATTGCACGATCTTGCCATGTGTTTTTCAAACCCTGACGTTTTACCTGCTTAAATACATCAGCCAAAGTTTCACGCTGATTCTGATAGTATTCTGAGGACTTTTTCAGATTTTTCAGGATTTGCTCACTACTGGATGGATGAAAATCAGACAGCATCACCACATAATCACGATCCGTTTTTTCATGCGCCGCGACGGGCTTTTTATCTTTAGGGTAAATGACCAGCGCACCATATAAACCATCCTGTTCCTGTCCTTTGGAATGCGCGTGATACCAATAGGTGCCGTTTTGACGCACCTTAAAACGATAGACAAAATTCGCCTGTGGTTTAATGCCTTTGAACTGGTTGAAGCCCGGCACACCATCCATTAAACCGGGCAGCAATAAACCATGCCAGTGAATGGAAGAATCTTTATTTTTCATCTTATTATGTACATGAATAATGGCATCATCACCTTCTTCAAATTCTAGAAGTGGTGCCGGAAACTGACCATTTACGGTAATCCGTTTTAATGGCTTGCCGGTGACATTCACCATCTGCTCATCAATATTCAGATGATATTCTTTGACCGCAGCAAATGCCCACGATGATGACAGCAGAGACACCCCAACCAAGAGGCTTTGCGTTAATTTAATAGACATGACTTAACCTGTAATTTAAAAATAAAAATGTTTTTTAAATAAAGATTAAGCTTTAGGAGGACGTAAGATTTGTTGCCAGAAGCCGGTTAAATGCTGGGCTGAATAATCAAAATTGCGCTGTGGATGTTCTTGAATAGGGTCTAAATTGGGCAATTCTGCTGTTGCTGAATCCAGCCAGGTGGTCAAACTTTGACAATGTAACTGTACACAATCATTACAACTGAAATGCTGCGTCTGATCGGTCATGGTCTGATGACAATCTTGATCATGCGCTACTTTTATATGTTCTAAAGAATGTTGCGTATCAGGTTCAACATTCACCGGATCATGGCAGCCAGACATCGCCGTCATTTCTGCGTTGTGATGCTGATCAACGCTCGCTGCATGCATCATGGGCTGATGCATGGATTTTACCGATGCCAAGGCAACACTACTCCACCCCATGGCAAAAACCATCAGGAACACAAACCAAAGCTGTTTGCGTAATGAAGTCAGCAAAGAATTATCCTTTAACCCGTCCAGAATAAAATATAAATCATATTATTTTGATTTAGATCTACAGCATAACCAAGAACAAAGTTATATACAATTTTTTAAATTTATACTCAACAATTCATGGTTCGCTATTTTTATGAGCATTAAAACAATAAAGTTATTTTTTAAACAGGTTTATTTATAAGCATAGTTTAATAAACAACCATATTTTTGAATAGCTTAAGAGATCAAAAAAGGACTCATTTGAGTCCTTTTTATACATTTAATGTCTAATTATTAAACTATTGTTCCATAATCGTTTATAAACTAATCAAGTTATCCATACAGTTATCTACACAGATATCCATATGGTTATCCATAAAGTTATCCACAACTTAGGAACAATTAATTGTAGATTATTAGATATTTACAGCGCCAACTTTTGCAAGTTCTGCACGCATTTCATTAATCACAGCTTGATAATCCGGTTTACCGAAAATCGCCGAACCTGCAACAAACATGTCTGCACCAGCTTCTGCAATTTCACGAATATTGGCCGGTGTTACACCGCCATCTACTTCTAAACGGATGTCACGACCTGAAGCATCAATGATTTTGCGCGCTTGACGAAGTTTCTCTAAAGTCATTGGAATAAATTTTTGACCGCCAAAACCCGGGTTGACACTCATCAATAACACTTGATCGACTTTATCCAAAACATAGTCCAGATAATGCAATGGTGTTGCCGGGTTAAAGACCAAACCGGCTTTCGCGCCACCAGCTTTAATCAACTGTAAAGAACGGTCAATATGGTCGCTTGCTTCCGGGTGGAAGGTAATAATGTCTGCACCCGCTTCCAAGAAATCACCAATCATACGATCGACTGGCGAAACCATCAAATGCACATCAATCGGTGCTTTAATCCCATATTTTTTTAATGCCTTACACACACCTGCACCAAATGTCAGGTTAGGCACGTAATGGTTATCCATCACGTCAAAATGTACGACATCTGCACCAGCAGCGAGCACATTTTCGACTTCTTCACCTAAGCGGGCAAAGTCAGCAGATAAAATTGATGGCGCAATTAAATATGGCTTGGACATGGGGAGAACCTGGCTATGTATTTGAATTGATTTTTCACATTATAACAAATTGAACCTGGCTGCTGTGATTCAATCCTGATTCGATGCTATTTATTCAGCATTCCAAAACTGCGACGTTGCGTTGCATTTTTTAACTTTAGCTATTTTTAGAATCTGTTATGTTGATGTCACACCACAAGGTAAATGAGAATGAAAAGCAATACAGCAATTACCACTTCAGAAGCCGCCCGTATCGCCAAGCGTTTGCTCAATCATTGGAAACATAAATTTGACGTTGCTGAAACTGACGGCCATTTCAGTATTTTTATGCCGGATGCCACCGTAAAGCTGATGCCACAACCAGAAGCGTTATTGGTCTCGATTGATAGCTCGCGAGAAGACTTAAGCACTTTAGAAAAAGTCGTTCTGGATCATTTAAGCCGTATGGCACAGCAAGAATTTACCACAATCTGGCAGCATCAATAAAAAAAAAGGAGAATCATGTTCTCCCTTTTTTTGAATTAAATATTATGCTTCAAGCTGCACGGCATGAAATTGCAAATGGTCATCGATAAAACTTTGAATGAAGTAATATCCATGATCATAAGCTTCGTGTTCACGCAAGGTTAGCGACTGTCCCACTTGGGCACAAGCCTGTTTAAATAATGCCGGATTCAATTGAGCATAGAATTGATCTTTCAATCCTTGATCAATCAGAATCTCTGGAAATAATGCGCCTTTTTCTTGAATCAAAGCAGTGGCATCATGCTTTAACCATTCATTTCGGTCTTCACCAAAATAGTTCGCAAAGGCTTTTTCGCCCCATGGACATTGGCTCGGTGCACAAATAGGCGCAAAAGCAGAAACCGATTTAAATTTTTCCGGGTATTTAAATGCCAGTGTTAATGCACCGTGTCCACCCATGGAATGTCCGAAAATGCCTACCGCATCCGCCTGAACGGGAAATTCTTGAATCACCAGATCATAAAGCTCATCTGCAATAAAGCTTTCCATTTGATAATGTTCAGCCCACGGCGTTTGGGTCGCATTGATATAAAATCCTGCACCTTGACCGATATCCCAAGAATCGCCTTGTGCAACCTGCTCGCCTCTTGGCGAAGTATCGGGACTAATCAGGATTAAACCCAATTGAGTGGCCATGCGTTGTGCATGTGCTTTAATACTGAACGTTTCTTCAGTACAGGTCAGACCGGCTAAATAAAAAAGTACCGGGCAGGCCTGTCCCCTTAAAGCTTGCGGGGGCAAGAAAATGCCAAATTTGGTTTGTCCATTGAGAACACGAGAATTAAAAGCATACATGCGCTGTTCACCATCAAAACATCGGTTATGTTGAATTAATTCCATGTCTATTTTCCTTATTGTGTTTGAACATTAAGTTGTGGTGTTTCTATTTTCATCTCTGTTTTAGACGTCACTGGAAATAAGCGTTGTTCCAATTGCGGCAACATAAATTCCATATTCTTGCCAATCGACCATTGCGGTTCGGATGCTTCAAAACCTTGCGCTTTTTCCCATTGCGCCACAGTGCCTTTGGTTTGCTCAAATGCAGCACTGATTGAATTCTGTTCACGCATAGACTGATCAAAGAAAGCGCGGCCGAAATACGTATAATCGGCTTCATTTGAACAGCCAAAAGAAGCCCGGTCAGCAGCAGATGCGGTAATAATCAAGGTGTTATCATCTTGCAAGGCTGGAACAAAACTGCCTGAATAACATGCAGAAATCACAATAACACGCCAGCGAATCCCCGATTTATCCAACGTATCTTTGAGCCATTTCGGATCGACATCATTTAAATCGATCGGCGCATTTTCCATCTCAAACTGGTTCGGCAAGCCATGTGAGGTCATGTATAAAAATAACACATCACTTTCACGGTTCATCTGCTGCCCTATTCGACGTAGGGCCATCTCCATACTGGTACGCGAAGCAATCGGCGTTTTGGTACGGGTCTCTGGATTATTTACCAGCATGATGGAACGGCCAAAGGTTCCAAAACGGGTATCAAACTGTTCTTTAATCCGTTCGACTTCCGACTTGAACACGTCTTGATAACCGGCGCCTGCTACACCTAAAAAGTACCAGTGCGACTGTGCAAATTCGCCATACTGGACATCTTCCAGCGATTTATTCAGGACACGGCTTTGGGCGTAAAAAGCATCTTCGGCAAAGGTCGGTGGTGTTTCTTCAACTTTCCAGATGGGCTGGCTTTTGACTGACATTTGCCAGACCACAAGAGTAAAAAGCGTTGCTGCAACAATCAGTGCCCGCTCCCACCACGGCCATTTCAGTTCACGCGAAAATACCCAAACCACGGCCAAACTTTGCCAGACAAACAGCACCATGAATATCATCGGTAAATAGTCATAGAAGATGTAAGGCAATACATCGATATAACCCAGATACTGAATCAGACTTTGTAGTAAGGCGATATGCGTATCCAGTACTAGCCACAGTAAGGCCGGCACCAGCATCAAACGCGGGTTATTAATACGTTGCGAAAGGAAAATACCGACAATCAGCGCAATAAAAGGCCATAAGGCATAACTGATCAGGCCTTGAGGATTAAACTCGCCCACTTCCCCTGAACTTAACCAACTAAATAAGCTGTTGGCACTACCGCCTAAAATTCCCCAAAAAATGAGTTGTAAAATTGAAGGGCGAACAATTTGTAAAGACCGACGTGATCCCAAAAAGAGCCACATCCCTGCAGTTTGGTTGCTTTTAAAATCATGCCAAAAATTGATGGAGGGTTTAAAGTCGATCATAGGATTTAGGGTTAGCTGTAGCTCGCTGATTCACTGTGTAAGTTTATGCCTGATGGAAGTTTTATCAATGCTGCTTTGGCACTATATAACAAATTAATGTTCAATATTGAAGCAATTACCAAACTACTCTACAAGATGCTGCTGAAAGTAGGCATCAAAACGACAAGCGTCGCCTTGCCACTGATGATTGGGTTGCTGATCAGCCAAATATACGGCTAAACGCGGCCGTTTCACCACCACTCGTTTTGCTACTTTTTGCGCTAAAATCAATAAATTATCACCGAGATCCATTTCACCATCTTCAGGTAAAAGCATATGCAGTAATTGCATCTGCTTTTTGACTTGGGCCTGCTTCTTGATGGCTTGCTGGTTTTGATCACGTTGTGGAAACATCGGATCAAGATAAACCACATCCACGATCTTGTTCTGTTCAGCTTGCTGAATTAAGTAGTCGGCAGAATCGGAGAAAACCAAATGAATTCGAGCAATAACCGAACTTAAAAACGGATCGGTTTCAGCATGGTTTTTAGTATCTTCCAGCAAGGTAAATAAAATCGGATGTCGCTCAACCAAGCTAACATCGGCGCCTAAATGCGCCATTAACAAACTGTCATGCCCCAGACCTGCTGTAGCATCAATCAAGCTGGGTTTCTCACCGAGGTTACACGCTCGGGCAATCATTTCAGATTTTAATGACGATCTTTTTAAACGTGGAACTTCCGCTTTCCAGTCCGGTTGCATCTTCATACCATTGGCACACAGCCAAAGACCGGATTCATCTACACATAAAGCCAAATCTGGATGAAAACGCAAAAATCGGGCATTGAGCTTTTCAATGATTTCAAGATTTACCTTCACTCCACGAGAAGAAAGCACAGCAGAATACTGCTGTGCTTTCTGGTGAAATTCCTGTTCTACAAATAAGCGGATCTCGCTTACCATAATTTCCAGCCTGTAAATGCAAAGAGTAAGATTAAAAGACCCGAGGCAATACGATACCAGGCAAAGACCATAAAATCGCGTTTTGCGACATAGGCCACCAATACTCGAATCAGAATCAAAGCCGAAACAAATGAAACTATAATTCCTGTTGCAAGAACGGCCCAATCTTCTGTGCTTTGGAATACATGGTAGCTTTGGTAAAGATCTAAAAGACCTGCACCAATAATCACCGGAATCCCGAGAAAGAAGGAAAATTCAGTGGCCGCTTTACGTGATATCCCCAAGAACATTGCACCAATAATAGTTGCACCCGAACGTGAGGTTCCCGGAATTAACGACAGTACTTGAATTAAACCAATCCAGATCGCTTCTTTATAGCTGATGTTCTCAACTTCTTCGGCATTCACTTTTGGTGGATTTTTTTCAATCCAGATAATAATGAAACCACCGATGATCAGCCCAATCGCAACCGCAATATCATTAAATAATAATTCTTTGACTGCCTGTCCAAAGGTGAGACCAATCAGCACGATTGGAATGGATGCCATAATCAGGCTAAAGCCCAAACGGCGACCTTTGGGTTCACCGGTAAACATACCGGTAGCTGCACCCCACAGACGAGCCCAATATTCATAAATGACGGCTGCAATCGCACCCATTTGAATAGCGATCACGAATACATCACTTTTTTCTTTGGTCCAGAAATTCATGAGTTCGGAAGCGAGTATTAAGTGTCCGGTACTTGAAACAGGTAGAAATTCGGTAATACCTTCAACAATACCCATAATTGCCGCTTTCAGCAGCAGTAAAAGATCCATACAAAATCCTGATTATGATTTGCCTTGTTCTGGAATTTTTTTCCAAGCGTTATCACGTAAATACACAGGTAATGCCTGTTCAGCACTGACCCATTTTTTTTGTTCAACATCTGCGCGCGCAATGGTAGCAATATCTTGCGCAGTCGCACTTAAGTCTTTGTATTGTATTTGTTCAGGCTGAATTAAAGCTGAACCGGAACCGACAAGTTCAAATTTAACCACTTGGCTGGCATCATCGTAATTTAGCAGTTGCTCTTCATCCACAGCCTGCATAATGCCCTGTGAATCCAGCTCAAAACTTGCAATATAAACTTCTTTCATCCGTGCATCGAGCACCGCAGTCACGGCGGTTAAACCTGCAACGCGATATGCTGTCTGTGCCAAAGCTTGCAAAGTTGAAACAGCAACAACGGGAAGATCATTTGCCCATGCCAAGGCTTGAGTCACCGCGGCATTAATCCGCACGCCACTAAAAGAACCGGGACCACGGCTAAATGCAATTGCAGTTAATTCAGATGCAGATAGGTCAAGCTGTGTAAAAGCCTGCTCAATCATCGGGAGAATCGTTTGCGTTTGTGCTTTTGCTCGCGCATCTAATTGGAAAAATAATTCTTGGGTTTCATCTACAATAGAGACGGAACACTGCTCATTGGCAGTTTCCAATGCCAGCAATTTCATGCACAACCTTAATTAATTTAAATGTAAAAAACGGCTCATATGATACTCCACTCATCTGCGCTAGGCGAGATTTTCCATCTGGGGAATACAAAAAAGCCAATCGCCAGCTTGGGTAGATCAACCCGTTCTCATTACAGTTCAACTGCTTCCAGGTTCTGAAAATTCTTAAAATGTGCTGCGTAGTGCATGGCACTCATTTTGAGTTTAGCTTCAGCAGCCTCGTCCAAAGTTTTTACTATTTTTCCCGGTGAACCCATCACCACCGAGTTATCCGGAATAACTTTGCCTTCAGGAATTAAGGCATTTGCCCCGATGATGCAATTTTTACCAATCACCGCATGATTTAAAATGACCGAGTTGATGCCAATTAAAGTGTTATCTCCAACCGTACAGCCATGCAACATCGCTTGATGCCCAATCGTGACATAGCTACCAATGTGCATCTCGATGCCAGCATCGGTATGTAAGACTGCATTTTCCTGAACATTGCTAAAATCACCAATTTTGATTTTGCTGTTATCACCACGGATTACTGCACCAAACCAGACACTGACCTGTTTCCCCATTTCAACTTGACCAATCACCGTCGCATTCTCTGCGACCCAGCCATCCCAAGGCTGGTGCGTGGCTTGAGGGGCATAGCCATTAAATTTGTACATCATAGTGTGATATTCCTTTATCTATTGCGTTTAATCTTATTGCTGTGAAAAGCAGGAGAATTTAATAAAAATGGCCACTCTTTCTGATAATTCAAACCATACTGAAACAGTGAGATCAACATCCGTGCAGTTAAACCCCAAACAATTTCATTTTCCACACGCATACTGGGAAAATATAAAGACTGGTGTGCATAACGTACTTCATAGGGAATGGGCGGTGCCTTCATTAAACTACTCAGGGATGCAAAGAAAATACGGTCAATTTCGCTCGGTTGAGCAATCAAATTGACTTCAGCTGGAATCAGCCCGACCACAGGTTTTACCAACATGCCATTGCGCGCTTTTTGCATCGGTAAATCACCCATCAATTGCACATCAAATGGATTTAATGCCGTCTCTTCATAGGCTTCACGTAATGCCACCACAATATTACTGGTATCTTGCGGGTCTCTTTTCCCGCCTGGAAATGAAACCTCACCGGCATGATTCGATAAATAGAGTGAGCGTCGAGTAAGCAGAACTTTTGGATCCAATTCATCTGTAATCGCGATTAATACAGCAGCGTGTGCCGGTTTTATCCGGGTGGAAAAACGCAATCTTTGCTGTAACGATTGTATTAATGAATGGTCATCCATACCTCTACTCTCCCCTCATTTCTTCTTGGTTTCATCATAGCTGAATTTTTATTCTAAAAGATAGAAATGATGCCAAAGTTCAATTTTTCAGTTATGCTGATCACACCTTTATCATTGACGATGAATATGAATTTCTGTGTAATTTGTGGACATAAAACTACGGAAAAAATCCCACTCGGCGATCATCAATTACGTCGTGTTTGTACAGATTGTGGCAATATTCATTACATCAATCCTAAAGTCATTTGCGGGGCCTTAGTCCTGTTTGAAAATAAAGTTTTAATGTGCCGCCGTGCCATTGAACCGCGTTACGGTTTATGGACGCTGCCTGCCGGCTATATGGAACTGTTTGAGACCATGGAGCAAGGTGCAGCACGCGAAACCCGTGAAGAAGCCGAAGCCGAAATCGATATTGAACAGCTCTACTGTATGTATAATATTCCACGGATCGGACAAATTTATGTGTTATTCAAAGCCAATTTAATTGATGGTCAATTTGGCGCAGGTGAAGAAACCATTGAAAGCCGCTTATTTAGCGAAGATGAAATTCCTTGGTCTGAACTGGCCTTCCCAAGTGTAGAACATACCTTAAGACATTATTTTGAAGATCGTAAAACCAATCAGTTCCAGATGCATTTAGAAACCTTGGGTTCACGCCTTGACCATACCGGTTAATCGATACAATAAAAAAATATAAGCATAAAAAAAAGCCCATCATCGGATGGGCTTTTTTAATTTCGTGATTATTTGGTTTTCACTTCATAACATGGCGCAAGATTGAATTGAATGCTGCCACCGCTGTATTTAGACCATTGTTTTGCATCTTGGTCGGTGGAATCGACCGCGCTATAAATGCTTTGGAAGCTGGCAAAACTATTCGCCCACTTCACTGCATTATCAGCAGAGTCTTTGAATGGCACATCATCAATAGCCGGCGTACCACCCGATCTCATTGCCAATAAACGATTTAAATCCAGTAATGCACCGCCAATCACAATAGATTCATTGGAATTTGGCGAGGTCTGAATACTCGAGTTCATACCAATCAATGCACCATCCAGGCTTTGGAATACTTTATCGGCCAAGATCATACGAACCGAGATTTTATTGCCATCCATCCCGGAGCTAGTAAACGCACGGCCCGTGGTTCCAATGCGATACTGCTGCACATTGTTGCTGTCAATCATGTCACTAGCAAGTACATCTGTACCACTGCAACCGTTTGTTCCGGTCGACATATCAATGATTGTGCTCGATTGATCTGGAACCGTAGGTTTCATATTGGTCCGAATATCACCATTACGGTCAATTACAATGCCGAGTTTCACGGTCTTGACTGAGGTATCAGTGAAATTAAAGACCAAATCTGCATACAATGGAAAAATATACGCTCCATTGCTGACATTATTTTCTGATTTAAATACTTTGCTGTCTAAATAGGTAATTGGATAAATTTTATAAAGATCGAGTGTACCTTTAAAGGTTTCACCATTGACCTCTTGTTGCCATAAACCATAATTTTTCTTATCATCTTCGTTGACTTCTTTTTTACCTGTCAGCAGTTTATAAAAACGCTCTTTGCCGGCAATCATATAGTCATTAAACAATTTACCTTGAGTCACGGTCAAGGGCTTTGAATTGCCATCAGCCACATTGAACTGGAAACCAGTTTGCGCGGTTAAATCGGGATTATTATTAATCGCTTTGGTAATTGGATGAATCCAGGTATCTTGTGCAAATGCAGTCATTTGTACCGGTTTCACCTTACGAATCAGTTGTGCATTCACGCCACCAATAGTGGTCAAATCGCTACCGGCTTTACCGCGCCATTGTAAACCGCTACCAAAGCTTTTGCCTTGACGATCCGTCATCAAAATAAAGTGACCCACCAAATGAGTTGCTGACGTATCTTCCGCCTTACATTCTTCCTTATTACAACCCACCAAGCCTTCCGAACCACTTAAGGTACTACCCAGTACTTCCTTACTCGAAAATAGTGAGAATTCAGGTTGATACACAGCCGCTGTAGTAATACGCATCAATTGAGTAATCACATCAAAAGCATCTTCATCTGTGACCTTAGAAATATCGACCCAAGGTTTGACTGCATCAGCAAAATCTTCATTCGATAAGCTTTTAAATTGCACTGAGGTAATTAATGAAGTGATTTGCTCTAATTTTTTACGGTCCGCATCGCTAATACTGACCGATTGAATATCACGTGCATTGACAATCTGCCGATTTTGCAAGCCTACTGCTTGAATCAGACGCGCCAAACGAATCGCAACTTTAACTGTTGCATCGTCAGGTGACAATTTTTGCGCAGCTGTGCCTTGAATTCCTGCTGCAATATCCAATAGAGTTAAACGTGGCAATTGCGATACGCTGACATTGGCAATATTGCGAAGCGGCATAGTACCTAATTCAATTTTCTTGTCTTTTTCGCCACGTAAGAAAAAGGTAATATCGTCCGTATTCTTACACGCACCCGTTGCCGCACCATCTTGGGGATCAAAAATCGTGGTAAAGCGGTTCTTGGTGTCACTGCTACAGGTGAAATTTAAACCGTTTAATGGATAATCTAAGGCGAATTCAACGCAGCCTGCTGTTCCCGTTTGACAGGCACCATTGGCGGTACTTTCATCATATACCTCAGGGGTCACGTTGGCACTTTCACCACCACAACCTGTTAAAGCCATAGCCAATGCAGTTGCGGCAAAAGGTAATTTATATTTATTTATGTTCATCCTGACTCTCTTTTTTTTATCCCTAACGGATTGCAACGAGTTTAACTTGCCCGTGATTGGTTAAAGCACGATTATCGACATCAATGGCTGATGCCAAGGGCGTCAGCAATATATATTTGCTATTTGCAGGCACATGCAGTACCCCTTCTATTTTTTCGTGCTGAATGAGGGTAGATGCTCCCTCTTGATTTTTATATCCACCTGCGCCTTCCAAGACACAACCTTTTGCATCTAAAAACACCACAAAAGGCCAATAAAAAGTTGGGTTATTCTGCCGCGATGCATACGAGTTAAGTTGAATATTCTGTACAGATGTATTCAGTGCCGCAACTTCAAAATCGAACTCATCATTCAGCGGCGCACGTGGCCAGAAATTAACCTCTTTATCCAGATCAAGTTTTTTGACTTTTTTCAGTTTTTTTTCAGAAAAACATTGCTGTCCCAAACCATTAACCGCATCTGCTTGTGAAACGCGGTAATAGGTCTTTGCTAAGGTAATCGGGCCATTATCTTGCACGACATTACGTTTGAACAAGGATTGCATTGTAGATTTGCCCACACCTTTTTCACGCTCAACGGTCTGTAGACGCGTTGCACCATGTTTGGTATCAATAATCCCTTCTGGCATGGTGTAAAAACGCTTTTTGCCTTCTAAATTAAATTCTTTGTCTTCTAAATATTCATTTTTTACATATTGTTGCCCGTCAATATCAACAAAGGCATTATTTTCTGTATTTTCCTGAATATTATCAGACTGCATTTCTACTCTTTCTTTGGTAACACTAGCCTGTTGTGGAATAACTGACTTTTCAACCTTTTGAGTAGGCTTGGTACTTACTGGAGAGGATTGCGTTGACAATATCTGCCCTTTTTTTGTTTCTTGAACATTCACTGCAGTCTGTGTCTGTTCTTTTACAGTTTTAATTGTATTCCGGTCAGCAGCCTGAATGTCCTGCTCAACTTTCGAATTACCGAATGGTTTTTTAGTCACCACTGTTTCTATCTTTGAGACAGCCTTGGGTAATGGAGGTTGTGGCACAGTTGTTGTCGTTGCCGCTTGTCGAATAGCCACAGAATGAGAAGATATACTCTGATTTGCAATAACTGGATTTGGATTCGGTTTTGCTGCAACCGCTTTTGGTGGCTCGCGTTGAATGATCATTGGACGACCGTCTGGGCCAATAATGGTATGAAACTCTCCTGCATATGACCACGATACTTGCGCTAAACTCAGCGTCAGTATCGTTTTCATCAATAAATTCCCTTTCATTCTTTTCCTTTGTCTACCAACGTGTTCTATAGTTCAATCCTAGAATGGTGATTTTTGTATTGGTTTTTACATTCAGGCCCGCATACGGATTAAGCAATAAGTTATTCACACCAGTTTGGTTGGCCAAGCTACTGGTATTGGCTGGAATATTATCTTTACTACGCAAGAAGCCAATGGATAAATCCAGGTCTGTATCCGCATCAAAACGGTAGCCCACCCCCATACCAAACAATTGTGCATTGTTAATTGGAATCATGGTGTTGCGCTTGCCATCTGGAATGGCACTTGAACGTGGTTCATAGCCCGCACGCAGTTTTAAACGATCAGTTGCTGAATATTCCACACCAATGCCGAAATTCCAGGGTGAAGTGAAACCAAGCGGTAAAGATAACGAGCTATCACTGACATTTTCAGAAAGTAATTTTGCAACTTTTAAAGCTGAAATTTGTCGGTCAAACTCAAATGTAAATTTATCCCATGCACTATAGTCCGTCCAGCCCACATCAAAATTTACCTGCAAATCCGGCATGACTTTGTATTTAATCCCGGCTTGGAAATGCGCAGGATATTCAAAATCCATGGATACCAAACCTGATTCACTGGATGGAATGTAATTCGGGAAGCCTAAAATAGCTGCAAGAATTTGTCCGGTTGGCGATGACATCAAGCCTTTAATTAACTCTTGTGGCGCTTTGGCATTATCAATATGGTATTTCCCTTTTAAGCGCATTTTTGCTGCACTTTGATAGACCATACCAAAACTAAAGTCATCCGTTGGCTCCCACAATACCCCCAAGTTAAAACTTGGACTTAGGGATTGCTCAACTGCCAATTGCATTTGACCGAATTTACCAAACGGATTCATCCCTTCTTCAGCATTACACATCCCCAGTAATAGAATGTCGGTAATAATGTCTGAATTTTCTTTAAATGGTGTACAAACGACCTCATCGATCATTCGTAACATACCAATCAGTTCATTGGGGAAACGTAAATCGGTTTTGAGGCCCATGGCTTGGTAAGACATACCAATACCACCACCAATTGAAAGTTGGTCATTGACTTGGTAACCCATGGATGGAGATAAATAAGTAATCCGTTCTAAGGCAACTTGCTGCCCCATGTAGTTACCTGCATTGCCATTTTCAGCACCAAAACCGGCAACCAGTGGTGCATAAACTGCCGTCGCATAAGTCGCTTTTGAACCCGGTGGATTATAGGCAATCCCCATGGTAGGTGCGACCAATGGCATACCTTCACCTAAATCCACCATCTTTTTCAAAATAGGGATATAAAGACTTGGATATTCAACATCGCCATGAACTTTATCTTTAAAATCAGTACAAATATCAGATGCCACCTCTGGTCCATCATTACAGACCATTGGATCATCTGAATAACCAAAGACGTTATAGCCTGGTGGTACGCTAAATTGACGTTGAATGTCAAAGTTGGCAACAATAATTTGTTGCTCCGTTTGTAAACCCTCAATCTTGGTTAAGCCTGCAGGGTTAAAGTGAACAGCGTTCACGCCTGGTGGGTCTGCTGTTACAGCATTACCCATACTCAAAGATCTTAAATCTACAGAAAGGTTGGTACCTAACTGTGCAAATGCAGCACTTGAACAGCCCGTTAAGACAATGGCGCTAACGAGCGGTCTGAGTCGAATTTTATACATACGACCGCCCTCTTAGCGAATTTTCTTACCAAAGCCTAGAATATCAAGTGGGAATGACAAACCCAATGAAACGTCTGGCGCATCTTCCGTCAAACCAAAGCCTACCGTACCGTTCACAATCGTCTCTGGCGATACACGTACCCCAAGAGAAATCGCTAAAGTTGAACTGGTTTGATCGGCCGGTGAATAGGATTCACCACTGCTGTAGATAAATTCAGAGCCGGTGTTAAAGCTTTGTTGATACGACATGGTCATGGATACGTCATAGTTAAATGAGTATGCGAAACCGAAAGCGAAACCGCCACTAATGCCGGGTTCGAACTCATCTATGACACGGCTACCACGGCGTTGATTTAAGCCGGTTTCTTTAAAACCATAGTTCGCTGAAACTGAAGCGAACAATACGACTGGATCGATATATTTACGCGTACTTGCACCAACACCGGCAGAGTAATAACCCTTACCTGTGGCTAAGTCAGTCGCAGAATTGACTTCATAGGGACTGTCACCGCTTTTAGTCGATAAATTACCGAATAAAATCAGTGGTAAACGTCCTGCTTGTAATGGAAATGGCTCCCAACGCGCGCCCAAAGAAATATCCCCTAAACCTGCAGTAGAGGTATCTTTTAACAAGTCTGTTTTTGCGACTAAGGGTAATGAAGCAGTAAAGGTTAAATTATCTAAAATACCGTACTGTGCAGTAAAAGTATTGGTAATTGCGTGTGTCGCATTTTCTTGAACACGCAGTTGATAGAGTTGACCTTGAGCCATCTCCATATCAAGTTGCGTATCACGATAATAGGTATAGTCAATATCATAATAAGATGAGATATCACCTTTTTTAATTAATGAATACTGGCGTTCATTTGATGTAAATACTTCTTGTAGATTGGCTTCTTTACTGGCATCACCTTCTTGCTGCTGTAGTGCCGAAGATGCTTGTGATTTTTCATCTACTGGTGATGTTTCGGTTACAGGCTGCGCATCTGCAGATTGTGCTGCCACTGCTTCAACTTGCGTCTCCTGCTCATCTACAGCCTCATACTCGCCTAATGCTGACTCTTCTGCAGCATTAATTCCCCCTAAATTAGCATCTGCAGGCTGTGATGTTGTTGATTCAACTTCTTCCTGCTGATCTACAACTTCATACCCTCCCAGTGCTGGCTCTTCTGCTGCATAAGCTGCGCCCATCAGCATTTGAATACTGATCGCTAACAGGGTTTTGTTCATCCATTTACTGTTCATATTCCATCCCACCAGTTTTTTATTTTTTTTAAGCTGAATCTTTCTTAAACGTTATTTATTTTTATAATAAAGACGCAAGAAATTATAATTTAAGTCCCCATAGGAATCTGATTCTTCATTCATATTTTTATCAAGTCGAATCGTAGATGCTTTGTCGGCAATTTTATCCATATAAAATTGCGGGTATTGCATACTCACCAAGGCATAACGATTCACGGTTGCGTCTTCTACATGACGCATATCCGAATCTTGTAAAGCCAATAAATTTTTGCGGTTTTCTGGCGCAACATTAATTAAGAATAAAGTGTTATTTTCCCAAATCTCTTTAAAACGCACTTCATCGAAACTAATATTCCCCAATGCAGGATCAGCGACATAGACACGGCCATTTTTATACGCTTTAAATACCACGAAATGTTTAAAACCTGCATAGGAAATCGGTACAATGGCAGGTTGTCCCTGTTTCACCAAATCACTAAATTCACCGCGATACCCCCCACTTTCAAAGCCAATTGCGCTGACAAAGCGTTTCATATCCAGCAGTGAAAAGCTACGGCGTTCAACAATCTTGTCTGTCTCACCAAACTTCATTAGACCGTCCATAACCTGTTGTTCGGTTAAAGTCGCATTAAGATTGGTATAACCATTTAATAGGGTCGTTAATGCAGCAGAACCACAACTATAGTCATAGGCTTGGTGAACAATGCCACGAAATTGATCGATGATTGCCGGTTTAACCTGTACGGTTTCACGGTGCATACGGGTAAAGGAATCATTACGAGAGTCTAAAGTCTCTGTGTAGTACACAGCTTCTGCTGGTTTTGGTTTTATATCAAAGGCTTCTTTGGCAGCGTAATACATCAATGCCGAGCCTAATGCGATCTCTAACATATTATTTAACTTTTCTAGTTATCGGCATGATGTGCCATTTTTTATGATCTTAGAGTAGATACTCTACTTCCCTGTTCTAGCAAGATACCTTTTTTTCAAAAAAAAAACAGTATTTTTTTTATTTTTTGCAAAATTTAACGATATTTATGTAAAAAAAAGCGCGTGTAAACACGCGCTTTTTCACACGGAAACTTAGTGACCGCGGATTGTGATAATCGCACCCGGAACATATTGACCCTGAGCTGGGCTAAAGTAAGTTTGCATACCTTGAACTTCCATATCACCAATAGAAGCAGCAGTTTTGCTACCCAAATGAATACCTTTTACGTAGGTATCGTGCGCGCCGCTCGTGCTTACAATGCGTACATAACCTTTATCAGCACCTTCTTCACCAAATACACTGATGCTTTGATTTAATTTCAAGTCACGGCTACTCGCATCTGTCACTTGAATGCTATCAAGATAGATTACACCTGCCTTACGGTTACCTGCAGTACCATCACCAGTACCCTGCTTGGTAGAGTTATCCAGAATACCCAAATCTGTAATGGTTAAACCACCGATCATTGTTGCATTCAATTTAATCATCGCGCCCTGTGGTGCAGCACCTAATTGAATGTTTGCAGTCATTGGACCAGTTTTTACTGAAAGACCAGTTAAGATCGCATTTTCAGTACCTTGACCACCACGACGGATTGTTGCTGCACCTGCAGCAGGTACATCACCAGATGCCACAACACCAATTTCACCGATGTGAATATCTAAACCAGATACTTGCGCAGCAATGTTAATGAATGGATTGCCACCACCAGCATCAGAGTCAATTTGCAAATCGGCTAAGTTACGTGAAGGTAGTAAGTAAGCACCACCATTGTCATAGTTTGCGCCAATCACAATACCGTTGGTTGCTGTAATACCTGTACCAGTACCTTTAATATAGATTGCACCTGCTTCACCTGTACCACCAAAACCCGCTTGACCCGCAGTAAGACTACCTGCAGCTAAACCGTCATTATCGTGAATGAATAACTTTTCGATTTCGATTTTAGAAATACCAATCCCGATGTTAATACCATCTTGACCAGTAGTAGCACCCAATGAAGCATCATCCATTGCTTGCATTGCCATCGCATTTGCGCTAATTGCTAATGAAGAAACTAAAGCAAGTTTAGTAAATTTTTTCATTTGTACTCTCCCAAGAGTATTATTTTTTTGATTGTCAACCACTCGATATTCCATGTTGTTTTTTGTTTTTGGACAACAATGGAGCCTTTCCTTGAGCAGCCTGTTTGCCCTACTAAAGTTATATGTCTGTCATTTTTTGTTCAACTGCTGTTGGTCGTAATCCATATGTTACCGACAAACGGTATTTACAGTTTTTATGCATAAATATTGTTATAGAATAGGCGATCTATGTATAGCCTTTTATAATTTAACATCGTATGAATAATCCGGTTATTTTTCAAAAACTGTTGACTGAACAATGGCTTAGTACAGCTCAAATATTGTCTGCTTTATCGCATCTCTCTCATTTGGTTTACTTAAAAAATGTAAACCAACCTGTGATCGCTTTTTTTGCATCTGAATATATGCTTAAACAAGGTCAAGTCACTAAAAATTTCCAACGAATTTCACTACATCAATATCAAAAAAAATCGCAATCTATTCATTTCAATAACTTTTTCAAAAAAAACATTCAGAACCATTCTTCTGATTTTAACGGCGGATTAATTGGCTTTGTCGGTTATGATCATGCAGCTCAGCAACAGGTTCCGATTAAACAAAAAAATCAGCCTACCTTATTTTTAGGTATTTATCGCAGTTACCTCAAACCCACCCCTCAGGGTTGGACTTTTTTTAGTGATGAAGATGAGGCAGAAAGTATTTTTCAAGTTATTCAGGATGCAATACAAAATAAAAAACCTTCCTCTTTTTCTCTCACTCAACCTTGTAGCGCGCGTTGGAATAAAAATGAATATGTGACTGCTTTTAACAAAATTCAGGACTATATTAAAGCCGGTGATTGCTATCAAATTAATCTAACTCAAGAATTTACAGCAAATGCTCACGGATCCTTATTGGCTACGGCTGAAGAATTCTGGAAACTCACCAATGCTCCTTATTCAGGTTATTTAAAGATTAATGACTTCGAACTATTAAGCTGTTCACCTGAATTGTTTATTAATTTTGAAGCGAATCGAAAAATTGTCACTCGTCCGATTAAAGGCACAATGCCCCGTTATGCTGACCCGAAGCAAGATGAACAGTCCAGGCAAAAACTGCTTCATTCTAAAAAGGATCAGGCTGAAAATGTGATGATTGTTGATTTACTACGCAATGATTTAAGTGTTTATGCAGAAACAGGTTCAGTAAAAACACCACAACTTTTTGAAATTGAATCTTTTAATCAAGTTCATCATATGGTGAGCGAAGTCACAGCTACATTAAAGGAAGATATCAATCCATTTGATGTCTTAATGTCTGCACTGCCCGGAGGTTCGATTACGGGTGCGCCAAAAATTCGCGCAATGCAGATTATTGATGAAATTGAAGGTGCGCCGCGCGGTGCTTATTGTGGATCGATGGGTTATTTTAATTTTGATGGTACGGGTTCTTGGAATATTTTGATTCGCTCCATCCAAAAATACCAAGATGAAGTATCTCTATGGGCAGGTGGTGGAATTACCATTGCCTCAGATTGTGATGCAGAATATCAGGAATGTTTTGATAAAGTTTCTGCCATGCTTGATTTACTCAATACATGGCAGAAAGAAGCTTAACTTAAGCTCTTCTTAAAAGAACTTAAGCCAAGATGTCATTTTTTAAAGTATCAACAAGACGTTGATTTTGTTCATCTGTACCAATCGTAATACGTAAATACTGATTGATACGGGGCTTATTAAAATAGCGCACAATAATGCCGCGTTGACGTAATTCAGCCGCTAATTCGCCTGCATCTTTATTAGGGAGTGATGCGAAAATAAAGTTGGCTTTCGAAGGCAAAACCTTAAAACCAATTGCTTCTAAATTAGCAACCAACTTTTCACGACTGTCGATCACTTTTTGACATTGTGCTTCAAAATAAGCTTGATCTTCAAATGAAGCTACGGCAGCAGCAATCGCAAAACGATCCATCGGATATGAATTAAAGCTATTTTTTACTGCTTCTAGGGCAGCAATCAGATGTGGCTGAGCAATGGCAAATCCTACACGCAAACCTGCCAGTGAACGTGACTTAGATGTGGTTTGACATACAACCAAGTTTTCGTATTTAGCCACTAGACTGACCGCAGATTCCGCCCCAAAATCGACATAGGCTTCATCAATCACCACCACTGAATCAGGATTTGATTGCAGCACGTCTTCAATTGCAGATAATCCTAATGCAATACTGGTTGGCGCATTTGGATTGGTGATAATGATGCCGCCATTGGCTTGTTTATAATCATCCACCACAATTTCAAAGTCATCATTAAGCGGTAAAATTTTGGTTTTTACCCCAAAGAATTGACTATAAACCGGATAAAAACTATAGGTAATATCTGGATAAAGTACGGGCTGCTCTTGCACAAAAAATGCTTTAAAAATATGTGCGAGCACTTCATCTGAGCCATTTCCGACAAAGACATTGCTTGCATCAACATTTTGTTGAGTTGCAATGGCTTGCTTTAATAGCGACGCATCTGGATCTGGATATAAACGCAATACATCGGCTGAATTTTCTAATACCGCTTGTACCGCTTCCACCACTTTTGGAGAGGGTGGATAGGGGTTTTCGTTTGTATTAAGCTTTAATAAATTTTGAATTTTCGGTTGTTCACCCGGTACGTAGGGTTCTAATTCACGTACTTCAGGACTCCAAAAACGCATTTGTTGTGTCGTAATGGTGGACATTGTTTTTATCTCTTTAATGCACTCAACTTACTTTATGTAAGCCCTCTCCTTTTAGGAGAGGGTTTGGGAGAGGTTAGCACCCAACTGAGAAATATTGGCTTTGCCCTCATCCTAGCCTTCTCCCAAAGGGAGAAGGAATTTTTCGTTGAGAATCAGATTAAGGCAGCATTCAAATTATTGATAACGATATCTTGCCGATCTCGCATGAGCATCCAAGTTTTCTTGTTGCGCCAAGACATCCGCGGTTTTCGCTAGCGTCTTCACACCTTCTTGAGAGCACATGATCAAGCTTGAACGCTTTTGGAAATCATAGACACCGAGTGGTGATGAGAACCGCGCTGTACCTGAAGTTGGCAAGACGTGGTTTGGACCTGCACAGTAGTCACCAATCGCTTCTGGGGTATAACGTCCCATGAAGATCGCACCGGCATGGCGAATCTGCTCAGACATCTCTTGAGCTTCATCCAAGCAAAGTTCTAAATGTTCTGGTGCAACCTGATTAATTAAATCAATGGCTTCTTGACGATCTTTCACCAAAACTAAAGCACCACGATTAGCAATAGAGGTACGTGCAATTTCAGCTTTAGGCAATGCAGCGAGATGTTCTTCAATCGCTTGCTCAACTTCATTTAAAAGCTGTTCATCGGGTGTGATGAAAATAGCTTGGGCAACAGTGTCATGTTCAGCTTGGGACAACACATCCATCGCCAGCCATTTCGCGTTATTGTCACCTTCCGCATACACCAGAATTTCCGAAGGACCTGCAATCATGTCGATACCGACTTGACCAAATACTGCACGTTTTGCCGCTGCAACAAAGCGATTCCCTGGACCGGTAATTTTATCTACACCGGGAACAGTTTCTGTACCGTAGGCCAATGCCGCTACAGCCTGTGCGCCACCAATGGTAAATACCCGATGTACGCCCGCTAAATAAGCCGCCGCTAATACCAGTGGATTCAACTCGCCATTAGGGGCTGGAACCACCATAATAATTTCAGCGACACCGGCAACATGAGCAGGTACGGCATTCATCAGCACTGAAGATGGATAAGAAGCTAAGCCACCCGGTACATAAATTCCAACACGGTCAAGCGGTGTAATTTTTTGACCGAGTGTATTGCCCAAGGCATCGATATAAGTCCAGCCATCCTGCTTTTGTGCTTGGTGGAATTCACGAATTCGATTCTCTGCCAATTCTAAAGCTTCACGAACGTCGTGATCCAAGCCTTCAAAAGCGGATTTGAGTTGTTCCTGAGTCAGTTCAAGATCTGAAAACTGATGCGCTGGATGTCGATCGAATTGTTGAGTGAGTTTAAGAACATGAGCATCACCATGCTGACGCACATCAGCAATGATTTGGTCTACGGTTTTTAAAAGTTCAGGATCACTAACTGTCTCAAAAGCCAACAAGTCAGCAAAGGCTTGCTTAAAGCTTTGATCTTGGGTCGATAAACGTCGCATCAATTTACCCATATGGTTTGAATTCGAAGGCTTTAGTTTACCCGTTTTCATGCGCTTTGTCGGTAGCTATAATACGGTATCAGTATCAGTTTTATTGAAATTAACTTTCGCTAAGATTGATGAAAACACTGAATGTTTACAGTTTTTTCTCAGGCATAAAAAAAACCGCCACAAAGTGACGGTTTTTCAAATTTGCATGCAGAGATGCTTATTTGTTGCTTTCGCGTTCTTCAACGGCTTTTTCAAGCTGGGCAAGAATCGGGTTCAACAAAGTCTGCTTACGTTTGAAGCTGGCTTTATTCACAATCAAGCGAGAAGAAACTTTGCAAATTTCTTCAAGTGGTTCAAGACCATTGGCACGTAGTGTATTACCGGTATCAACGACGTCGACAATGTAATCACCCAAACCAACCAATGGTGCAAGTTCCATCGAACCGTAAAGTTTAATCACATCAACCTGCTCACCTAAGCTTGCATAGTATTGACGGGTTAAGTTCACATATTTGGTCGCAATTTTTAAACGGCCTTTGGGATGAACCATACCGACTTTACCGGCTGTCATTAACTTACAGTTGGCAATTTTTAAATCGAGCGGTTCATACACATTTTGTGCGCCATGTTCCATCAGCACATCTTTACCGGCAACGCCTAAATCAGCCGCCCCATTTTCCACATAAGTCGGAACATCCGAAGCACGTAAAATTAAAATACGGACTTGCTTATGTGTGGTTGGAAAAATTAACTTACGTGATTTATCTGGATCTTCCAGTAAGTTAATTCCTGCTGTTTCAAGCAAGGGTAAAGTTTCTTTTAAGATACGTCCTTTGCTTAATGCTAAAGTTAAACCATGATCAAAATTGCCCATTACGTCAAAGTTTGGATCATCGTTTCTCATATCACTCATTAACTTACTCGCTTAATTTGGGCACCTAAACCCTGTAACTTGGCTTCAATTTCTTCATAACCGCGGTCAATATGATAAATACGGTCAATCAATGTTTCCCCGTCTGCTGCTAAAGCCGCAAGAACCAAAGAGAATGAAGCGCGTAAATCGGTTGCCATAACCGGTGCTGCAGAAAGTTTATCTACACCCGTCACAACAGCATCATTACCTTCAACCTGAATATTTGCTCCCATACGAGAAAGCTCAGGCACATGCATAAAACGGTTTTCAAAAATCGTTTCAGAAATAGTCGAAAAACCATGACCAATCGCATTGACTGCCATGATCTGTGCTTGCATATCTGTTGGAAATTCTGGATATGGCAAGGTCTGGAAACTGACTGCTTTCGGACGTTTACCCATCATATCAAGTTCGATCCAGTCATCCCCACGGGTGACTTCCGCGCCCATTTCTTCAAATTTGTCTAAAACAGATTCGAGTAATGATGGATCGGTATGTGTGGTTTTGATTTTACCGCCAGTAATGGCAGCAGCAGCCAAGTATGAACCTGTTTCAATACGGTCAGCAATGACAGCATATTCACAGCCATGCAAGCTTTCAACACCGGTCACAACCAGTGTATCTGTATCTAGACCTTCAATTTTTGCACCCATTTTAATGAGCATTTGCGCAAGGTCAGTAATTTCTGGTTCACGCGCAGCATTACGAATGGTAGTCACACCATCCGCTAAAACGGCAGCCATAAGAATATTTTCAGTACCACCAACAGTCACCATATCAAAGATGACTTCGCCACCTTTTAGGCGACCATCAACTTTGGCATGCACATAACCATTTTCCACTTCAATTTCAGCACCCAAAGCTTCTAACGCTTTTAAATGCTGATCGACAGGACGTGAACCAATGGCGCAACCGCCTGGAAGCGATACTTGTGCACTACCATAGCGCGCAAGCAATGGACCAAGCACCAAAATTGAAGCACGCATGGTCTTTACGAGTTCATAAGGTGCAAACTGATTGTCCAACGTAGAAGTATCCGCTTTAACCGTGTCGCCTTCATAAGACATTTGAATACCCAGGCCAGCAATCAGTTTCACTAGCGTATTCACATCTTTCAGGTTTGGCACATTGGTTAAGGTGATCGGGGTATCCGCAAGAATCATCGCTGCAAGTAAAGGCAAGGCTGCATTTTTTGCACCAGAAATACGCACTTCACCTTCGAGCTTAACACCGCCCTGAATTAAAAATTTATCCATTTAGTTCTAAGCTCCGAATAAGCTTGCTTTACGCCATTCTTCTTTGGTCATTGCACGAATAGTTACCGCGTGTACTTCACCGCTGGCAATATATGAATTTAACGGAGCATAAACCGTTTGTTGACGTGCGACTGGGCGCTTGCCTTCGAATTGTTCATCGACTATTCGCAGATCAAACTTACCGCCTTGCCCACTAACTGCAACTTCAGCCTCTGGAAAAGCAGCTTTTAAAATTTCAGTGAGCTGTTCACTATTCATCACAACGACCTCTTATAGGACCAACGGTGTAAAAACCTGCCATTTTACTATAAATATGAAAAATAAATCATTAACGCATAACATTTTATATATATAAAAAAAGAGGTCTTTAAAAAACCCCTTTTTTGTTTAAAAATCACACTATGCAAGCACAGGTGAATATTCCATCTGCATTTTCCGGTGTTTATGCAATTGTCTTTTTAGCTTTTCAGTTAGTTTTTTAATCGCAGCATACATATCATCGGCACTGGCTTGAGCAAACATCTCTATCCCAGGTAAACGAATAATAGCTTCAGCAATATGGTTATCACTGCCCTTTTTAGAAATTTTATCTATTTGATGATCTTTTGAAAGTTTGACCTGCATACTATTTACTTGATCTAAATGTTTTATCATTTGGGTAAATCTAAGGCGAATATTTTCTTCAATTGCAGGGGTAATGGTTAAATGATGACCACGAATTGTTATTTGCATAGTTCAATCCCTCACCTTCTTTTAGGATTAGAAAAGAATACTCAAGCCGATCTAATGACAGCAAAAAATACAATCCTGCAAATTTAACATTAAATCATTTCGACTATTCCTTAAATAAAAAGAGATTCATTATGTTGTCATAATGAATCTCTAGAATAGCCACACTTTAAAATTTAGATCAAGACTTTTCGTTCAGAAGATGACGGAATATGTAACGACTCCCGATATTTAGCCACCGTTCGACGCGCGACATCAATCCCATCTTCTTTCAATAAATTGGCAATGATATTGTCTGATAAGGGTTTGCGCGGATTTTCTTCAGAAACCAACTTTTTAATTTTGGCACGAATTGCGATAGAAGATGCTTCGCCACCCGAAGTTGTTGCAACATGACTGGAAAAGAAATACTTCAATTCAAATAGACCGCGCGGTGTCACCATAAATTTATTGGTGGTTACACGCGATACCGTAGACTCATGCAACTCTACTTCTTCAGCAATATCACGCAGCACCAAAGGTCTCATGCCTTCTGCACCAATTTCTAAAAACATCTTTTGATGTTCAACAATACAGCTTGCAACTTTTAATAAGGTTTTATGCCGCTCATCTACACTTTTAATAAAGTTTTTTGCATCCAGCATTTGATTGCGCAAATATTGATTATCATTACTCTGATCGGCACGCTTAATCATATTGGCATAAAATGAATTAATACGTAATTTCGGCATGATATCCGGATTTAACTGCACCTGCCAATGGTGATTTTTTTTCATTACCACAACATCTGGAATTTGATAGTCTGAATCTTTTTCCTCAAACTCCATCCCAGGATAGGCTTTTAACGTTTTCAACAAATCAACTGCACACTTTAATTGATCCGGATTTAAACCTGTCTGCTTAACCAGTTTTGGTAATTCATTCGAAATCAATAATTCATAATGATTCAATAAAGTTATGGCTTCACGACGATATGCGGTTTGCGCAGGTAGAGTATCCAACTGCACCAATAAACATTCAGCCAAATTACGTGATGCAACACCAGGAGGATCAAGATGCTGAATATGTTTTAAAACCACCATCACTTCATCATCTTCGACTTCATCGTCGTAATCCATAGATTCCAGTAAATGCTGAACGGAGGTAGTTATTTCTGTAATTTCTGCATCCAAAAAGCCTTTTTCATCCAAAGAATCAACAATACAATGCGCAATCAGTTTATCGACTTGTGAAAAATGCAATAAATTAATCTGTTCAAGCATATGCTCTTTTAAGCCTAAATGACCTTGACGATTATCTTCTCGTTCTTCATATTCAGGTGTACCTAGACTTGTTGGCTGATGCGTATAAACATCATCCCAATCGGTATCGACAGGTAAATCATCCGGTAAAGTATTGGCATTTAATTCATTGGTTAAGTCTTTATTATCATGTTCTTGCTCTTCCAAAGAAGATAGGCTTTCGATATTTGACTGTTCTTCTATTTTTTCTAATAAGGGGTTACTATCAAGTTGAATTTGAATTTCTTGCTCAAGCTCTAAACTCGATAATTGAAGCAAACGAATGGCCTGCTGCAACTGCGGTGTCAACGACAAGGAGTTCGCAACTCTTAATCCAACCGATAACTTCATTCTTAAAGTTCCTCTTAATTCTGCGACTTATAAGCAATTTTTATGCCGCTTTTAAATTTTATAACACAGAAAAATCAAAATTTATACAATCATTCAGCCTAATTTAAGTTTTTATTTAGCTCAATTTTTCATAAATTTTAAATTAATTCATTTATTTAATTATAAAAAGGATCAAATATACGGATTTTTTCTTTAAATTGATGCCTATAAAATATTTTAAAAATTTACCAAATAATGGGCTTTTATAATCAACATAAGATGAATGGAGGAGCGGAATATCTAATTTTCTTGTTATTTTTTGATTTCTAATTCTATGCTTTAACAATACAAATATAAATTTAGCAACTTACCTCCACCTATACCAAAATCCGTACTTATTTTCCTGATGATCGTCTAAAAATTTTGCAGCATATTCTATTCCTATATTTTTTATATTAAATATTTTGCATGAGTTCTTTCATAGACTACAAGCCTGAAAATAATAAGAAATTGTAGATCTAATGTCTTTTCTGCTTTTACATTTGTTCTATTTATTCCGCGCCTAAAAAAATCCCCCTCTGCATATGCGGAGGGGGATTTTAGAATTAATGAGCTGGCGATGACTTACTCTCACATGGGTAACCCCACACTACCATCAGCGCAAAGAGGTTTCACTTCTGAGTTCGGGAAGGGATCAGGTGGTTCACTCTTGCTATTGTCGCCAGCACAACTGTTTATGGATACTTGCTTTGGTCTTATCTATTCACTTTTCAGTGTATGCCAATGCTTTTTCCA
>NZ_SJNZ01000050.1 GCF_004331155.1 Acinetobacter terrestris
CTTCAGAAAGGCTCAAAGCAGATTTTTGAGTTTGCTGATTTTGGTGGGCAATAAGAGATTTCTCTAAGGATTCATCAAAGATTTTGCAAAAATCATCCAAAATACAAAATAATTCGGTAATATGATCCATAGAAAGCCTTGTGTTTTAATGTTTTGTCTTGAGAACCAATACGTTACAAATACTAAGGCTTTTTTTCTACTCTTTTTTAGATCGAACTCAGGTTAAATAAATAAATGATATGGATGAGATAAAGACGAATTTTTGGAAGATGGGTTGATACAGAAGGATCGAAGGGAAGATAGCAACCCGACTAAACTTCCCCTTTAATTTTAACCTAGCGGCAACTCCCCCATAAAATATCTGCTCTATTTGGCTTTAGGATATTTTAAAAGGGACAGCGCAATGACGCTTTTATAAAAAGTATTCCCAAATGATATAACCCAAACCGAATCCAATGAATGAGTAAAGTGTGATGATAAAGAATACAAAGCTCGCTTTATTTTTCTTTGTTAAAAAACTCATATGAATCCTCAATATTGGGCCTAAGTTAGATCATATTATCCCATTTGTTTAGGAAAAGTGGTCTGCTTTACTGCTTTTAAATATCTGAATTGGTATTAATCATTCTATTTTTAATAAGTTAGAATTTTTTTCGTGCATCATCGCTAAAAATTTCTAAAGACTGCAAAAATATGCAATCCATGATGAATAAAACAATGTACCGTCAAATATCCCGCCAAAGTTAACGAGATATGGCTCATCATCCTATGCTGCAGGCGTAAAAAAAGACCTAAATCGTTCGATTTAAGCCTTTTTTAAATTCTGGCGGTGAGAGAGGGATTCGAACCCTCGATACGCGCAAACGTATACACACTTTCCAGGCGTGCTCCTTAAGCCACTCGGACACCTCACCATTGCGCCGCGATGATAACCAAAAAAAGCAACTCTGCCAAGTTGAAACAATTGATTTAAAGCAAAAGTTTTATCTCGGTGATATGATGGCGAAAAAATAGTGTCGAAAAACGAAGACAAAATATGCAAAGTACTGCAAAGAAAGCCGCCTTGCCTGTGATTACCCTCGCAGCGCTGGGGGTTGTATTCGGAGACATTGGTACCAGTCCATTGTACGCCCTTCGGCAATGTTTCCTCACCGCCCATCTTGCTATTAGTGAAGCATCCGTGCTTGGAATTTTGTCGCTGATTTTTTGGTGCATGATGCTGACCATCAGTTTCAAATATGTCACCATCATTATGCGTGCGGACAATAATGGTGAAGGCGGGATTATGTCGTTATTGGCATTGAACCTGCGAACCTCACGCATTGCCGAGAACAAAAAGATTTATCTGATTGCTTTAGGATTTATTGGTGCATCGCTGTTCTTTGGTGACGGCATCATTACCCCAGCCATTTCTATCTTGTCTGCGATTGAAGGCTTAAGTATCGCGACACCCATGTTTAACCAGTGGCTAATGCCTTTGGCGATTGGTATTTTGGCGGGATTATTTCTGGTACAACGGCATGGCACGGCGACCATGGGGAAATTCTTTGGACCATTAACCATGGTTTGGTTTTTATCCATTGGTGCACTGGGCGTGTGGAGTATTATCCAAACCCCATTTGTATTGACCATGGTCAGTCCGCATTGGGCTTTTAATTTCGTTGTGCATCAACCCTATGTGGCTTTCCTGACTATGGGCGCGGTTATTTTGACCATGACCGGTGGTGAAGCGCTGTATGCAGATATGGGGCATTTTGGTCGCTTACCGATCCGTCTGGCCTGGTTTATTATTGTTTTACCTTGTCTGCTGTTTAACTATGCAGGACAGGGAGCATTGTTGCTGCGTAACCCAGACGCGATTGCCAATCCATTCTATATGCTGGTTCCCGACTGGGCTTTATTTCCCATGATTGGTCTGGCAACGGCAGCCGCCGTCATTGCATCACAAGCGGTCATTACGGGCGTGTTCTCAATGACCAATCAGGCGATTCAACTGCGCTATTTGCCACGCTTAACCGTGCATCACACTTCGGATGTTGAACAAGGTCAAATCTATTTGCCGTTCATTAACTGGGTGTTGTTCATTTCGGTGGTGATCCTGATTTTATTGTTTGAAAATAGTGCCAACCTCGCCAGTGCTTATGGGGTTGCCGTCACCATGACCATGCTGTGCGGTACGATTTTAATTTCGTTTCTGGCCTATGGTTTCTGGCGTTGGCCGGTGTGGAAAGTTCTGTTATTTGCCGTGCCATTTTTAATGATTGATTCGGTCTTTGTTGCATCCACCTCATTAAAAATTATTTCTGGTGGATGGGTGCCAATCTTGATTGGTGCAGTGGTTTATACCCTTTTGATGACCTGGAAAGCCGGACGCGAAATTGTGCTGGAACGTTTGGAAAGAGATGCCTTGCCCATCGATCTGTTCATCAAAAGTATCGGTATGAGTGCGGAAACCCAGTTTGTACCCGGGGTCGCGGTCTTCCTGACAGGTACGCCAAATATCGTGCCGCATGCCATGTTGCACAATATTAAGCACAACAAGGTACTGCATGAGCTGAATATAATGGTGACGGTAATGACCCGTGATATTCCTTATGTGGAAGAAGAAGAGCGGACCAAAGTCGAAAAACTGAATGACCGTTTCTATCGTATTTCAGTGTATTACGGTTTTAAAGATATGCCCAATATTCCAGAGGCTCTGCAACAGGCTTATCGAAAATTAGGTTTTGACTTCGACATGATGCAAATGAGCTTCTTTATTTCGCGTGATCGACTGGTGCATACGCTGGGAGAAGGCTTGTCTCCATGGCGTGAAAAACTGTTTATTTCCATGCAGCGCAATACCAGTCCAGTCAGTGATTTTTATCAAATTCCGCCTAACCGGGTGGTTGAGCTGGGCAGTCAAATCGAAATCTAATGTTTTAAGAAATCTAGTGGGTTAAACAGCAGACCATAAAAAAACCAAGGTGGAAAATCCTTGGTTTTTTTTATCTGGAGGATGAAAGCCCTGAAAAGAGAGTGATTAGTTCTCTGTTTGTTCTGCAGCAGGAGCCTCTGGAGAAGCATTCAATGGTGCATCGCTAAGATCAGCTTCTGGTGCTGCCTGTACAGCATCATTCGGTTGTGCGGCTTCAGGTGTAGCAGCAAATGCTTCATTTGTTTCAGCAGTATTCACCGGTGCAGCAGCAGCCTCATTGCTTACATCTGCTTGTGACATATCTGCAGCATTAACATCTGCAGCAGTGACTGGTGCATCAGCAGAAGATGAAGTCATTGGGGCAGCAGCCATATTTTCACTGGCATCAGTCACTGGCGCTTGTGCAGCTGCAGCTTCTTGATCCATCACTTGTTCAGTTTGTTGTGCAGCTAATTCAGCATTAGATTGCATTGGATCTGCACTTTCAGATGCAGCTTGAGCAGTTTGCTCAAGAGCAGGACTGTTTGCTTGCTCTGGTGATGCTTCAACTTGTGCTGTTGTACTCATGTCTGCCGCTTGTGGCGCAGTTTCATCTGCAGCTGCAGTGGTTTGAACTTCGGTCTCGGATGTTGCTTGAGCGGCTTCAGCTGTTTGTGCTGTTGTATTTAGATCTGCAGCTTGTGGTGCATTTGCATCTGTCGCTGAATTGCTTTGTACTTGTTCTATCTCAGACCCAGCTTGAGCTTGATTAGGGGCAGTAGCGATCTGGCTTGGATCAACAAGACGGATTTGGCCGCTTGCCACTAAATCTTGAATTGAAACTGCTTGACCATTCACGGTAGTCGTCACTTTAACTTTAGATAAGCTTTCTAAAGAATCGCCAGGTTGAATTGCCGGTTCTGCGAATGCAGTTGCACTCATGAGTCCTGTAACGAGACTTAAACCTAAAAGCTTCGAATGCATAAAATACTCCGTAGAAAAATAATTCTGAATCTTGCGTGATCTTTCGTGTTTTTTACCTTGTCATAATTAGGATCGGTTTTTCAATCAAACATACGTAAAGTCATTAAGAGTCTTCATAAAAGCCTTAGAAAATGAGACATACTGTTACAACGACTGTGCTTTTGTTGAGCAGGTTTTGCTTAAATGTTAAGCAAACAACTTTCGCTACATATACTTCATTTTCTCTGCTTGTTAAGCTCGTGGAAAATGGGTGTTTATCTAGAAATGGCAATTAAGAAACGTAAAACCAGTAAATCTTGGGTTCAACTTTTAAATCAAAATAGCCTAAAAATTATTTTGGGTTTAGTCGCGACCAGTAGTTTTGCGATTGCATTTGGACAAGAAAAAATCCAGCAATTGGTTTCATTGCCATCTTCGTCAAATTCGGCGTGTTTAGATCAATTTTATCGTGATATTCCACCTTATCTAGCAAAAGAAAGTCTCAATAAAAACACCTATCCGCTGTGTTTTAATGGCTTCAATGTGATGTATTCAGGTGTATCGAAAACACCTTTGTGGGTGGCAGAAGCCCTGACTCCACAGCGCTTAAGCCAAAAAATTCCGCGTGAAGACAGTTTTCATGAAGAAACCAAAGTCAAAGTAGAGCATCGTGCGACATTGCCGGACTATAAAGCCTCAGGCTATGACCGTGGACATATGGCGCCAAATGCAGATATGCCCACCAAAGCTGCACAAAATGACAGTTTCTCTTTAGCCAATATGGTGCCGCAAGCGCCAAAAAATAATCAGCAGGTCTGGCGTGAGCTAGAAGAAGCCACACGTGCGATTGTGACCAAGCAGAAGCAAGATGTGTATGTGGTCACTGGACCGGTATATTCTGCGAAAAAACTCAAAACGATTGGTCAGGGTGTGATTGTCCCAACAGCGACCTACAAAGCCATCTATATGCCTAAAACAGGGGCGGCAGGGGTGTACTACGCCGACAATACCCTAAAAAGTACCGCACCCAAAGTGCAGGTTATTAGCATATGTGCGCTGGAAGATCTGATAGGAATTAATATTTTCCCTCAGTTAACAGAAGACCAAAAGCGCAATACTTACAATTTGCCATTAAGGGCAAGTGCGGTCAAAGCGACTCAGAAAATTGCCTATTCACATTGGGACGCAGAAAGCCAGTGTGCTGAAGAAGTCAGTGCAGATGCGCTTAGCGCTTTGCAAAAAGAGTTTAAATCTTCCTCTGTAAGTTCGATGTCTTCAGCCGCTACCACTGCATCATCGGCTGGGAACAAGAATGCGGCATCAACGATTGATCCAAATACCCAAGATGCGATTGTTAAACAATTGATTGAAGGACTTTTACAGTACATTTTACAGTTGTTGAAGTAAGCCTTTTTTAGGTAGGATGATGGAAATCATCCTACTTTTTAAACAACAATAAAGACAAGTGAGAAAACAATGTTTAAGCCTTTTGAAAATGGTACCGAATCACATGCCATTCACGACTTGACCTTAGAAAACCAAGAAGATTGTGTCAGTATTTATGGCAATTTACAGCTGACTAAAGACCAGGCTGGCTTGCAGGCGGCTAAAGCTTTACAGGCTTTTTTGAATGAAGTCGTCAGTGCTTTAGAAAATGAACCTCATTTACCTGAAAAAATTGATCGTCAAGATGAACAGGAAATTGAAAATCCGTTCTTATAAGCCGCCCCATGTTCCACATGGAACATAAAAAAAGCTCACATCTGTGAGCTTTTTTTATCGCTAGAATTTTTAGTCTTTTTCAGGAGTAACCCCTTTATAAATCAGAGCACCGAATGGCGCCAGAAATAGGCGCGGCCCAGAATAGCCAAAGCTAGCTTAAAGCGGCAGTTTTCGCAAAAAAAGCAACATCGCTACTCCATACCGGATTCAGCAAGATATTTATGCATTTTCTTCTCCAGATTTTTTTATCAATTTTTTAATCATTCCAGATGATATTTTATATTGATCGAGAAATTGAATATTTCTCAATCACAATAGAATCAATAGAATCAATAGAATCAATAGAATCAATAGAATCAATAGAATCAATAGAATCAATAGAATCAATAGAATCAATAGAATCAATAGAATCAATAGAATCAATAGAATCAATAGAATCAATAGAATCAATAGAATCAATAGATATGGCATTGGAACGACTGGGTAATACCCCCATTTTTAATTGAACTAATGGGTAGAAAATCCAAAGCCCTTGTTATTGTTTAAAATTAGGTGGACAACCATTTACTGACATATGAGGTCGTTCATGATTATAAAAGTACTGCCATAAGGTTGTACAGTCTTGAACCTCACTAAGCTCTCTAAATAAATATTGGTTTAGGCATTCGTATCGAACTGTGCGATTAAATCGTTCAACATAGGCATTTTGTTGAGGGTT
>NZ_SJNZ01000006.1 GCF_004331155.1 Acinetobacter terrestris
ACTACTCTCTTTACAAGAATAGTCAACAGGTTTTGTTGATTATTTCCAAACCTCTTCAAGACTTCCAGATTTTACCCTTCAGGCTAAATCCTTGTTTCTCAACAAGTTTTAATCAACATCACCGCCGATGGATGTGCATTCTACAGTATTTCAGGGCAGCTGCAACCCCTTTTCCGCATTATTTTACCAATAATCTTTCGACTGTTTATTTATTCTGCAAAATCGAGCGATTTTCTTATTTTTAAGTTTAAATTCACAACGTTTTTGGCTTAAACCTTACAAACCAGCTAAATAAAACCCAAATCCGCATCATTTTATTATTTTCATTTCTGTTTTTATATCCTGCATTCATCATATTCTTATTCACCTTCAAACCAGAGAATCAAACTCACTGCTAAATACAATATAGACCAGTAAAAAATACATAAAATCCAAATAGAGTCGCCAGATCTAAAAAAAATCACCCATCAAACAAATCAACACAACGAAGCTTTTTTTATTTTATTTAAGAAAATCCTTTCATGTGCTAAATGAGCTCCCTCCCTGCTCAACTGGTTTTATATTGCATCCTCGACAATGATTAAATTGCTTCTGATATTTAAATTGTGATCACTAAAGATTATTCAAACCATTTGAATGTTGAATGTTGAATGTTGAATGTTGAATGTTGAATGTTGAATGTTGAATGTTGAATGTTGAATGTTGAATGTTGAATGTTGAATGTTGAATGTTGAATGTTGAATGTTATTATTAAATTTCAGGCATAAAAAAACCGCATTTAAGCGGATTATTTATATCATCTTTTAGAAAGATGGTCGGAGCAGTAGGATTCGAACCTACGACCCCCTGGTCCCAAACCAGGTGCGCTACCAAGCTGCGCCATGCTCCGAATTGGGGTGAATGATGGGATTCGAACCCACGACAACCGGAATCACAATCCGGGGCTCTACCAACTGAGCTACATCCACCGTTACAACATTTCAGATTCTAAAGTATCAAGCTACCATAAATGGTGCGCCTGACAGGATTCGAACCTGTGACCATCCGCTTAGAAGGCGGATGCTCTATCCTACTGAGCTACAGGCGCATGAACTATGATATAAATACCACAAAACCTTCGCCTTGAAGAATTGGTCGGAGCAGTAGGATTCGAACCTACGACCCCCTGGTCCCAAACCAGGTGCGCTACCAAGCTGCGCCATGCTCCGATTCATCTTAGCTTCATACTGCACTTCATGCGGTACGGTGTGCATTCTAGGCGTGACGCTTCGCAACGTCAACACCTAGAGTTAAAAAAAATCAAAAAAACGCTTCGAATGTATATTTATCAAGCACTTTAGCCATTTTATATACAATTATTAGCGTTTTAAATTGGTACTGAAGTTTAACATGCGATCAAGAGGTAATTTAGCGCGTTCTGCAAGGGCTGGATCGACGTGTATTTCTTGATCACCCTTTTGTAAAACCGCTAAAATTCCATCCAATTCGTTCATTGCCATCCAAGGACAATGTGCGCAAGAGCGACACGTTGCGCCTTCGCCTGCTGTTGGCGCCTCAATCAAAATCTTATTTGGCACGGCTTGCTGCATTTTATAGAAGATGCCGCGGTCGGTTGCCACAATCAAACGTTCATTTGGCAGCGTTTGTGCCGCTTTAATCAATTGCGAGGTACTTCCCACCGCATCTGCGATATCCACCACTGATTCTGGTGACTCTGGATGCACCAAAACGGCTGCATCTGGATAAAGAGCTTTCATGTTGGCAATGCCACGAGCGCGAAATTCTTCATGCACGATACAAGCGCCATCCCAAAGCAACATGTCTGCACCGGTTTTCTTCTGGATGTAACGACCGAGATGCTGATCTGGAGCCCAAATAATCTTTTCACCCAAACTATCTAGATGTTCAATAATTTCGACTGCACAGCTCGATGTCACCACCCAATCAGCCCGGGCTTTGACGGCTGCGGATGTATTGGCATATACCACCACAGTATGATCAGGATGCGCATCACAGAACGCAGTAAACTCATCGACAGGGCAACCTAAATCCAGAGAACAGGTCGCTTCTAGCGTTGGCATCAACACGGTTTTTTCAGGAGAAAGAATTTTCGATGTTTCTCCCATGAATTTCACACCCGCCACAACCAAGGTTGAAGCGGGATGGTCACGGCCAAAACGTGCCATTTCCAATGAATCTGAAACACAGCCACCAGACAGTTCAGCCAGTTCCTGAACTTCGGGATCGCAATAATAGTGAGCGACAAGGACAGCGTCGCGTTTTTTGAGTTCTGCGATAATTTGCGCAAACTTTTCCTGTTTGACTTCATCACTCAAATGAATATCTTTAGGCTCGCCTAAACGATCTAAATGCGCCTGCACAATCGATTTAGCCTCATTGGCAATTAAATTGGTCGCATCATTCATAAACGTATTCTCTATCCTTAGTGCTTGTTAGACTAGAAGCAGTACACTCAATTCACCGATCAGAATGGCAGCTTGCTTTTTTGACCAGTCATTAAAAACTTTACATTATAAAAAAGCCTCACTACGGAGGCTTTTTTCATTCAACTAAACTTAAGAACGGTAATCTGCATTGATCTTGACATAGTCATAAGACAGATCGCAGGTATAGACCGTGTCTTTAGCCTGACCTCGTCCTAAATCAACACGAATGGTCATTTCAGCTTGAGACATCACACGCGCGCCAGCTTCTTCCGTATAGTCCGCTGCCGCACCACCATCTTTGCAGATCTGTACATCATCTAACCAAACCTGGATTTTTTCAACGTCTAAATTTTTAACACCGGCATAACCAATCGCGGCAAGAATACGTCCCCAGTTTGGATCAGACGCAAAAAATGCAGTTTTCACCAAAGGTGAATGCGCAATGCTATAGGCAATATCGCAACATTCCTGGGTATCTGCACCGCCTTCTACTGCCACAGTAATGAATTTGGTTGCACCCTCGCCATCACGAACAATCAGTTGTGCTAGACGCTTCATCACTCGGATTAAAACATCCAGAACCGCAGCATAACGTGCATCATCAGTCGAGGTGATTTCTGCACCACCAGCTTGACCAGTCGCTACAAAAATACAGGAGTCATTGGTTGAGGTATCGCCATCGACCGTAATACGGTTGAATGAAACGTTTACTGTTGTTTTTAACAGCTGCTGTACCAATTCACGGCTGATTGGTGCATCTGTGGCTACATAGCTGAGCATGGTCGCCATATTCGGGCGAATCATGCCCGCACCTTTTGAGATCCCGGTCATGGTATACATCAGGCCATCTAGCTCAAATTGTTCAGATGCACCTTTAGGTAAAGTATCTGTGGTCATAATGCCAGTCGCGGCATCTAACCAGGCATCATCGCGTAATGAATCCAGTGCCGGTTGCAGGCCTGTCATTAAACGTTCAATAGGCAATTGCTCACCAATCACCCCGGTTGAAAAGGGTAAAATTTCACTTGCAGATACGCCAGCAAGTTCAGCCAGTTTCACACAAGTCGCTTCAGCATTCGCCATGCCGATTTTACCAGTACCTGCATTGGCATTACCGGTATTAATCACTAAATAGCGTGGATTGCCTAGCTGAAGATGTGCTTTGCAAATATGTACCGGCGCAGCACAAAATGCATTTTGGGTAAATACACCGGCCGCATTGGAACCTTCAGCAAATTCAAAAATGACCAGGTCGCGTCGGTTCGGATAGCGCACATACGCTTCAGCTGAACCAATTTTCACACCTTTAACCACATGCATCTGTGGCATTGTTACGTCGCCGACCGCCATTTTTAAACTTCCAAATAAGTTCGTGATAAAAACACAGCTTAGTAGAAATTGGCTAAAAAATCGAGCAGAACACTTGGTTTGATTTATTTTTTATCGGATTGAGGTTTCCACGCACAAAAAAAACCAGTCCGCAGACTGGTTTTAAAAAATAGCATCGGTTTAGTTAGATGCTAATTGGGTCGCTTCTGACAATAATACCTGTTTGGCTTTTTCTTGACTTGCTGGAGACAAAGCAGGGTTTGAAGCCACTATACGGTTCACATTGGCCGCATTGGCTGCAGTCACCGCTGCAGTTTCCAATACCACTGGACGTTGATTCGGATTAGCAAAAGTATAACGGATACCAGTGCGTGGGCTTGCAACTGTAATGTTACCGTCTTGAGCAACTGCCGGAGCTGTTGTTGCACCACGGGCAGCCTGTACTTTGTCTACGGTTGTGGTTTGAGCTGCATTATTTGCAAAAGTCAAAGTAGGAATAGCTAAAGCTGCAATCATCAATGGTTGTAATACTTTTTTCATTGTCTTTTCCGCTTTTCAATGTTCGATATGCAACTAAATACCATTTAATCTAATTCTCTGCAAACGTATTCACATCTTGAAAAACTAAATCGTGTATTTAGAAAGAATTAAAAAAGCCACTTTAGATCGCCCCTCTTAACCAACAAGAGGAATATTTAAAGTGGCTTCACAGTCTGGGTAAAATTAAATTTTACCGTGACATTGTTTGTATTTTAAACCTGAACCACATGGGCATGGCGCATTACGACTTGCAGGTGGAATAATTTCTTGCTCATCGACTGGCGTATATTGTGCATCCAGGTCTTCAGCCGTATCACCGATTAAGCCATCCACTTCCGCATGAGAAAGATTCAACTGCATCGCTTCAGCTTGAGCCTGTTTCTGTGCTTCCATTTCAGCCAATTCTTCAGCTGTAGGCACATGTACACGTGAAAGGTCAGTGATCACATCCGACTTGATCACTGCAAGCATATTTACAAACAAGTTAAATGCTTCTTTCTTATACTCTTGCTCTGGATTTTTTTGTGCATAGCCACGTAAATGAATGCCTTGACGCAAGTAATCCATTGCCGCCAAATGTTCTTTCCAGTGACGGTCCAAAGCGCTTAACATGAAATGACGTTCCAGCATGGCTGCAGATTCATCACCCATTTGCTGACGACGATCACGATAGCGATTCACAATTTCATCAGAAATACGTTCAACCAAAGCTTCTTCATCTAAACGGCGATCTTGTTCCAACCATTGATTCACCGGCAAATCGATGCCCAGATCATCACGCAATGCACGTTCTAAACCGTCAATATCCCATTGATCATGAATTGATTCAGGTGGAATATAATTCGCAATTACACCTTTGATCACTTCATGATGCATTTCTTCGATATATTCTTGCAAAGTACTTTCAGTAAGCACTTCATCACGCTGTGAATAAATAATCTTACGTTGTTCATTATTCACGTCATCGTATTTCAACAGGTTCTTACGAATGTCGAAGTTACGTGCTTCTACTTTACGTTGCGCATTTTCGATCGAACGTGACACCATTTTGTGTTCAATGGCTTCATCTTCTTGCAAGCCCATCGCACGCATCATGCCAACAACACGGTCACCCGCGAAGATCCGCATCAGATCATCTTCAAGCGACAGGTAGAAACGCGAAACACCCGGGTCACCTTGACGTCCGGCACGACCACGCAACTGGTTATCGATACGACGAGATTCGTGACGTTCTGAACCAATAATATGCAAACCGCCAGAACTTAACACCATTTCATGGTTTTGTTCCCATTCGGCTTTTAAGCGTGCTTCATCTTCAGCGGTATAATTTTCAATTTTGGCCAGTTTGGCTTTCCAGTTACCGCCGAGCAAAATATCGGTACCACGACCCGCCATATTGGTGGCAATGGTTACCGCATTGGGTGAACCCGCTTGCGCAATAATGTCAGCTTCACGTTCGTGTTGTTTTGCATTCAACACTTCGTGAACAATACCGGCTTCTTTCAATTTATCAGAAAGAATTTCACTGGCTTCAATGGTTGCTGTACCAATCAGGATCGGCGCAACACCTGCTTCATGAATATTTTGAATTTCTTGAATAATCGCGTTGTATTTACCATTACGGTTTAAATAAATTAAATCGTTTTGGTCATTACGGATCATTGGACGATGCGTTGGAATCAGCACGACATCCAGACCGTAAATTTCTTTCATTTCCGCAGCTTCGGTATCAGCAGTACCGGTCATACCTGAAAGCTTTTTGTATAAACGGAAATAGTTCTGGAAAGTAGTGGTCGCAAGGGTCTGGTTTTCAGGTTGAATTTCCAGACCTTCTTTTGCTTCAACCGCTTGGTGCAAGCCTTCTGACCAGCGACGACCCGGCATGGTACGACCGGTATTTTCATCCACAATAATCACTTCATCATCATTGATGATGTACTGGACATTACGTTGATAAAGATAATGCGCACGAATGGCAGCTGAAACATGATGAACCAAGTTCAAGTTAGCCGATGAATACAAGCTCTCGCCTTCTGCCAGCAAGCCCATTTCAATGAGTTCTTGTTCAACGGTTTCATAACCGACTTCTGTCATTTCAACAGAGCGTTGTTTTTCATCAATCCAGAAGTGACCGCCATCTGGTACTTTTTCTTCTTTTTGCGGGGTCAATTTTGGTGGAATGCTATTGATTGCAGCATAGAGTTGTGAAGAGTCATCACTTTGACCGGAAATGATCAAGGGTGTACGTGCTTCATCAATCAGGATCGAATCGACCTCATCGATAATGGCATAACATAAGCCACGCTGTTTTTTTTCTGCCAGCGAAAACACCATGTTGTCACGAAGATAGTCAAAACCAAATTCGTTGTTGGTACCGTAAGTAATATCGGCACGATAGGCTTCGGCTTTTTCGCTCGGATTTTGCATTGAATAAATAATACCAATGCTTAAACCCAAGAATTCGAATAATGGGCGGTTGAGTTCGGCGTCACGTTGTGCCAAATAGTCATTCACGGTGATGACATGCACCCCTTGACCACTAATCGCATTTAGATAACACGCCAAGGTACCCATCAGGGTTTTACCTTCACCGGTACGCATTTCTGCAATTTTACCTTCGTGAAGGGTAATACCACCAATCAGCTGTACATCGTAATGACGCATCCCCATGATTCGTTTTGCCGCTTCGCGACAAACCGCAAATGCTTCAGGCAATAATTTATCCAGGCCATCGCCCTTGTTATATCGTTGTTTGAATTCTTCAGTTTTTGCAGATAAGTCTGCATCGCTTAGTACAGATATCGTCGGCTCGAGCGCATTAATCTTATCTACGATTTTACGCATGCGTTTGAGTTCGCGCTCATTTTTGGTACCGAAGATGCCTCCGATCAGACTTGCCAACATGAATAGACTCTCTAAATCTTGCTTGTCGAATGAATAAATTTTTTCTCAGTCGTTATTATGGTGCTAGAAATTTGAAGTACAAGGGTTTTGCACAAAACCCATAAAAAAATTCTGATCATTTGTTCTAGCACATGACAGCTAAGGAAAACAATGTAACAAATTTTAAACAGCCAATATAGTCATTAAATCCGTCATTTATACAGATTTTACAAATCAGACCCAGGCTGTATATTCCATTTCCTCATAAAGAAATACAAAAACGCTATTTTCCTTGGAAAAAAAATTGCGCCATATTAGATCTCATCAAAGTTTATAACAAATAATTTGAGGCAATAAAAAATGGCATTACGTCTAGGCGATACCGCACCCAATTTTGAGCAGGACTCAAGTGAAGGCACCATTAATTTCTATGATTTTTTGGGTGACAGCTGGGGGGTTTTGTTTTCCCATCCTGCCGACTACACTCCGGTCTGTACCACTGAACTTGGCTATACTGCAAAGCTGAAAGATGAATTTGATAAGCGTGGCGTAAAAGCCATTGCCCTGTCGGTTGATGATGTTGAATCCCATAAAGGCTGGATTAACGACATTAACGAAACGCAAAACACTGCAGTGAATTTTCCGATCATTGCCGATCAAGATCGTAAAGTGTCTACGCTTTATGACTTTATCCATCCGAATGCCAGTGAAACTTTGACTGTGCGTTCTCTGGTGATTATTGATCCAAACAAAAAGGTGCGTTTAATTATTACCTATCCTGCCTCTACGGGCCGTAACTTTAATGAAATTCTACGTGTCGTCGATTCACTTCAACTGACGGATAATCATAAAGTAGCGACCCCTGCCAACTGGCAACAAGGTGAAGATGTGGTGATCGTGCCTTCTCTTCAAGATGAGGACGAAATCAAACAACGTTTCCCTAAAGGCTATACGGCGGTTACACCTTATTTACGTTTGACGCCACAGCCTGAGAATACTTAAAGCACTGCTTTAAGTATTCGCAAGACAAGCGAAGCGCGTAGTACAAGATAAGCAAAGCACTACTTTGCCCTGAGGAATACATTCCGCAAGAAGAGAAGAAGCTATGCCTCAATTGTCAGGAAATAAATAAATGACGAGCCAGATCCTGATCTTGCTAAAGCCTCTCTTAGGACGGGCTTTTTTATTGGGCTAATCAATTGAATTACAAAATCAAGTTGGTGTTTATATCAGCGACAGTTTATAAATACGCCTAATCATCTTAAGAATAAATATTGTGATTTATAAGATTCATCATTTGCACTGTGGCACCATGTGCCCGGTTTGTGGTCCACTGTTTGGACAAAAAGGTTTACATGCCAAAGTAGTTTGTCATTGCCTGCTACTCGAGACCGATCAAGGATTGGTTCTGGTTGATACTGGCCTCGGCATACAGGATTATCTGCATAGCAAAGCCCGCTTAGGCAACCTGGTTTCGCGTTTAGGTCGGATAGAAAACAATTTAGAACTGACTGCCATTGCACAAATCCAGCGCTTAGGCTTTAGCCCGCAAGATGTCAGGCATATTCTGGTTTCACATCTGGATTTTGATCATGCCGGTGGTATCTCAGATTTTCCGCATGCCACCGTACATGTGCTGTCCAGTGAATATAATGCAACGCAAAATTTTTTCTCCCTAAAAAATAAAGCACGTTATAAGACCCAACAATTTAAACAGCATCGTTACTGGAATTTTATTGAACCGAATCAAGGTGAAGCCTGGTTTAACCTGCATCAGGTGCAAGGTTTTAATTTATTTCAGGATGAAATTTTATTGATTCCGCTGTTGGGTCATAGCAAAGGTCATTGCGGGATTGCCATCAAACAAAAGGATGGCTGGCTGTTCTTCTGTGGTGATGCTTACTATTCACACCGACAGCTTAATCCCAAAAACAAACTCCGAACTTTGGATAAACTGGAACGTGTCTTTGCCGAAAACAATCAGATGCGCCTAGATAACTTGCATAAAATTCAACAGCTGGCACAAAGCGAAAAAAGCATTGAAATTATCTGTGCGCATGATCCTGTTGAATTGAAACGTTATCTCGCATGAATAAAAGACGTATGAATAAAAAAATAGCAGCTGCCCTTTTACTGAGTAGCTCAAGTTTGGTGGGATGTATCACCTCACCTGCACTTTCCTTGGAGCAGCGTCCTCCACACTGGGGAACCATGCTGAATCAAAAAGATAATTTTTATCAAATTAGCGAGCAGGTGTTTCGTAGTGAACAGCCCACGGCTGAACTGATTCCACAATTAAAAGCACATGATATTGATGTGGTCATTAATTTAAGGTCAAGAAATAAGAATCTGGCTGTACTGCCCTCCACAGATTTTAAATTGGTTCATGTACCCATTCACACCTGGGCCATGTCCCGTGAAGATTTATTGCAGGTTATGCAACAAATTCAGCAAGCCAAAGTACTCAATCAAAAGGTTCTGATTCACTGTTATCACGGTTCAGACCGCACCGGTGCAAGTGTAGCCATGTACCGGATTATTTTTGAAAACTGGAAAATTGAAGATGCACTGAATGAAATGAAACACGGTGGTTACGGCTTTCATCCGGTTTGGATTCATATTGAAAAAATATTCAGCCCTAAAAATGTAAAATGGATTCAACAGCAACTGTCGAATCCATCTTAGTTTTTGGCTTAAGCTCAATTTAACGCTTATCGAGTGGCACCCATTCAATCACCCAAGCCGATTTCATATTTAGGCTCGCATCATTGTTGATTTTCTTGCGTGCAGCATCTGCTGCATCCCGGTTTTTCGATGGCCCAACCATAATTCGAACACCTTTCGATGTTGGACTCTTGGTGACTTTATAACCTTTGGCACGTAACTTGGATGCAACTGCGTCTGCATTGGCTTCATTGGCTGCCAAAGCCACTTGTACCATCCATTGTTTGTCGCCATTTTCCAACAGATCACGTGCTTTTTCAGCCTCTGCCTGTTTAGCCGCTTCAGCTTTTTTCTTCGCTTCTGCTTCATGCTGAGCTTGTGCTTTTTTCTTTTTTGCTAGTGCTTTCTGTTCAGCTTCATTCTTTTCAGCCGCTTTACGTTTTACTTCGGCTTCATGTTTAGCTTTATCGTCAGCTGCTTTTTTCTCTGCTGCTTTCTTTTCAGCCGCTTTTAGATCCGCTGTTTTTTTATCAGCTTCAGCTTTACGTTTATCTTCAACTGCTTTCTTATCAGCATCAGTTCGCTGTTGTTGAGCTTTCTGCTGATCTAACTTTTTTTGCGCAAGCAGCTTTTCATCAGCTAAACGCTTTTGTTTCACCTTTTCATCTTCCACCAGTTCAGGCGGAATATTATCCGAGCTTTGCTGTGCGCCAGCACGATGGGCATTTAAAGCCGCATATTCTTCTGCCGCTTTACGTGCAGCCTCTGCTTCAGCCTGTTGCTGCATCACTAAAAATTCAGCGGCACGTGCTTCTTGTTCTGCAACCGCTTTTTCGCGCGCACGGCGTTGCTCTTCAAGCAAACGCTTTTCTGTTTCCACATCGACTGTTAAAGCCTGCAGCTGAACCATTTCACCTTCTGTACCAGGCTTTTGCTGCGTGACCTGAGCTGCAAGCTCTGGGGTCTTAAGTTCGTTTTGATATATTTCTTCTTTGCCTTTCAGGAGCAATGCTGTCAATAAAACACCACCACCTAATAAAACAACGCCACCCATCCAGCGTTGTTTGCTATTCATTGACATTCTTCCAAATACTCCCACACCGCTTCTAAGGTATGAAATGAACCACATACCAAGATCAGCTGATTATTTTTAGTTTCATTCAGCGCTGATTTAAAAGCCAATTGAACACTTTCGAAGTGCTGTACTGTTTCACCCTGTAACGCTTCATCGAGCTGTTCAATTTTAGCTGCTCGCGGAACCGTTAATGGCGCAATTTTCCATATTAAAACAGTATCTTTCAACAACTCTGCGACAGAATTGATATCTTTATCCGCCAACATGGAAAACACACTGATCACTTCTGTGTACTGTTTATTGTATTCCAGGAATTTTCGCAACTGATTTAACAAAAATTCTACGCCATGCGGATTATGTCCGGCATCAAAGATTACCGTTTTGCCCTGAATCTGGCGAATTTCAAAGCGACCTTGCAGGCGTGCCTGTCCAATTCCTTGCACCATTGCTTCTTGAGTCACGGTTAAGCCACTGACCAAAATTGCAGCCACCGCCGTGGAAATATTTTCCAGCGCCAAAGTGCCTGTCGGTAATTTTAAGGTCGTGCCTGAAGAGGCAAACATCCACGACTGACCATCGTCATTATATTGATAGAAATAATCACGATCAGCCACATACAATGTCGCATTGCATTCATTGACTTTATTTTGTATGGCTTGCGGCAAAGTTTGTATACCCGCAAAGATCACAGGAATATTCGGACGAATAATGCCGGCTTTTTCAAAAGCAATTTTTTCAATCGTATCGCCCAGCCAATCGGTATGGTCTAAACCGATATTGGTAATCACAGCGACATCAGGATCAATTACATTGACTACATCGAGACGGCCACCGAGTCCGACTTCCAGCACCCAGACATCACATTGCTTGGTTTTAAAAATAACAAAGGCTGCCAGTGTGGTGGCTTCAAAGAAAGAAAGGGTTAAATCACAATCACGACGGGCTTGATCCACTTGCACAAACGCATCCACCAAGGTCTGGTCATCCACTTCAATGCCCGACAATTTCACCCGTTCGTTAAAACGGTAAATATGCGGTGATTGATACAAGCCGACCTTATAGCCCTGCGCATTTAGAATGGCAGCCAAAGTGGTTGTGGTTGAGCCTTTACCATTGGTTCCCGCTACGGTCAGGACTTTTGCCTGTGGACGTGTCACACCCAGCTTTTCAGCCACTGGAATGACGCGTTCCAGACCTAAATCAATCCCCGTAACGTGAACATGGCTCCAATAATCGAGCCATGTGTTTAAAGAGTCTGTTGCAAGTGGTGCTGTGTTCAAGGCAAATTCATCAGTTTCGCGACAATACGATATACAGTATCACGTAATGCGTGACGATGAACAATTTGATCGATTACACCATGATCAAGCAAATATTCTGCACGCTGGAATGGTTCTTCCAGTTTTTCACGTACGGTTTGCTCAATTACACGTTTACCCGCAAAACCAATCATGGCTTTAGGTTCAGCGATATGTACATCACCTAACATTGCAAGTGAAGCGGTTACGCCGCCATAAACTGGATGGGTTAGTACCACTAAATACGGCAATCCTGCATCTTTCATACGCTGAATCGCGGCTGCAGTACGGGCCATTTGCATAAGTGACAACATGCCTTCCTGCATACGCGCACCACCAGATGCCGCGAAACAAACTAAAGGCTGTTTCTCTTTAATGGCACGCTCAGCGGCTTGCACAAAACGGTCACCGACCACAGTACCCATTGAACCGCCCATAAAGTCGAATTCAAATGCACATGCGATTAAAGGAATGCCTTTTAGCAAACCTTGCATGACCACTAATGCTTCAGTTTCACCGGTTTTCTTTTGCGCTTCAGACATACGGTCCGGGTAGGCCTTGCTGTCGACAAATTTCAGTGGATCTTTGGCAACAAATTCCTGACCTAGTTCATTTTGAACCTGATCGAAGAACCAGTTTAAACGGTCGCGTGCTTTCATACGCAAATGTTCGTCGCATTGCGGACAAACATAAGCGTTAAATGACATCGCGGTACGTGTAACCAGTGCGTGACACTCAGGGCACTCAATAGTTGGCTCTGTAAAGGTTGCTTTGAGTGCGGTTTGCTCATCGGGGGTGTGAATACCCGGAACATGACGTTCCGTCCACGGCGTCGCTGGGCTAAGAATTTGGCCTGCTTTCACTTCTTGATTCATACTAACTCATCGAGCGCAGCTCGAAGCTCCTTGACTTTATTAACCGTTTCAACAACAGCTTGTTCTGGCGCCAGGTTGGCAAATTGTTTGACAAAAGTACTGCCCACAATAACCGCATCAGCCGCTACACCCATTGCTTTCGCAGAGGCCGCATCGCTAATACCAAAACCCACACCAACAGGAATATCAGTCACAGCTTTAATTTTCTGGATACGGGCTGCCGCTTCAGCTACATCTAAAGTTGCTGCACCGGTTACCCCTTTCAAGGACACATAATAGATAAAGCCGCTGGCTTGTTTCGCCACATACTCAATACGTTGATCAGTAGAGGTCGGTGCAAGCAGGAAAATTTGATCCATGTCGAATTTTTTCAACACATCACCCAAAACTTTTGCTTCTTCAGGCGGTAAATCCACTAGAAGTACACCATCTACACCGCATTCATTCGCATAGGACACAAACTTTTCATAACCAATCACTTCGACCGGGTTTAAATAACCCATCAAAACCACGGGTGTTTCTGTATCTTTCTGGCGGAACTCTTTCACCATGTTCAAAGCGTCTAGGGTATTGGTTCCGCCTGCCAATGCGCGTTCTGCTGCAAGGGCAATTACCGGACCATCTGCCATAGGGTCTGAAAATGGAAGTCCAAGTTCAATCACATCTACCCCTGCCTCAACCATTTGATGTAACAATGGAACAGTTACTTCTGGATGAGGGTCACCAGCCATTACATAAGAAACTAGCGCTTTACGCTGCTGAGATTTAAGCTGTCCAAAACGAGTGGCTAAACGTGACATAAGGCTATGCTTTCCTTGAATTATTTAAAAACTGAGGAGTTGGCTTTGTAGAAATACAAGACAACGCATTGTAACGCTATTTTTTACTCATTGAATAGAGTGCAAACATTTCGCGCTACATTAGACTGACAATCTCATTTTTTCAGAACAATCCGAGTACACCATTTACTGATATTTACGATTTTTTCTCAATGATCAAAGATGCCTAATTTTGCTATTTAAAAAAATATCCAATATTAAGATAAACTTATTTTTATTGGTAAAAAATTGATAAAAATAATTGAGTTAGCTTTTACATTTAAAGTTTTATCTAATAGCAAAACCTGCACTATACTACGCACGATTTTTATTTTTCTTATTTTATATGACTCCCGAATCCCAAGGTAAAGTGCAGGCGCGCGCGCTGGCACTGCTACCTCTTATTGTATTTTTAGCCATTTTTTTAGGCAGTGGTCTCTATCATTCCCTCATTGGCACCGAGTTTGCTTTTTACCAGGTTAAAGCGCCTGTGGCGGCTCTGCCGGCCATTATTCTTGCCGTATTGCTTTACCGTGGAAAATTAAATTCAGCCATTGATGAGTTTTTAAAAGGTGCCAGTCATCCCAACTTAATTCTAATGTTTATGGTGTTTATGCTGGCCGGAGCATTCGCCAGTACCACAAGTAGCATTGGCAGTGTCGATGCGACCGTGCAATTGGGCCTGTCAATTATCCCGCCGTCCTTTGTCCTGCCAATGCTGTTTATTGTTTCGGCATTTATCGCAACCGCGATGGGGACTTCCATGGGCACCATTGCTGCCTGTGCGCCGATTGCTTTTGGTTTTTCCCAAGTCACCAATATTGAAGCCGTCTATGCCATTGGTGCGGTGGTTGGCGGTGCCATGTTTGGTGATAACCTGTCGATGATTTCAGACACCACCATTGCCGCAACCAGCAGTCAAAAAGTTCAGCTACGCGATAAATTCAGAGTCAATGTCTGGATTGCGGTTCCTGCCGCGATCCTGAGTATTTTGATTTATGCATTGATTAGCCATGACTCACAAACCATTGCATACAAAGATTATGACCTGTGGCTGATTTTGCCTTATGTGGCGGTGTTCTTTCTGGCTTTCTCACGCTTGCATGTACTGGCGGTTTTAACCTTAGGCATTGTACTTTCAGGTCTGATGGGCATTATGGTCAGCCCCGATTTTGGCGTCTTAAAACTCAATACTGCGATTTATGATGGCTTTGTAAGCATGTTCGAGGTTGCGCTGCTTTCGATGTTCTTGGGTGGTTTATCTGCGATTATGCAAAAAGAAGGTGGACTGCAATGGCTCATCCAACGCATTTACAGTATGACCCGTTTATTTAAAGTTGGACGCCAACGTGCCGGTGAATTGGGATTAAGTTTTCTGGTGATATTCGCCAATTTATTCGTTGCCAACAATACCGTTGCGATTATTCTGTCTGGCGACATGGCCCGTGAAGTGGCCAAGGAATACGGCATAGAACCGAAACGTGCTGCAGCATTGCTCGATATTTTCTCCTGTGTAGTACAGGGCCTGATTCCCTACGGGGCGCAATTGCTACTTGCCTGCTCTATTGCGAAAATGTCCCCTATCGAGCTGATCGGTAATATTTACTATTGCTGGGTCTTAGCCATCATGGCGATCCTGGCCATTGCATTGCGTTTCCCTCGATTCAAACCCGCTTAATTTTAATATCCATGTCAAAAGCGACCCAAGTAGGTCGCTTTTTTTTATGACTCAGGTGATGCTTTCAACTGTTGTTTCTTTTGTAATAAGGTGTGGCCGCTATATGCTTTATAAGCACGTGCCAAAGCAGACTGATCCGAATAGCCCAATTGCATGGCAATATCGGTCAATTGCATATCCTGCTGCAACAACTGATCACAACGTTTCATTCGCTCCGCCTCAACAATCTTTTTAAATGATGAATCGAGGTCATTCAATTGCCGCTGCAGTGTCCGTGCAGATACATGCAATTCATTGGCAATCTGCTCAATCTTGGGTGCGCTATTTTGCACACGTAAATATTCAGCCACCCGCAGATGAATGTGCTGATCTAAACTTTCATAACTGTGCCTGGAAGCAATCGCTTCTTCTGCCTGACGCAGTAAAAGTTGCATTAAAGAAGGGTCAGCCAGTTCCGATTTTAAATCCAGACTGTCAGAACTAATCACAAAAGAATATTGGGTATGACCAAAGCTGACTTCACAGCCAAAAAACTTTTCATAATGATAACGCGCCATCTGCGGAGCATGCGCAAACTGCATACTCAGCAATTGCAGCGATGCTGGAAAAATTTGCTTGCCCAAATGTGCCATACATGCTGAAGTCAGCTCATTAATCATCGCATATCGTTCATCATGGAGCGGCCAGGAGAGATAAATCTCTTTATCCTGATGCAGCATTTGTATGGGAATGACTGCTGCCCCATCAATCACCAAGCGGCTAAAACGAATAATATTGTGCAAAGCTTCGGCCACACTATTACTACGTGAGGCCATATAACCCAACACACCAAAATGTTCAGGACGAATCAAGCGGGCCATTTCCAAAACCAGTTCTGGGCAATGGACGTGTTGACGGGTGAGTTCCACCACATCGAGGAAAAATGAATAAGTCGATTGCGAATCGATAGGCAATGACAATACATGACGCAATTGCGCTTGATGCTGCTGCAAAAATGACAAGGCAAAAATATCCATTCCTTGCTGCAGCAAATACATATTCAGCAGCTGAAAATAACCATTGGGAATCTGTAGTTCTTGCACAACGCATCCTTATTTTTTTGACATTTTAAATTTTCAACTTGGCGTAAAATGTATAAAAAATGGCAAGTACTGTCAAAACAAAATTGAAAAAGCCCGACATACTGCATTCATCCAAGGCGATTGAAGTAAAATAAAATGAATGCTCTTGCCCAATATCAAGTTGAACCGGTGGTTCGCAGCAATCTTGACTTTAAACTGAATGAAGTGCCGCGTTTTTGGTTCGGAGGTGATCCGTTTATTACCCGCATGTTTGATGCGCTCAGCCTGACTTTTCCCGATGGTGAACGCTACTTTATTCAGTCGGTACGTTTGTTCCGCGACCAGATTACCGATCCAGACTTAAAACGGCGTGTGGCTGATTTTATCCGTCAGGAAGCGCAGCACGGGATCGCGCATGAAAAAATGAATCAGGTTCTGAAAGATCAGGGAATGCCCGTCGATCAATTTATTCAGCGTTTAAACAAAATATTTAAGTTTGAGCTGGAAAAACGCTCACCGCAATACAACATTGCCATGACGGCTGCGGCCGAGCATCTGACTGCCTTAATGGCAGAAACCTTTTTCAGTTCTAAAGCGACAATAAGAGAGGGCCATCCTTATGTTCGCGCACTGTTTGCCTGGCATGCGATTGAAGAAATGGAACATCGTGATGTAGCGTTTGATGTGATGAAACAGGTGGGAAATGTGCCGGAGTCTATGCGCAAATTCACACTGGCATGGACAACAGCCTTAATGTTCGGCTTTACGCTTTACCGCTCCAATGTGATGTTAAAGTATGATGGCTTCACGCCCTTGCAACGCCTGCAAATGAATATTCGCGGCCTACCGTGGTTCTTTGGGAAAAACGGTACGCTCAGCAAAATGAGCAAGCAATATCGCGACTGGTTTAAAAAAGACTTTCACCCTAGCCAGCATCCTGTGATTGCCCAATACGATGTCTGGGTAAAAACCCTGGAAGAAACAGGTGATCCAATCCAAGCTGGAGAAGCTTTTTGGCAGGCTGCTAAAGACTAATCATATTTATTGTATTTAATATTTATTCTTTAATTTTAATATAGTTATCACTCACCTAGTCCGTATAAATATGGACTAGTTTTTTATCATTTTACAATGTATTACCACTTGGCATAATGCTGTTCTAACAAGCCATATTCATTTAACAAAATAATTTCCTGATCACCTTGCTGAATGGTTCCGCTAATTTTGGCTTGCCATTGACTGAACTGACTGCCGACCAGTCTTAGATTCAGGTTTTCATAGCGTCGCCAACCGGTTTTCACATCTAAATTTAGCTTTTCATCCAGTGAACGAATAGTCCAGTGATCATCCTCCTGATGCTGAAATAAAATGTCGCTTAAGGGATATAAAATGCCATTAATCCATAGGCAGTTTTCGTTGCCAAAACTTTCATTTACCCCTGATGCCAAATTCAATCCGATACGATTATTTTGCGAATCCCAAAAATTACAGGATAACCAGAACCAGGCTGTTTCTGGACGTAAAAAACCACAGGTGTCATCGAGTGAAGCAAAGGTTTTTTCATGAAACTGTATGGTTTGACCCTGCTTATTTATGAAAAAACCTTCACAGCCCAAAGTTGTAAGTTTTTGGGTGTAAGTCCAACCATTGATCCCTGTCGGGCTACACATGCTTAAAGGATCTGTACCTGCACAGAATATCCGCGCACTTAGCTTGATTTCACCATGTTTAGTCACATGGATATAACGCACACCATTGGCATGTTGAATATCGATTTGAAAAGGCGACTTGGAGAAAAAACTCTGGTTATAAAGCGGTTGTTCATCAACCACGGTATGCCGCGAAAAAAAGTTAATTGCATTCCACTCTAAAACTTCAGAACGCTGATGATCATAAATATAGAAAAAACCATGTCCTGCCCATGCGATATCGGCTATGGCCAGACCAATAGTGTAATGTTCATGTTGAATACAGCAAAATTTAAATTTCTTATATTTTAACCGTTTACGCCAGCCTTTTAAGACTTCCCCATAAGGCGTCTTATACTGGTATTTATTTAAATCGATGGTCTTTGGGAGAGTACTAAAACGTCCATAATGCGGTTGTCCATTTGATTGAATCAAATCCATTTATCAAATTCCATCTAGCTAAGAGATCACAAATCCTTAACCTTATTATGCCCATATAAATTCAACTTAAAAGTATCAACACCCTTCTTTTCGTCGAAAATATATAAAAAGATATATTATTCCCAGATGTTTAATATTTTATAAATATAATTTATTAATCAAGTAGATATAAATCAGTGATCAGATAGCATTAAATACGTATTTTCCCATCTATTTCCGCTAAATTCACCTTGCACCAACTGCACATAACGGCCATGCACTTGGTCGATCGCAATACAATCATCTACATCCAACACACGGTCGGTATGCTGTTTTTGCCAATGCTGTGCAAAGTATGCTTTACCACGTTGTTTTGCCACCATGGCATTTTGCGCCACCACCAAAATATAGCGATGCAATTCGCCAAACTCCCGGGCATCATAACCGCCCAGATTAATTAGAAAAAGCTTTTGTTCAGATGAATTTGGCTGTGCGTTACTGAATTGAATTTGATATTTTTCACCCTCAAATTCCACGCCATGGATTTGCGCCCAGGCATCAATGTGCAAACCTTTTTGCTCGCCAAACCATGCTTGTTTTAATTGAGGATAGACTTCTTCAAGAGAATCACCGATTGCCAGTACCACATCATGGACTTCTGTATTGGCACGTGCATGACGACCACCGAGCATGACGATAAATAGGCTGGGCATGGTTTTACTCCTTAAAACTCAGGGAAATGAATAGCTATATGATAAGTAATTTTAAGAACTTATAACTTGTAGTCAAAATATGATATGCGTTGGCGACAGGGATGTCGCCCGTTGAGCAGCATTACATGGATGTAATGTCTGCTCAACAAAATGGTTTTGTTACTTTTGCCGAAACAAAAGTAAATATAAGTTCCACATCTTGAAACCTAAACTTAGTGTTTATCAGTTGTCGATCATTAAAGTTCTTTATCTATATATCAAAATCACACATGCACTCATTTTTTCTTTTTACATCACTTTTCATTCATAAGTGGTTCTTTACTTTTGAAAGATCAAAAGTAACAAAAATCTTTTGTAAGGCTGAAGGTATATCCCTATACCTCAGCCTTACGGCGACATCCATGTCGCCTTCACTTTATTCATGTTTTAGACAAACTTCTATTTCAAAAAAAATCGTGCTGAGTTTGCACCCAACACGATTTTATAACTCACCACCCCCCCTAGGGAGAAGCTTATAGAAGAAGTTACATCTCAACCATTTCTACGCCATCAATACGGGCAACCGTCATTAGATCTTTATCACCACGACCTGAAACCGTCGCAATAATGATTTGGTCTTTAGACATGGTTGGCGCAAGTTTAGATACATAAGCCATGGCATGTGCACTTTCAAGCGCTGGAATAATCCCTTCGATTTGAGTCAAATCACGGAAACCTTGCAGCGCTTCCTGGTCATTAATTGGCACATATTTCACGCGATCCATATCTTTTAAGAAACTGTGTTCAGGACCCACACCCGGATAATCCAGACCGGCTGAAATTGAATGTGTTTCAATGATCTGACCTTGCTCATCCGACATCAAATAAGTACGGTTACCATGTAGCACACCGACATGACCTGCATTTAGCGGCGCAGAGTGTTTACCGGTTTCAATACCATGACCTGCGGCTTCAACACCATACATTTTCACATCTTCATCGTTCAGGAACGGATAGAACAAGCCCATCGCATTAGAACCACCACCGACACATGCAACCAGTGCATCAGGCAAACGCCCTGCTTGCTTCTGAATCTGTTTACGTGCTTCACGACCAATAATCGACTGGAAATCACGAACCAGTTGCGGATATGGGTGTGGACCAGCCACAGTACCAATCACATAATAAGTTGAATCAACATTGGTCACCCAGTCTCGCATCGCTTCGTTCATGGCATCTTTCAATGTTTTTGAACCGCTTTGCACAGGCACAACAGTCGCACCCAACAAACGCATGCGGTATACATTCATGGCTTGACGTTTAACATCGTCTGCACCCATGAATACCACACATTCAAGTCCTAAACGTGCAGCAATCGTAGCTGTTGCTACACCATGCTGACCTGCGCCAGTTTCGGCAATAATCCGTTTTTTACCTGAAAGTTTTGCAAGCAGTGCCTGACCAATGGTGTTATTGATTTTGTGCGAACCGGTATGATTTAGGTCCTCACGTTTTAAGTAAATTTGTGCACCGCCTAACTCTTTAGACCATCGTTCAGCGTGATAAAGTGGACTAGGACGACCTACATAGTAGGCTAAATCACGGTCGAATTCTGCCAAAAACTGTGCATCATTTTTCATGCGGAAATAGAGCTTTTCTAGATCCTCTAATGCTGCCATCAGTGTTTCTGACACAAAACGTCCGCCATGGATACCGAAATGCCCACGCTCATCGGGGAATTGGGTATAGTCAGTCACCTGATCTTTCTGATTAACAGTTTGCTGATCCACGCTGGACTCCTTGCATAAAGTGTTCAATGAGTTGTTGGTCTTTTATACCTTTTGCGGACTCTACGCCTCCGCTGACATCTACTGCATAAGCCCTAGTCGTCTTTATAGCGTCTTCAATATTTTCAGGTTTTAAACCGCCTGCCAAAATTAAAGGAACATTCAGTGTGGGGAACTGTGACCAGTCAAAGCTGTGCCCTGTTCCACCTTTTAGCTCAGGATGCCAGGCGTCTAATAATACTGCGCTTGCACCTGCATGTTGATAGCTTTTTATGGCTTTTATGATATCTAGCTCAGGTTTAACCTGAATGGCTTTATACCAACGGCATTTGGTTTGTAATGCAATCTGCTGACATTGCTCTGCAGTTTCATCACCATGAAACTGCAACATATCCAAAGGTACTTGTTCTAGAACCTGAGTGATTTCATCGGCTGTTGCATTCACAAATAAACCTACGATTTGTACATAAGCAGGAATATGCTTTGCCAGCTCTTGGGCTTGTTGAATAGTCACACTTCTTGGACTGGGTGCGTAGAAGACAAAACCAATCGCATCCACCCCTGCATTCACAGCAGAATGTATATCTTCTATTCGTGTTATTCCGCAAATTTTGGCACGGGTTCGCATACACTTCGCTCTAATTCTTTGGCTTAAACTTTGCCCGGCTTATAGTCAGTCTATAAATATGGGGGCGAATCATTGTAATGCAATTTTAAAAGCTTGAGTAAAGTTCATCCGGAATAATATTGACATAGATTGTCTAATGTAGACACAAACCTTATACTGCGCGCAATTGCAACGAGTCCAAGCTCAGGCTTTAGGGAAGTTGGTGAGAATCCGACACTGCCCCCGCAACGGTAAAATGAACAACATATCTTTATAAGCTCTCACTTACACCACTGCAGAAATGTGGGAAGGTGGATATGCCAATATTGAAAATCAATATTTATATTTAAGTCCGGATACCTGCTTGTTGCGCCCTCAAACTCAATCATTCACGGGGGGTGAATGTATGGAGCGTAAAAACATGCCTACTCTTTTTCAACCTACTGCACTCGTAGGTGCAATCGCTATTGCAATGGGTTTTTCAACTGCCGTTTCTGCAAATAAAATTCCTGCCAAAACTGCAGTAAATTCATCTTTAGAAACTTTGGTGGTTACAGCCACGCGTTCTGAAGAAAAAATTGAAAATGTGCCTGCACGTATTTCAATTATTAAACCTAAAATGTTGGAACAATCACCAATCGCTGAGTTACCGCACTTACTCATGAATGATGCATCTATTGATATGATGCAGTATGGGGGTTATGGTCAAGCTGCTTCAATTTTTACACGTGGCACAAACTCTCCACACACTTTAGTTCTACGTGATGGTGTTCGCCTAAATACAGGATCTGCTGGTTCTGCCTCATTAGCTTTTATTGATACAACAGATATTAAGCAGATTGAAGTTCTAAAAGGCCCCGCATCTGTTTTATACGGGACAGATGCTATCGGTGGTGTCGTTCAATTGGTCTCAAAAACTCCTGAAAAAACAGGTGCTTTTATTACTGGTGAAATAGGCGAGCATAAAACTTACAAATCTGTAGTTGGAGCTGATCTAGCTGAAAACGGTGTTTATGCACAAATCCGTGGTCAACATTTAGAATCTGAAGGTACTCAAGTTACAGATTTTAAAAATTCAAATGCTAAAACTGGGGCATATGATCAAGAAGGCTTTAGTGCAAAATTTGGTATTGAACAAAAACAGTATGCTGCATCTATAGATTATTCACAAAATGAAGGGACTTCAATTTATACAGATGGTATTTTTGATCCTTCTTATACTCAATTACTTGCTTTAAAAAATAAATCACAAGATTTTAAAAATGAAATCATGAATTTAAAAGGTCGTGTAAATTTAAACGATAAAATTTCAGTCAATGCTCGTGTATCGCAATTTAAAGATGAGCTCATTCAAAATGACGCACCAGATTATGTTGAGAACATCACAAAAGAAGCCGAGCTATACGGTAAATGGCAATTTACACCTCATCAAAATGTGATGGCTGGTGTGTCACATCGAAACACTGAAACTGATTTACTTTCTGTAGATTGGAGTACAGTTCAATATGATAAAGATGTGAGCAGTACGGGATATTTTATCCAGCATCAATATCAGAACAATAATTTGAGTACTCAAGCGGGTCTTCGTGTTGAAGATCACGAAACCTTTGGGACACATACCGTAGGCCAACTTGCTGCACGTTATCAAATTCTGCCATCGACAAGCATTTACAGCAATATCGGTACTGCTTTTCGCGCACCCACCAATAATGATCTTTATGCGGTAGGTTGGGGCGCCAATCCTGACTTAAAACCTGAAGAAAGCATTTCCTATGAGATTGGCTTAGATCAGCACCTCACAGACCACTTTAAACTAGGCTTATCTGCATACCGTAATGAAGTGGATAATCTCATTAGCTGGAAAAACTCTCAAAATATAAATGTAGATAAAGCCACATTAACAGGTGGTGAGCTGAATCTTAATTGGGCTAAAGATGAGCTATTCCTTGATGTAGGTTACGCTTATGTACAGCCTAAAGATAAAGAAACTGATGCTGATTTACCACGTCGAGCTCGTCAGAGCTTAACGCTTACTACAGGTTTGCAAAATGAGGTATATGGTATTAGCACATCTTTATCTGCCAAATCGAAACCTAAAAACGGATCAGGTGTAACAGGTTATGCCACTGTAGATGTAAATACCTACTGGAATATCAACCCGAATGTGAAATTATTTGCCAACATTCAAAACATCGGTGATGTGGAATATAAAAATGCTTCATATGGCGGTAATTACTTTTACGTCAATGGTGGCCGCCTTGCTTCTGCCGGTGTAACGTTCAAATACTAATTCCAGCCAAGTTTAAGTAAATACTTTTGAGGATAATGTCACGCCTATGGCATTATCCTTTTTAAATTGAAATATCTAAAAATGAAGGACATAGCTATGGGCCACCGTTTAAGTAAAATTTATACCCGTACAGGCGATTCAGGCACAACTGGACTAGGCGATGGTTCTCGTGTAGCCAAAGATGATTTGCGCATTGCTGCTTTGGGTGATGTTGATGAACTGAACTCTTGTATTGGTGTTTTACGTTCGCAAATTGCCGTCAGCTCAATTGAAGACAAAGCCCCTTGGGATAAATCGCTGAGCCTGATTCAACATTGGCTGTTCGACCTGGGCGGTGAAGTCTGCATTCCAAACTACAACATGGTCTTGCCTGTTTCAGTTGAATTTCTGGAAAATGAAATTGACCGCATGAATGAAACATTACCTATGCTGAAAGACTTTATTTTACCTGCAGGCACACTTTCATGTAGCTATGCCCATCAAGCACGTTCCGTATGTCGCCGTGCTGAACGCAGCCTGATGACTGTACAAAGTCGCGATCAAAATATTCAAGCGACTTCATTGCAACTTTTAAACCGTCTTTCTGACTGGTTATTTGTGGCATCACGTACCTTGCAACGTGCCGAAGGTGGCTCTGAAGTGCTGTGGCAAAAGAATATTAATGAAACAATCTAAGCTCAGTGCCAGTGATTTATTCGGTTTTTGATTAAAATCATGGTCTTTGCTGCACGCTAAGTCCCATTCACAACCTGTTGAAATTTGATACATAAAGTTTCTGCGAAACAAAAAATAGATGGCTATTGTTAAACAGGTTTTGTGAATGGTGAAGTTTCACTCACTTTTTAAAAGTGACACAATGTGCTCCTTATATGGGATGAATAAATGCTAAGACACCGTTGTGAAAATATAAAATTCCCATAAAAAGGATAAATATGCGAATCATTGGACATCGTGGCGCACGTGGTGAAGCCCCTGAAAACACCTTGGGTGGCTTTCAATATATTCATGACTTAGGTATTCGGGCCGTTGAATTTGACGTTCTCCAACTCAAAGATAACGAACTCGTGATCATGCACGATGACAATTTCCTGCGTACCACAGGTATCGATAAAAATATTTACCAATGTTCCATTTCTGAACTACAGTCCTATAATCAGGCCTCCATTTGGCTAGACTGGAAAAACTTTGAAGTAACCCCTACCCTGCAACATGCCCTTAACATCATGCAGGATTTTGAGCACATTGAAGTTGAAGTCAAAGCGGTTGCAACTATGACTGAAGCTGAAAAACTGGTTGTAGAATTACAAAAACAATTACATGGTTTTGAACAAACCGCCGTGATCACCAGTTTCGATGTAAAAATCCATCAGACTTTAAAACAGCAATACTCTACTTTTAAACGTGGCTTATTGATTGAACAAGACATTAAAGAACGTGCCATAGAGCAGGCTTTAGAACTGGGTTGCTGTCAAATTGGCTGGATGAATGCACTGGCAACAGATGAAATCATTCAAGCAACACAGCAAGCTCATTTAAATATCAGTGTCTGGACGGTAAATGATGTTGACCGTGCCAAACATCTGCAAAGTTTAGGCATTGACGGATTAATTACTGATTTCCCTAAAATGATGTTGCAACACTTTAAATGATGTAAAAGATAGGCAGATGATATCCTTCACTATAATAAAAAGCATGCGTCGACTTAATAAATCTAGACAGAACAATTGCTTATTCTATTGTTTGAATATTTTGTTTTAACTCCTATCGTCGATCTATAAATAAGATGTCGAAACCTTCGATAAAATCAATCAACACAAACCGCTATTCTGTTACTGTTTAGTACAATACGACTGTAGAATAATACTAGTGAAGATTTGTTCGCTCATGCTAATATTGAAACAGTCTTAATCCTTATAAACTGTATTGAATTAAGAAATCATTTATACCTTACCTTTACCTTTTAAAAGGTTCTAGGAGTGCTGTTGGAGATGAATGCTCCCCTACCCAAAGCCCCAATTAACTGGATTGCAGTGTTCGCACTGGTACTTTTACCCATTGTGGCTGTAATCGCTATCCCTCTATATGCTTATCATCATGATTTTAGCTTAGGCGCATGGATTAGTTTATTTGTACTACTCGGTGTGAGTAGTCTAGGGATTACTGCGGGTTATCACCGCTTATGGGCACATCGTGCTTATGAAGCAACCTTGCCATTAAAAATTATTTTAATGCTTATGGGTACTTTTGCCGTTCAAAATAGTATTTTGTTCTGGGCTTCAGGTCACCGTACCCATCACCGTCATGTCGATGATGTTGAAAAAGATCCTTATTCAATTAATAACGGCTTTTGGTATGCGCATATTGGATGGATGCTTCGCAACTATCCAGCAGCAGAATCAAACTATAAAAATGCACCCGATTTGTTAAATGACAAAGTGGTGATGTTCCAGGATAAATATTACATCCCTCTTGTTATTGCTGTACATGCCGTAATTCTCACAACTGTGGGTTGGGCCGTTGGCGATATGTGGGGGGTAATATTATTGGGTGGTTTACTCCGCCTGATCTTGAGTCACCATGTCACTTTCTTCATTAACTCACTCTGCCACATGTGGGGCAAACGTCCATATACTGACGAAAACACTGCACGTGACAATTTCGTTTTGGCGATTGCAACTTGGGGTGAGGGTTATCATAACTATCATCACATCTTCCAGTATGACTACCGAAATGGTGTGAAATGGTGGCAGTATGATCCAACCAAATGGCTGATCTGGTCATGCTCAAAACTAGGTTTAGCAAAGAACTTGCGTCGTATTCCAAGCTTTAATATTAAAAAAGCAGAATTGGCAATGCGCTTTAAATATGCTGAACAGGATTTGGCGGTTTATGGTCACAATGTCAATGAAGATATGGCGACTGCAAAACTCCGTATTGCACAAGAATATGAAGCGTTTACCCAAACCTTAAATGACTGGGCAAAGCTGAAAGAACAAGAGATTCAAGCGAAAAAAGCTTCTGTTGCTGAAAAGATTCACCAGATCGACAGCAAACTTAAAGTGGATTTTCAATTGGTTGAACAACGTCTTTCACATCATCGCAACACTTTAAATATCTTGATGCGTACCATTAAAAAGAATCCAGTTTCTTAATAAAATTTGATTCAATATAAAGCCCCATTGTTGGGGCTTTATTTATTTTGGCAGTTTAAATTTGCTATAGTGATCACATCTCCCCCATTTTTTAGATTGTCCTATGCAATTTAATCCGCGTTATCCATTACTCAGTCCCAAGCTTTTTCACCATCAAATGCCTGTTCCTTTAAAGGGAGCAAAAGCCGGTCATTTTAATGCAGTACTGGCCGATGAATTACAGTGGTCAGATAAAGATAAAGCCCAATGGGTCGAAATCTGTAGCGGGCAAAAAACCTTTGCCGAATTTGAACCGCTGGCGATGGTTTATGCAGGACATCAGTTTGGTCAATGGGCTGGACAATTGGGTGATGGGCGCGGTTTATTAATCGGACAAATTCTGGATAAAAACAATCAGACCATCGACCTGCATTTAAAAGGAGCAGGTTCGACACCTTACTCCCGTATGGGTGATGGCCGTGCAGTTTTACGCTCGGTGATCCGTGAATATTTGGCAGGTCATGCACTCAATGCTTTGGGTATTGCATCCAGTAATGCCGTTGGGTTTACTTCCTCAACTCAAGGCATCCAACGGGAAAAAATGGAACCCGGCGCGATGATGTTGCGGACTTCAGACAGCCATATTCGCTTGGGTCATTTTGAATGGATCAATCAATATCAACCTGAATTACTGCCTGAGTTCGTAGAAAAATGTATTGAATGGCATTATCCAGAATGCCTTCAAGCTGAACAGCCTGTTTTGGCTTTTGCCACCAAAGTCATCCAGCGTACCGCAGTGATGATTGCCAAATGGCAACTGGTTGGGTTTGCCCATGGCGTGATGAATACTGATAATCTCAATATTACAGGATCAACCCTGGACTTTGGACCTTATGGTTTTATGGAGCGTTTCCGTCCGAATTGGATTAACAACCACTCAGATTATCAGGGACGTTATACCTATCAGCAGCAACCGAGTATTGGTCATTGGAATTTATGGACATGGTTGAATAATCTAATTCCATTAGTTAAAGATCCTGCTGAGAAGGAACAGTTCAAAGAAGATCTGTCGAAGTGCTTAGAGCATTTTGAAGCAACTTTTCTGGAACATTACACTCTGGGTTTATGTCAAAAAATGGGACTGCCGAGTTTCCATAAAGACAGTTTTGATTGTGGAATGGCTTTCCTTCGAATTATGCAAGCTGAACAACTGGATTACACCGACAGCTTTATTCGTCTACAAAACAAAGCCTACACCGCCCTTCGTGATGATTGCCTGGATACCCGCCAGTTCGATGCATTCCTTACACAATATCAAGCCATTCGAGCAAACCAGGAAACGGCTGAACTTGATGCTGAAATGCTTAAAGCCAATCCGCAATATATTTTACGTAACCACATGGCACAGACAGCGATTGAACTGGCTGAACGTGATGATTATTCTGAAGTAGAACGACTGTTTAAATTACTCAGTCGGCCTTATATCAAGCAGCCTGAATTGGAAAAGCCTGAAGATCTAGCACCATTACCAAGTGACGTGCCTGAAGTGATGGTGAGTTGTTCTTCATAACAAAAACGGAGCGATATGCTCCGTTTTTTATTATGACATTTTTAATGTTGAAAGATTTTACCAGTGATATTGAGCGTATAGAGAGGCACTAAAACGATGCGCCTGATTGCTCTCTAAATTATCGGTTATATATTTAGCACCAAAATTTTTATGCTGTACCGATAATCCCAAAGCATGTGTTTGCGGTTCTATATGCAGGCCATATTTTAATTGTTTCATTTTCCAAAAGGCATTCAGTTGAGCTAATGTTATATATTCATTTGAAAAACTACTGATACTTGCACTCCACGGCTTAGTTTGAACATCATAGCTAATTTCCGAACTTAATTTAAAGGGCAGTTTTTGACGGTACTGTTTGCTCTTGCTTAACTGTCCACTCAACTCCATTCGGGGACGTTGATTTTGATCATAATGAAGGTTGTAGCGGGTAAATGGGGCATTGTTCCAATATAAATAACTGAATAAATCATCGACCTGAAGATTAATTTTCCAATCCTTTTTAATTTGTCCATGTAAACCAAAATCCAGGGCATAGCCATAACCTTGACTCGTTCTTCCATCCCAGCCTAGCTCATCTTCTTTTAATGCAGGACGGTCATAACTATAATCCAATGAACCATTTAACCAAGCAACCCGATCCATCAATTCAGTCATATTGGTTGTTTGACCTGTTGCTTGGAATTTACCATCTACATAATGACGTCCGATGAGCGCTGTTGCTCCTGTCACAATTGTCCAATCAGGATAAACCTTCCAATCATAGGCAAAACGAGTTCCCACTGTATCGACATGTTGAGCTTCTAATTCTAATTGATTGTATTTATTTGCATCAATTAACTGATCATTTTCAATTTGATAATATAGCTTTGCCATATCATCACTAAAATGAATCTGATAGTCATAAGTCCAAATCCAACCAATAGTCCAATTGTCCTGTTTGGTTTCTAATTTCATTTTCCCATGCGCAAAAGCATTATTACCTTTTTTGAAATTGGGCGTTTCCCAACCATCTAAAAAGGCATGTACACCCACAGGTTCACTATAAATATCTGTATTTATACTGTATTGAATCGTTCTTTCTGCATATGCAGAGCATGGCAAGCTTACAGCCAATATGAATAAATATTTTTTCATTAGATATAAAAGAAGACAGCAAATGCTGCCTTCTTCTCAAAGTTAAGTTTTAGATTAAGGAGCAATATAAGTTATTGTGTCATCATTAAATTTCACGACATATTGCCCAGATGAGTTTTTAGTGAGTGTGCCGTAACTTTTTCCTGAAACCGCAATATTCGCTGAAGTAAAGTTCTCTACATCTGCAATACTGATCGATGCTCCATTTTTATGCTTAATCACACCCGCAATAATTTGATGTTCTTGATCTAAGTCTTTTGCGGTTAACTCAATATCCAATGCATTTTTATCAACGATAACGGCGACAGCAGCTGTACCTTTAGTAAATTCAGCACGTCTTGCAGCAATATCAATGCTAAATGGTGTAGGTACAGCATTGGCGCCTTTTAAATTACCGCTTAATTTGACATTTAAATTCGCATTGATGAAATTAGTCGATGTCTCCTGTCCAGCACTCACATCAATGACTTTAGATAAATCATTATTCAAATTAAATTTGGCGTCTAAATTCAACGATTCCTGCTGATAATTTACAAGACCTTTCAGCACTAACTCCGATGGAATCAATTGTTCAAGCGTTCCTGTACCATTATTAAATATAGCTTTTTTTGCAATTAAAGAAACTTCAGCTAAATTGGCTTTTACACCTGCACTTTCAAATGAAAGCCCTTTTAAACTCATGGTTGCCTGATTCGGAATATCTTCACGGTTTTCCATAGTATCTGCTAGGGTGTAAACTATAGAGGCAGTACTATCAGCAGTGAAACTAAAACTAGCAGTTTGATTTTTAAGATTCGTTGTAGAAATTTTTCCATTATTCTGAATCTTATAATTATAAGTTGTACGGGTTATATCAATAAAAGGTGCTTCTAAAACTAAATTAGAGACCGCAATTTCAGCATCATCACCATAAATTGAGTATGCACGATCGCTATACCAAGAATTTGAGTTATTCCAAGCATTATCAGCATTAATTTTATCCCAATTAAACGCTTGCCAATACTGGACATTTGCATTACCTGAAATGGTAATAGAATCACCGACCACCTTAGCTGTTAAATTATTGCTCTTAAAGTTAAAATCAGATAAATCCCCATAATCATCCGTATTTTGATTCATTAGCGTCTGTATTTGTTGCGCTGTATAAGTCTTGGTCTGACCCTGTGCATCCTGAGTAATAACTTCTGCAATCACTAATAATAAATTTGTTGCACGACTCAAATCTGAAGATGTGTCATTTATTACTTGTGCAGGAACTTTATATTGATCAGCAATATTTTGAAAACCATCATAATAAGAAATAATAGAATTGGTTGTTTTTACAAGTTGTTTTGCTTTTTCTAAATCTGAAGCAGGTGCCGTTACCTGTCCACCCTCTGTTCCACTAGATGAAGATGACCCGCCACCACCACCACAAGCCACTAAAAATACAGAACAACTAAGTGCTAATATTGTTTTTTTAAAAATCATTTTGCCCCTACCCTCTAAAAATTATAAATAAAAAAAAGCTCCTAAAAAATAAAGGCTTTTCAGGAGCTTTACAATGATTTTAAAATTATATTTTAATCAGTCTTCAGGATATTCAAAACGATAACCCACGCCATAAACAGCTTGAATCCATTCATGACGGTTACCGGTTTCCGCAGCATCGGAAATTTTGCGACGCAAGTTTTTAATATGACTGTCAATCACACGGTCCGCCACATCAAAGCTGTCTGGATTAATGTGATCGAGTAGTTGTGCACGTGAATAAACTTGTCCAACATGTTCCAGAAACAACTCAAGCAAACGGAATTCAGTTGGCGTCAAGTTCAAGGTTTTTTGCTGATACCAGATGCGTTGTTGTGCTTTATCCATACGGAACAAGCTGTTTTGTTCAGGTTCTGCATGACGGTCTAGGCGACGTAAAACCGCTTGTACACGCGCAACCAGTTCTTTCGGGCTAAAAGGTTTACAAATGTAATCATCTGCACCCATGTTCAAACCCAAGACACGGTCAATTTCTTCAGTCCGCGCAGTCACCATAATAATCGGTAAATCAGACTGTTCACGCACTTTACGGCAAATGGTTAAGCCATCCATACGCGGAACCATCAAGTCCAAAATCATCAAACTTGGTTTACGCTGAATAAAGCTGTCATAGGCTTCCTGGCCATCATGAAACATGCTGACTTCAAACCCCGCAGCTTCCAGATAGTCCCGCACCAGTTGTGCAAGTTCAACTTCATCTTCAACCAGCATGACATGTTTCATGAATCTCATCCCTTTATTTGTTTAACTGTTTTGGAAATGTCAGTTTGCAACGCAAGCCACCTAATGGAGAATGTTCAAAACTCAATTTCCCACCCAATGCTTGCGCAATTTTACCAGATAATGCCAAACCTAAACCTGTACCACCGGTACTACGTGTCCGTGAATCATCAACACGATAGAAACGCTCGCCTAAACGTGCCAATTGTTCATCACTCAACCCAAGCGGACTGTCATCAACAATCACACTCCAATGGGTCGCCGATTGCTCGGTATGAATGCGAACTTCACCACCCGCTTCAGTATAGCGAATACTGTTGCCAAGTAAGTTGACCATAATTTGTTTAAAACGATCTATATCTAATTGTAAATTCGCACCTTCGCCTTGCACTGAAATCGATAAATCCGCTTGGGCAAACTTGGGTTTGAAGTTTTCAACTTCCTGTAGCACCACCGTCCAGGGATTGACATCGGCCAAATAGCAGGTGAGCTGTTGCGCTTCAGCCTGGGCTAAATCGGCCAGATCCTGAGTCAGTTTTTTCAAGCTGGTGACTTGACGCAGCATCGATTCAAAATGTTCCGGCGTTGGTTTACGAATTCCGTCCTGCATCGCTTCAATTTGAGCTTGCAGTACTGCCAGTGGGGTTTTTAACTCGTGTGAAGTATCTGCCACCCATTGACGGCGTGATTGTTCATGTTGATCCAGAATCACTGCCAGCTGATTAATTTCATTGGATAAATCGCCTAGCTCATCATTACGGTTAATTTTTACCTGATGCTGATAATGCCCTTTGGTCAATTCACGGGTCGCATTTAACAAGCGTTGAATCGGCTTTTTAAAATAAGTCGCCAACAATAGAGCGGCAATTAAACTGGTTAAAAAAGTTAAGCCGTAAATCAGCAGTAAATAGCGTTTTTGATTACTAAAGAAATTAATACTTAAGGCATCATCTTTATCCAGTACCGGTTTCAAACCGAGGTAGCCGACAATTTTATCGTTCACCATAATCGGGCGGTATGAAACCGGAATGTCGGATGGCTCACCGACCACAAATTGTTTATTGGCATCATATAAGGATAATCGGGAACTTAAGCCCAAGCGGTCAGGCATCGAAATAAACTGCTTTTTCTTGCCTTGATTTTGGGTTGCATCCGCTTTTTTATCTGTGCGAAATATATTCTGATTAGAGCTTAAAGGAAATTTGAGGCCTTCAAAAGGCTGATATTCAGAAGGTAAATTCAACTCCATCATGCGGAGTTCTCCCGCATCAACCACCGGTTTGCTTTGTTCTCCCGGGTTCAAACTAGGGGAAACACTCAGCAATGTATTTTCCTGAAAATAACGCTGCTGCAAGGCAATATCATATTGACGACGTAGCCACCAGCGTGACAACTTGTCATAATCATCGGGAGCTGCATCACCTTCAATTTGCAAAATCTGCGCTTGAATCGCATTGCCCCAGTCCTGGTAAACCGTATACACCCCGGCCAAATTACCAATCACATGATCTAGCTTCTGCATTTCAACATCGGCTACATATCTGGCAAAGTTCTTTTGCATGGTCCAATGCAACACCCCCAAGCTAACCGTCGTAATCACCAGAGTCGTGAGTAATACGGTCAAAAACAGGCGTAAGGCAATCGGAACACGGCGAATATTCAAAAGCAAAATCTCAATATTTTCTTCTCAATTTATGATTGTAACCAACACTGTCTAAAAAAACCCTTCATTGTTTCTTCATCATTATTGTTTAATCTTAACTTATTAAATTGATACTATTTTTCATTGGAGATAAAAACAATGAATTCGATGACAAAAATTGCTTTAGTGGGCGCAAGTGTTCTGAGCATAGGTGCTTTGACAGCGTGCCAATCCACCAATACGGTTCAAGACAAAGATAGTGACCACGCTCGCATGATGCACGATCATCATCAAAAGCATGATCGTAAAATGACACCAGAACAGCGTAAAAAGTTCCAGCAAGCACGTGCTGAACGCAAACAGCTGATTGAACAAATTCAAAAAGCCTGTGATAGCAAAGCTGTAGGTACAGCAGTGCAAGTTAAAGCGGGTGACAAAACAATTGATGGCACTTGCGTGATGACATTTAAAGCTGATCATAAAGCAGCTAAACACATGCGTGGCGAACACCGTTCAATGAAAGGTGAACATCGCCCAATGCGTGGTGACATCAACAGCATGCAGATGAAACGCGGTGAACCACTCACCAATGCTCAACGTGCCGAGTTGACCAAGCAGTTTGATCAACGCCTGGCCGAACGACAAGCAAAGCAGCAAGCCATTTTAAAAGCTTGCCAAGGTCAAACCGATGGTAAAGCGGTTCAAGTCAAAGCCGGTGCCCAAACCATCGATGGCAAGTGTGCAATTCGTTTCCAGCCTAAAGCCCCTGTTGCAGTGAAATCTGCTGCATAAATATCGCTTCAAAATTCAAAAAGGTGCTTTCGAGCGCCTTTTTTATTGCTGATCAAAAAAATGGCGATTTGACTATTTATGCCACTTAATAAATCATAAAAGCATTTACACTCAAGATACTTAGCAATTTCAAGTCAGAAATCTTTGACTTTACAGTCACCAAGAAAAAGCATGCAAACGCTTGTGCCCACCCAGAAGATGTAGCACGATTAAGCCATACAAATACGTGTCCTAGAAGGCACGTTCAAATGTTGATTAGGATTATAAGCTGGTTAAACCAGTATTGAGGAAACCGATATGCCACAATACAAAGCGCCCTTACGTGAGATGCAATTCATTCTACATGAACTATTAAATGCTGAACAACATTATGCAAAACTCCCTGCATTTCAAGAAACCGTAAGCCGTGAGTTGGTTGATCAATATTTAGAAGCTGCTGCTGACTTCTGTGAAAATGAACTTTCTCCTCTTAACCAAGTCGGCGACCGTGAAGGTTGTACTTGGAATGACGGTGTTGTAACCACACCGACCGGCTTTAAAGAAGCATACAAAAAATATATCGAACTTGGCTTCCCATCGTTATCTGCGGATGAACAATATGGCGGTCAAGCTCTACCAAATTCTTTAGGTATTACCATTTCTGAAATGGTCGGTACTGCAAACTGGTCTTGGGGTATGTACCCTGGTCTTTCTCATGGTGCGGTACGTACTTTGGAACACCATGGTTCGCAAGAACAAAAAGATACTTACCTGCCTAAACTTGTTTCAGGTGAATGGACAGGTACCATGTGCCTGACAGAATCTCATGCAGGTTCTGACTTGGGCATTATCCGTACCAAAGCTGAACCGAATGCTGATGGTAGCTTTGCAATTTCTGGCGAGAAAATCTTTATCTCTGCTGGTGAACATGACATGGCTGACAACATCATCCATATCGTTCTTGCTCGCCTTCCTGGTGCACCGAAAGGCACGAAAGGCATTTCGTTGTTCATCGTACCTAAATTCAATGTAAATGCAGACGGTTCAATTGGTGAACGTAATGCAGTACGTTGTGGTTCAATTGAACACAAAATGGGTATTCATGGTAACGCAACGTGTGTGATCAACTTTGATAAAGCACAAGGTTTCCTGATTGGTCCTGAAAACCGTGGTCTAAACTGCATGTTCACCTTCATGAACACTGCACGTATTGGTACTGCTGTACAAGGTCTTGCAGCTTCTGAAGCATCTTTCCAAGGTGCACTTGCCTATGCGAAAGATCGTTTGGCAATGCGTTCACTTTCAGGTGTTAAAGCGCCAGAAAAAGAAGCAGATCCAATTATTGTTCACCCTGCTGTGCGTAACATGCTTTTAACTCAAAAAGCATATGCAGAAAGTGGTCGTGCACTGGTTTACTTATTGGCTCAATACGCTGATGTGGTTGAACACGGTACAACGGAAGAAGAACGCAAATCTGCGGACAACATGTTGTCACTTCTTACTCCGATTGCAAAAGCATTCTTGACTGAAACAGGTTCTGAATCTGCGAAACACGGTGTTCAAGTGTTCGGTGGTCATGGCTTTATTTCTGAACATGGTATGGAACAAATCGTACGTGATACACGTATCGCTTGCCTATACGAAGGGACTACTGAAATTCAGGCGCTTGACTTGTTAGGCCGTAAAGTTTTGGGTACTCAAGGTGCAATGTTGAAAGACTTCACCAAGATCATCCACAAATTTGCTGAAGCAAACAAAGACAATGCTGCAATGAAAGAATTTGTTGAACCGCTTGCTGCTCTAAATAAAGAGTGGGGTGATTTAACCATGCAGATTGGTATGCGTGCAATGCAAAATCCGGATGAAGTCGGTGCAGCTGCAGTTGATTACCTGTACTTCTCTGGTTATGTAACCCTTGCTTACCTATGGGCTCGTATGGCGCTTCTTGCTCAAGAAACACTTGCTGCTGGTACGACTGACGTTGACTTCTACAACGCCAAAGTAACCACTGCCCGTTTCTACTTCAAGAAAATCCTTCCACGTGTACGTTCACACGTAGACGTGATTGCAGGTGGTGTAGAGCCATTACTTGCTTTAGATGCTGAACATTTCGCATTCTAATTTTTATCAAGTTTTAACTTGATCAACAGGAGAAGGACGGTCATTGATTTGGCAGTCCTTTTTCTTTATAAAAGATGCAAAAATTAATCTTTAGTCGTCTAACAACAATATTTTCCATCGCTTAGACTCAACTAAACCAAACTGAATCAAACAATAAACAGGTAATACTTTATGCCAATTTATAATGCACCGCTTGCCGATATGAAATTCATCCTGAATGATGTTTTTAATGCAGAGCAATTCTGGCAAGCCAATGAAAATCTTACCCATGTGGATGCTGCAACAGCTGAAGCCATTCTTGAAGAAATGGCAAAATTTGCCCAAAACGTCACTTTACCGATTAACCGTAGCGGTGATGAAGAAGGCGCGAAAATTGAAAATGGCAAGGTCACCACCCCTGCAGGCTTTAAACAAGCATTCAAACAATATGCAGATGGCGGTTGGATTGGCTTAGGTGCAGATGAAGAATGGGGCGGCCAAGGCATGCCGAAAATGCTGACGGTACTTGCGGACGAAATGCTGTTCGCAACCAATCCATCATTCCTGCTTTATCCGCTTCTTTCTGTGGGTGCAGGTATGGCACTCAACAGCTATGCATCTCAAGAGCAAAAAGAAACCTATTTACCTAAAATTTATTCGGGTGAATGGTCAGGCACCATGTGCTTGACTGAACCGCACGCAGGTACAGACTTAGGCATTATCAAAACTAAAGCTGAACGTAATGAAGATGGTACTTACAACATTAGCGGTACCAAAATCTTTATTACCGGTGGTGACCACGACTTAGCAGAAAATATCATCCATCTGGTTTTGGCTAAAACTCCAGATGCACCTGCAGGTTCACGCGGCATTTCATTGTTCATCGTACCGAAGTTCCTGGTGAATGAAGATGGTTCTCTAGGTGAGCGCAACCATGCAGGTCCTGGTTCAATTGAACACAAAATGGGGATCAAAGCCTCTGCAACGTGTGTAATGAACTTCGATGGTGCCAAAGGTTACCTTGTAGGTAAGGAAAATGAAGGTTTGGCAGCCATGTTCGTGATGATGAACTACGAACGCCTATCGATGGGGATCCAAGGTCTAGGTGCGTCTGAATTTGCCTATCAAAATGCAGCGCAATATGCGACTGACCGTATTCAGGGCCGTAGCGCTTCCGGAATTCAATCACCAGCCAAAGCTGCGGACAGCATCTTGGTACATGGTGATGTACGCCGTATGCTGCTCAATGCCCGTGCCAACAACGAAGCATCGCGCGCATTTGCAGTTTATGTGGGTCAGCAACTGGATATCACCAAGTTCTCTACCGATGCTGAAGCAGTCAAAGCGGCCAATAACCGCGTTGCCCTGCTTACCCCAATTGCAAAAGCCTATTTAACCGATACTGCTTTTGATGCGGTGATTGATGCGCAAATGGTGTTTGGTGGGCATGGTTATATTCGTGAATGGGGCATGGAACAGTGTGTACGTGACTTACGTATTGCGCAAATTTATGAAGGTACCAATGGCGTTCAGTCGCAAGATTTAATTGGTCGTAAAACCATTAAATGTAATGGTGAATTCATTGCTGAATACATCCAGGAGATTCGTGACTTCGCCAACAGTCTAGATGCTGATCTTAACTTCATTAAAGATGCAACCTTGGATGCCGCAACTGAAGTAGAATCGGTGACTCAATACGTGATTGAAGCTGCACATGAAAACATTGAATTTCCGAACTCTGCTGCTGTAGATTACCTGCACGCTGTCGGTCTTTTAAGCTTCTCTTATATGTTCGCAAAAATCGCAAATGCGGCGAAATCGAAAGATGGCGAATTCTATCAAAACAAAGTAGCACTTGCTAAATACTTCGCGCAACGTATTTTACCAGAACTTGCTCTGCGCATTACTAAGGTAAAAGCAGGTCCAGAAGTGATCATGAACTTTAGTGAAGATTACTTCACCAACCAGTCTTAATTTAATGCAATAAAAAACGCCTGCATTGTCAGGCGTTTTTTTATATCTGATTTAAATTAGATCTTTTCAACAATAATGGAATCTGAGGTTTTTTTGCTAGTTTGTGCGTCTGGTTGAATTTTCACGATTTTAATCACACCCTCGGATTGTAAATTTTCACATAATGCAATCAGCTTCTGCATTTCATCTCCCTTAATACCCGAGCCTAAAATGAGTTTTTTGCCATTTTGTAAATTATTAATTTTTGTTTGAATTGTTTCTAACATTTTCGTTTCCCTGATTAATGAAATAACCACTCATACACTATATCAATTCCGTATGAAAAAAATACAGTCCATTGAATTATTTATAACATTCATTTTTTTAGCTGTTAATGTGCATGAAACTTGCATGCTGCTTAATAGCAGTTTCATATAAATGCTCATCTAATAGAAAGGAGGAAAAACATGCCAAAATCTGATGCCAAAGTTGAAAAAATTGAAACCCTCCTCGACCGTTTCGGAAATATTGCTGTAGAAAGTTTTCACTATATTGCGCTGTTTATTATTGGCTGTATGGTGATCTGGTCTGCAGGTCATACGGTATTTCACATTCTTACCGTAAAACAATTTGCCACCATTGACGATATTCTGCTGTTATTCATCTATCTTGAACTAGGTGCCATGGTCGGTATCTATTTCAAGACCAACCATATGCCGGTGCGTTTCCTGATTTATATCGCGATTACCGCACTCACTCGCTTACTCATTTCAGATATCCAGCACGACCATAAAGCAGATCTGGACTTGGTGATCATTACCGGTTCGATTCTGATTCTGGCTTTTGCGATACTCGTGGTGCGCTATGCCTCTTGGACTTATCCATCTGTAATTCGTGACAAGCATAGTGAAAAGTCCTTACCTGAAGGTAAAACCCCACGTCCGCAAGATGATGAGTTGGCTTAGAAGTTCCTTATAAAAAAGTCCCCCTTTTGAAAGGGGGATTTAGGGGGATTCTTAACGATTCGGCACCAACACATAGCGTCCATTTTCAAAAATCCAGTAGGTTCCATTCGGCGGTGCAGGCAAACCTAAACGTTTCCAATCCGTAATCAAGGTATAGCTTGAACTTTCAATCCGTGCCGTATTCGGATCACCATTCACCCAGCTATAGCTTTGCGAGTTATGAGTGATGGTCGTTGGCGCCTGATATTGAATGCTAATGCCATTTTGAATAGTCGGATAATTCTGATGGTGTGATGGACGCTGCGGATAATAGGGTCGATTTTGTGGATAGTTATTTTGCGGGTAACTGTTTTGTGGATAGCTGTTTTGTGGATAATTATGATGTGGATAGTTCGTTTGCGGATTTTGCGGATAGTGAGGCCGATGCTGATATTTAGTTGTATCCACCCCACGATAATTGGACCACTGATTTTCTGCTTGCGTCGTCGCAGAAGCCCCCAAGAGCACGATGCCACCAAGAGCACAAATAACCGCTACTTTCATCAGAGCCTCCGAACGATGTTGCTCACATCATATAGTTTACAAATTCATTTTAATCTCTAGTTTAGGATAGAAAATGGATAAAAAAGCATCTAATGCAACGTTTTGTAAATTAAATTTTGCTGTAATATCATGCTTTCCTGCATCTAGGTGCTGAATATGTTTATGCTAAGATATTCTTTTTTGTTACTGGATCAAACAGAGTGGCTGATTTAAGTTTTGACCGCCTACATCAATTTTTTTGCAAAGTGCCGAGCGTACAAGAAGCATTGATTGATGCTTATGGTTCAGATGGTCAACATGCATGGTGGTTTAAATTTCAAATCAATGTGGAACACCCGCTTGCATGGCAAACTGTTCAGGAATTGGGTCATGTGCTGAATTACATTTCCAAGAATGAACGTCTTCCAACCCAGTTCTTGCCTGTTTCACCACCACCCTACATGAACGGTGAAGCCAAAGAATTTTTGGCTTGGGTGATTCAATGTAATCATCCTGACTTTTCACCAGATGTGGTGTGCGACTGGTTAGAAGCGCGTTTACCGCAACCGGTTGAAGATGAAAGTCAGTGGAAAATTAAAACTGATTTAAAAGAACTCGATAAAATGAAAGATGCCGATCTGGATAAATTAATTCCACCGAACCCTTTATAAAATATGGATATGAAAAGAGCGCATAAGCGCTCTTTTTTATTCTTTAATCTCCCTAAATTCCTCTTTTTAAAAAGGGACTTTCATCCTATTTTATTAAAGGTGAGAGATTGCTACGGAATAATTGCAATCGATTATTTTTTTTATTACCTCTCCCTAGCCCTCTCCTGAAAGTAGAGGGAACTACTTCTCCATCTGGAATGAAGGTTACTTAAAACGTCGACAACCCGCTCCATTCCATAAAGCGGTAAATGCCATATTTGAGTTTCGATTCATCTGCATATTGACGGTAATCAACACTCATATTTTTGCCATCCAGGTTTGACCATGCGGTATCAAAATATTGCTTGGCATCGCTAAAGACTTGCGCTTCTGATGCACCCACTACACGTAAATTGGTTTCCAGATTATAGTTTTTAATATTACGTGCGGTGAAATTTGCAGAACCTAAAATCATTTCTGCGTTCTGTGCATCCCGTTTCACAATCATCTTGCTATGACACTGCTCCCCTTGCGTATTACACCAGCGCACAGGCACACCTGCATCATTCAACTCTGATGCGACTTGGCGGTTGGGAATACCGTTCTTTTGCCGACCAAAAGCATCTTTATTCGGATCAAGTAACACCCGAACTTTTACCCCACGTTCATGAGCTGCGATTAATGCTTTCACAATATGGCGTTCAGACAAATAGAACATTGCCAGATCGATCTGTTGTTGGGGCTTCGCTGTTTCAATCAGTTTTATCGTTTTATCAAAAATGGCTTTTTCAGTCAGTACCTGAACCTGCGGCAAAGATTTTTCACCTTCAAACTCGCCGACAATCACCATCGGAATATCGCCTTTGGACATTCGCCCTACAGCTTGTTCGGTCTTTAACACATCAATTGCAGTATTGCCTGAAACCAGCAATGCCACGTTGGAATGACGTGAACTGCCATCATGCGGATTTGCAGAAGTCACCAAGGCTTTCCAGCCCTGTGCTGTATCTACAACCATGGTCTTGCGGTGATTGGCTCTAAAATTAAATAAATTAAAATAACTGCGTAAGGTAATTTTTTCAGAACCAAATGGATTATTTAACCAGCCTTTTTCCGGATTATTGCCGGCATCCTGACAGCAGATATACCAAAAGCCCGACCACAATGGATTGGATGCGCGTAACGGTCTTAAATCCGTTTCAATCACATCAATGCCCGCTGAACGTAACTGACGATAATGCTCAGGCGCAACACCACCATAGACCGAGTTAATCGGATCGGTAATTACTTTGATGTCAATGTTCGGCTGAACGCCACGTTTTAAAATGAGTGCATCGGTGAGCTGTTGCGCCAGTGGTCGATGCGCAAGCGTTGATTCCCCCACTTCCTTATTGAATAAGAACATATCCAGCACAATGGTCGTCTGCGCATCATCAATCATTTTTAAGATTTCATTAAAAATAACCTGGTTCTGTTGCTGTTTCCCACTGGCATCTATATAGGTTTGATCTGCTAGAAATTTCACTTCGGCATGACGCAATTTACCACTAAAATCCAAGCCTTCTGGCAAGGGTTTATAGGTGTGATAAATTGCCGATGAGAGATATCCCAAAGCCAATAAACCGACAATCACGCTGATATAACGACGGCGTGACCAATTCAATTTCTGATGAATTCGTTGAAAAATGCGCATAACAAAAAACCTAGTCCAATGGCATCAGACTAGGTTTTATTGCTTTATTTTTCAAGAGGATTTCTGTGAATCCTGGCTGAATGGTTTGATCTACGCTAACTTTTGCCTAGAAGCCAAATTCTAAACCAACGCTAAAGTTACGTCCGACTTGTGGAATATTCGACAGGAATGAAGCATGTGAATAGACTTGCTGATCTAGCAGGTTGTTGGCTTTAAAATACACGCGATAATCATTGTTTTTAGCATATTGACCTGCATAAGATACGCCAACATTGACCATGTTATAGCCATCGGTTTCCTGCTCATAACTGGCGATTTTGTCCTGATTGAACACATGGTAATACTCGGCTAAACCGGACCAGTTGTCATCAAAGCTTGCATCGACTTTGGTACCGAGACGACCTGCAGGTACACGTGGTGCATTTTTACTGTCAATTTTGCCACGCACATAATCACCAAATACACCCACTTTATAAGTATCATTCAAAGCATAAGAGACTTGTGCTTCTGTACCATAAAACTTGGCTTTATCCTGCGTATAGTCGACTAAACGGAAATTTTCTTCACGACTCGTTGTCGCTCCATAAATATAGTTATCAAACCAGTTGTGATAGACATGCACATGGTAATCAAACTTGTCTTGCTCATAATGCAAACCAAGCTCCAGATTATTGGATTTTTCTGCACTTAAATTTTCATTGCCACGTTCATAAGTGTTGGTCGCAAAATGTTTACCCTTTGCATACAGTTCTTGCGCCAAAGGCAGACGTTCTTGATGAGAGCCGACCAAAGACAATTTATAACTCGGTGCAAATTCCCAGTTCATTGCGCCTGAATAAGAGAAGCCATAATCGTCAAAATCTTTTTTGTTTGAATCAATCGCAATTTTCTGCTGATCTACGCGTGCGCCCAGTTCAACATGCACATCATTAAACTGCTTATGCTCTAAGGCAAACAAGCTCCACTTTTGCGTTTTGTTCGGATCAAGTAAAGATTCTTCCCCGCTAATATCCAGCTTTTGCTGGTTATATTGCGCACCGATCACCCCTTCCCAATCCTTAACAGGATTGTGGACCAGTTCTAAGCGTGCATCATAACCTTGGCTTTTAAAATTGGTCATGACTGAATTTTCTTCAATTTCATCATGCTTATAGTCGGTATAACTGGCATGCGCGCGCAGCTTTTGGAAACCGGCAAAAGGATCATTGAGTTCGGTACGGAAATCATAACGTTCTGATTTCAAATCTACCCAAGGCCCGGCAGCATGATCATGTTCTTCATCATGATTATGTCCATCATGGTTCAACGCATGACCTGAATGATCACCACAATGCAACTCATTACCATGCGGATGACAGTCTTCATATTCATGACTATGTCCTGGTAAGCCATACTGATCCTGACGATTGCTATAGGCTACACCGACAAAGCCACGGTCGTGAATCCAGGATCCACCGATATTAATCGTTTCCCCTTCAGCAAAAGTATTGTCTACACGACGCGCTTTTTCGCCTTCATGGAAATAATCAGGTGCAATATAGTTATTGGCTTTACGCTTTGAACCTTCCACACGCAGCGCAAAATTCTCCCCCATCCCTGCCGTGATTCCTGCACTGGCTAATTTCTCATCACTTCCAGAGTTATAACGTAGACCGGCTGTACCTTCTAAACCATCTTCAGGCATTTGCGTTGGAATTTTATTGTCAGTGACATTCACCAATCCACCGACAGTGCCTGCGCTATACAGTAAAGTCGATGGTCCGCGAATGATCTCTACTTGCTTGGCTAAAATGGGATCTACCGTTACCGCATGGTCTGGTGAAAGTGTGGATACATCAGCAGTTTCAGAAGCATGTTGTAAAACTTTAACGCGCGCACCATCTTGCCCGCGAATTACTGGACGGCTTGAACCAGAACCATACTGGTTCGAAGATACGCCCAATTCACCCGCCAAAGCATCGCCAATGGTCACCCCACCTTGTGCAAGCTTTTGATGATCAATCACCTGATCAACCACTGCAAAATCTGCAGCCGACTGCACTAAGGGATGCGCCTGTAATTTAATGGTGTCTAATTGTTGATTTTGGCTAGGGTTCTCTGCAAAGACAACAGGTGCGATAACTGCAAAAATAGAGAGTGTAATTAGATTCTTATGGAAGGACATGGAACTGGCTCAAAGCTGCAATTTCTGAATAATGTTATAATATAACATTTCGTTATTTTTGCAATATCGATCTTCCAATTAATCAAAAATAACTCCCCACTAATCAAAACAACTTCCAACTTTAAATCATCTATATTTATCATTTATTTACAAAACAATTGTTTTCTCGAACATATCCTGTTCAATAATTTGCTATGGTGATTCACCTTATTTTAACGTATCCCAGTTCACTTCTTTAAATATGCCCTTTACGATCTCACATGCTGTTTTAGCACCGCCTATTGCCAAACTCACCGGCTATCGATTGCCAATTTCGGCATTGGCGATTGGCAGCATGACACCTGATTTATATCGTTTATTCACTTCCGAAAGTTATGATGCTTCACATCAGTGGCAAGGCTTGATTGTTCCAAATCTATTGATTGGTTTAGCTTTTTGCTTGCTGTGGTATGGCCTGTATCGACCCGCGATATTTCGATGGATTGGGATGGTAAAGCCGATTGATTGGGGCTCTTTTGATAAAATGCTGGGGTTTATCCTTAGTGTGATTATGGCTTTGATTGTTGGAATATCCACTCATTTAATTTGGGATGGACTGACCCATTCAGATTTTAGAACCTTTGCTTTTGATCATTTTTTGAATCGGTCTGTTGCATTATTTGATCACGTCTATCCGATGCACCGGGTATTACAGATTGGCACATCCATTCTGGCTTTGCCGTTTATGGCATGGATGGGCGTACATTATTATCTGAAACATAAACAGGCGGGTTTTGTTGGAACTAAAATCAAGATCTCTGGCTTCTTTATTCTGCTGACATCATTGCTCGCTGCTGGTTTTTATTATCTGCAATTTTTAAAGACACTGGGATCAAATCCTTGGTCAACCGACCTCTATTCATTTATTGGTCGCTCGGTAAACCAATTTTCCAGTGCATTTTTAATCACTTTTAGCTTGGGCTGTCTCCTGTTCTTATTTCTGGATCGAAATCGACGTTTAGGTGATTAAATTGCTAAAAATCGAATCAATTTAGAATCTTTTGTCTCATCTCCACATGGAAATGATGGCGTTTGTTGATCTAGTTCTTGTGACAAAATCCTCAAAGAGGCATAATTCACTATTCAAAGGCGGTACGCTGTTTACGTATTCGCTGACCTTAACCCATATAGTTGGATTTTTTACGCTATGATGCGAACTCATTACTGCGGTACTTTAACCGAAGCCCAAATTGACCAAACCGTAACATTATGCGGTTGGGTACACCGTCGCCGTGACCACGGTGGTGTGATCTTCCTTGACATGCGTGACCGTGACGGTCTTGTTCAAGTGGTGATTGACCCAGATACTCCCGAAGCTTTCTCAACTGCTGATAAAGTACGTTCAGAATTCGTATTAAAAATTACAGGCTGTGTACGTCGTCGTTATGAAGGCACAGAAAATGCCAATATGGTGAGCGGTCAAATCGAAGTTCTAGCAAAAGAAATCGAAGTTCTTGCTGCTTCTGAAACGCCTCCATTCCCGTTGAATGACGAAAACACCAATATTTCTGAAGAAGTACGTTTGAAATATCGTTTCCTTGATATTCGCCGTCCAGAAATGATTGACCGTTTACGTTTCCGTTCTAAATTGACCAACCTGATTCGTAACTACTTCGAAGAAAATGGTTTCTTGGACGTTGAAACTCCAATCTTGACACGTGCGACCCCAGAAGGTGCGCGTGACTATTTAGTGCCAAGTCGTGTATCTAACGGTAGCTTCTATGCGCTTCCACAATCACCACAATTATTCAAACAATTGTTGATGGTGGGTGGTATCGACCGTTACTACCAAATCGCGAAATGTTTCCGTGATGAAGACTTGCGTGCTGACCGTCAGCCAGAATTCACCCAGATCGACGTTGAAACATCGTTCATGAGTGACGATGACATTATGGATTTGATGGAAACTTTAACGATCAAGATGTTCAAAGAACTTCTAAACGTTGAATTCGACAAATTCCCGCGTATGACTTATGCAGATGCAATGCGTGACTATGCATCTGACAAACCGGATATGCGTATTCCTTTGAAACTGGTTGACGTTGCAGACATGATGCAAGACGTTGAGTTCAAAGTGTTCGCAGGTCCTGCTAAAGATCCTAAAGGCCGTATTGTTGCACTTCGCGTACCGGGTGCAGGTTCACTTCCACGTAGCCAAATTGACGAATACACCAAATTCGTAGGCATTTATGGCGCGAAAGGTTTGGCTTATATTAAAGTCAACGAACTTGAAAAAGGTATCGAAGGTCTTCAATCTCCAATCGTTAAATTTATCGAGCCAATCGTGCTTGACTTGTTAAAACGTGTTGGTGCTGAAAATGGCGACATCGTATTCTTCGGTGCAGACAAAGCCAAAGTTGTGAACGATGCGATGGGTGCTTTACGTATCAAAGTCGGTCATGACATGAAGATGGCAACTTGCGAGTGGGCACCTCTTTGGGTAGTTGACTTCCCAATGTTCGAAGAAACGGATGATGGTAAATGGACCTCTGTGCATCACCCATTCACGCTACCTAAATCAAGCGTTGAAGAAGTGAAAAACAACCCAGGTGCTGCATTGTCTGTTGCTTACGATATGGTATTGAACGGTACTGAAGTTGGTGGTGGTTCACTTCGTATCTTCAACCTTGAAATGCAAAAAGCCATCTTTGAAGCTTTAGGTATTTCTGAAGAAGAAGCGGAAGAGAAATTCAGCTTCTTGTTGAATGCATTGAAATTCGGTGCGCCTCCGCATGGTGGTTTGGCATTCGGTCTTGACCGTTTAGTGATGTTGATGACTGGCGCGACTTCAATTCGTGACGTGATTGCATTCCCTAAAACCAAGACTGCTGAATGTCCATTGACTCAAGCACCTGCGCCAGTTGAACCGAATCAATTGCGTGACTTGGGTATTCGTTTACGTGAAAAACCTAAGGCTGACGTTAAAGTAGAAGCTTAATACTTTAATTCAGTGATAAAAAACCCTGCATATGCAGGGTTTTTTATTGCATTGAGATCAAGACTTGAGAATGGCATAATAGCTGCCTATTTCTGCTTTTTGGTGAGCAACTCTATGGCTATGCGTCCTGCTGTCCGTCGTCGTGCACTTGTATTAATTATATTTGCTATAGCTCAATGGTTGTTTATGCGTTATATCTTGGCCAATGGCTTGTTCAATATGGATACCAATGAACGTATTCTATATTTTTGTGTGAGTAGTTTAGGCGGAGCCCTGATCATTTTTGTGAGTTTGATTTATATGGTTTTGAAGGGCAACGCAGACAAACCCTAATCATTTTTTGATATTTCCACTGGATTAATCAGATTCTTATTCCAGTGATTTCACCCCCACTATTTTTTATATATTTTGTTCTCAAGACTTTTGACTTCATTTTTTTCTTTAAAATGACGCAGCATCTTTGATGCACTAAAACTCTTTCCAAAATCTTCTTTTTATAATTATCTTGGCCATAAAGAGTTTGCGTTGTTATGTATTTTTTATTCAAAGTTGTTTCTTTACTTCCGCTCTGTGTATTGCAATGGATTGCTTCCTGGATTGCCCTATTACTTAATAGCTTTAATTCATCCATGAAACGGGTGAGCAGCATTAATTTAAAACTTGCATATCCAGAATTAAATATTGAACAACATCAAGCCTTACTAAAAAAAACACTCAAAAATCAGTGTTTAACTTATGTAGAGTCGATTAAGATTTGGGGTATGCCACAACAATATAATGTTGGCTTAATCAAAAATATTTTTGGTGAACAGCATCTGACCGAAGCACTAGATAGTGAAAAAGGCACGATTGTTGTGCTGTTACATTTAGGTAATTGGGAGTTGGTGAATGTTTGGCTAAATCAATATACCGCGCCTGTGATCATGTACAAGCCCAGTAAAAATAAGGGCATTGACCGTTTTATGTTAGAGGCGAGACAAAGCACAAGAGCCAAGCTTGTGCCTACAGATGAAAATGGCGTACGTGCGATTTTCAAGCACCTAAAACAAGGCGGCTTAACAGTGATCTTACCGGATCATCTACCCAAAGAATCTGGCGGTATTTATGCCGATTTTTTTGGACAAAAGGCCTTGTCCACGACCCTACTTTCCAAACTTGCCAGTAAAACCCAATGTAATGTGATTGGCATAAGTTGTCTGCGTAATACAGATACTCACTTTGATATTCACTGCACTCAATTATCCGAAAATATTTTGTCTAAAGATTTACAGGTTTCAGTGAACCAGCTAAATCAAGATGTTGAAGCCATGATTAATGTCGCACCTGAGCAATATATTTGGTCTTATAAGCGGTTTCGTAAAGTTGAAGGAGAAGATAATATCTATTATAGATAAGCATAATTGTCCATTCATTGTGGTCACCTAGCGTGCATGGCATAATACTTCTGCTTATTTATACTGAATGAAATCTAACTAGAATCTTTGAATCAATACTCAGTATTTTAATGTTTGCTCATCATCTTGTTTTGGGGTTAGCTTTGAATCTTACATTTATTCGGGTCATCAAAAAGCTACCCAAGTTTTTACGCAAGCTTGGTTTAACTACAGCAGCTCAATCCGCGCAAATTTATTATCAAAATTGTCTGATTCAATACTTGTATCAGCAGAACTCATCCCTCTTAAAGCGATTAAACACTAAAAATATTAAAACTCAGCCCAGCAATACTATTTGGGTATGTTGGTTGCAAGGCTATGAAAATGCACCTACTTTAGTGAAGAAATGCATCGATCAGTTAAAATATCATCATGATAATGTGGTATTGATCGACCTAAATAATTATATGACTTATGTTGATATTCCCCAATTCATTATCGAGAAATTCCAAAGTAAAATTATTACTCCAACACATTTTTCAGATATCTTACGCTTCGCTTTAATGTCTCAGCATGGTGGAATCTGGATAGATTCAACTTATCTAATTTTGGATAAACTTCCAAATACAATATTTGAAAGTAATTTCTTTACACTATCGAGCAAGCTAGATTTTTTTAAGCAATGGATCCCTGAAGGCAAATGGTCTGGTAATTTTATGAAATTCAATAAAGATGATCCAACGCCTTCGATTATCTTTCAATGCTTCATCAATTATTGGCAAAAGAACAATCATCTAATAGATTATTTCCTTATTGATTTTATTATAAAGGTCAATTACTTGCATAATCCACGATTTAATTCACAAATCAACCAAACCCTACCAATGGCGGATCAGATCTTTTTAATGTCTGAGATTTTACTTATACCAATCTCACAGGAAAATGATCTTCGTATAGCACAAGATCCTCTTCAAATCTATAAACTGTCTTATCGCGTTGATGCTACACCAGATAACATCAACGGCACCTATTATGAGAAATACATTCTGTCGAAATAAGATTTATTTTAGTACCACATCAAGCTGACGAATTTTTAATTTAGCTTGATTCTTAATCAAGAAGATATTAAACATACGTTCAGAGAGGAAGCCAAAAATACGTTTTTGGTAAGCATCATAAGATGAGATATCAATGATTTGCTCCAGTTGGAATAGAACCTTAAACATCCACTGACAATACTCATTCACCAAACCTTTATGCATGATAAACATATTGAACAGTGAAATCCCCTCTTTGCTTTGACATAAATAATCAAAGGCCGTTAAGTATTCTGGACTCTGCTCAACGATGACACGTCTTAAGCTATTCAAATCTTGTTCATAATGATCCTTAGCATAGTGTTCACGCACACTCAAAGTACGTTTTGCTAAACGTACACCGAGGACTTTGCTCACTTTATAAAATTGGCTCGTCTTCGCAACGATCACTTCATTTTGCGCCAAAGATTCAATTTCTTGGGAGGTTAAAATATCTTCGGCAGCACCAACAAAGTAACGACGATAATGAACTAAGCCAAGGATATCTGCCTGCGCATTTTTCCACATCCAATACAATGCGGTTAACTCACAAAATGAAGGGTTTAATGTTGAGATGTTTTCACCAATATTATCGCCCAATATGCCCAAATCTACTTTAGCCTTTTCCTTTCCTACATGGATTGGAATATAGGAATCGATCTGAGGAAACTCATAAGCTTTATGTGTCGCAATATAAATTTCAATCTTCATCATTAGAGCGTCTCTTGATGATAAAAGCTTGCGATTTTTTGCTGATTGTTGATATCCTCCAGTAAACTCTTGGCAAGATCAAGAGCTTCTCGAATAGTTACATCCATATCCATGTATCGATACGTCGCTAAACGACCAGCAAAAGTCACTTGATTCTGTACCTTGGCTAATTCGATATACTTCTTCAATACCTCCTTATCATCAACCAAACGAATTGGGTAATAGGGAATATCATTTTCACCACAGGCACGGCTGTATTCTTTAAAATAAATGGTTTTCTCATGGTTTTCCCAAGGCATGAAATGCTTATGTTCAGAAATACGTGTATACGGAACGTCTTCATCGCCATAATTCATGACCGCTGTACCTTGAAAATCCCCCACAGCTTCACTTTTCATGAAATCTAATGTTCGATAACTTAGATGACCTTCTTGATAATGAAACCATTCATCCAATTTTCCTGTCCAAATGACATGATCAAACTGAGATTTCATTTCAGTTTCAAAACCACATCCTAATTGGATTTCAATATTTTCATGGTCAACAATTGATTCAATAATGCTGGTATATCCATCTTTTGGAATACCTTGATACTTGTGTGCGAAGTAATTGTCATTGTAGTCAAAGCGCACTGGCAATCTTTTGAGAATACTGGCGGGTAGGCTAGTTGGATCACAGCCCCATTGTTTCTTGGTATAGCCTTTAAAGAATGCACTATACAAATCTTTACCAATGAACTTTAAGGCCTGTTCTTCAAAATTTTGCGGCTCTTCAATATCTGTTGCCGCAATCGATTGAATCCAAGCTTTGGCTTGAGTTGGGTTTAAACTTTTTTTATAGAACTGGTTAATCGTATGTAAATTAATTGGGAGTGAATAAACTTCGCCATTATAGGTCGTTTTAACACGGTTAATATAAGGCATAAACTCACCAAAACCATTAATATATTCCCATACAGTTTCATTACTGGTATGAAAAATATGCGGACCATAAACATGTTCCATGATTTGAGTATTTTCATCTCTTTTAGTGTAGCAGTTACCTGCTAAATGTGAGCGTTGATCAATAATCGTAATCTGGTGGTTGTTTTTTGCCAATTCTCTCGCAATCACTGCGCCACTAAAGCCTGCACCTACAATGAGAAATTTCATTATTAACTCTCTAATACATCAATTTAATCGTTATTCAATAAAAATCTGGCTTCAATTTTCATTAATGCCATAATCTTACTATTGCAATATTTAGTTAAAATTTTCAGCAACGGCGCGTACAAAGGCATTATGTTCTTTAGCAATCTGTTCAAAACAATAAATTTCCAAAGCTTCTTTCTTCGCCTGTTGAGCAATTTTTAAGGCTTCATCTGGATGCTTAATGAGATGCTCAATACCATTGGCTAAATCCTGAGCATCACCGACTTTAGCAACCCAAGCATTTTCACGATGTTTACACACTTGTAGAGGTCCAATATGGTCGCTACTTAGCACCACTTTCCCCCAACCAAATGCATCAAGAATACCGAGCGGCTGAATGTCAGTAAGGGATGGTATCGCCATCATATCGGCAGCATGATAAATCTCAATTTTTTGTTGAGCACCCACCCATCCTGGGAATTGAACTAAATGCTCTATCCCAAAAGTTCTGACCATTTGCTCATATTCAGCTTTATTATCACCATCACCAGCAAGAATTGCTTTAACTTGAATATTCTTTTGATTCAATAAATGAATTGCTTCAATCAAAATATGCACCCCCTTATTCGGGATCATACGAGTAAGCATTGCTATTGTGACAGGATCTCGTAGTGTTGCCGGTAAAGCCTGTTCTGCTGGTAAATGTATGAGATTAGAAATCACGCGATGCATCTTTTTCGCATCCTGCTGTTGCGTCATACGTGATTTTACTAAATCTTGAATATGAGGGGTGATGTGGATAAAAGCATCTGCACGTACAGTACGTTTCACATTATGACTATGGTTAACTGCAATGACTGGAACCTTTTTCTGCATACCAATCATGGCATTTTTAAACAACCATACTGCTTTACCACTATGAGCAATTACGACATCAGGTTGTTGCTCTTGCAAAAAATTTCTAATTTTCAATGCCGCATTAACACTGTAAAAACCAGTATTAGGGATGACATGAATTGAACGCTCACCACTACTTAAGTGCTGGTTTTCTTCTCCACGCAATAAGACAACCTCGTTCCCCCCCAGCTCCAATGTATCAGCAATATTCAGCATTGCCTGCCAGCGACCACCTGTCGCATCACCGTATACACAGTTGATAATTTTTAGTGACTTTTCCATGAACACGAGAAGACTATTCAATATTTTTTTTATTATATCATAGCTGTCAGCCTGCTATTATAGCGTGATCACTTTAAGCCAACTAAACACATGAACAAACATCCAACTCTTTCCATAGCTGTTATTCATGATCAACGTGCAGGACATCTAAATCCTAGCTTAGGAATTGTTGATAGTTTAGAAAAAGCTTATACGACTACATTGCAAAAAATCATCACACCAAGCATAAAAAAATGGCAAATAAGCCTTTTAAAAAAGCTCAGTTGGTATCCCCATTTATTTGATTTTTGCTCAGCCATTTTTTTCAAAAATTTTCAGTCAAAGCAAAATATTGACTGTATTATTTGTTCAGGCATGCCAAATTTGCTCTATGGCATTTTTGTGAGTCGCAGATTGAAAGTTCCGCTGTTTTACGCAGGTGATTTACGTAAGGTAAATGGGCAACTGGTAAACTGCACCATTACCGCACTACCACAGAATATTCAGACCCAACAAGTGGTCTTGGCCACCCCTCCGGTAAAAAAAGAGTTTACTCAACTTCAAACCAACCCTCTTGATTTAAAGTCTGCATTACTGGTCCTAGGCGGACCAACATCAGAACACCCTTTTCAAACCACAGACTATGAAATGATTATTTCGAAATTCTTGAAATTATGTTCAGATCATCATCTCACCGCTTACATTACCAATTCACGAAGAACACCTGACTTAGCATCAACCTGGAATACGCTCAAAAAAAACGCCAATGTTCAGCTCGAGCTTATTCATGATTCTCAATCAAAAAAATTCAATGAACTTGTAGAACTTTCCAGCTATATTTTTGTCACTGAGGACAGCACCTCCATGCTTGCCGAAGCCATCCAGTCAGGGCGCTTTATCTCTTCCATTTATACGCCAAACTCTGTATTTGAAGCCTTGAATAAAAAATACCTGGCCGAGGGACTAATCAGCAGACAAGCTCTAAACGAAACCTTTAGCCTGCCACAACAGCGCAATTTAGCCAAATTAAACCTAAGCCGACCTCTTATTGCTGCTATTCAACATCATTTGGACGCTCACCCATGATTTCTATTGTTCTCACCCACTTTAATAAGGGTTTGCTACTTAACCGTACAATCGAGTCTTTGCAGCCTTGGGATGATATCGTGCATGAAATTATTGTAGTCGATGATCATTCCAGTGATCCTGAATGGGAAAAAAATACCGAATATATTGTGCATACCTATCCTAAAATAAAAGTGATTCAAAACACCGAGAATAAAGGGCCAGCAATTCGATTGAATCAGGGAGGATTTGCAGCAACTGGAGATTATCTTTTTTTTATGGACTCGGATGATGTCCTGGCGCCAAATCGACTGCAAGTTTTTTTAAATGAAATGCAAAAGCAACAGGCCGATCTGTGCTATGCAAAAAAAGTTAAAATCCATGATCTGAATGAAATTCAAAAGCATACTGCTGCGGTGTGGGAAAGTAGCACCCATGTGCTTCATTACATGTTAAAAAATAATATTATGCAAATGTGTGTGATGTGTACGCGCGCGCTGTTTCTAAAAGCAGGTGGCTGTAATGAACATTTGTTTATTCAAGACGAATCTTTAGCATTAAATCTAGGTAAACATTCGCAAAAAATTATTTCGACTGAACTACACAGTGTTTTTGTCATCTTAGATAGCGAAGAAACGAAACGTACTCGAGGTGAAAATCGCCTCTCGCGTCACCTCGAACAACAACACTTCGATATGTTCTTTACCATTCATGATTTTTTACATAATTATCCGGAAATTGACCAGGAAAATAAAAAGATTCTGGTGAAGAAAGCATTATCTACGTATTGGAAAAGCATTCGTAAAACCCCTCAGCAAAGATTTTCGGATGTACTGATTTATTTGGGTAGCCGGATGAATCCTTTGAAAACCTGGGATAAACACCATCAGCATTTAATTAAATATTTTAATCAGCTCGACCATGTACGCAAAATTTCAAAGTAAACAGGATAATTAAGCCCGCTGACCCAATTTAAGACGCAATTTCACTGCGAACATCGAATCTTTACCACTGATTTTAATGCGCTGTAACTGCATAAAATCAGGCTGCTCTGAATCTATGCCTTCGTTTGTGGTTACAGCATTGCTATAGCCGACCTGTTTTGCCATCTCCACATCACGTACAGAATAAATACCAAAGGGATAAGCAAAACTTCTGACAGGCATATGGGTTAATTGTTCCAGTTGAACTTTAGATTCAGATAATTCCTTTAAGCATTCAGCATCATCTAATTTATCAAGATTGGCGTGGGTTAAAGTATGCGAGCCGATCTCTACCCAACCACTTTGTGCCAAAAACTTCACCTGCTCATCATTTAATTTAGATTCACGAGCCAGTTCACCACTATTATGATGGGCTTTCTTATAAGTTGACCAATCTCGGTCATGACGATCAACCACCACATAAATGGTCGCTTTAGCTTGGTATTTTTCTAAAATTGGATAGGCATTTTCCAGGTTATCCAGATAGCCATCATCAAAGGTAATCGCGACAGTTTTTTCAGGATGCTTACCCCAATTGGCCTTTAATTCCTGCATGGTAACAAAATGAAAACCATCAGCCTTCATCCATGCGACCTGTTTTTCAAATTCACTCGGTTTAACCCGCAATTTATTAAACTTTGCACCGTCAATATGGTCTCTGACCATGTGATACATTAAAACCCGAGGACGTTTCCAGTCTACTGCTGGTTTCCACCACGCATATTTATAACTAAATGCAATCATGAGAATCAGCAATAGAAGAAAAATATAAATCACAGTTTAAACCTAATCATTGGGCTAAGAGATATGTTGCCACACGCTCTGCTTCTTTAAAAGCATGAGCTTCAGCTAACGCTAGAATTGAAGCACTATCGGAAACCCGGTTAGATTGAATCATTTGATCTATGGATTGAGTAATGCGGTCTTGTTTTAAACGATCAACCTTGATCACTCCCACCCGACATCCCGCTGTTAAGGCTTCAAAAATCATCGAAACACTATCTTCAGTTACCCAAACTGCTTCGGCCTGCTGCATTTCTTCAAAAATCCAGCCTTGCGGTGTCTGCTCAACCGGGAATATTTTTAGCTTTGATGCCCATGCTTTTTCATTCAAATGATCCAAGAATTCTTTCGGAGTCCGTCGTGAAGTGGTCAGTATAATCTCAGCTTGAGGGTGAAGATCGACGATTTGCTGAATGGAAGCTAAAACTTTTGCTTCATTCCATTGATGTCGTTTGGACGATCCACCGAGTGCGATTAGAAATCTATTTTGCTGATGCCTCTGTTCATTCACAATTGGATTGAGTGCACCTTGTGTGGTAATCACATGCTCCGATGCCTCAACTCCATCATGTTCAGGAATAATGGCGTAATCAAACCAGGTCACTGGAAAATTTGGTTTCATTAGAATAATCGTTTTCGCTTCAGGATAGATCCGGCCAAGCAATAAAACGCGCAACTGGGTATGACTGCCTACGCCAAAAATATAATCCGGCTGTTGCTTTAGCGTGGCCATACTCTTTTTAAACATTGCTGAAAACAGGCTAAAAACTGGCAAATGATCTATGGATACTTCTTCAAAAGTGACTTCATTTGTACTTTGTCTTTGCATAGCTGTATATAAGCCGACTGCTTGCGAGCGATGCCCTGCTTTGCCATCACTAACATAGACAATATGCATAACAAGATTCCTTAAAAGAAAATAAACTTGAATCTTAATCAATAAAAAAGGCGAAAACCGAGTTTTCGCCTTTTGATCTTAGCTGATCAACTTATTTTACGTAAGTCAACCAATGTGCATATTTAGGGTCTTTGCCCTGAACTGCATCAAAGAATGCTTTTTGAATTTGAGTGGTGATTGGACCACGACAGCCTTCACCAATTTCGCGATCATCATATTCACGAATTGGGGTGACTTCAGCTGCAGTACCGGTAAAGAATGCTTCATCACCAATGTAGAATTCATCACGGGTGATACGGCGTTCGAATACTTCAATACCCAAGTCTTTGGCAATGGTAATAATGGTTTGACGGGTAATCCCGTCTAATGCGCCGCCCGAGATATCAGGTGTATGCAAAGCGCCATCTTTTACCAAAAATACGTTTTCACCTGAACCCTGACATACATAGCCTTGTGGGTCCATCAACATCGCTTCGTCGTAACCCGAATGTGCAACTTCTTGGTGTGCAAGAATAGACAAAGTATAGTTACCTGATGCTTTTGCCTTACACATGGTCACGTTAGGATGGTGATGGGTAAATGATGAAGTTTTAACGCGAATACCTTTCGCCATCGCTTCATCACCAAGGTAAGCACCCCAGCTCCATGCAGCAACAGTGGCATGAATGGTATTGTCAGTTGCAGCGATACCTAGTTTTTCAGAACCGATAAAGATAATTGGACGTAAATAGCAAGAGGCTAATTTATTTTCACGCACGACATCAATTTGAGCTTGCTCTAGAGCTTTTTGATCAAATGGAACTTTCATTTGATAAATTTTTGCAGAGTTGAGCAAACGTTTTGTATGATCCTGAAGACGGAAAATCGCAGTTCCATTCGGAGTCTCATAAGCACGGACACCTTCAAACACACCCATACTATAATGTAAGGTATGTGTTAAGACGTGAATTTTAGCCTCACGCCAATCAACCATTTGTCCATCTTGCCAAATAAAACCATCACGATCAGCCAAGTTCATGGCGCACTCTCCAATTTTTTATACACAGTCATCTTTATCCAATGCAAATATTTGCAGTTGGATCAATTAATCTTTGCCATAACTTGCAAACGATCACGCGGGTATCGTGCCAGTCCGCAGCATTCACTTGCATGGATTGATTTGCAAGGGCTAAACGGTGGCTCTCGGCTCGTTCACTGAGATAAGCTTGAATCAATGCGGTCGCATCGTCGCTGGATAAGCGGCTTGCTTTTGCGGCATCTTCAAGGATTCGTACATTGTCGGAGTAATGGGCGAGATCGGGATTCGACCCACTCCAGGCTAACACCGCATACTGTGCCATAAATTCGATATCAACGATACCACCTGCGTCCTGTTTTAAATGAAAAATTCCATCTTTTTGCTGTTCTTTAGATGAGCCCAAATGGTCTTTCATTTTTTGACGCATCTTCAAAACTTCTTCCCGCACTTTGGCCTCATCTCGTGGCTGAGTCAAAATACGGCAACGCAATGCTTCAAATTTTTCACGTAAACTTTGTTCACCGGCAATGGAACGTGCACGCACCAAAGCCTGATGCTCCCACACCCAAGCACTTTTCAGCTGATATTGCTCAAAGGCTTTTAAGCTGGTCACCAACAAGCCTGCCTCACCGGATGGACGTAAACGGGTATCAATTTCATAGACACGGCCATCCAGAGTTTGCGTGGTCATCAGTGACATAAATTTTTGTGCCACACGCATGGCAAATTCAAAACCGCTAATTTGCTTGGTTCCGTCGGTATCGCCCTGTTCACTCATATAATGAATAAACACCAGATCCAGATCCGAACCATAACCCAGTTCAATTCCACCGACTTTGCCATAACCTGCCACGACAAATCCCGTGTGATCGAGCGAACAACGCTGGCCTTCTGCATCCAGCGGGTAGCCATGTTTTTTCGCAGTCATTTGATAAGCCAAATGTAAAGCTGCATTCACCGAGACTTCTGCAATATCTGTGAGTGCGTCGGATACTTTCATCAATGGACTTTCGGCCAAGACATCACTGGCTGCAACCGCCAAAACATTGGATTTTTTGAATAAGCGCAGTACCCGCATTTGATCTTCTACCTGATCAATTTCAATGCGGAGCAGTTGTTGCCTAAGTGAATCTTCCAAATCTTGACGCTTTGGCAATTCAAAATCCATCGACAAAAATTCATCCAGTAACACTGGATAATGGGTGAGTTCCTCGCAAATCCACGGGCTCACGGTTGCCATTTTAACCAGACGCTGCAAAGCGCCTTTGCTCTCGATCAGCATGACTAGATATACGGTCCGACGCATCACCGATTCGACCAAGGGCATTAAACGCAAGAGCGCGACTTGCGGTTTATCTGACTGCAAAATTGCTTCAATCAAATGTGGCCAAAAGGTTTTTAAGCGCTGTACTGCTTTAGCAGGTAATTTCTTCAGTGCATGTCCATACCAAAATTCATGGATGAGATTTTTTGCATTTTCATCCAAAACAGCATCTAACTGTTTTTCAAGCTGGCTAAAGCTTTCGATTAAAGGATCGGGTTCTTTTTCTTTAATCAGGTGTTCAAACTGAAAAATAACTTTTGCGCGTTTCTGATTCAAAAATGCAATAAAGGACTCCCAATCCGCAAAGCCTAAAGTTTCAATCATACGCTGACGTAAGTCAGGTTCATTCGGCAAGGACTGGGTTTGCTGATCATGCAAGGCTTGGATGGCATGTTCAACACGGCGCAGGAATAAATAAGCATCTTCCAGTTCAGCCACGGCTTGCATTTCTAGCAGCCCCACCTCACCCAAATGATGCAGGCTGACTAAACATTGACGGTCCTGCAATTCAAGCTTTGAGCCACCGTAAATCAGTTGAAACACCTGCACAATAAATTCGACTTCACGAATACCACCCGCACCGAGCTTAATATCATCTTCAATATTACGGCGCAGTACTTCACGCTCAATCATTGCCTTCATTTCACGCATGGCTTCAAAGGCGGTGTAGTCGACATATTTGCGGAACACGAAGGGTCGGGTCATATCCAACAGTTCACTGCCTTCTTTTCCACCCGTGACAATACGTGCTTTAATCCAGGCATAACGCTCCCACTCACGCCCGTGCTGACTTAAGTATTTTTCCAAAGCTACATGACTGATGGCAAGTGCCGAACCATCCCCCCATGGACGCAAACGCATATCGACACGAAATACAAAACCATCAGCAGTGATATGATCCAGCAGATAAATCAGTTTCTGTCCCCACAAAATACAGAACTGCTGTACATCAATGCATTTACGGCCATTGGTTTCACCTTGCTCACCAAAGGCAAAAATAAGATCAATGTCACTTGAAAGATTAAGTTCTTGAGCGCCCAGTTTGCCCATGGCGACCACAATTAAATCTTGTACCGTACCGTTATAGCCGATCGGCTCACCGTGCTTTGCAACCAGAGCAACAAGTGCGAAATCTTTTGCTGCGCAAATGGATGCATCGGCAAAGTCTGAAAGTTCACGGGTCAAGGTAACAACCTCGGTGAGTTGATTGGCATCTTGCCAAATCCAGCGAAACATTAAACGTGCGCGAAGGACACGAATAGCACGCATCCATGTGGTTTCATCAGTAATATTATCTAAAGCGGCATGAATAGAGTTCTGGATTTGCGTGGTGCTTAAAGGAACGAGAAATTGGTCAATTGCATAATCTTGTTCGAGTAATATCGCATGATTTCCCAATACTTGTTCTGCGTATTGGCTAGCACGTAATGTTTTGTGCAATTGTTCCGCATTCATTTTCCAAACCTTCAGCCGAGTTTTTTCTAGTTATATCAGCTGAAGGGAAATAGAGGAAAAGAAAAATTTATTTTCTATACTTTTAATGTTTCAGTTTTGAGTTGTTCAGGAGTTAAAGCCTGATGGGTACTGGTCGCCGCCGGTAAAGTCACATTAAAAGTCGTGCCTTCGCCTTCTCTGGAATCTACAAAAATTTCACCATGGTTCAGATCAATGAATCGCTTGCACAAGACCAGCCCCAGACCCGTACCTTTCTCTCCTGCCGTACCTTTAATACTGGCAGTCACGGACTGCTGAAACAGCTGATCCATTTGCGTTTGACTCATGCCCAAGCCTGTGTCGCAAACAGAAATGTGCACACCCGTTTCAGACTGACTTGCAGTGATGATGACTTGCCCCGTGCCATCGGTCGGGGTGAATTTTAAAGCATTGGAAACCAAATTCTGTATCACTGAGGTGATCATATTGATATCAGCGCAGACTTTAATGCCTTCTTCAATCTGGTCAATGAGCTGAATATTTTTCTTTACCGCCAGACTGTTTAAGACATCACAGACAATCTTGGTCGACTGTTTCAATTCAAAGTTAATTGGGTGATAAATAAAACGCCCACCTTCCGCCATCGCCCAGTTCAGCAGGCTTTCCAGCAGATTATAGGTCGATTGTGCCGTGTCGTATAAATATTCGGAAATGCTTTGTACACTGGATTCATCAAGTGTTTCACGCTCTTGCGCCAACACTTCGGAAAAGCCCAGCAACCCGTGAAATGGCGCTCTTAAATCATGGGCAATAATCTGGAAAAATTTGGTTTTACTAAAGTTGAGTGCAGCCTGCTGTTCATACATTTCTTTAAGATCGGCATGGTCAACTTTCAACTCAATGATATGGGTCAGGCTGTTGGTAAAATCTTGAACGGTTGCAATATCTTCAGGATTAAAACATTGCTGATGTAAATCAAAAAACAGTGCCTGACCAATCGAAACGCCATCACTCATACGCAAATCAAAAGCCAGATAGCGTTTAGCCTCTGCACCAAATTGACTTACATGCTGGACCAGATTCGGATATTGAACATGCTGATGATCAATAAAAGCCTGCCCTTCAAAATAAGTACTTAAACAGGTTTCACCTGGCGAGCAGAATGCCTTGAAACCATGAGTTGAGGAATACCAGATATAAGGTTCATTATGAAATGCCAACACAGCTTGATCAGCTCCAAGCATGCGTCGTGCAAATCTTAAAAAGCGCTCAACCTGATTCGTGGGCGTAAAAACGCCTAACAATAGTGAAAGCTTACATGCGCTAAGCTGCTCAGTTTCTGAGCCTATTTCAAGCAACTGCATTTTCATATCAGAGTTATCCAATCACTATTGTTGTTGTAAAAATAATTCTTACCTTTATCTTTATTAACAAATTTACATAGCGAGCACAATGAAAAAAGACATAAAACAAACAAATGTGACTATTTAAGGTAGATTTGTTGGATTTTTCCCTTTGACCGAATACTCAAAGCTCAGTAGAAATTTCTTAGGCCAATAAAAAAACCCCAAGCCTTTAGTACCGGCTTGGGGTTTTTTGAATCTGGTCCCGAGGGTCGGACTCGAACCGACACGTCATCTCTGACAGCGGATTTTGAGTCCGCCGCGTCTACCAATTTCACCACCTCGGGAAAGGGGCTACAAGCGCATTAGCTTGTGGTGGCTATATTACTATCAAACTTCGAATTGTCAATTATCTAATTCAATCAATTGATCACTTTTATAGCAAAACCAAAAAGTTTGTCTTAAAAAGCATCAGATATCATCTCGTTTGCCCTTTTCAGGACTATAATGCGGACGTTTTTCTTATTTCTATACATTGAAGATGCAACTTTCTGACTTTAACTTTGATCTCCCTGATGAACTCATTGCCCGCTACCCTTTAGAAACCCGTAGTGCTTCACGCCTTTTGCATTTAGATGCGCAAGGGCAATATCATGACTGTCATTTCACCGACATTGTTGATTTACTCGATTCTGGTGACTTGCTGATTTTAAATGACACCAAAGTGATGAAAGCACGCCTGAAAGGTAAACGTGCCTCTGGTGGTGCTGTAGAAGTTTTAGTGGAACGGATGCAGGACAAGTTTATTGCACACTGCCACATTAAAGCCAGCAACTCGCCTAAAGCCGGTGCTGAACTTTTTATTGGTGATGATGCAGTAAAAGTAACGGTGCAAGGTCGCCACGAAAACTTGTTTATTGTCGAGTTTTCACAACCGATTTTAGATGTTTTGGATCAATACGGTGCTTTGCCAATTCCGCCTTATTTCAACCGTGAAGCCGAAGCCATTGATACCGAACGCTATCAGACCGTATTTAATGACCCGACTAAACTGGCAAGCGTCGCAGCACCAACAGCCAGCCTGCACTTCGACCAAGACTTATTGGAAAAACTTGAAGCCAAAGGCATTCAAAAAACTTTTGTGACGCTACATGTCGGCGCAGGTACATTCTTGCCGGTACGCACCACAGATATCGAAAACCACATTATGCATAGCGAATGGTGTGATGTTCCAGAACATACGGTTGAACTGATTCGTCAAACCAAAGCCCGTGGCAATAAAGTCATTTCGGTCGGAACCACAGCAACTCGTGCCATTGAAAGTGCAGCTCAAGCGCATGGCGGCAGATTAGATACGTGGACAGGTGATACACAAATTTTCATCTATCCAGGTTATGATTTTAAAGTGGTGGATCGTTTAATTACCAACTTCCATTTACCTGAATCCACTTTATTGATGCTGGTTTCGGCATTGTCGAATCGTGATAACATTTTAAATGCCTATCATCATGCTGTAGACGCCAAATACCGCTTCTTTAGTTATGGCGATGCCATGCTGATTGATAAAATTACGCCTTAATACTTGCCGATAAAAAGAAGCACTCCATGCCGCTCGATACTGTTAGACATTCGATTCATATTCGACGTAAAAAAAATGAACGGGTTTTTCAGAATATTGCGCGGCTCTGGGAGATTGGCCGGCAGGCTCAAACCCAGCAAGATATTCTGGATGGTTTGCATCCTTGGAATGCGCCGATCGTTCTCAAATTTGAAAATGTCTTGCCGCTACTTTTAGCTGCGGTGGGGCTTTTTTTCGTGCTGCTGATTTTTATACTCCCGACCAATATCTGGCTACAGCTGGGTCTGGTGACTGGGCTATTTATGATTTTCTGGGCTTATATCAGCTATGAAGATAAAAAACCGATTGATGATGTGATTGAATATTTAGAACAACAGACCATCGCCAAAAAATACCAGCTCTCCTTCCTGCAACAGCCGCAACATATTTCTGTGCCGCTGCAACCAGTTTTATTCATTGCCCATTTAAAACGCCTGTTCCCAGTGTTTAATCAAGGCACGCTCTCTAATGACATTCCCTATTATGCCAGTACGGTCTGGGCAGATGAGGACGGCAAACAGCATCAAGTCATGGTTTTTCAATATCATTTTGTCAATCAGGTTCGCGTGCGTGATAAAGATGGCAATGATGTCAAAGTGAAAGAGGTTCATAAAGACTTATGGGGCGTATTCGTTTTTGATGTTGAGATCCAAGGGCTTGCGATTACCACGGCACGCAAGAACTTTTATTATCCCTATAGCTTTCCCTGGCATACCAGCGATATTCAGACCAATGAAAAATTAAACATTTTTGGCAGTGATGAAATGCAAACCGCGAAATTACTCTCGCCTGCCTTCGTACTGAAACTGGCTGATTTCTTTGCCCAGCGTCAGGGCGATTTAATGTTCCATCCGACCAGTCATACCTTATGCTTTTTAGGTCCTGCTGATTTATTTAAAATATCGACCCAAGCTAAAAAAATCCAAGATATTTCTGTATTACGTGGACACTTACGTACTTTTAAATTACCTTATTTAGAAAGCTTGCAGCGTGACTTAACGCATTTTTTAAAATAAAAACGCTTGATGTTCTGGGGACATATAAATGGGGCTGTTAATTTTTTTTCTATTGATGATTGCCATGGTCGTGGCATGTATCATGATTCGCAATAATATTGTGCGTCATCACAATGCGTCTATACGCGCCTGGTCGGATGTCGCAAGCTATGAACGTCAGAAAATTAAAATTCTGGATGGCTTGCAACCTTTGGTTGAACAATATTCAAGTTTTGAAAAAGGCACTTTAGAAAAAGTGACTGAACTGCGTCAGAATATTTTAAACCTGAATATCAATAATACCGACGTCTCGCAATTACAGCGCATTGAAAGCTTGAATAAAGAATTGATGCGTAGTTTAAATGTGGTGGTTGAAAACTATCCCGAACTGAAAGCCAATGAAATTTATCTGAAAATGATGAATGAAATTGAAGAACAGAATGAAAATGTCGGCGCAGCGATTAGCATTTTTAACCGTAATGTAGAGCTGTTCAATAACCATATTCAGGTTTTCCCGAATAACATTGTCAATACCATGACAATGGGTAAAAAAGCCATTCGCCCCTTTCGGGATCAAATGGTCACCCAAAATTTTGACTATCGACCTAATTTTTAACAACTCGGGACTTCTTGTATTCATCCTTTATAAATAACCGCAAGAAGTCCAAAAACTATTTAAAAAATTAATAAAAAAAACATTAACTTCATAAAAAGAATAAAGCTCATGTTAGAACATATTCCCCTACTCAAAGATGCATTAATTGAAGCCTTTTACCCCTTATACGATCAATATAATGAAGATCAGATTTATGCATGCGCCCTGGTTTTCAATGAATATTTACGGATGGACGATTTAGCCGTATCGACCACCCGTAGCTTCTTCGCGGAGCATGAAGACCCGCTGCAATATCTGTCAGAACAGGACAAATGGCAGGTAAAAAAATGGCGTTATCGCTCTCACTCATCTGCAGAAAACCGTTTTGCGCAATTTAAATTAATCTTGGCAGATTATTTTAAAAAAACCCATGCCTTTGGCCATCCGATGCTGGAGCATAACCATGGCAATGCTCAAAACAATCTTGATCTGGTGATTGCCGCCTTTCAACAGGCCAAGGATGCTTTTGCCCATTCTTATGGTCTGGATACCCAAAATATTGTGTTTTTTATTCATATTCCCCATCAGCCTCAAGTGGCAATCCATTCTGCACAGTGTCTCAATAGCGGCAGTCCATTAATGGATGACTTCATTCAGCATCATTCTCCCAGAGCCGTGCCTCAAAACTTAGGCAGCAAACAAAAGCTATCCCAAGCCGATAAAGACCTGCTGGTCGATTTAGCCCAAATGACGGAAATTGAACCTTATGATTATTTACACATAGCTCAGCAAGCCTATTTGCTGACTTTAGAATCGGCTTTTATTGACAGCAATCCCTATATTCAGAAACTGATTCAAACCATTGCAGCGATGGATTGTGGGATAAAAGATGGCTGTGCCTTGGAAAAAAATGAAATATTAGAACGTATTGAACAGTTCTATCATGCAAGCCAAAACCTAACTTTAAGCAACTCCAATCCCTTTTCCGATATACCGTGAAAAGGAAAGTATCGAGTTAAAATTCGACAACGCTGGTGTTTATGTGCGTAATCTAGGAAAATAGCCCACTTTTAGCGGCGAACTGTTTATTCGCTCTTGCACTGCACGCAGTGCTTTGCTCTTGTTCAGGATATTTTATGAAGTTTGAAAAACTAGGTCAGTCGGGTCGTGCCCGTCGTGGTCGTTTAACGCTTGAACACGGCGTGATTGAAACGCCGGTATTTATGCCGGTCGGGACTTACGGTACTGTCAAAGGCATGCTCCCACGCGATATTGAAGACATTAAAGCGCAAATTATTTTGGGTAATACCTTCCATCTTTACTTGCGCCCAGGTTTAGACGTGATTCGTGAACACGGTGGCTTACACGAGTTCATGAAATGGAATAAACCGATTTTAACCGATTCAGGCGGCTTTCAGGTGTTCAGTCTGGGTGCTATGCGCAAGATCAAAGAAGATGGCGTAACTTTCCGTTCCCCGATTGATGGTTCTAAAGTCTTCTTGTCACCTGAAATTTCAATGGATATTCAACATACCTTGAATTCAGACATCGTGATGATTTTTGATGAATGTACGCCTTACCCGGCCACCCGTGAAGAAGCACAAAAATCCTTGCAGCTGTCACTACGCTGGGCAAAACGCTGTAAAACTCAGCATCACGATGTGCTCAAAAATAAAAATGCCCTGTTCGGTATTATCCAGGGCGGCATGTATGAAGATCTTCGTGATGAATCACTCAATGGTTTAAAAGAAATCGATTTTGATGGTTTTGCCATTGGCGGTCTTTCGGTGGGTGAGCCTAAAGAAGAAATGATCAAGGTACTGGACTATCTTCCTGCGAAAATGCCTGAAGATAAACCACGTTACCTGATGGGTGTCGGCAAACCGGAAGATATCGTGGAAGCGATCCGCCGCGGCGTCGATATGTTTGACTGTGTGATGCCAACCCGTAATGCACGTAACGGTCATTATTTTGTGACAGATGGTCTGGTGCGTATCCGTAATGCCAAATATCGTCATGACCAAAGCCCGCTTGATTCGCAATGCGACTGTTATACCTGCCAGAATTTCACGCGCTCGTACTTATTCCATTTGGAAAAATGCGGTGAAATGCTCGGTTCTATGCTTGGTACAATTCATAATCTGCGTTATTACCAAAGATTTACACAAGACATCCGTGATGCGTTAGATAATGGTACTTTTGATCAATATGTCCAAGAATTTTATGCATGTCGTGGTCTAGAAGTTCCGCCTTGTCCTGAAGATTAGTCTTTTCAGCATTTGCGCTGAAGAAAAAGTCCATGTAAATTGCAGAACAAGTTATTTTATTTATCATCATATTGTTGATATACAGTTTTTTATTTTAGGAAAATGAAATGAGCCTTTTTATTTCTACTGCTCACGCAGCGGGTGAAGCTGCAGCCCAGCCAAGTTTGGTTACTAACCTTTTGATGATTGCAGTATTTGTCGCAATTTTCTATTTCCTGATTTGGCGTCCTCAAGCAAAACGCGCTAAAGAACACCGTACCCTGGTTGAAAGCCTGGGTGTAGGTAGTGAAGTGGTTTTTGCAGGCGGTTTAATGGGTAAAATCACTAAACTTGAAGGTGATTTTGCAGTGGTTGAATTAAGCCGTGGCGTAGAAGTAAAAATTCAGCGTGCAAGTGTGATTTCGGTTCTTCCTGAAGGCACATTAAATAATCTTTAATCAAAAAAAGTCGTGCCCTCGCACGACTTTTTCATTTTAAGAAGAAAATAAATGCGTTACCCAGCATGGAAATATCTGCTGATCATCGTGGTTTTGATGATTAGTACATTATATGCCCTGCCTAGTTTGTATCCCGATGAACCTGCTGTTCAAATTTCGGGTGCCAAAGCCGGTACCCAAATTGATCAAAGCATCGTACAAAAAGCAGAGCAATTATTAGAAAGTGAAAAAATTCCAAGCCATGACAACAGCTTTAGCAATAATGCTGCCCTTTTGCGTCTCGATTCTTCTGAAGCACAGTTAAAAGCCAAAGAAGTATTGCGCCGTGGACTTGGCGATAATTATGTTGTTGCATTGAACCTTGCGCCAACCACACCTGAATGGCTACAAAAAATTGGTGCAAAACCAATGAAATTGGGTCTGGATTTACGTGGTGGTGTGCACTTCTTGCTTGAAGTGGATATGGACAAAGCCATCAGTCAGCGCATGGAAACATCTGCGACTGATTTGCGCCGTCAACTGCGTGACAACAAGCTGAAATTCAATAGCCTTGCGTTGAATAACAACACCATTACTGTGCAGTTTGCCAGCAACGGTGACCGTGATGCGGTGATGGACTTCTTGCGCCGTAATGGTAATGAGTTCACTCAGCAGGCGATTGCATCTGAATCAGGTTCGACTTTACGCCTGAACTATACCGATGTACGCAAGCAAGAAATTCAGTCCTATGCGGTGAATCAGAACTTAACCACTTTACGTAACCGTATTAACGAGTTGGGTGTAGCGGAAGCACTGGTTCAAACCCAGGGTAGCAACCGCATCGTGGTTGAACTTCCGGGTGTTCAGGACACTGCTGAAGCAAAACGTGTCTTGGGCCGTACAGCGAACCTAGAGTTCCGTCTGGTCTCTGATCTGAATGACCAATATATCGATCCGTATAGCGGTAAATCGACGGGTCAGGCATTACCTCCGGGTACAGAAGTTTTTGCTTATGAATCTCTGGACAGTGGCCGTGAATTACTGTTGAACCGTAACCGTATTCTGACCGGTGAACGTGTACAAAACGCATCTAGTGGCTTTAGCCAAGACAGTGGTGGTGCTGAAGTAAATATTACTTTAGACAGTGCTGGCGGTAAGCTGATGTCGGATGCAACACGTACTGCGGTGGGTAAACGCATGGCGGTACTGTTCATCGAGAACAAGCAAAAAATCAGCTATGTACCCGATCCTGTGACCGGTGCACAAACTGAAGTGCGTACGCCTTATGCAGAATCTGTCGTAATTAATGCGGCAACCATTCAAGCCGTTTTAGGTTCACAATTCCGTATTACCGGTCTGGATTCACCACAAGAAGCGGCTGAACTTGCGCTGATGCTTCGTGCAGGTGCTTTGGCTGCGCCAATGTACTTTGTTGAAGAACGTGTGGTTGGTCCAAGTCTGGGTCAAGAAAATATTGACAAAGGTGTGTTATCGACTCAAATCGGTTTCATTCTGGTTGCGATCTGGATGGTGGTGTTCTTCCGTTTGTTCGGTGTGATTGCCAATTTTGCCCTGATTGCCAACTTGGCGATGATCCTGACGGTCATGTCGTGGATTGGTGCTTCGCTGACCTTGCCGGGTATTGCAGGTATCGTGATCACGATTGGTATGGCAGTCGATGCCAACGTACTGATATGTGAGCGAATAAGGGAAGAGATGAAATGGGGAGCCTCGCCCAAACAAGCGATTGTCGCGGGTTATGATCGAGCCTATAACACCATTTTTGACTCCAACTTAACCACGTTCCTGGTTGCGTTTATTCTTTTTGCCATCGGTACCGGCCCAATCAAAGGCTTCGCCGTAACCTTAATGATCGGTATTATTTGCTCGATGTTTACTGCAATTACAGTAACCCGTGCAATCGTACAGCTCATTTATGGCAAAAAACGTAACTTGAAGAAGTTGAGCATTTAAGGAGATCTATGATGACTGATATGACTCAACCTGATTCAAAAAAATACGGTCGCCCAGATGATGAACGCATAATTCCGTTTATGAAAATTGCCAAACCAGCGGCAATTTTCTCCATCATCCTGACCATTGTAAGTATCTTCTTTATCGTGACTAAAGGCTTAAACCTGGGTTTAGACTTTACCGGTGGTGTTTCTGCAGAGTTAAACTATGCACAACCTGCCAACCAGACTGAAGTCATTAAAGCCTTGAACCAAGCCGGTTTTAAAGATGCGGTGGTGCAAACCCTCGGTAGCAACAAGGATCTTTTGGTGCGTATGCCTCCTCAAGAGCTTGAAGTGGAAGACTTGAGTAACGCGATTACCAAGGCGGCTCAATTGCCGAACAATGCTGCTGAAGTTCACAAAGTGGACTCTGTCGGTGGTCAGGTCGGAAATGAGCTGTATGTTCGATCTGCGGGCGCTGTTGGATTGGCATTATTATTAATGCTGGTCTACGTTACGATCCGTTTCGAATTCAAGCTGGCGATCGGTGCGGTTCTTTCGTTATTCCACGACGTGCTTGTAACCGTGGGCGTTTTTGCCATGATGCAATGGCCGTTTGACTTAACCGTCTTGGCAGCCATCCTGGCACTTTTAGGCTTCTCGCTTAACGATAACATCGTGGTATCGGATCGTATCCGTGAAAACTTCCGTAAGATCCGTGGCGCAAACCCGCGTGAAATTATCGATATTTCTTTGACCGAAACCCTACGCCGTACCATTCATACTTCAATGACCTTATTGCTGGTTGTACTGGCGATGATGTTCCTCGGAGGTGATGGTTTACACTGGTTCTCTATCGCGATGTTTATTGGTGTATTTGTCGGTACTTATTCTTCAATTTATATCGGTACTGCGTTCGCCCTATGGCGTGGTCTGAACCGTCAGGACTTCATTGTTCAGGTTAAACCTGAATTTGAAGAAGAAGAAATTCCTAAATAATTTCTCTAAACCAGATCAGCTTTAAACTGACCTAAAAAAGCCCATCTTCGGATGGGCTTTTTTATATTGAATCAAAAATGGTAGCGAAAATTCATCCATCTTGCTGTGTTCAATCGCTCAGTAGCATTGCTTAAACCTAGAACTTAACCAGATCCGCTTTTAAAGCAACGCTTGCCACTGCCATGCCTTTAAAGCACTGATAGGTCGTGGTGCTTTTAGTTTCATTTGATTTGAAATAGCTGACGATATTGGTAACAGAATTGGCCCCTTGCGCTTTTGCGCTATTTTGCAACTGGATTAATGCAGAACGTAACACGTGATCACAGGCGGTTTCTGCAGATTTGGCAAAACCATTGGTTTTTTTATTGGTCACCGCATCTTTTTGCAGCACTTTACCGCCAGACTTGGTTCCCGCCAGATAGAACTTCACAGAACCATCCAAGGTTCCATCGGCAACGGCACGTTCAACGGCACTTTTAAAATCCAGATTATGCACAGTATCTGCAGCCTGAGCTGAAATGACCCCACCCAAACACAATGCTGCTGTAAGTGTTAATTTTTTCATTAACATGTTTTTTACCCTCTTGTTGTAGTTAAACCTGTTTAAAAATAAGGGAGGTATTAATTCCTCCAAAAGCAAAATTATTGCTCATAATGATGTCAGCATTGATCTTTCTAGAATCATTGACGATGTAATCCAGATCGCCACATGCCGGATCTATTTCTTCTAAATTTAATGTGGGAACGAACTGGCTGCGCTGCATCATTTCAATACTCAGCCAGGCTTCTATCGCGCCACAAGCCCCTAAAGTATGGCCGAAAAAGCTTTTTAGCGAGCTGATCGGTTTCTTGCCCAAGATTTTGGCAGTCGCCTGAGTTTCTGCAATATCGCCTTGATCGGTCGATGTGCCATGCGCATTCACATAATCAATTTGGTTGGCCTGGAGTTGTGCATCCGACAATGCCCATTGCATACAACGTCCCATCATTTCAGCATCTGGACGTGTCACATGCTGACCGTCGGTATTGCTGCCATAACCGATGACTTCTGCATAAATTTTGGCGCCACGTGCTTTGGCATGTTCATATTCTTCTAAAATTAAACAGCCTGCACCCTCGCCCACTACCAAGCCATCACGTTTGGCATCGAATGGACGCGGTGTTTTTTCCGGATGTTCATTTTGACCGCTGGTGGCCAGCAATACATCAAACACCGCTGAACCTGCAGCACTGAGTTCCTCGGCACCCCCTGCCAGCATCACGCTCTGCTTGCCGTATTTAATCGCTTCATAGGCCTGACCAATCGCCATTGAACCCGAAGTACAGGCACTGGAGGTCGGTAAAGTTAAACCTTTTAAACCAAAATACACGGTCATGTTCACCGCACTGGTATGCGACATCATACGAATATAGGTGGTCGCATTCATTCTGTTCATGTTGTTGTCGAGCAGCATGCTGCCAAACTCGCCAATTGCATCGACACTACCCGCCGATGAGCCGAATGCCACACCAGTCTGGCCACTACTCAAGATCGGATCATTCAACAGGCCTGCATCTTCCAGGGCTTTTTCAGCACAAACCGTCGACATCAAGGCGACCCGGCCCATGCCGCGGGTCACTTTACGGTTAAAATGTTTAGGGATGGTATAGGATTCGACCGGACCGCCCAGTTTGCTGCGCAAGTCGGTGTAGACTTCCCATTCCGGCATATAGCGAATGCCACTTTTGCCCTGTTCAAAATTACTGAAGATCTGATCTGCCGTTTCACCTAAAGAGGTAATCCCGGCCATGCCTGTGACCACAACACGTTTCATCAAATCAAGCCTCCATTCACAGAGATCACCTGACGCGTGATATAACTGGCATCATCACTGCATAAAAATTTCACCACTTTGGCCACTTCATCGACCTGCCCCATGCGTTGTAATGGAATCATCTTCAAGGCATGTTCTTTAACTTCTTCGGTGACCATTTCGGTTTCAATTAAACCCGGTGCCACACAGTTCACGGTAATTTTTCGTTTCGCCAGTTCCAGCGCCAAAGCTTTGGTCGCACCAATTAAACCGGCTTTTGCGGCACTGTAATTCACCTGACCACGGTTGCCCATCAAGCCTGAAACAGAAGACATGGTGACAATACGTCCGCCTTGTTTCAGGCGAATCATCGGCATGACCAGCGGCTTCAAGACATTGTAAAAACCATCCAGAGATGTAGAGATGACTTCATCCCAGTCATTGTCGGTTAAGGCCGGAAAGGCTGCATCTCGGGTTAAACCGGCATTTAGCACCACACCATAAAATGCGCCATGTTCTGCAACATCCTGTTCAAGCAATTGCATGACATGTTCGCGGTCATTCACATCAAATAAAAGCGCGTGGCTGGACTGACCCAAAGCCTGAATTTCCTGTACCACCTGCGCTGCTTCTTGTTGTCTGGATCGTGCATGGACAGTGACATCGAAACCTGATTGCGCCAATTGCAAGGCTACCGCTTTACCAATTCCGCGGCTTGAACCCGTTACTAAAATTCTTCTACTCACTCTGGCTTCCCAATATTTTTTTCAATTTCTGGCGGTTCAAACACACTCAACATGGCACTAAAACGATGTTCCCGATACTCAATTTCACAGTTAAACTGCCCCAAGCCTTCATGCAAATAGCCCTGTTCCGCTTTAATCCGTACGGTTTCCCCTAAAGCAAAATAAGGCACAGGCAACTGCATTTTACGGGTACCCAATAAAAAACCAATTTTTGGCGGCAAGCCGAGCATTTGACCTTTATGGCCTGCATAGGCGCTGATGGTCTGTGCCATGAGTTCAATACTGGTCCATGTCGGTAAACCTTCAGCTTCACAAAACATCAGTTCAGGTCGAATCACCAATTCAGCAATGGCACAATGTTCATTGGCTTCAATCAAATGATCCACAAAGACCATCGGCTTTTCATGCGGGATAAACTGTACTGCATCCATCATTTCAGTGTTGTTCCAAAAATCAGACTGATATTACTGCCACCAAAAGCAAATGAATTACTCATCACATACTGGATCGGCTGTTGCAACTGTGCATCCAGTACATAATTTTGCTCATCCAGTTCTGGGTCAATGCTACCCGATTGGTGCAGAGGCAACCATGACTGATCTGCTAAAATTTGCTGGCAAATCACCGCTTCAATGGCACCTGCTGCGCCCAGACAATGCCCTGTTTTATGCTTGGTACTGCTGATCGGCACATCATAGTGCTGGAATACTGTCTGAACGGCTTTAATTTCCATGGCATCATTTTGTGGCGTTGCCGTGCCATGCATATTCAAATAGCCAATATCACTGGTTGTAATTCCTGCGCTATCCAGCGCCTTTTGCATCGCCGCCGCAGCGCCTTTGCCTTCTGGATGCGGTGCAGAGATATGCCAGGCATCCATTGATTCACCCGCCGCCATCAACATCACCGGTGCGGTCTCTTTGGACAATAAAAACAGTCCGGCAGCTTCACCAATATTAATCCCGTCACGCTGCACACCACAGGGCTGACAAAGATCATTGGACAGGCTTTCCAGGCTATTAAATCCATTTAACGTCAGCTGACACAAGCTATCCACACCACCGACCAGAACCGCATCGGCAAGATCCGCATTAATTAAACGCTGTCCTGCCGCCATGGCTTTGGCACTTGAAGAACAGGCGGTGGAAATGGTGTATGCCGGACCTTCCCAGTCCAGATACATCTGCAAGCCTTTGGCCAGACTGCCCATTTCCTGTTTGCAGTGTTGGACTTCGACATCTGCCTGATTGACAAAATACTGTTTCAGCAGCTTTTCATTATCGGCAATACCAGAGGTCGAAGTACCCAGAATAATCGCCAGACGTTTGCGATCGAATTGCGCGGTATAGTCTCGGATTTCAGTTTCAATTGAACTTAAAGCGGTTAAGGCAAAACGTAGATTACGCGAATCTACATCTTGTAAAAACGCTGGAATAGATTCGATTAAAGGCTGCTGATAAGCACCTACCCAGACCTGTTTTTCTGGAATAAATCCTGAAACCAGGCTCAAATGATTTTGCTCTGTGGTCAGCGCCTGTTTGATCTGTGCAGCAGTATTTCCGAGTGCCGACAAACTAACGCTAAACTGAATCCCGACTGCAGGATGTTGTGTACTGATTTGATCACCCATCATCATCGCCTCTTATTCAGTGCTTTTCACATCAGTGTTTTTCACATCGCTGCTTTCCACATCAGTGCTTTTCACATCTGAGTTTTCCAAGCCATCATTGATGCGACTAATCACCATTTGATAAGGCACTTGCAGATTGTCCAACTCAATCACATCATTTTCATGTTTGATGTTTAATACGTGCTGCTGATTGATAAAAACCGACTGTGCCTGAGCAGATGTTTCAATGCGAACATTCTGCTGCTGCAACTGGGCAAAATTCGGATAAGTCGCATATAAAATATCGCGTACTACAAACTCGAAAGGCAAAAGCTTCATTTGCTCGATCCGCTGTTCGACATGCACCTTTTGACCATCAAAACTGAGCTTGAATAATTGCTGTCCAGTCAGGGTTAAAGCCAACATCTCCAGCTTGGAACCTTGCTGTTGCTGATACAGTAGAAAACTAAAACTCTGCTCTTTCCATTGAACTTCTAACTGATCCTGACGCTGATAATTCTGTGCAGCCCAAGTGGTAGTCGCCAAGCCTTGTGCTTTCGGCAGCATCGATTGGCAGCCACCACAGAGCAGGATTCCAGTGAGTAACATTGCAGTCCATTTCAGTTGCATATTAGCCACCATTGCTTAGGGTTTCAGTTTGCTGTGGATCGCGGCAATATTCCGCCAAAGTGCTTAAGCGCTTTTTGGCATTCTTATGAATCGGATTCGTGGTATCCCACGCATAACCGGCCAGCAGTGATGACACCATACTGCGAATTTTTTCATCCTGATTTTTCGAGAACACTACATCCTGAAATTCACCGTCGTACCACGATTCAACATAAGCACGGAACACCTGAATCCCAGCACGTAACGGTTTCTCGTATTGCTCCATCCAGTTGACCTGTTGCCCTTGCAGCACTTGATCGACTAGAGGAATCGCGAGGCTTGAAGATTTCAAGGCAATGGTTACACCTGATGAAAATACCGGGTCGAGGAATTCACCGGCATTGCCCAAGAGCGCATAATTACGGTCCGCCAAATGTTTCACATTGGCAGAATAGCCCACTAAAGTTCGGACTGGCGTATCAAATTTGGCATTGCGCAATACCTGCGACAGGCTTTCATCATCGGCCAGAATCCGTTTAAACAAGGCTTCCAGATCATGATCAGCACTGCCATCAAAACCATATTGTGCAAAGAAATCTTGCTCTGCGACCACACCAAAAGATGAACGGCCATCCGCAAATGGAATCACCCAGTACCAGGCACGATGATCTTTAGCGTGCACGGTAATCAGGACTTTTTCGCGGTCAAAATCGGGATCATCTAAAATGCCATCTTCAATATGGCTAAACACGGCACGACGTACCGGAAAGTTGGATGGACTTTCCAGATCTAGAAACTTCGGCAAGATCCGGCCAAAACCACTGGCATCGAGTAAAAATTTAGCCTGAATTTGATAAACATTTTGCTGCTCATCTTTTACCGTCAACACCGGATGTTCCGGCGCAACATCAACATCAATAACTTCATGACCAAAGCGAATTTCTGCGCCCTGTTTTTCAGCTTGTTGCGCCAGTAAATGGTCAAAGTTGGCACGGCGAACCTGCCAGGTAGTGCCCGGACCTTCGCTAAACTTCTGGGTAAAGTCATAAAAACTGCGCTGCTTGCCTCTTAGGAATGCCGCGCCATTTTTAAACTGAAAGGCAAACTCGCCAACATGCTCACGTACCGTATCCAGCAGCCCTGCTTCTTCCAAGAAAACCATGGATTGTGGCAACAGCGACTCACCAATTGAAAAGCGCGGGAAATATTGTTTTTCAATAATCGTAACTTGATAGCCCTTTTGGCGCAGCAATGCTGCTGCCGAACTGCCTGATGGTCCCGCGCCGATAATCAATACATCTGTGTGTTGCATGCTGCTCATTGCACTGTACCTTAATCTCTCAGTTCTTTGACTGATATTGTTGAAGCACAACATGCTTGGCATCGGAAGATGTAAACAATGTTGCGTAAATAAATGAAAAAATCACCCCAAATAAAACCGTCAAGCCAAAGCAGTGAATCGCGTAGGTGTGGCTAAAGGATAATAACCCGAAACCCAGCAAGGTCGACATCATACAAAGGAATAAGGCCATGCCCACCACTTGCGGATGGTCATGTCCATGCCGGTAGAAAATGGCATAGTCCACCCCAATTCCGATAATCAGGAAAGTGCCCATAATGCTGAACAGATTGATTTCAACACCCAGCCAGGCCTGAATGGCAAAGGTGGTCATCAACGCCAGACTTACCGGCAGCACCAAAGGCAAAACTGACTTGATGCCATAAATAATGCCCAAGCCAATGGCTAAGGTAATTAAAGCTGAAAGCAATAACCACTGCGCCTGAATACGGTGCTGCTGAAACAGTTCAGACAACTGGTTCACCGGGCGTAACAGTTGTACCTGCGGACTATTCAGTTGTTCTAAAGCGGCAACATCATGGACATTTTGCAACAGCACCAGACGCTCGGTTGGGCTCATTTGTAAAAAGGCCAAGGGATGTTGTGACATTTCAGCAGGACTGAGTAAAGACTGCTCGTCGAGTTTTTTTTGCCAAGCCAATACATCGGCCGAATTGAGCTGTAAAGCCGCAGCATAATCCTGTAAGGCACTGGCAGGAATGCCTTGTAATAACTGAATATTGTGCTGTTGTTGCGCTAAAGATGGCAACCATTGTCCTACAGCCTGAACAGTCTCTAAAGCCCCGTCATTTTGTAACACTTGCAATTTTTGCAGCAGTTGCTGTTCATTTTGTTCAAGCTCCTGCGCCGTATTGCCATGTACCACAAAATATTCACTGCTTTGCTGCTGCATAAAGCGTTCACGTACGTACTGATCTTCCTGCTTCAGCTTCTGATCCATACTTTGTAAATTACGGATATCATCATTGCTTTGCAGCAACATTAAGCTGCCGCCCGCGACCACTGCGATTACCGCAATCAAGCCATAACGCAAACCATTTTTGGCTTGTACAAAGCTGCGTGCTTTGCCAATAAAACTTAAGCTGCGAATAGCCGGTTCGGCATTTAAGGCCGGTAAGCGTGGCAATAATAAAACGCTGGTGATCCATGCTGCAGCCAGACCAACCATTGAAAAGACTGCAATCTGTTTAAAGCCGGGAAATGGGGTGAAACTGAGGAAAATATAGGCCACCAATGTAGTCATCAAGCCCATAAACAGGCTCGGCAACAGTGGTTTTAATACGGCAAAACCGTTGAGATGTCGATGCTGTGATTGCATCGCCATAAAGTAAAACGAAAAATCGACACAGACCCCGACCAGACTGGCACCAAACACCAAAGTCATCAGGTGAATTTCACCAAACACCCAATGGGTGATAGCAAATGCCACCAGACATCCGGTCCCTACGGCAATCATTTCAGTCAGCATCGGACGAACCGAGCGGAAGCCAAACAGCACCAAAAGGAAAATCCCCAAGGTCGAACCTAAGCCAATGGTGGAAATTTCTTTTTCAGCAGAAGTCGTACCAAATTGGGCAAACAGCAATGTGCCTGTCCAATGCGGCTGCACCTGCATCTGTTTTAGCTTTGCATTGAACTGCTCAATCCAGATGGCGGTTTTTTGCTGATAATCAATATTGTAAGGACTGTTTTTTAGCTCTAAAACCAATAAACGTGAAATCCCTTGATCATCTCGAATGGTGGCAAAGCCGTCTTCCAACGCAATATCAGGATTGCTCTGTAAACTGGATAAGCCCATGGCATAACGCGGGAACAACAGCAGCGGATCTTGTTGCAACAGCTCTGCCGTCACAGGCATCCCCGGACTCATGATTTGCAATAAACCTTGGTCTGTTAGGGAGGCATAATCCTGTTGTTGCAGCAGTTTTTGATCATCAACAGTCAGCAAGCCAGCGCGATGCTGATAGAGCACCTGCGCAAACTTGTCACTGTCTAGCTGTGCATTTAAGGGCTGCCATAAATCACTTTGTGCCACGCTTTGTTTAAAGCTGTTGGTGGCTTGGGTCAAGGCTGCATCATCTTTGGCATTCAGCACCACAAAGACTTTGTCATTCAATTGCTGACTGACATATTGCTGCGCCCGTTCCAGCCTTGGGTCTTGGTTCGCTTCAGGCAATAAGGCAAAAATATTGGTTTGAATGTGAATATCTTTTTTCAGCCAAGCCGTACCCAGCGCGATGGCGATCACGCTGAGCACAATCAGCCACAGTACGGTAAATTTATTTTGCCAGTTGGAAAAGCGCATTTTCCTCAGCCGTTAAAGTTTGGGGTTGAGTGGTTTGTTTACTAAAGCGAATCGTTGTACTGTTGTTGGCTTTCTCACGAATCACGATACGATCGACATAACGCTGCCCTTGAGCATCCACACGTACAAATAACTTTTTAAACAATCTGCTTTTCGGCGTTAAAGCCACACTCCATTGCGCTGGCGTATAACTTGCGGAAACAATATTGAAGTTTTTGGATATCGCAGCTTCATTTCCCGACATCAGCTGCAAGAACATGGTTGCAACCGAACCATAAGGTGATTTATCAATTTCAATCTGACTATGCGTACGCTGAGTTTTTTGCACCAATTTACGCGGGGTCACAATCAGGTCGGCTTTGACTGGATTTTGAATTTTCCAGATCACCCCTTGCGATTTGGAAAATGAAACCGTGCCTTTAGAGACAAAGGTTTTATTCATTGAAGCCAGTTTTTTTTGCTGTTCAAAATTGGCACGTACCGTTGGAGTTTCGGAGAGCTGTCCAAAAATTTGTCTGAGCTGCGGGTTTTGTGCATGTACAGGCTGCGGCAACATAAATGTGATACACAGCATACTCGCTAAAAACAGCCATACTGCACGTTGTAGATTGATCGATGTCATCTGCTTTACTCCGACTTAAACTCAGACCAAGCGTTTAAACGCTCCAATAAAATTTGCGGTGACTGGAAACACATTTCACGGCTTTCAATATGTACCGCCACTTGAGTGGTATAGCCTTTGGTGAGTCTTTTTCCAGTTTCCGCATCAAAAATTTGATACTCAATTTTCAGGCGGTTTTCCCATTCTTTTAAAATGGCACGCACCCGAATTTTCTGTTCAAACAAGATGCCATGTGCATAGCGCACGTGGCTTTCAATCACAGGCCATGCATAGCCAGAGTCACGCATCTGGATATAATTATATTGAAATTGATCCAGCAACTTACAGCGTGCAATTTCAAAATATTTTAGATAATGCCCATGCCACACCACGTCCATAGCATCCACATCATGAAATGGCACTTCAATCATCACATCGGCATGCATAATCTGTTTCCTGAAATGTTTAGCGAACAAGTTCACTGCTTAATAATTCTAGATTTTCGAAACGATCCACCAGCTGCTGCAATTCGTGTTGTAATGGTCGATCTTCCACCACGTAGTCAAATGTTTGCAACACCCAAGCTTTAAATGCAGCTAATACTTCAGCTAATTTTTCATCTAAATCTTTTAAATGGATGGCTTGGACACTGGCACAGCATAGTGCTGCAATCACCTGTTCAGTGAGTATAATCACACGACTAGCATCACGTGCAGCAATGGTGCCCATACTGACCTTGTCTTGATTATGACATTCGGTCGAACGGGAAAAAATTGAAGCCGATAAGGTTTGTTTCAAGGCTTCTGCCGTCCATGCCGACACACCAATTTGTACGGCTTTAAAGCCATGATTCAGCGGTAAACGTTCTGCTGTTGCCCCGGTCAGATTACGTGGCAAACCATTATTCATTTTATAGTCGACCAATTGCGCAAATTGGCGATCCATTAAATCGGCAATATTCGCGATCATGATTTTTAGGCTGTCCATGGCTTGAGCAATATGTCCGCCATAGAAATGACCACCGTGCAACACGCGTAAATTGACCGGATCAATCAGCGGATTGTCATTACTTGAATTCAGTTCATTTTCAATAAACTGGCGCAACCAAGGTTTAGAATCTTCAAATACGCCAATAATATGTGGCGCACAGCGTAAGGAATAACGGTCTTGTAAGCGTGAACTTTGATGTTCAGTTTGCACTTCACTGTTCAGCCAATCACGCAATTGCGCGGCAATATTTTGCTGACCCGGATGGGGTTTCTGTGCAAACAGCACTTCATCAAAATGACTCGGATTACCTTCCAGAGCCAATACATTTAGGGCTGTAATACAGGTACTGGCCAAACTGATCTGTTCGGCTTTTTTATAGTTCAGACAGGCAATCGCAGTCATCACCGCTGTGCCATTCATCAGTGCCAGTCCTTCTTTCGGACGTAACACTAAGGGCTGCATGCCTTTTTCAGCATAGACCGTACTGACTGGAACAATTTGTCCATGATAGTAAACATCACGTTCACCAACCAAAGCACCAGCAATATAGGATAACGGAGTTAAATCACCACTCGCCCCGACTGAACCTTCCGAAGGAATTACCGGGATGACATTTTCATTCAGCATCCACACTAAACGTTCCAGCAAAGCATGCGAAACACCTGAATAGCCACGTGCCAGAGAACATAAACGCGTCACCACTACAGCACGCGCCGTGATTAAATCCAGATTCTGCCCTAAGCCACAGCCATGAAAACGGGATAAATGCAAAGGCAGTTCATTGACTTGATGGGCTGGAATTTCCACCAGACAGGAATCTCCATAGCCTGTGGTCACGCCATAAATCACGCCTTCATCTTGTAACAGTTGATCCAGAAAATCTGCACCGCGTTGAATTAAATCACGCCATGCGGTAGATGCGGGCAAAGCCACTGATTTTTCCTGACGTGCAACCGCAACCACATCTTCAATCGAGAGTGGTGTTTCCCCAACAACTAACACTTGCATTAATCTTTGTTCCAGAAATTATAGAAATTAAACCATTGATATGGCGCACGAATACAATGCTGCTCAAGTAGGCTGACATATTGGCGTGTGGTATTTTGAATGACTTGTATGCGGTTTTTTCGAGGGAAATTTAGTTGCTCGGCAATCGCGTGAATATGTACTTCAAAATTATTTGCAACGCGATAACAAAACACTGCAAGTACCGGCACTTTCAGCAAGCTCGCTAAAATCCATGCTCCTTGTGGCCAGTTCGCCTCTTCACCCAAAAATGAAATCGGCTGTACCCGATCTGATTGAACGGGTACGCGATCTGCTGCAACAATCACCCATTCACCCTGATCAAGTTTTTCTTGCAGGATCAGCGCGGTTTCAATACCTAATTCATCCACCGAAACCAGATTGACATCGGCTTGATCATTGAGCTTTTTTAGAAACTGGTTAAATTTGGTGGCATGCTTTTGATAGACCAAGACATTAATTTTTTGTGGATGTTCCGACTTAATCGCCCGCAGCAATTCAATATTGCCAAAATGCGACACCACGATCACCGCACCCTTTTGATAATGGTCACGCAAATGTTCATGGCCCTGTAAAATCAGTTGCTGTTCCGGAATTTTACCGAGCCAGCCTTCAATTTTATCCAGAATACATTCGCCAAATTGCATTAAATGCATATAGCTATGACTTAAACCCGGTGAGCTTTTAAACGGGGAATTCAGTCCTGCAAAATGATGCAACTTGGTTAAATAGAGTTGTGAAGCCTGACGTGCAGTGCCTGAAAAAATCCAGAACCACAGAATGATAAAATACATTAATATCCGACAAAGCCAGCGACCACCGAGACGATAGAAAGCTAACATCAAAGTCAGTGAAAACATCCCACCCCGTTCTTTGATGTCATTCCATTTCATTGGGTTCACTTCAGTCACAGAATCAACCTTTCACTTTCTGTGATAACAAGTGAGGCAAGCGAATCAGCATTCCGCCAAATAAACGCAGATGTGCCTGACTCATGCCCAGATTGTCACGCCATAGATTGAAATGCGAAATTCCATTTTCAGGGTAAACCACTTTGGTTGGTACATTAATAAAAGGCACATCTGCCCATTTCAAACGCACCAGAATTTCACTATCAAAGCCCATACGCGGCTGAAATTTTGCTGAATCCAGTACCTGAATCGTACTGGCAAGCGGATAAACGCGGAAGCCACACATGCTGTCTTTAATGTCAAAAGACAAGCTGTTAATCCATACCCAAATATGGGTGGCATAACGACCATATAAGCGTTTTTTAGGAACCGATTCATCGAATATAGGCTGACCAATCACCATCGCTTCCGGATTTTGTTTAGATATTTCTAAAAATTTTGCCACATCCTGCCAGTCGTGCTGACCGTCAGAATCGAGCTGTAAGGCATGACTAAAACCCAGAGCATGGGCATGACGTAAACCGGTAATCACAGCCTGCCCTTTGCCCTGATTATGGCTATGCTCAACCAACTCGACCAATGGATGTTGTGCTGCAATGTCATGTAAAAGTGCTGTACACGCGGCATCACTGCCATCATTCACCAGAATAATGGGCATCTGAAACTGATCCAAATGAGCAACCAAGGCCTCAATATAATGCGGATGGTTATAAACTGGAATCACAAAACAATGCTGCATATACATCCTCTTCTAAGCCTGTTCAGTTTGTGTTTTAAACAACAAACGTCCAGATGCCAGTGTCTGATCTGCATGACTTAATACAAAACTCACTTTATGCAATTTTCTCGACAATTTCAGCTGTAACACCATATAAGGCTGGATCAGATCTTGAAACTTGAGCTGTTCAAAACCATTACACCACTCAAGGTCTGCCCAGCTTTGACGGGAAAAATGCTGAATAAATCTAATCTGTCCCACACCGGGGAAAATTGGATAATCTGGAAAATGCCCTTTAAAGCATTCCAGTTCGGGAGAAAACTCTAGACGATATAGCGCCTGATCTGACTCATTTTGTTGTTCCAATACAATAGGCAATAACATAGGTTGAAATAAGGATTTCATGTATTGTTTATTCAGCTTAGATTGGGCATTTTGCGGTAATTGTGTCAAAAACCGCCACTGTCTTGGAATGGCGATGCTTTCCAATTTGGCTTTCAATTGGTTTTTTAAGGCTGCAACATATTGGGCTTTGTTGATGTTTTGCAGTTGTTGTCTGGCCTGCTCCGACAATACCGCAACGCAGGCTAAAATCTGACGATGTTCCCGTTCCAGAATCAGCACATGGCATTGCACCATATCATCCAGCTCGACAATTTTCTGTTCAATCGCATCCAGACTCAAGCGTTTTTCTTCCAGTTTGACAATCCTGTCCAAACGTCCTAACAAACGGAATGGACTTTTTAGATTTTCAACATCAATTACTTCAACTTTATCGCCAGTAAAAATCCAGTCTTCACTAAACGCATGATTGGTTCTCACCTGAAGTTCCTGCTGCTCAGCTGCCTGAATATCGACATTGGCAAATGGAATCCATAAAGCGTCATCCTGCTTTCGATGCGCGATGCCACCGGTTTCCGAACTGCCAAAGACTTCAGTAACGGGTCGGTTCAGATATGGGCGCACACCAGATTCCAGTTTCCCACCGGATGAATATACGCTTAAGCAGTCTTGCAACAGCACATCCCGAGTCCAGCGTTTTAACAATGCCGGACTGGAAATCACATAATTTTCTATCTTGAAAGCGGCTATTTTTTTTTGAATATCGGCGACATCTTCCGGGAAAGCCAGCTGTGCCTGATAAAAACAGCGACCGCTCGCCAGTGGCCATAACAACTTAAACAGCAAGCCATAAATATGCTGGTGACTGACCGTGGCAATCGCAATCGCCTGTTCAGGCAACTGAAAACTGGCATCCAGGCCCTGCACTTCATTCAATAACTGACGCAAAGTACGCGGGATTTTCTTCGGCTGACCGGTAGAACCGGAAGTGTAAAAATAGATTTGTGCCTGATTTAAAAAGGCATCATCCAGATTCAGTTCAATCTTCTGGTTTTGGGTCGTAGATACAGGCTGACGCTGTAAGAAAAATATGTTTTGTGTAGCCAGTTCTTTTTCCAGATCACTGACCCGGTTCGGTGGCAACAGCACCTGTTTTTTTGCCAACAGTGCCGCAAATAGCAGTACTAAAAATTGGTAACTGTCAGCTTCCCAAAGTGCCCAACTCTCCTGTGAAAGCGACTCAATTGCATGACTTTGCTGTATCACATCCTGCCAAAAATCCTGAAAATGGATCTGGCTTAAATCAGACTGAATACACAGTGGTTTCAGTGAATAAAGATGGCTCTGAAAATGACACAACATAATAATCTATCTTTATTCCTGAAATTGATTTAAGCGCTGCTGTCGCTTACGCAAGATAAATTCGCCCAGTAGTAATAGCCCCATCAGCACATAGGAAATAAAACCGTTATACAGCACCCAAACCTGCATTGGAGCAAACAACACGGTCGCCAATGCAATCAGGGCATTCAGCACAAAAAAACTACACCACACCATGGTGACTTTACGGGTCCAGATCACTCCGGCTTCAGGTAAATTGGGTTCTGCCAAGCGGGCAAAACGCTCAATCATGGAAGGTGGACGAATTAAAGTCGAGGCAAAGATAATCAATGCACCGATACTCATCAACACTGGATACAGCTTCAACCAGGCATGATCTCTTAAAATCAGGCTCAAGCTGCCACATAAAATCGCAAATCCGGTGAGTGGCCAAAGCAAGGCATTGCCCTTGCTAAACAGGCGCAAGATGCCCAGTACAATCAGCAAACTGCTGACCCAGATATATTGCCCATGCGCCAGACTATAACCCACTAAAAAGGGATAGAGCATTAACCCAATTGCCACTATCCCTTTGAAGATCAGTTTCATGCAGCAGACATGTTCTGAATAACAGTCACTACATCCTGAACCGTACGGACATTTTTAAAGTCTTCAGGATTCACTTGTTTACCTGTCAGCTCTTTAATTTTCACGACAAGGTCAATTGCATCAATACTGTCCACATCCAGATCATTGGCTAAATTCGCATTCAGCTGAACATCTTCAGGGCTAATCTCGAACAGATCTTCCATCCATTCTCTTAATTTTTCAAGTACTTGATCCTGAGTTAACATACAACCTCTTATGCCTTTTGCTGTGCTTCAACCAAAGCCACCAGACTTTGAATTGATTTAAAATGCTGCTTGGTTTCTGCCGATTCAGCATTCAAATGAATGTTGTAACGTTTTTTCAGCGCCAACCCGAGTTCCAAGGCATCAATGGAATCTAGACCCAGACCATCGCCAAATAGCGGTGCTTCGGTTTCAATATCATCTATGCTGATGTCCTCAAGGGCCAGAACATCGATAATCATTTGCTTTAATTCATCAGCAAGATTGCTCATTTTTCAGATAACTCTTGGTTAAAAAACTGGTGTAATTGATGGTTCAGATGACGCACATTTTTCGGACTGACTGTGACATCATCTAAAAGCTCATCAAGGTGAATGGCATCCAGCACCTTCACGTGAATATGAAAGGGCCGTGAAGGAATGTGATACCACTTTTCATTCTTGGTTAAAGTAGAAGGTGTACAGGTGATCAGCACCGGACGAATCGGCACATTGGCACGAATCGCAATATTGGCCGCGCCGCGCTGAAACTCATTCAGCAGCTCGCCTTTTGCTGTACGTGTACCTTCAGGAAAAATCAGTAAAGATGCAGCCTGATCTGTCTTTAATTTTGCAACGCAGTCCTGAATAAACTGTTTAGAGCCTGCATTTAAAATATAACCGGCACTTTGCACAGGGCCTCGGGTAAATGGATTTGACCACAAAGCCTGTTTGACCACGCAGTTAGCCTGTTCCATCAGACCAATCAGCACCACCACATCAACCAGAGTTGGATGGTTGGCAATGACCAGTTCCTGCCTGCTGTGCTGTAATTTTTCCAGACCTTCAATCTCATAAGTCATAATTCCAAGCTTGACCATCATTTCGGTAAAACCCTTGAAACTATGCTTAATCGCTTTTTGCGTGCGCTGCTGACGCAACTCCGGATTGCGGGTCGATAGATTGACCAATGGCGCAACCAGCCCACCAATAATTACCCCACCCATGCCGAAACTGGCAAAACTAAAACCGGTTGCGCCCACACGCCACAGATAATTGGCTTTTTGTTTAATTTGATCGCGTTTTAACATTTTTGCCATGCCTGAACCTGAGGGTATTCCTGATCCTGTTCAGATTGCTGCCAAAAATCATAAAAATTTTGCGCATCCAGATATTTATGGCGATGATGCGTTAATGCGTTGATATCCAATTTTAAATTTGGCGTTTCAAGGCTGATTACCGCCGACATGGCAAAACCACTGAAGGGCTGAAATTCCTGATAAATTTCTGGCAAAGCTTCATCGTAATACACCACTAAAACACGTGCATTGGGTTTTGCTGTGGTTTTGAGCCAGGCATAGGCCTCAATCAAGGCTTCACTCCACGATGCTGCCAGACTGGTCGATGGTGTCGCATCCTGACATAAAATCGAATACAGCCCGGCAATGGCATTATGCACGGAAGTCGAAAACTGGGTCGGTGATGGCGTTTGATCTTGCAGCACATCTGCCAGAATTTTCAGGGTTTTATGTTCATCGCCATATTCCGATGCCCAAACAATATAATCCACTGATTTGGAATTCAGCGAATGAATGGCACTATTTAAAGCCAGTTTTGCAATTCCGGATAAGCGTCTACGCTGCATGGCCGGAATCTGTTCTAAGGCGGGCACGGTCTCATCGGCACGACTGTTATACAGTTGTGATACATTTATTTGAATCATCGCCGAATTATTCCATACCCTAAAAATTGTTTAGCTCGGAGGCCATTTTATTCGCCGGATTATAGCATTTGTGATAAAAATTACACAAAAAAATATCCTGTATACTTTCAACAACATAAATGTATTTCATTGATTTATTTATACATTTAAAGTCTAACTACTAAAGTCATTCTTACCTGCATAAAAAAACCAGCAACATAAGTTGCTGGTTTCTTAGTACTAATTTAAAGGCTTGAATTAGCTGCCTTGCACCAGGCGACGTGCGCTAATAATCCCCGGTTGCTGCTCTAAACGCGCCAACAAACGTGATAATTGTGCCAGACCTTTTACTTCAATCAGTAACTTCATATTGGCAATACCATCCGATTCGGAAATGGTATTTACCTGACGAATATTGATTTGATCGGAAAAGATCACTTGGGTTAAGTCTTTTAACAGACCACGGCGATCATAAGCTTCCACCACAATCTGTACGCTTTGACCACGGGTAGGCTGCATTTCCCAGTCCGCTTCAACAGCACGTTCAGGTTCTTGGGAAATCATCCGAATATAGTCCGAACACACCACCTTGTGAATACTGACGCCACGATTCAGCGTGATATATCCGCCAATTGATTCCCCATGAACCGGTTGACAGCATTGTGCAATATGCAGTTCTACGTTGTCCAAACCGTCAATTAAAATGCCATGTGCAGACAAAGTATGACTGGCACGTGGATTCAATGTCGGCTTGAGTACCAATTCAGGTTCATCTTGACCGATGTGCATATGGCGGTTGACCTGATTGATCAAGGCATGCAGACTAATATCGCCATTGACCAAACCAATCAGAATATCTTCACCCAACTTGACATTAAAGTGATTGCAATAATCACTTAAATCAATACTTTTTGGGTGAATCGCTAAACGTACAAGTTCTTTATTCAGAATTTCACGGCCAACTTCCAGGTTTTTACTGCGATCTTGCTGTCTAAACCAGTGACGTAATTTGTCGCGTGCACGCGAGGTCTTGATATAACCCAGCGAGTTTACCAACCAGTCACGATTCGGCTCACGATCTTTTTTGGTTAAGATTTCAACCTGTTCACCAGTTTTCAAGGTATAGGTTAAAGGTACATAGCGCTGGTTTACTCGTGCTGCATAACACTTGTTCCCGACCTCAGTGTGCACATGATAGGCAAAATCCAAGACGGTTGAACCGCGCGGTAACTCTTTAATGTCCCCATCACGGCTAAACACATAGATCTTTTCAAAACCTTCGAAATCTTGAACCTGTTCAAAACTCTCGGAATCATCCTCTGATTTATGTGCGCTGGCATCATTACGTTCTTGATAATGCTCAAGTACTGCACGCAAGGAATGTAAACGATGGTTAAAAGAGTGATCGGTATTTTTTGCACCTTCTTTATAATTGAAGTGCGAACATACCCCAAGCTCTGCCTCGTTATGCATATCTTTGGTACGGATTTGCACTTCAAGTGACTTGTTCTCTGCAATGACCGCTGTGTGCAACGAGCGATAACCATTGGCTTTAGGATTGGTAATGTAATCATCAAATTGATGCGGAATATGACGCCAGATCTGATGCACAATCCCCAGGGAGTGATAGCACTCAGGGACGTTTTTGACCAATACCCGAACCGCTCGAATGTCATAAAGCTGATCGAAACTGAGACTTTTACTTTTCATTTTTCGATAAATCGAATAAATGTGTTTCACTCGTCCGGTAATATCTGCTTCGATATCATAGCTTGCCAGTTCATTTTTCAGTTTATCAATCACAAACTGAATATATTGCTCACGCTCTAAACGTTTTTCATTCAGTAAGGTTGCAATTTCTTTATAGCGCTCTGGGGCTAAATAACGAAAGGCTAAATCTTCAAGTTCCCACTTCAGCTGGGCAATCCCCAAACGGTGCGCCAAAGGTGAGTAAATGGTCAAAATTTCTCGTGCAACCCGTTCCTGACGCTCGCGTGATGCCTGGGTCAATTCCCGCAAGGCATAAGTACGCTCTGCCAGCTTGATCAAGACCACACGTACATCTTCGGTCACGGAAATCAGCATTTTATAAATGCCGCTTAAATGTTCTCTTTGATTGTTATTAAAATGGTCTTCCAGACGCTTGTTCTTTTCAATCAGCTCAGAAAGCTTACCCATCGCCAAGGTCCCTTGGACCAGACTATGCACTTGCTCGCCAAAATGTTCTTGAACTTCTTCAAGCGTCATGACGCCTTCACGCACACTTCGGTACAGCATTGCAGCGGACAAGGTGTCTTCATCCACATGTAAGTGCGCCAAAATATCCGCCATCTCAATACCGGTATAGAAGGTATTGGAGCGATGATTAACCGTAGTTTGCAACTCTTTATGTAAAGTTAGATGAGCAACTTCTTCGAGTTGTTTAAGCGCTGCGTCATCTAATATGCCACGAACCCGATCCAGCCATTCCGCCAAATCGTGTCGAGCTTGTTCGGCATGCTCTACAGTCGCTTCCTCGGACAGCTCATTGAGACGTCCAGGAAGTTGTTCACGTACTGTGACCATACCCTTCTCCTACCTCTTTACTTATCATATTCTAAATCGTTTATTTCTTTGTCTTTTTCGAATAAGGCAATAGATTCGACATGTCCCGTATGGGTAAACATATCCATCACCCCCGCCTTTTTTAATCGATAGCCATGTTTCGCCAACACACCAGCATCGCGTGCCAATGTTGCAGGATTACATGACACATAAACGATTCTTTTTGCACCAAATTTGGGCACATAATGCATTATTTCCTCTGCACCGGAGCGCGGAGGGTCAATCAATAATGCATCAAATCCCTGTTTTGCCCAAGAATGATGCGAAAAATCTTTTGTTAAGTCTTGTGAATAAAAATGTACGTGAGTCATCGCGTTATTTTTAGCATTTTCTGCACCACGTTGAACCATTTCTTCACTTCCTTCAACAGCCACCACTTGCCCTGTTTCACCGACACAACGAGCAAGAGGTAAAGAAAAGTTTCCTAGACCACAAAATAAATCTAGAACGCGTTCACCTTGCTGCAACTGAAGCAAATCACATGCCAGCTTCAGCATTTGCGGATTAATCGTTGAATTCACTTGAGTAAAATCCAGCGGATTAAAGCCAAACTTTACATCAAATTCATCCACAGCATAATGCAATCGCATTGCAGCAGTCGGATCATCGACACGGTGTAAACTATCTGCACCGGCTGGTTGTAAATACAATTGCCACTGCTTGTTTAACGTAAACTGTTTTAATTGGTTGACATCATCTGCTGATAATTTTTCAGTATGACGCACCACCAGTGCAATATCTTCATCACCCATCGCCAATTCTATATGACCAATGGCTGCTTTGGCTTTTAGACTTTCGAGTAACTGTTTCAACGCAGAGATCGATCCAAATTCACGATCAAGCACCATACAGCGGTCGATAGAAATCAATTTATTACTTTGACGTTCACGGAAACCCACCACCAGTTTGTCTTTAGCTGGAATATAGCGTACTCCAATCCGGGCTTTACGACGGTAGTCTTCACGTTGCGAACGTAATGGTTCTAACCATTGTTCAGGTTGAATTCCGGCAAAATGTTCTAAATGCGATTTTAGAACATCCTGTTTTAAGCGAATTTGTTCATCTTGCTGAATGTGCTGCATATTACAACCGCCACACACGGTAAAATGTGGACATTTCGGTTCAATACGTGTTGCAGCAGGTGCGCTTAACAGCTCAATACTGTCCGCTTCTTCTAAACGTTTGACCACATTGGTAATTTGCGCTTTAACAGTCTCGCCAGGCAAGGCATAACTGATAAATACTTTTTTACCTTGCTTCTCACTTGGATGATCAGGATGTGTTCCATAGTGCGCTATCCCCCGTCCTTCGTGTGAAAGTGACTCAACCTGAAAAGTGTAAATCGGCTGTTGAGCTGGACGTGGCTTAGTTCTATGTTTCATGAATACCTAGAGTGTGGGAGATAAAAAGTCTGTAGCGGTAAATTCAGTACGTTGTGAAGTTTCACGCCATACGGCTAAAAAATCTGCATGTTGCGGTTGAGTCGATAAAAATTGGATGGTGCGCTGAACTGCCTCACGATAATCATTGAGTAAAAGCTGACCTTTTAATAATGACCAACGCAGGTAAATCAGCCAGGTATTGATGACATCGCCTTCGCAATAACTGGTGAGTTTTTGCCATTCTTGCTGACGTACATATTCAGGCACATGATAGGCGCCATCACCACGCTTACCCGGATAACCGAGTAAATGGGCGACATCATCCAGCTTTTGAAATTGGCGGCCATTAAACATCGCAATCACATCCATTAAATCGACATGACGATGGTGATAACGATTCTGGTAGTTATTATAGCGCTTTTGCTGATCAATTTCGCCCTGATCGAATAAACTTGGTGCAGATAACCCATGATACATGGCGCGAAACAGAATCACCGGCAAATCAAATTGCGAGCCATTCCAGCTAACCAAAGTCGGATGACGCTTGTCAAAAATCGAGAGAAATTTCTTCAAAATTTCCGCTTCAGTGTTCTGTTCCCGGCTAAATGAGAACATCTTCATGCCGCCTTGCTCATCAAACCATAAACCGGAAATACAGACAATTTCATGCAGGGCCATGCGTTGAAAGTCCATGCCGGATTCTTGACGACGCAATTTAATCAACGCCTGTTCCAGATCTGCTTCGGGCAAATCCAGACCATACAAATGCGCTCCCGATTTTAAATCGGTCAAGGTTTCTATATCGAAAATTAAAACAGGTAAGCGCATCTTAACTCACAAAAATTGAGATTTATTCAGGATCTTTTACAGAGAATAAACCGGTAGAAAGATAACGGTCGCCACGGTCACAGATGATACATACAATCACCGCACCCGGGTTTTCTTGGGCCAATTGAACTGAAGCCCAAACCGCACCGCCTGATGAAGTGCCAGCACTGATGCCTTCTTTGCGCGCCAGTTGACGTGCCATTTTTTCCGCTTCAATTTGCGGAATATCCATAATGCGGTCAACCCGCTTCGGGTCAAAAATGGTGGGAAGATATTCTTGTGGCCAACGGCGAATACCGGCAATATTTGAACCTTCAGCAGGTTGTAAACCCACAATTTGAATATCCGGATTTTGTTCTTTCAGGTATTTGGAAATCCCCATAATTGTGCCGGTCGTTCCCATGGAACTGACGAAATGGGTAATTTTACCGCCGGTTTGCTGCCAGATTTCAGGACCGGTGGTCAGGTAATGTGCTTCAACATTGTCTGGATTACCAAACTGATTGAGAACCAGGCCTTGACCGTCTTTTTGCATTTGCTGCGCCATATCGCGCGCTTCTTCCATGCTCGAAGATTCAATCAGTTCAGCACCGTAAGCACGCATCGCATCTTTACGTTCCTGACTTGAACCTGCAGGCATAATGAGTTTCATTTTGTAGCCACGCATCGCGGCAACCATAGCCAAGGCAATCCCTGTATTTCCGCTTGTCGCTTCAATTAACGTATCGCCTGGTTTGATTTGACCACGTTTTTCAGCTTGCATAATCATGTTATACGCTGGACGGTCTTTTACCGAACCTGCAGGATTATTTCCTTCAAGTTTAGCCAATACTGTTGCTTGAGTGTGACTTGCTAGACGTTGCAAACGCACCAGAGGCGTTTTGCCTACGTAGTGGTCTAACAAAAATTCGTCTGCTTGAAAATCAGGGGTGGTATTACTCATTATTTGCACCTATATCGAGGTGCACCTATTGTATGAAAAAATGCTCCCCGCTGCACCCATTTAGCAGGCTTTTTATTGAAAGTGTTTAAAGCGCAGTCAGTTTTAAATAAAGCATGCTAATATTCCGTGCATAGAAAATAAACTGCTTTAATCATGTCAAATATCAATAAAAAGTTATTTAAACGTCTACACTTAAATCATGCATATGGACAACTCATTGCACTGATTTTTGTGCCGATTATGATTTTGGCATGTGTCGGGGCATTGCTGGTTTTATCCGAAACCTCGAACGCATCGCGTGCGCAGCAGCGTCAAATGGCGATTGCCATTGTGACCCGTTATCAGCTCACCTCTGAAGCCGCAATCGACTTATTAAGCAGTTATCCATGGCAATATGATCAGGCACGTAATGCCATGCAGGTCATGCTGAATGAAAAATATTTAATTCGTGCCGCCATTATTGATGAAAAGGGTAGAAACCGTTTAAGTATTGGTTTTCAGGATCAGGAGCCTTGGCCAAAGATTGAATCTAAAGCCGCTTTTGTCGGCCCGATTCTGTATCATGATAATAATATTTATGCGCTCAAAATTAATGACCACACTCAAACGCCTGCACGACTGGTCATCGAACTGGATAACCAGCCGCTAGAAATTGCGCGTTATCGGGTGATGGTGGTGCTGATTGCAACCGGCTTACTGACCTTATTGCTGCTTTTATTGTGCCTGAATTTCTATTCGCGTCGCTGGATTGCCCCGATGTACGAAATTCGCATGCAATTACAACGCTTGAATGCCGATACGCTTGACCAGCACATGGTCATTAACAGTACTGGCGAGTTGCGTTTGCTGCAGCGTGATATTGCCAATGTGGTCAAACGCCTGCACTTCAGCTTTTTAGAACTCAAAGAACATACCGAACAGACCGAAGATGATTTACGCCGTACCTTAGATACTTTAGAAGTTCAGAACATTACCTATCGTCAGGCGCGTGACCAGGCGATTTCAGCCAACCAGTCCAAATCGGTGTTCCTGGCCAATATCAGCCATGAATTGCGGACTCCGCTGAACAGTATTGATGGCTTTATTCATTTATTGCTGCGTCAAGGCAACCTGAGCAACGAGCAAAATTTATATTTGCAAACCATTCGTAAATCATCGGCGCATCTTTTGGCCCTGATTAACGATGTACTGGATTTCTCGAAAATTGATGCCGGCAAACTGGAACTGGAAACTGCACCCTTTGATCTGGAAGAAGCCATTTTCGATGTGATGGACATGCTCTCGCCTCTGGCGGCACAAAAGCATATCGATATGGCTTTTTATTATGCCGACAATATTCCAACGCAAGTCATTGGCGATGCGCTACGCTTTAAACAGATTCTGACCAACCTGATTTCCAACGCGATTAAATTCACTCCAGACGGTGAAATTATTGTCCGTGCCCGTATGGAGCATGATGATATTGGGCAATGTCTGTTGCACTTTAGCGTGCAGGATAGCGGGATTGGCTTAAGTGGCACAGACCGTAAAAAACTGTTTGAATCTTTCTCGCAAGGTGATGCTTCGGTGACCCGTCAATTTGGAGGTACAGGACTCGGTCTGGCGATTTCCAAACAGCTGGTGCATTTGATGCAGGGGCAAATTGGTTTTGAAGATAATCAGGAACGTGCACCGACTGAAAAAGGTTCCACCTTCTGGTTTAGCGCCAGGTTTGCTGTAAATGACGAGATTGAAATTGTTCATCCTCACTTCGACAACATGCAGGTGGTGTCATATTTAGCCCATCCTGCAACGGCCAATATCTTGCGTCATTATCTGGAAAATTATGATGTGCATCATGTCGAAACCAGCTCGATTCTGGATTTATTTAGCCAACTGAATCAGTTCTCGGAAAGTGATGAAAATACCTGGCTGATTGTCGATCATAGTGGCGATGGCGAAGCCTTGCTCAAAGAAATTCGTAACCGTTATCATGGCAATATTGCAGTTTACGGTTATCAGATGGCGCTCGATCCGAACATGCTGAATGAATATCGCGCGCGTCCGCTGTATCAACCCTTGAGCCGTAGTGCCTTAATCCAGCTGCTCAGCAATCAACCGGTTTTCGAGCAGGATGTGCATGAAGAATTTAATGGCCAAGGCCTGCATGTCCTTGCTGTCGATGATCATTTACCCAATCTGATTGTGTTGGAAGCACTCTTGGGTGAACTCAATGTCAAGACCACCAAGGCTTTAAGCGGTCAAGAAGCGCTGGAAATCATTCAGAACCGGATTGAACAAGAGCTACCTGCATTTGATGTCATATTTATGGATATTCAAATGCCGGTGATGTCAGGAGTAGATACCACTCGCGCCATCCGTTCTCTAGAATCGACTTTAGAGAACCATAAACGCTTGCCGATTATTGCGCTGACGGCGCATGCACTGGCAGATGAGAAACAAAAGCTGTTGCAGGTTGGTATGGATGATTACGTCACCAAACCGATTCAAATGGATCAGATCACTCAAATTTTGACTCATTTGACCTCAGAAACCTTTAAAAAGGCCAAGAATGTTGATAAAGCCATCCTGATTGAAGCACTTGATCCGAATATTTTAGATTGGCAACAAAGCTTGCAACTGGCTGCTAACAAAGAAGATCTGGCGATCGATTTACTGAAAATGCTGGTCGACAGTTTTGCAACAGAACTGAGCGAGATGCAGCAGTTGATTGAAATGGAAGATTTCCCGCAACTGGAACATGTGCTGCATCGTTTATATGGTGCAACCCGCTATGTCGGTGCGCCTACCCTACAACAAGCCACCGGTGGATTTGAGCAGTTTGTTTCTTCTTTACGTAAAGAACGCCGTAAAGCCGACGAAACCTTTATTCAGGAAACACTGAATCATTTCGATGAATTGCAGTCGGTGATTCAGCAAGTTGAACAGGCATCGCAGCAGATTTTAAACAAACAGAATACTTAAACGGACTTATTCGAATGATGGAAGTCACGTCTATCTTTAGATGTGACTCTACTGTCATGGATCGTGGCATGTATCCAAGAAATGCCCGTGTTATGCTCAAAACAATAGAAAAAAATTACAGGTCTATACAACATGACGTTACTTCGCATCGAAAAAAATAATGGCATCGCAACCGTTTCTTTAAACCGTCCAGAAAAACGCAATGCAATGAGTTTTGCCTTGTTACGCGAACTGGTGAATGCGGCCAATAACATCAAAAAAGACCGCTCGATTCGTTGCGTTATTTTAACTGGCGAAGCGCATGTGTTTAGCGCCGGGATTGACCTTGCCGATTTAAATGCACCGAAAAACACGGCTTATGCGGCTTGGGAACTGATCAAACCGGGGCAAAGCCTATTTCAAAGAGCTTTCTTGATTTGGCAGGAACTGCCTGTTCCTGTGATTGCTGCGATTGAAGGATATTGCCTGGGTGCCGGGATGCAATTGGCACTGGCTGCGGATATTCGAATTGCGCATCCTGAAACTAAAATGTCGATTATGGAAAGCCGCTGGGGACTGGTGCCGGACATGGGACTGACTCGATCTATTAAAGGCATTATTAATGTCGATCTGGCAAAAGAGCTGACCTTGACCGGACGTATTTTCGATGCCAATTATGCCAAAGACATTGGTTTGGTGACGCATCTGGATGAATCGCCCATCAGCAAAGCCCAAGCCCTTGCTGAAGAAATGCTGCAACGCTCTCCTGATGCACTGACTGCAGCCAAGCGTGTACTCGATGCCATGGAACATGAACCGAAAAAATCTTTACGCCTAGAGAAAATCTGGCAACTGAAATTACTGTTGGGTAAAAACAGTAAATTGGCGCGTAAAAAAGACAAGAACCCGGAAGTTCAGTTTTTACCGCGCCAATATAAGTAAAATATCCCGATAACAGGATTGTGCAGAGAAAAACACATGAGTTTTGATCGTAATACAAAAATTGCATTTTTAGGCATGGGACTGATGGGCAGCCGAATGGCCACCCGACTGATTCAAGCCGGTTTTGAAGTGGCAGTCTGGAACAGAACAGCATCAGCTTGTGATGTGCTGGTTGATATGGGGGCCACTGCCCTAGACTTGCAAGAGATTGGACAATATCCTGTTATTTTGACCTGTCTGGCGGATGATGCTGCAGTGCAAGCAGTCTATGACCAAATTCAGAACCAGTTACAAACTGGACAAGTGATTGTGGATTTCTCAAGTTTATCCGTGGATCAAACCAAGACTTTGGCAGAGCAGGCAAAAACTCGCCAGGTACAGTGGATTGACTCCCCTGTTTCGGGTGGAACGGCAGGTGCTGAACAAGGAACCTTGGTCATTTTTGCCGGTGGTGACCTGCAAACCATCCAAAATTTATCGCTGATTTATAATGTACTTTCCCAACGCGTGACCCGCATGGGCGAAACAGGAACTGGGCAAGCGACCAAAATTTGTAATCAGTTAATTGTGGCTGCCAACAGTACTTTAATAGCCGAAGCAGTGGCTTTAGCGGCGCAAGCAGGCGTTGACACGACATTGCTTGCCCCTGCACTTGCCGGTGGTTTTGCCGACTCGAAACCTTTCCAGATTTTAACCCCGCGTATGGCAACCCATACTTTTGAACCGGTGCAATGGAAAGTTCAAACCCTCTCCAAAGATTTAAATAATGCAGTTCTGCTGGCGGAACAGTTCAATTTAAATATCCCTGTTGCAAAACAGGCATTATCGCAATTGAAAACGCACCAAAATAAAGGCTATGCTGAAGCTGATCTTGCGACTGTAATTCAACTTGTTGAATCTTAAGCATCTCATTTTCTAACGAGCAAGTTCTAACGAGCAAGGAGTAAGGCATGATTAAGCTGGCTGTAAATTTATCGATGATTTTTACTGAAGTGCCTTTGATTGAGCGCTTTGCTCTGGCTCATGCACAAGGTTTTCAACATGTGGAAATTCAGTTTCCCTATGAACTCAGCATTGAACAAATTCAAACCCAGCTGACCATCCATGACTTAAGCCTTTGCCTGATCAATGTGCCTGCGGGTGATTTAATGCAAGGTGGCAATGGTCTTGCTGGCGTACCAGGGATGGAACTTGAGTTTCATCGCGGTTTAGAACAAGCCATTCAATATGCCACCGCACTAAATGTGCCGAGCGTGAATATTTTAGCAGGCAAGCAACCGCTTGATGCCGACCTCTTGCCTTGTTTAAATACTTTGGCGAAAAATTTAAAACTTGCCTGTTCAATGCTGGGTGAACATCAGATTCAACCGGTATTTGAAATGATTAATGGCACGGATATGCCGCGCTTTCTGGTTCAGAACATTGCACAGGCGCAAGAAATGCTTGAAGCGGTACAAAACCCTGCCCTGAAAATGCAATATGACTGTTATCACATGGCCATGATGGGTGAAGAGGTATTTGAAGCGTTAAAAGAAAATATTCACGATATTGGTCATATTCAATTTGCCGACTGCCCGGGACGTCATGAACCCGATACGGCGCAGATTAATTTTGCAGAAATATTTCAATGGCTTAACCAGAGTACCTATACGGGCTATACAGCTGCAGAATATCGCCCTCAATCGCATTCAAACCATTCTTTTGCATGGAAAGATAAATATTTTGTAAAACATCCGCAAAGTTAAATTATGAACAGAATTGAAATTCGGCACTAAAACCGCTATATTACACGATGAGTTATTGTCCGGAAATAAAACCCTTTATGAATTTAGAACCATCGCCCAGCGCTTCTAATTCTCTCGATTACACAATGAATTCTCAAGCTAAAGATGTACAAGCTTGCTTAAAAGTTGTACATGAAGCCCTATTAGATGTAAAAGCAAAAGATATTCTTGAACTTGATGTCAGCGCGATTAGCAATGTAGCAGACTATATGGTCATTGCTAGCGGTACATCAACCCGTCACATTAAAGCCCTCGCAGATAATGTTGCTGAAGAAGCACGTAAAGCGGGTTTCCGCCCGATCGGCGTTGAAGGTGAACGTGATGCGGAATGGATCTTAATCGATCTCGGTTTTGTGGTTGTCCACGTTATGCTTCCAACTGCGCGTAAATTTTACGACCTTGAAAGCTTATGGCGTGCTACTCCAGAATCTGCTTAAAGCAAAAAAAAGCGACCATAAGGTCGCTTTTTTCATCTTGGTCATTCTATTCTTAGGATTCAGCCATTTCAGCTGACTGAAGCTTGATATCTTAAAGTCCACACCTTTTATAACAATTGATGTAAATCTACATCAGGATATTTAGTCTTGATGCTGGTCTTAACCCGTGCATAGAGTTGATCGGCTTTGGCGGGCCCATAGAACTCGCAATAACATTGATAAATCACGGTAATCACTTGCGCATAACGGGTCAGCGGCAAAAACTCCACAAATGCCGCCTGATTAATTTTTGCAGAACTCATAATTGCCAAGCCCATCTCTTGCAGCTGCTCTTTAACTTCCGTATTGAAGTCATTAAGATCAGTCACGGTCAGCATCACGGCATCAATAAAATCAAAAAAAGCTGCCGATAAGTTTTCTGAAATTAGGACTTCTGCTTGTACTTTCGGCTTGGTATCGAGTAACACTTGCTTTTCGACCGCCGACATTTCAGATAAAACCTGTTTAAGCATTTCTTTGCGATGGAAACGCAATTCATCACTATTACAAATTTCACTTAAGAAACGGTTAAGTACAAAAGAAGGTTTATCTCCATATTCCTGTTCCCAATAATGGAGCACCCGGTCCAGTACCGTGCCTTGCATATAAGGACTTAAACCATGTTCAATCGCTTGTTTCTTTTGCATTACACTGAGTAATTTATGTCTCATGGCTAAACTCCTTAATGGCGTTTGGTAATATCATCTGTTTCAAAAGTTACATCGCGCTGAAATTCGGGATAAGATAATTCTGCATGTTCGGTATAATCCAGACCACGCTGTTCATGCTGCGTACTGACACGTAAACCACCCAGAAGTTTGTCCAGCAGTTTGAATACAATTAAGGCAATGCCAAAACCCCAGGCAAATGCGACCATTACACCCAAGACCTGAATTGAAATAATTTGTGAATTAAACATATCGGTTTCAAAGAACAGGCCTGCAGCTACAGTGCCCCATGCCCCACAAAAACCATGTACAGTCACTGCATCGACCACATCATCCAGTTTTAATTTTTCCATTAATGTTGGCAAGATACTTACCAGCAAACCTGCAATTGTACCGGTCACGACTGCAAAGATTGGAGACATGGTTGCACAACCGGCTGTAATTCCCACCAAACCACCCAATGAGGCATTAATTGTCGTTTTTATGAGAATCGCCTTGCCACGCACTAAGCTATAGAGCATATAAGCTATAGCGCCAGCACATGCGGCCAAATGGGTATTCAAAGCAATTCGGCCTATACTGACATTGGCATTGACTGTTGAGGCTGCATTAAAACCAAACCATGCCAGCCACAGGATAAATCCACCTAAAGCAACTAAGGGCATGTTATGTCCTGCCAAATGGTGAACTTGCCCATTACGTCCAAAACGTCCCAGACGCGGGCCCAACACAATGATGCCTGCCAATGCCACCCAGCCACCAATTGAATGCACTACGGTTGAACCGGCAAAGTCGATAAAACCTAAAGCTTTTAACCAGCCCGCACCCTCAAAGATGCTGCCCCATGCCCAGCTGCCAAAGACCGGATAAATCAAGCCACTCACCACGGCAGCACTGACCACATATGCCACAAAATGGATTCGTTCAGCCATGGCACCACTGGCAATGGTGGTTGCGGTTGCAGCAAACATCATTTGGAAGAATAATAAATTCCAATGCCAATCATCCATCACATTGGGTGCAAAATGAGTGGTGCCGATCCAGCCTGAAGCATTGACCCCGAACATCAAACCGAAGCCAAGCAACCAGAACACGAGTCCCCCAAGACAGGCATCCATATAATTCTTCATCAAAACATTGATGGTATTTTTACTGCGAACAGAGCCACTTTCTATCAGCGCAAAACCGGCCTGCATAAAGAACACCAGAATCCCGCCCATCACTACCCATACGCTGTCAAGCGACAACCGTATTTCTTGAATATTGGCTGTATTTGTTGCACCTTCACTGGCCAATACAGGCAATGAAAATACCGATAACAGCAATACGAGATACTTTATTATTTTCATGAACAGTCCCCTAAAACCTATTTACGAATTAGCAAAAGAAATGCCAAGTTCAAGGGGAATATTTTTTTATTTTAAAATGTTATTAAACAGGCCAATTTTAAAGTTGTTTTTACATTATGCGAATAAGCTTTCATAATTTTTTTAAATCAAAAATAAAAATAGAGACTTAACTGCCATGTTATGACGCATTTTAGCTATGTCTTTCTGCAATAGCGCACCAAACAAGATGAAAAGTTAACCGATTTCTAAAGAAGTCTCTCATTATTCTCATTTACTTTATAGCTTTAAAAATTCTCCATTTAAAAAATAAAAAACCACCCGAAGGTGGTTTTTTGACATTCAAGTTTAAGAATTAGTGTCCGCCGCCATTAATTGCTTTGGTCATATCTTCTACAACTTTCTTAGCATCACCAAAGATCATCATGGTCTTCTCGTTATAGAACAAGTCATTATCCAAACCTGCATAACCCGTTGCCATAGAACGCTTGATCACCATGATGGTACGTGCTTTATGCGCTTCCAGAATTGGCATCCCGTAAATTGGTGAAGTTGGATCATCTTTTGCCGCAGGGTTAACCACGTCATTTGCACCAATCACCAGAACCACGTCAGTTGCAGGGAAATCTGTGTTGATTTCATCCATTTCCAGGATGTCTTCATAGGCCACGTCCGCTTCTGCAAGCAGTACGTTCATGTGACCCGGCATACGGCCTGCCACTGGGTGAATCGCAAAACGGACTTTTACGCCTTGTTCTTTCAAAATTTCGCACAGTTCTTTTACTGCATTTTGTGCACGACCTTGCGCCATACCATAACCCGGTACAATCACAACACTGTCTGCATTTGACATCAGGAAGCCGGCATCATCTGCTGAACCTGAACGGTGATTACGTTGAACTTTTTCACCATTATCTGCTGCTGCAACTGCTGTACCACCCATTGCACCACCAAACAATACGTTGATGATGGAACGGTTCATCGCTTTACACATGATGTAAGACAGAATCGCACCTGATGAACCCACCAGCGAACCTGCAACGATCAGCATGTTATTTTCAAGCGTGAAACCAATACCTGCTGCTGCCCAACCCGAGAATGAGTTCAAAAGTGATACCACTACTGGCATATCACCGCCACCGACAGGTGCAATCCATACCCAACCAAATGCGAGCGCAAGACCCGTCATTGCCCAGAATGCCGTCATATCACCCGTTAAGAAGAACTGAACACCGAAACCGAGCATGGCAAGGAAAATGATCGCTTGTACCGGTTTAACCCAGCTACCCGAAATCGTTTTTGCCCATTTTTTCGCAGCCAACTTGCCATAGGCAAATACAGAAGCTGTAAAGGTAATTGCACCCACAAAACAGCCCACAAACAATTCAAATAAATGAACTTTGCTCATGTGTGCATGCTGAACACCAGCCGCTTCCAAAGCAGTCTGATTTTGAGTAAACAATGCTGTCAGCTGGTTATTATGTAGAATTGCGGCAACCGCAATTAAAACTGCTGCCAAACCGACCAATGAATGCATCAGTGCCACAGTTTCAGGCATTTGTGTCATTGGAACAGTACGTGCACGTGCAATACCGACCACACCACCAAGGACCATCGCGCCAATAATCATCCAGACCACAGGATGCTCAGCAACAAAGAATGTCGTGATCACAGCAATCGCCATCGCGATCATGCCGTAACGGTTACCCTGAATCGCTGTCTTAGGACCAGACAAGCCACGAAGCGTTAAGATAAAAAGAACGGCGCCTACCAAGTAGAACCAATCCGCATAGTCTCGAATAAATTCCATTTATGAACCCTCTTTTTTCTTTTGCTTCGGCTTAAACATTTCAAGCATACGTGCAGTTACTGCAAAGCCACCGAAAATGTTGATACTTGCCAAGAACACAGCGATAGCACCTAAAATGCTCACAATGTTAATGCTTTGGAAAGCTACGTTGGCATCGACACCAATCACCGGCAAGCCGACAGTTTGAATCATTGCACCGACCACAATAATGGAAGACAGTGCATTGGTCACAGCCATCAGTGGCGTGTGTAAAGCGGGTGTTACGCCCCAAACTACGTAGTAACCTACGAAGATGGCAAGGACGAAAATTGTAATCGTTTCAACCATGATCTATCTCCTTAACCACGCTTTAACAGCACTTGGCCGCCATGAGCGACGAGTAGCGCTTTCTGAATTTCTTCTTCTGGATTAATGACAAAGTTCTTGTCTTGATCAAAAAGAGTTTCCAGGAAATTAAAAACATTACGTGCATAAAGTGCTGAAGCTTCAGTCGCCACGGTTGCCGGAATATTTGGAATGCCTAAAATGGTCACGCCATTATCGGTCACGACATTTTCGCCGCACTTAGAGCCTTCAACGTTACCGCCTGATTCAACCGCCATATCCAGGATGATTGAACCCGGTTTCATTTTGGCCACAGTTTCAGATTTGATTAAACGCGGTGCATCACGGCCTGGTAAAAGCGCAGTGGTAATCACGATATCCGCATTGGAAACGGCTTTGTCAACAATTGCTGCCTGGTCTTTGATGTATTGTTCACCTGGCATCCATCCATAACCGTTTTTAGCAGCATCGGCAGCTTTCTGCTTTTCTTCGTCAGACATTGGCACGTCTAACCATTTACCACCTAAAGACTCCACCTGATCGCGAGCGGTTGGACGTAAATCTGTTGCCTCAACTACCGCACCCAAGCGCTTCGCAGTTGCAATCGCTTGCAAGCCTGCAACACCCACACCCATAATCACCACGCGGGCAGGTTTAACCGTACCTGCAGCAGTCATCAGCATTGGGAACATGCGTTGGTATTCTGCCGCAGCCAAAAGCACCGATTTATAACCGGCCAAGTTGGCTTGCGAAGACAATACGTCCATGTTTTGTGCGCGGGAAAGCGTACGGGGTAAAAGCTCTAAAGCAAATGCAGACACCTGCGTGGATGCAAATTGGTCAAGTTCAGTATTGCGGTACGGATCAAACATCGCGATTACTGCGGTGTTTGGAGCAAGTTTTTGAATTTCCTCGCCTTTAGGCGCGCGAACTTTCAAAATAATCTGGCTGCCGGTATAGGCATCATCGGTAATTTTGGCACCGACTTGTTCATATGCACTGTCAATATAAGCGGCTTTAACACCTGCTCTACGTTCAATGACCACTGTATGACCAGCACTGATCAACTTCTTTACTGTTTCTGGCGTTGCTGCCACACGATTTTCACCGACAACAGTTTCGGTTGGGATTCCGATCTGCATGAGCCTTCCTCAAGCTAATTTTTCTTAAGTAAACATTGCATTTAGCAATGTTTCCCCCTAGATGCATTTTTGTTGAATTTTTGGATTCTAATTGAACTTTTTTAAATTACCACCCAATATTTATTTAATAAATACCCACATTCTGAACTGGTGATTCATAAAAATAATCATACGATAGGGCATTTATGAGTTTCGCTTTAAATAAACCTGCTTTTATTCCCTTAAATGTCATTGCAACACTTTCCATTTTTTTGTATTTAGACGCTGCTGTCGATTTTTTTAACATGATTTTAAAAATTTCGAATTGATCATTCTGACAATTTAAACTTTTTCTTTAAATAAAACCTTGATTTGAAGATGCCCCGATTTGGGGCTAAAACGGCCTATTTAAACGCTACTTTTAATAAAATTGGATAAAGTGACATAATGTACAGACGGATTAAGCATAAAATCTGTCTGTTCTTAAAAGATCATTTCTAAAAATTAGCGACAAAGTAATGATCAAGTAATCTCTGTTGTTCTTTATTTCAATTGTTATTTTAGTCAATCAAGTTGTACTCGCCATAAGTCTAATCAGATCAAAAAAATATTGATTTTTTTTTTGCTGACCATTTCGCTTGATGATGATTTAAGCGTATTTTTGACTAAGTGGCTGTTTTTCGCACCATTTTAGGGCGAATTGTAGATATTTACTCCAATATTGCTATTTCTACTGATAAAAACCACCCAATTTCAGCCTTTTATCTTTTTTTCTACACTACATTCAGCTCATTCATCGGATCTTTGCGAAGAATCTTGCCTTAATTGAGTCCAGCCTCTTTCTGTGATCGCTACTTTGTTGAAATAAATTAAATTCATAAAAAGGGATTCATTCCGAATTGGAATCTTGACCATCATATTTTTGCATTTCACCTCATCCGTTAAAAACTTTATAATTCACATTTCTACACCGCCTCTTTGATACTTAAAACATGCCCCAAGTAGGTAAAATGAAACTGAGTCTAACAACAACACAATTAGGTTCATTATTCGCTGTTTGTGCCGCCTTTTTGTTTAGTACTAAAGCGATTTTTATTAAACAGACCTATGCACTCTCCCCGCTGGTGGATGGCACCGTGCTGATGGCTTTAAGAATGGCCAGTGCATTGCCTTTTTTCCTGCTCATTTGCTGGTTAAGCCGACATCAGAGTAAAAACCTGAGCAGTAAAGACTGGGGCTTGCTGATCCTTGCAGGCTTGATCGGTTATTACCTGGCGAGCTGGCTGGATTTCGCCGGGCTGATGTATATCAGTGCTTCACTGGAACGGATTATTCTATTTTTATATCCTACGATGACGGTTCTGGCTTCAAGCATCATCTACAAACAACGCTTAAGCTTTAAAAGCCTGTTTGCAATTTTGCTCAGTTATGGCGGTACCGTAATTGTGATGTTGCAGGAACAAAGCAATGTTCCGCATCAAAGTAATTTCTGGCTGGGTGCGAGTCTGGTTTTTGCCAGTGCTGTGGCCTTTGCAAGCTACCTGTTGTTGACGCCGCGACTGATTCAGAAATTCGGTTCATGGAACTTTACTGGTCTTGCGCTGAGCATTGCCTGTATTGGCACACTGACCCATTACTTGATTGCAATCCCGAATCCGATTGGCTTACTTGCGCAGTTACCCAGTGCCGTCATCTGGTATGGCGTTGGACTGGGTTTTATGGTCACGGTTTTACCTACCGTATTATTGATGCAGAGTATTGAGCGCCTAGGTGCGTCGCAATCTGCCATGATTGCGTCAATTGGTCCCATTCTGACCATTATTTTGGCCACCTTTTTCTTGGGTGAAAAAATGAATGCAATTCAATGGTTCGGCTGTGGCTTGAATATTGTCGGTGTGATGATGATTACCTTATCGAAAAAGAAACTCGCCCACTAAACGGATTCAGCAAAATGCTGTGGATACGACAATTCTAAGAATTTTTAGGAAGATATTCATAGTCTCCCCAAATAGCCTTCTGCAAAATAACAGTTTTGAATACGGGCAATGGAATACGATGGCAAAGATCAAGCTTCGCCTGCTTGTATACTCATTCCTGTTCGGTGTCTTGCTATACTCCTGCTGATTGAAATAAAGCAGCCACTGATTGCCGCTAACACATTAAGCAAGGGACTTTTATGAACACTTCTCTCGACATTAGCCAAGATAAAGCTTTGCTCTGGCTAATGGCTATTGCTTGTGGTTTATGTGCGGGAGCAAACTATTACTGCCAGCCTTTGATTTCATCCATCCAGCAGTATTATCAGGTTCCTGAATCCCAAGTGGCACTTACCGTTACCTTTGCCCAGATCTCCTATGCATTGGGTTTACTGTTTATTGTGCCTTTGGGCGACATGCTGAATAAAAGCAAACTCATTCCCTTTCTGATGCTGGGTGCAGCCGTGGGCTTATTTATTTGTGCCAGTGCCGTGAATCTGCCGATGCTTTGGATTGGAACCATTATTGCGGGACTTTTTTCTGTGGCTGCACAGATCCTGATTCCCTTGGCCACCATGGCGGTGAAACCGGAAAAAACCGGAGAAGTGGTCGGCTTCCTGATGAGCGGTTTGCTGGTCGGCATTCTGCTTTCGACCAGTATTGCAGGATTATTGTCCGACCTGTTTCACTGGAAAATGATCTATGTGGTCAGTGGCATCGCCATGCTGGGCTTAAGTTTCTATTTAAAAGGTAAATTGCCGAGTCTGCCACGTCTGAGAATAAGCTATGCAGCTATTTTTAAATCCATGGCCATATTATTAAAACAGGAACCACGCCTGGTGTTGCGCTCGCTTACAGGAGCCTGCGCTTTTGCTGCCATGAGTATGCTGTTTTCTACCATTGCCCTGTTGCTCACCCAAAAACCCTTTCAGCTTTCTGATGTCATGGTCGGTCTGGTCACGCTGGTCGGCGTGTTTGGTGCGCTTTCGACTCAGGTGATTGGTAAATGGGCCGATCGCGGCCATATCAAAACACTGAGCTGGATCGGTTGTTCTATCCTGATTGGTAGCTGGCTGTTTCTATATTTCGGTGCAGTGTCTTTACTGAGTTATATTCTGGGCTATGGGCTGATTAATTTGGGCTTGGCAATCACGCATAGCTGTAACCAGAACGTGATTTTTCGCTTACGCCCGGATGCCAAATCCCGGGTCAATTCACTTTATATGACCTTGTATTTTATTGGCGGTGCCTGCGGTTCTGCACTTGGTGTTTATACCTGGCACCATGGTGGATGGAGCATGACCTGTATCGCAGGACTCTGCCTGGTGATCTGTTCCGCCTTGTTTGCTTTACTGGATATGCGTTATCACGCCAAAGTCCAGCTGCTCTGATTAAAAAAGTCTCTTATTAAAGAGACTCTTACTCAGCGTGAATTAAACTTTTCATTGTTTTAGATCAGTCATTAAGACACTTGCACCATCGGATAAAACGGTTTGCCCAAATCTAGCGTCTGGGCATTTTCAAGCAAGACCAATATAAACATCGGTAACAATGCCGCCAGAATATTACAGGCATCCTGAAGCTGTTTACGGTTCACCGAGCTATTATAAGTCGCCCCGCCATGGATCATCTGGTTGCGTAAGGTATAAAGACGATTAAAAATCACGAACAGAATATCGACCGAAGCTTTTTCCTGTAAGGCCCGATGTACCTTCTTTTTTTCCTGCTCGAAATCTTCTTTCCAGGTGACCTGACTGATTTTTTGATTTTGAAAATCCCAGAATCCTTGATACACGTAAGGATTTTCCAATAGCAGGCGAATCGGATGGCTAAATTTATCCCAGAGAATATTATAAATTTTAAATTCCTGATCTTTTTGGCAGATTAAATATAAGAACTGGCGTAATGACTGTTTGTCTTGGGTAATGGCAACATCCTGCGCATAAATGGCATTAAACGAGATCCAGAGACTCATAAATTTAAGATCAAGATCGCTATCAAGTTCAATTGATTTTTTTAACCAGCTTAACCCACGATGAATTCTTAGATTAAAGTAATCTGAATGTTCTGCTTTTTTACTTTTAAAGATTTCTTCCAAAAGCATCATGTGTTGTTCTCATACTTTATTCTTCTCATAATTAAACATACTCAATTTTGTAAAATTTACAAGATAAGAACTCAGATACTTTATTGTTTTATATTGGATAATCTATATACAAAAAAATAGCGTATCGCCTATCCTTTATGCTGTGTTGTTGCTTTGATCACAAAGCACGTATAATCCGCGCTTCGGTTTTTCATCATTTCAGGTTTACGCCATGACTGCTCTCCAATCTTTACAGCCCCGCATTTCTGTCGCGCCGATGATGGATTGGACAACTCGTGACTATCGCTTTTTTGCCCGTCTGTTTAATCCAAACATCATTATGTATACCGAAATGGTGACCACGGGCGCCATCATTCATGGTGATGCTAAACGTCATCTGGACTTTAATCATCAAGAACATCCGATTGTGTTACAGCTTGGCGGCTCAAATCCACAGGATTTAGCCACCTGTAGCAAGATGGCGCAAGACTGGGGTTATGATGAAGTCAACCTGAATGTCGGCTGTCCAAGTGATCGCGTGCAGAACAATAAAATTGGCGCGTGTTTAATGGCAGAGCCAGACCTGGTTGCGGAATGTATTGCTGAAATGCGTAATGCTGTGGATATTCCGGTGACGGTGAAACACCGGATCGGGATTGACGACATGCAGTCTTATGAAGAAATGCTGCATTTTGTCGACACCGTGGCCAAAACCGGTTGCAACAACTTTATCGTGCATGCCCGTATTGCCCTGCTGCAGGGTTTATCGCCTAAGGAAAACCGCGATGTTCCGCCGTTGCGTTATGAAGATGTCTACCGTTTAAAACAGGAACGTCCCAACCTGCTGATTGAGATTAACGGCGGAATCAAAACCTTAGCTGAAACTCAAGAACACTTAAAACATGTTGATGGCGTGATGATTGGTCGTGAAGCCTATCACAACCCTTACCTGTTGGCTGAACTGGGGCAACTCTGGAATTTAGAAGCGCCAGACCGTTTTGACATTATGGCGCAAATGATGCCGTATATTGCCAAGCGCATGCAAGAAGGCGCACCGCTTTCGATTATTAGCCGTCATATTTTAGGTTTGTTCCAGAACTTGCCGGGTGCACGTAAATGGCGTCAGGCTTTAAGTGGCGGCAATGCCAAAACTTTAAAAGATGTGGAAACGGCATTAATCAATATTCAGGAAGCCATGCAACGCACTGAAGATTATTTAAAAGAAAATCAGGCTGATCTGGTTTCAAATTAATTGAATATATTCATGAGCAACAATGCCAGTCCATTTAGAAATGGGCTGGCATTTTTTTTGAATCTTGATTCAGGCGCTGCCTTTATATTCTGCTGATTAAAGAAGTTTGATACAGCTTGCTATGACAATCAGTAAAAAAACTGTTGGCTTAGCTTAATCTAGATTTTCACCCTTCTTAATTCTGAACAATAAATATGGATAAAATCAGTGATGATTATAAACAGCATGTCCCTGTTCTTTAACCGCTGCAATTTTCTTGCCTTCCACTTTGGCCTGATCTAATTTGCCGTCTTGGACCAATAATCTGGTTTCCTCAATCTCTGCCAGCAATTGATCATATAAAGCATCTGAGGTCGGTGCGCTTGCATCATGGTTTTTCAATTTCACTCGTTTTGCATCTAAAGCTGCAGCTTTCATTTGATCCAGCGCTTTCATAGCATCGTTCTGATTTTCTGCCTTGTTAAACATTTTAAAGTTTTTGGCAAGGGTATTCATATTCTGTTCAAGCTTGGCTGAAAAACTCAGGCTGCTGAACGATAAAGCGACAGACAGTGTCACTGTGGTTAAAGTTTTTTTGATCATGTTGATGTCCTTTTAAAGATCCATTTAAAAATTGTGATTATTGTTCAGTGGTTATTATTACAGGGGTTACTGTTCAGTTGTTATTGTTGCGGTTTAATTGTTCTGAATATTTGATTTTAAGCATTAAACATAATGTAAATTCCATAAAAAATGCAACGGATTCGTTGCATTTTAATCAATGGCTTCAGCTTTTTTAAACCGGTTCTATTTCATGGTGCAAGGCATCATGAATCGCTTCGACCAGTTGCTGCGCAATTTCTTGTTTGGATGCTTTTTCCAGATCACGCTTCTGCATGTGATACTGCTCGGCAAAGAACACAATCATGGCATTTTCATCAGAGGCAAAACCGATGTCAGCACGTGATACATCATTACAGGCAATCATGTCGAGTTTTTTCGCAACCAGTTTACCGGCTGCATATTCTTCGACATTACGGGTTTCTGCGGCAAATCCGACCATAAAGGGACGTTTTTGTTGCTGTGCAATGGTCGCCACAATATCTGGATTTTTAATTAACGAAACATTCAGCTCATCACCGGCTTTCTTGATTTTATGTTCCGCAACTTCAGCCACGCGATAATCCGCCACCGCTGCTGTAGCAATAAAGATATCGCAACCTTCATCCAGCATCTGCATGCTGATGTCCAGCATTTGCACCGCAGAGGAAACATTCATTCTGCGTACACCATTCGGTGTATCTAGGCTGACCGGTCCTGCAATCAATGTCACTTTCGCACCAGCCGCATAACAGGCCGCAGCCAAGGCAAAGCCCATCTTGCCGGTACTATGGTTGGAAATATAACGGACTGGATCCATCGCTTCACGGGTCGGTCCTGCAGTCACCACCACATGCTTGCCAGCCAGCATGCCAAATTTTTCGGCAATGGCACGTTGTGCTTTATGGAAATATTCTGTCACTTGGCGTGCCAGATCTTCCGGCTCAGGCATACGGCCCAAACCGACATCACCACAGGCTTGAGAGCCGGCATCCGGCATAATCACATGTACGCCATCTTGAACCAGCGTATTTAAATTACGCTGTGTGGCTTTGGCGGCCCACATTTGCTGATTCATGGCAGGGGCAACCCAAACCGGAGATTTAGTCGCCAGATATAAAGTGCTTAACAAGTCATCTGCCAAACCTGCAGCAAATTTCGCTAAAGTGTTACAGCTTGCAGGTGCAACCAGCAATAAATCGGCCCAACGCGCCAACTCAATATGCCCCATCCCCGCTTCGGCTTCAGGATTAAGTAATTCAGTGTGTACCGGATTTCCCGACAAGGCTTGGAATGTTAGCGGTGTAATAAAAGCTTGCGCACCTTGCGTCATCACCACACGGACATTAAAGCCCACATCTTTTAAACGACGAACTAAAATGGCACTTTTATAGGCCGCGATACCGCCAGTTACAGCTAAAACAATGTTTTTATTTGGAATCACACTCAAATCGAAGCTCACAAACAGGCTACCTTTGTGTTGCAGTGGCGCTCACAATATCATTAAATAAACTCATGCCCAAGTCAGCACTTAGGCCTAATCACTCTCACTAATAATAAAAAAGTCTAACAACAATGAATTCATCGATTAAACATTGGCCAGAACAAGAACGTCCACGCGAAAGACTGATTCAGCAGGGTGCATCCAGTTTGTCAGATGCCGAACTGCTGGCGATCTTTTTACGTTCCGGTTCCAGACAACATTCAGCGGTTGAACTGTCACGTATATTGCTGCAGCATTTTGGTGGATTAAATCCTATTTTTGATGCCAGACTTCAGGATTTAAACCAGTTTCATGGTATTGGCGCAAGCAAATATGCCCAGCTGATGGCAGTCAAGGAACTGGGGCGGCGCTATAGCGCGCAATATTTAAAACAGGAAAAAGTTGAATTGAGCAACTCAAAAGCTTTATTGGATTTTTTGAAATTTGAACTGCTGGGTGAAACCCAAGAAGTTTTTGCCGTGCTTTGCCTGGATGTCCATTTAAGAAAAATAAGCTTTAAAAAAATGTTCTATGGTTCCTTAAATTCGTGTGAAATTTCGATTAATCAATTGCTGCGCCACGCCATTCATCAACATGCCAGTAGCATCGTGATTGCCCATAACCATCCTTTTGGTATGCCACTGCCTTCCAATGCAGATATTCAGCTAACCCAGCGTATTTTAACGGCCTGTGATTTACTAGAAATCCACCTGACTGACCATTGCATTATTTCCCCAGAAGGGAGCTGTTCATTTGCTGAACATGGGCTGATTCAGCCTCAATAATAAATGTAACAAATATTGACAACAGTGCTGCTAACACTGAAGATCAATAAAAATTTTGATGATACTAATAACATGATTGTTCGTGATCAACCTAGTGTATTCAAGCTGCTATTTTCTTGGCGTGGAACCATTCTGCCCAAGGTTTTGCCGCCTTTAGGGGTCGTCATGTTGATCTCCGCATTGATTGGCGGACTCTCTTATATTGGGTATTTTCATTTTCCAGAACTTCCCCTGGTTGGCTTTACTTTAATTGGTGTCGTTTTATCCATTTTTCTGGGATTTAAAAATACGGCGTGTTATGACCGCTGGTGGGAAGCGCGTAAACTTTGGGGCATGCTGATTGCCAATGCCCGACATTTTGACCGCGACTGCCGTATGCTCAGTCATGGCCGCCGTGAACGTGTGATCCAGCACGTCATTGTCTTTGCCAATGTCCTGCGTGACCGTTTACGTCATCAAACGGCGAACCCCCTGGCATTGGTTGAAACCAGCGGCATGAGCCAGCAGGCTGTAACCCAACTTTACCAGCAGGCCAATGCACCGCAATACACCTTGAGTTTGATTCAGTGGGAATTGATGCAAGCCCTGAAAGACGGTGAAATTTCCGATATTATTTATATGCAGATGAACCAGCATGTCGCTGAACTGAGTCTGGTTCAAACCGGTTGCGACCGTATTGCGACCACCCCTTTGCCGTTTGCCTATTCGGTTCTGCTCAATCGCACCGTGTATTTCTTCTGTTTCATGCTGCCTTTTAGTTTGGGTTCGACCCTAGGCTTGGCGACACCGTTAATGGTCGGTATTTTGGCTTATACCTTTTTGGGCTTAGATGCCTTAAGTTCAGAAATTGAAGAACCGTTTGGTACGCAGAGTAATGACTTACCGCTCGATGCCATGGTTCGTACCATCGAAATTGAATTGTTGGGAACACTCGGTAAACCGACTCCTCCACCTATTCAGGCGCAGGATAATAATCTTTTATAATCCCCTCCCTCCTATAGAATCCTTCCTTGCGCAGCAGTACTGCTGCCTTTAAAAGAGAGAAATTCCCTCTCCTTTCAGGAGAGGGTTAGGGAGAGGTTAAAATATTAAACAACAAAACTCTCCCAGATCCCGACTTGCCCTTCTTTAAGGCGTGGAATATTGCCCAATCGAATCCACGGCATATGGTCGCCATGAAAATCGCTGCCCACAGAAACCTTTAAATTAAATTCCTCAATCATGCGATCCACCATCTGACGTGTAGAGGCGGGTTCAATTGCAGGGGGAAGTTCTACGGCATCTCCACCAAATTTGGCGAATATCTCAATGAGGTAACGAATATTGGTGGCGGATAAATCATATTTGGTTGGGTGTGCCAGCACAGCATAGCCTTGGCTTGCATGAATCACCTTGATGGTTTCTTCTAAACCCAAGCCATCAAATTTCACGTAGGCTTTTTTGCCTTCTTTAATATATTTATCAAAAGCCTGTTGCGGGCGGTTCACAATCTTTTTTTCGACTAAGGTTTTGGCAATATGCGTTCGGGTAATACGGTCTGCAATACCATCCACTTTGGCAATCACATCTGCATAAATATCCTGACCTATTAAAGGAATGAGCAAATCACAAATCTGTTTTGCGCGAATGGCGCGAATCTGTTTTTGTTGTTCCAGTAAAATCTGCAAAGGCTCTGGATTTTGCATATTTAAGGCAACAATATGTACCCCGTAACTTTTTTGAGTTGCCGGCCGTGACCATTGACTAGAAATTTCCACACCCGAAATAATGTTCAATGGTAAATCTAATGCAACTTTTTCAGCTAATTTTAAGCCATCCATAGTATCGTGGTCAGTCAGCGCAAGGGTATGAATACCTTTTTCAACGGCTGCATGCACAAGTTGTTCTGGAGACAAAGTTCCATCAGAAATATTACTGTGTGTATGTAAATCTACGCCTTGCATCACTTATACTACGTCATTTATTTGATCAGATTTAGATACTCTAACATGAAAGCACTTTTAGACTTTGTGCCACTCATTATTTTCTTTTATTTATATAAAACCGTTGATCCCAAAGATACTGAGCATCCGCTGCTTCAATTGATTGGTTCTGCAGGCGGTATAGATAACAATAATATTTTGGTTGCAACCACTGGCCTGATTATTTCCATGCTGGTGGTATATGGGGCTTTGTTTGTTATACAAAAATTCCGTTTAGACAAACAACAATGGATTGTGTTGTTTATGACGGTAATTTTTGGTGGCGTCACTTTAATGCTCAGCGATGATTTTTATATTCGTTTGAAAGCTGTCCTTTTAAATATTATCTTCGCAGGGGCATTCTTACTTTCGCCTTATGTGATGAAAGACAAGAAACCGCTGATTCAACGTCTCTTTGGTCCAATTTTCAATTTAACCCTCAAAGGCTGGAAAAATTTAAACTTTGCCTGGGCGGGAATGTTCATATTCATGTCCTGCTTGCATATTTTCTTCGCCTTTTTATTTTTAGGTGGAAAATATTGGGGTGAATTCACTGCATTTGGTGACATGATCGTGATGTTTTCCTTTATCATTATTCAGTTTATTGTCTTGCGCAAATATTTTAAGTCGCCTGAAGAATAATTTAGGTCAACCGATCGAGAAAGAATATGCCTTTATTCGTCGTAAGCTGTACAGATAACGAAGGTACAGTAGAAAAACGTCTTGCTACACGCCCACAACATCTTGAACGTCTGCAAAAATTAAATGATGAAGGTCGCTTAATTGTTGCAGGCGCCATGCCTAAAGATCCGAGCAATCCACAAGCGGGGTTCTATGGCAGTACCATTATTGTTGACTTTGAATCGCGTGAAGCGCTTGATGCATGGCTACAAGAAGAGCCTTTCTTAAAAGAAGGCGTATACGGTCATATTGATGTGAAACCTTTTAATAAAGCTTTCCCTCAAGGATAAAATCATGCGCGTTGTTGTTTCAAGCTTATTGGGTTTATCTCTGATCTGTTCCACTGCATGGGCGGTAGAAACCGCTCCTGTTGCTGCGGCACCTGCTGCTCAAGCAACGACTGCAACACCACCGCCACAGCCCCAAAAGCCACAAACCTTGCCTGCAAATAAACCCGGCACTGTTCCTGCTGCCGGGGGCGTTGATGCCAACGGTCTGCCACAAGAAGCAAAACCTTTAACCGCAGAACAACTTGCGAAAAATAAAGCCTTGCAAGAGGCCAAAGTTAAAGCTTTAGTTAAGGATCAGGCTACCCGCTTACAACAACTGGAAAAAGCCAATTTAGATGCCTTATCGCAAAACCAGGAGCTGCAATTGAAAAATGACAGCCTGGGTGTGCAAGTGCAGGTTTTACAAAGCGAACGTAGTGCGCAGATGTTTTTATACGGCGCTGCGACCATTGCTGTCGGTGTCTTGCTCGGTTTCTTGATTGCAAGTTATGTCTATACCAAACGTCGACGTCAGTGGTAAAACATCTCTCTTTTGCTTTAAAGGTTGCTTAGGTTTTGTCGAGTGCAATTCAAACTGCTGATCTTGATTGGCAATGTGTGGATGGAATTGATATTCCTGTCTCCAAACAGTTTGGGGACATCTATTTTTCCAGAGACAATGGTTTACTTGAAACCCGACATGTCTTTTTAAATGGCAACAATCTTGCAACACGTTTGGCCAAGCTGCAAGATTTTGAATACTTTTGTGTTGGTGAAACCGGCTTTGGTACCGCGTTAAACGCTTTGGCATTATGGCAAATGTGGCAACAGCTTCGTCCGAATAACCAAAGTCATCTGCACTTGATCAGTGTAGAAAAATTTCCACTTGCGAAAGCCGACTTCATCCGTGCACTCAAGGTCTGGCCAGAACTGCAGCCTTTAGCCGAGCAGCTGATCGAGCAATATCCCCTGCCTATTGCCGGCTGTCACCGGCTGAACTTTCCTGAAGATCGTTTCTCCATCGATTTATGGCTGGGTGATGCCAATGATGTTTTGCCGGTCATTACCAAAACCAAAGCGGTAGATGCATGGTTTTTAGATGGTTTTTCACCTTCTTGCAATCCTGATCTTTGGCAAGACAATGTTTTAAGCCATATTGTCCGACTGTCCGACTATGCAACGACCTTTGCCTCTTTTAGTGTTGCAGGTGTTTTAAAACGTGGTTTAAACGCGCACGGAATAACGGTTTCTCTGCCACCCGGCTTTAAGCATAAACGTCAAATGCTTACAGCAATCTGGAATCCTCCGGAAGTGGAAGATCAAGAAAGCTTTCAGTCAAAAACCGTAGAGACAGATCCATCCAGATTAGAAAATTCAGCTTCAGCATTTAAACAACGTAAAATTGCGATTATTGGCGCAGGAATAGCCGGCTTAAGTTGCGCCCATGCATTTGCTGGTCGTGGTCATCAAATCACGATTTACGATCAATCAGCCCCTCTTGCGGGAGCCTCTGGCAATCCACTGGCATTACTCAATCCCAGATTAGGTCGTATTGAGCAAAGTGCTGAGCATCTGGTCACTTTGGCATGGCAATATGCGATTGCGCATTATCAAAAATTCAAAGCTTTTCGCCCGATTCAGGTCAATCAACTGGCGCTTAAGCAGGAGGATGATTTACTTGAACTTGCAGAGCAATATCCGCACGGGGTATTTGCAGAAAAAGTAAATCAAAGTGAGCTTGAAACCGAATTTCCGAGCCTGAAATTATTACAAGCGGGTACGGTTTCACCGCATCAATTATGCGATCAAATTTTAGCGCATCCTGCCATTCACTTTCAGCAAGCGGAAGTTGTTGAATTAAAGACCGCATCGAACATTCAAGTGATCGACAGCAAGCAGCAATGTTTGGGTGAATTTGATCATGTGATTGTTTGTGCGGCACTGAACAGTAAAAACTTTGCGCAACAATTTCCAAAACTTAAACCAAATCGTGGTCAAGTCAGTTGGTTGAATAATGCAGATCAGCCCTTACAACCTGAACAGGCGTATAGTTACGGCGGTTATTGCATGCAACTGGATCAACAGCATCTGATTTTAGGCGCTTCATTTCATCCAGATCGGGATGATGATGAAGTCTTAACTGAAGATCATATACATAACTATGCGCTGCTCCACAGTGTCTTTCCAGATTATGCGCAATCTTTGTCGCCTGTAGAAAGCTGGCAAGGCCGTGCATCGGTGCGGACACAAAGCCCGGACTATTTCCCATTGCTTGGAAAAGTTCAGCTCGATGCTGAAATCTATACCTTCACCGCTTTAGGCTCGAAAGGCTTTTTATTTGCACCGCTGTGTAGTGAAGTTTTGGCTGCTCAAGTTTTAGGGGAAGCCTGCCCACTGACTTCATATTGGGTAAATAAACTTAATCCGCGACGCTTTATTAAAAAAGTAAAACCGAAAAAGCCTTACTATCAAAAACCAAGCCCAAGCTCAGACTAAAAAATGAGAAAAATAAAAATCCCCCTTTACATAAAGAGGGATTGAGTGGATTCATTTCTAGCCATTAAAAAAGCACCTGACGGTGCTTTTTTCTTAAGCGCCCTGTTCTAAAGGGAATCCTGCATCGCGCGCAGCACGAGTGCCACCCATCAATACAACATACTCACGTGAGCCGTCTAAGGTTTCTAACTTTTCAGCAGCACGCGGTGCTTTACTTCCACCACCACATAAAATGTAAATGGGCTGATCCGACTCCACCTGAGTTAAGCTTTCTGCACTCAAGTCATCTATGGGCTGATTTACAGCACCTTTTACATGACCTTCAGCAAAGGCTTTTGTATCACGAACATCCCAGATTACTGCATTTTCTGGGAACTCAAATGTTGTAATTTCTTGTTTACGGATCATTGTGCACTCCTTTGATGTAAACAACACTTGGCAAATGAAGAAAACATCCCTAGCATCTCAGATATTCTTTCCCTTTGTAAAGGTCTAAACCATGCCTTCTTTCGATATTGTCTCTGAATTAGAAATTTTTGAAGTAAATCATGCCGTTCAAAACACGCAAAAAGAAATTGCGACACGTTTTGACTTCCGTGGCCAAGACGTTTCTATTGAATTGAGCGAAAAAAATAAAGAAATCAAGATTACCACAGAAAGTGATTTCCAATGCGAACAGGTGTACAGCATGCTGGAAAATCATTTCTTTAAACGTAAAGTGGATATTCAAGCCCTTGATCCACAAAAAATGACCGCTTCAGGTAAAAATGTCATTCAAGTGATTAAACTTAAAGATGGTCTTGACTCTGATACTGCAAAAAAAATTAATAAAGCCATTAAAGAAAGCGGCATTAAAGCGCAATCTTCTATTCAAGGCGACAAGATTCGTGTAACTGACAAAAAGCGCGATACTTTGCAACAAATTATGGCGTTCTTAAAAGAACAACAATTTGGTGTGCCTTTGCAGTTTAATAACTTTAAAGACTAATGCATTGATGCAATAAAACCTCGAGGAACTTCATGACACCGACCAATCGCTTATCAAAACTGGTTAAAGCAACGTCTAAATTGCCCAAAGGTATTCGCAGTACGCTGTGGAGCAAAGCGTTTGGTCGAGTTGTGCCGATGGTGGGTAGTGCCAATATTCGCTATCTCGAAGTGAGCCACTCAAAAGTGGTGGTGAAAATCGAAAACCATCGTGCGATGCAAAACCATATTGGTCAGGTACATGCCTGCGCCATGGCGCTGATTGCTGAAACAGCCACCGGTTTTGTGACCGGTATGAATGTTCCTGATTCCTGTATTGTGCTCATCAAAAGTTTCAAAATCGATTTTAAACGTCCAAGCAAAGGTGCCATGATTGCCACTGCAACACTCACCGATGAGCAGCAAAAATTGATGCAAAGCACTGAAAAAGGTGAAACCTTAGTTTCGGTTCGTGTGACTGATGAATCGGGTGAAGAACCGATTCAATGCGAAATGCTGTGGGCTTGGGTGTCCAAGTCGCAACTAAACAATTAATACTAAACAAATAATTTCATTTTTAATTTTGGTTACTTAAAACTAAATCAAGTGACATTTTTTACTTCTGTAAAAATTGCTTAACTCAAGACAAATCGGAAGCTGTTTAAAAAAATTCAGCACATAAAAAAGCCCAAGCATTGTTGGGCTTTTTTATGTTTCATTATTACGCGGGTTTTGATGCTAAATATTTTTGTTTGACATCATCGGGAATTTGACGCTTTCCACCTTTCACATCCACGGCAACAAAGGTAAATACCCCTTCGGTCACACGAATCGGCTCACGTGAATCGTCATGGCTGTCCCATACTTCAATCTGCATTTGGATTGAGGTATTACCCACTTTTAAAATTTTGGTATAACAACTAATCACATCTCCGACTTTTACCGGAACCAGAAAAGTCATCTGATTAATCGAAATGGTGGCACAGCGTCCTTTACTAAAACGCTCTGCGTGAATTGCCCCGGCCAAGTCCATTTGTGAAACAATCCACCCACCAAAAACGTCACCACTCCAGTTGGTATCTGCCGGCATCGCAATGGTTTGAAGGGAAAGGGTTCCTTCAGGTTTTATATGAGTATCTGACACATTAGCTCCCAGTTTTGGCATTTAATTGTTGATCTAGCCACTGTTGCAGCTCTGTAGATCGTAAAGCACCGCTTATTCTAGCAATTTCGTTGGCTTTATTCATCAAAACTAAGGTGGGAATACTACGCACATTAAAAGCACCACTGAGTCGAGGTGATTGTTCAGTATTAATTTTCGCAAAAATCACTCTCGGATTTTGCTTGGCCACTTGTTCAAAATGAGGGGCCATCATCTTGCAAGGACCACACCAATCCGCCCATAAATCAATTAAAACAGGCAAGTCACTATGGGTGACGAAATTACTAAAATTGTGCTCATTCAATTCAATAGGAGCCAGAGGAATCAGCGCATGCTGACACTGACCACAGTTTGGATTTGCTTCTAATTTATCTTCCGGTACCCGGTTTCTAGCACCACACGCAGGACATACAATAATCATTTAGCTCACTCCAATATGTTGATGTAAAAATTCTAATTGGGTAGATATCGCTTTTTCAAACCATTGACCATGATAAATATCAAAATGTTGCATATCCCACTCATGGTACTGTACATAAGGTGCAATATTGGTTGCGGTTTCCCGACTCGACTCAAGTGGAATCAGGCTATCTTGTTTGGAAGCAATAAATAAAACAGGAACGCTAATTTTACGCACATCCTGAATAGGGCGGTAACGAATTAAATTAAAAAAGATTCGGGCCGGAATCTCACCACTCCAAAAATAATCTGGATTGACAATGGATAAATATCCGTCATAACTATCGGCTGTCGGCATAAAACATAAGCCCTTCCGGTCTACTACGGGCAAGGTTTTAGGGGACATGCCCATTTTTGCACCCATATAGTCCTGACTTGATATTTTTAATGCTTTCGGCAGTTGTTGTAAAGGGTAAAGCTTGGCACTTTCTGTTCCATCTACGAAAGGAATTTGGGCAATTACAGCGTGAACATTTTTTAATTCTGCAGCCAGATTTAAGACATATCCCCCGCTTAAAGAGGTGCCCCAAAGTACGATACGTCGCGTATCTACCGATTTTCGTTCTAAAATATGCGCAATCATGGTTCGCCAATCTTCTAATTGAGATTGAACCGACACCAGTTCACGTGGACGACCAGTGCTGCCACCCCAATAACGATAATCAAACAATACCACTGCATAACCTGCTTGAGCAAAACGCTTGGCATACTGAACCAGTTTAAATTGACGCAAGGCTGCCAGACCATGGGCCATAATAATCACAGCAGGCTTATTTTCAGTTTTAGGACGATAAAAATCTGCAGCAATAACCTCTTGCCCACTATTTACATACAGTGGTTCAACTGTATAGGAATGCATACGCGCTCCATTGCGTTATTTTATGGTTGTAATCGCTTATAAAAATTTCAACAGATTAAGCTCGAGTTTCAGCTTAATGCTATCATAAAGCATAAATCTATTTAACGAATTATGGAGTGACGAAATGAGCGAAAATGTCGGCTTTGCAGGTCAAATTACCCCAGAACAGGTAGCACAAGTTGTTGAGAAAGGTTTTAAATCAATTATTAACAACCGTCCGGATATGGAAGGTGGCCCAGATCAACCTACAAGTGCACAAATTGAAGAAGCTGCACGCAATGCAGGTTTGGATTATGTTTTTCAACCTGTTGTTGCGGGTCAAATTACTGAAATCGATGTCCGTAAATTTGCCAATCATTTCAATGAACTTCCTAAACCAGTATTGATGTTCTGCCGTACAGGCAACCGTTCAAATAATTTATATCAACTCGCAAAGCAAATGGATTTACTGGATGATTAAGCACGTTGTTTATCATGCTTTACTCAATTTAGTTTGACCTGTAACACACAGATCTATGCAGAAAATATGGATTGAACTCATCTTTTAAATGCTTAGCGAAGTGTTATAGGTCAAATGACCCAAATAGATTTAAGATATTGATTTATAAATTTTTTAAATCAAACATCGTGAATCGTTCCGATCAGAAACAAAGTAATCTGGTTTCAATTAATTGCTCGATATTGCCAAACAAGCTTAGGTTACTGTCATTTATCAATCAATTATTAGTGCTGAAGTTTCTACCACAGACATAATTGAATTTTCCAAATATTATAATTAGCTTCCAAAACCAATTTTAATGATATGGGGAAGTCGCACATGCTCTGCCCTATTATTTAATGAAGCGAACAAACTGGGATTACTCAATGAATAAAATAATTCTTCTACTGCTTATTTCATGTGTCGTGGCTGGATGTAGCTCGATGAATGTTCGACCTACGGTTGGAGTGAGTGTGGGAACTTCAATTTAATTTTTTAAAATGGCATTTTTACAAACTCTGTAGTGACATACATCCAATATGCTATGAATATAAAAGAATATTGAATAAAGTCAGAAAATTTATGTACGACATCATTATCATCGGTGCGGGTACTGCAGGAATATCAGCGTATAAAGAAGCGATAAAGCATACCCAAAACATTCTTATTATTAATAACGGTCCATGGGATACAACTTGTGCGCGTGTTGGATGTATGCCAAGTAAAGTTTTAATCTCCACAGCCAACAGAATGCACGATATTCAAAATGCCCAAGAAGTTGCGCTAAGGGTTTCAGCTAAAATAGATACTTCTCAAATAATGCAACACATAAGAGAGCTTCGTGATCACTTTACAACTGCGACATTAAAGGAAGTGAATAGTTGGGATGATCACCATAAAATTTCTGGGAAAGCTCATTTTATCGATCCAAAGACAGTTCAAGTTAATCAACAATATTACCAAGCCAAAAGTTTTATTATCGCTGTCGGATCTACTCCCACTATTAATAGCGAATGGAAAAATGAATTGGGGGATAAGCTCCTTAGCTCTGATCAAATCTTTGAATTAGAAACCTTACCAAAATCATTGGCCGTAATTGGCAGTGGAGTTATAGCCATTGAACTTGCACAGGCCATGCAACGTTTAGGTGTTGAAACTATTGTTTTTGCACGTAGTCGTAAAGTTGGCTCTCTTACCAGTCCAAAACTACAGAAGATTGCTCAAACGACCTTAAGTGAAGAATTAAATATCAAGTTTGAAACCCTCCCGGAGCAAGTCAAAAAATTTCGAAATAAAGTTAAAATCAATTACATAGAAAAAGGAACTCAGAGCAGTTTCACTGCAGATTATTTATTGGTCGCGACAGGACGTAACAGTTTTTTAGATAGTTTAAGTCTAGAAAATATCGATTCTAAATTTACTGATCTAAAAAAACTTCCTGTAGATATGCGCACTAAACAGCTGGCTGATTATCCAATCTTTATTATTGGTGATGCGCATAGCAACTCTCCCATTCAGCATGAAGCGGCTCACGAAGGACGAACTGTAATTCATAATTGCCTAAACTTTCCTAAACTTAAAAATATCAAAACTCTCACTCCACTGGGTATTGTTTTTAGCCAACCAGAAATGGCTATTGTGGGACAAAGTTTCAACCAACTTACTCAATCCAATGTCGAATTTGTTACAGGTGTGGTCTCATATACAACCCAAGGTCGGGCGATAGTTTTGGGTAAAAACCAAGGTGCGATTGAAGTTTATATTGATAAAATAACACGTAAATTTTTAGGAAGTGAAATTTTTGTTGAGTCTGCTGAACATATGGCACATCTATTATCCTGGATGATCGCTGAGGACTTAAGCTTGGATGAGATCCTAGAGAAACCTTTCTACCATCCCACCCTGGAAGAAGGCCTGAGAACGGCCTTTAAACACGCCCGGCGGCAGCTGTAATAAAAACCGGGATTCAGGCTGCTGCTGACCTTTTTGGCTGGTTTCGGGAATTGTCTTTTTAGCTTTTCCCTTCTGCTTTTCCTTCTATTTTCTTTTTTATTTATTCCCTGCATAAAAAAATCCCCCTCTGCTTTATAGCGGAGGGGGATTTTTAGGAATAATGAGCTGGCGATGACTTACTCTCACATGGGTAACCCCACACTACCATCAGCGCAAAGAGGTTTCACTTCTGAGTTCGGGAAGGGATCAGGTGGTTCACTCTTGCTATTGTCGCCAGCACAACTGTTTATGGATACTTGCTCGGGTCTTATCTTGCGGAACAGTGTTCCTCATG
>NZ_SJNZ01000007.1 GCF_004331155.1 Acinetobacter terrestris
AAAAAAAAAAAAAAAAACCGCCAATATAGGCGGTTTTTTATACAATAAGTATTCGGTACAATGATAATATAAGACTTAGAAGCTATGGCGGCTTTTTACTCTACTCTTTAATTAAATTACCACACTCTTTAACAATCGTTACAGCTCTTTAAATTAAAACCGACACAATGGTTTTTAAAAGTTGTCACACTGAGTTTTATGGCAACATCGCTAAATAAGCGGATGGGTTTTTACGCTGACCGTCTTTGACTACTTCATAATGTAAATGCGGGCCGGTACAACGACCTGTACAGCCGACATTGGCAATATGCTCACCCGCTTTTACCTGATCACCGACACGGGCGATTAGACGAGATGCATGGGCATAACGTGTTAAATAGCCATTACCATGGTTAATTTCAACATATTGGCCATAACCGGTGCCCCAACCTGATTTAGTGACAACACCTGGACCAGTGGCATAAATAGCCGTACCACTTGCTGCAGACATATCCAAACCTGAATGGTTTTCAGCGCGGCCACCCATGGTACGACCACCATAATTTGAGCTTACGCGTTTCATGTCAGGAAGTGGATGAGCTACCAACCAAGAGTAAGGATTGTTAGAATAGCTTTTTGAGGTGCTTGAACCGTATTTTTTTGCGAGCGATTCATTGTTCAATTCAACAGTTTTTTCACGTAATTTGACGCTCATTTTTGTTTCAGCAGGAATATCAATATCATTTGATTCTGCATATGAACCTTGAGCCAAAGTACGGGTCAACTGTTCAATACGATCTGTTGATACGTCAGAATTTAGCTCTACCAAATCGGCAAAAGCTACGGATGCGGCAGACGCTGCCAATGAAAACGCTAATAAAATACGTCTCGTATGCATAAAAAACCTCTTTTAACTGTTCTTAGTTAATGTCCTTGCGTGATCTCTTCCTTGATATCTACTGAAAGGAGCGCATAAGATTAAGACACAAATATGTAGGAACAATGTATGTCTGAACCGGTCAAGCTCTTCCAACAAACAAGAAAACACTTAAAAACAGGAAACTTTACGTTTCTCTCTACACAAGTTGCTGCATGGCAGAAACTTACAAAACTTATTCAACCCTTATTGCCCCAACCAGAGCAATGGCAAGTTGTATGTTATGAAAATGGCATTTTGACGATTACCGGTGCCAATCAAGCCATGATTAGTCAACTGGCATATCTTCAAAAGCAATATATTGTTCAACTGTCACAATTGCCCGAATTCAAAGATTTGCATAAACTGCAAGTTCGTTTAAGAATTCAAACGCAAACCCCGCTTAAGCCTGAAGCACTGACCAGATCCCTTAGTCCAGATACCCAAGATTTAATTCGTGGTGCTGCTGACTTTGTGAGCGACCCTAAGCTTAGCCAAGCAATGCTACGTTTGGCAAGCAATAAAAAGTAACTGACATTTTGATGTCGTTGAAATTAGTCACAAATTCCGTGACCTGTTTAACACTCACGTTTGTTATATTATAACACAGCCATTAAAAGACAATGACTTATGTCACACTCACATAAGAAATTGGACATTGCGTTTCGTCATCAAATGTTACAATTTCGTAACTCGTTGGGTCGCTTTTAACATTACGTAATAATTGATTATTTAAGGCATGGCCCGATTTATAGCCATCAAACTTTGCAATAATTTGATGCCCAAGCAAATATAAATCCCCCACGGCATCCAAAATTTTATGTCTTACAAATTCGTCTGAGAAGCGCAACCCTTCCTCATTGACCACGCCTGTCTCATCTACTCCAATCGCATTTTCCAGACTCGCGCCTAAGGCCAAGTTATTGGCTTTAAGATAGTCTAAATCTTTCATAAAACCGAAAGTACGCGCTTCACTCACTTCATAAACGAAAGTTTCGGTAGAAAAGTCGATAGTTGCAGACTGGTATTCTTTTTTAAAGGCAGGATGATCAAAATCAATGGTGAAATTCAGTTGAAAGCCTTCATGCGGATGAAACACAGCGCGTTTATCCTCTATCAAGGCTTCAACAGGTTTTAAAATTTTGATAAATTTTTTCGGCGCATTTTGTTCTTGTAGTCCGCCTTGCATGAGCAAATAAATAAACGGACCTGCACTACCATCCATAATCGGCACTTCAGACGCAGAGACTTCGATAATCAGGTTATCAATGCCTAACCCTGCAATGGCGCTCATCACATGTTCAATAGTGCCGACTTTGGCATTTTCCTGAACCAAGTTAGAGCACATAAATGCTTCTTGAATCAGCATAGCATTGGCTTGAATATCAACGGGTGGATCTAAATCGATACGTCGAAATACAATTCCCCCATCCACATGGTGCGGCACAAAGTTAATCAAGACTTTTTGCCCACTATGAAGACCGATACCGCTCGCTTTCACGACACGTTGCAGGGTTCGTTGTTTCAACATTTTTTCTATCATCTGCTCATAAAACCGCTATACGTTAGCATATTTAGCCATTGATAAAAAACAAAAAGGCCGTATTACTACGACCTTTTGTAAATCTGTAAACCAGAACTAAAACGATTAGTTTACTTACGTTGTTGATTTTTCAAATAATCTTGAATACTCATTGGTGTTGGACGTGCTGCACCTACTGCAGGAGCAGGGGCTGTACCGGCATCACTGTTTTGACGCTGAATTGCAGGTACATCATCATCTTCAACAACAGCATGCGCAACATGGTTGGCTGGACGGGTTGCAGACTGAGAGGATGGACGTTTCACTGTATCAGCTGAATCTGCCGAATTACGGGTCAAGCCGGTTGCAATCACAGTTACACTCAGTTCATCGCGCGCATCTGGATCAAATACCGTTCCGTAGAACACTTGACCTTCGTCCAAATCGACAATTTGATTGACAACATCGGTAATTTCTTCAATTTCACCGAAAGTCACATCATCACCACCGGTTACGTTAATTAAAATACCTTTGGCATTCATGATAGTCACGTTATCCAGCAATGGACTACGAATCGCTTGTTCAGCCGCTTGACGTGCACGGTTTTCACCACGACCTGAACCCACACCCATCATGGCATAACCACGCGTACTCATAGCAGTCTTCAAATCGGCGAAGTCAAGGTTGATATGACCTGGACGAACCACAAGATCAAAGATACTGCGTACCGCATTGAGCAATACGTCATCTGCTTTCTTGTACGCGTCTTTCATTGAAATATCGCGGAATACCTTAAGCAAACGCTGGTTAGGAATAATGATTAACGAGTCAACATGTGCTTCTAAAGCTTCAATGCCTTTTTCAGCAGATTGCTGACGACGTTTCCCTTCAAAATTGAAAGGTGTAGTCACCACACCGACGGTCAAAATGCCCATTTCTTTGGCAATTTCAGCCACAACTGGCGCAGCACCGGTACCTGTACCACCACCCATACCCGCAGTTACAAACACCATGTCTGTACCTTCAAGGTGTTGGCGAATGATTTCACGGCTTTCTTCAGCAGCAGTTTGACCCACTTGAGGATTTGCACCTGCACCCAAACCGCGTGTGCTTTGCTCGCCTAACTGGATTTTGAATTGGGCATTCATACGGTCTAAAGCTTGTTTGTCCGTGTTGGCACAAACAAATTTTACACCCTGAATGTCTGACTCGAGCATATGTTGTACAGCATTACCACCAGCACCACCTACACCAAATACAGTGAAACGGGCTTGACCGTTGCTATCGTTTTGATCATCTTCTAAAAATTCAAATGAGGCCATGACCTTTGGATTTCCTAATTCGTAATTGGCAGTCACTTAAGCCCGTATACTGCCTTGATCTTAATAAAAAATTATGTTTTAGGATGCTGCCCAACTACACGCTTGTCAAGTCCAAGCCCTTAGACGTACAACTTCCTAACAATATTCCCAATAAATTCAACTTAAAATATCGATTTTAACTGATTATTTAATGCCGACCATGCTCGACCTACTCGCTTAAAAACCGACAGTTTTTCAGGATCTGTAGATTCTACAATGGTATCTTGCGTGTCACTTTGACTAAACATCAATAATCCTGCAGCTGTTGCATATTGCGAACGACGCAAAGCTGCCTGATTTTGCTCTTCAGCATATACCTGTACCGGCGGATTTCCTAAATGTGCCGAAACCCCCAACATGTGACGTGCCAGATTCACCATTCCTTCGATTTGGCTTGCATCACCTGTCAGTACCACACCATGGTATAAACCATGAATCGCACCGTTACGTTGTAACTCTTGATGAACTTGAGTCAAAATTTCTTCATAACGCGCAATAATAATTTCTGCCAATTCAATCCGGCTGATGGTTTGTGGACCATCAATGCCCTGGAATTGAATCATATGATCAGGTTTCACCACTTTCAGGTCAACACAACCATACAATAACTTGATTCGTTCCGCTTCTTCCGTGGTGGTCTGCAACACTGCTGCAATGTCACGCGTAACATGCTCGCCACCACGTTGCAAAGTATGCGTCAATGCAAGGCGGCCATCGAGATATACCGCAATATTGGTGGTACCCGCCCCAATATCCACCAGGCATGCCCCATACTCTTTTTCATCTTTGAGCAGGCTTGCTTCAGCGGTTGCCAAACAGGACACCACCATTTTCTCGACGCCAATATTGGCACCTTTCAGCGCGCGATCCAGATTCTGCATGGTACTGATTGGCAGCATCATGAGCTGATAATGCCCGATCATGCTATGTGCAGACATGCGAATCGGATTTTGTACCCATTCTGCCGAATCATCCAGTTCAAAGCCCAAAGGCACTGCACTGACCAAATAATGATCTGAGGTCAAATGACTGGCTTTGGCCAACTCTAGCGCCCGAACCACTTCACTGGTGGTAATGGTATGGTCGCTATTTTCAATAGGTGTACGACCTGATGCATAAAAGCTTTTTAATTCTGCACTTGGGATGGAAATCCAAGCGGAATGCACCCGGCATTCAGCCATATCTTCTGCTTCTTGTACGGCATTTTTGATTGCAGTAATGACTTTATCGAGACTTACAATTTTCCCTTTATTCATGCCTCGGTTACGAGCGGTTGCCATCCCAATCACTTGGATATTGTCTGGCGCATGTACCTTACCAATCAAAACTGAAACTTTGTGTGTCCCAATGTCAATCGCAACAACCGAGGGAACAGCTTCATTCATTATCTACTACTACCATTACGTGTTTGGTTGATTTATGGCCATAAGCCTCTATTTTATATAAAGCCGTTCAATTATGGCTTTACCGGTATTGTATCTGCAATGCTTGTGTCATCAATCGTTACAACAAAATGACCATTTATAATACTTGGAGGGGTTGAATTCTTCCATTGTATCGCCAATCCATTTCGATAACGTAAGTCAATTGACGAGATTTTAGACCAAACCGGTTTTAAATCACTTTGTGCCAGATGACTCAAGCGTTGAAGCTTACTCATGGTCTGATCCTGGTCCACAATAATGCGCAAACCCGAATCAAACTGCATAAACCAGGTCATACGTTCTGTTAAATATAATTCTTTTAAACGAACATTGACCGGCAGGAATAACTGATTAATTTCATTGTAGCGACGCATCATCATTTTGGACTGAGAGGTTGGGCCGTGCAGCAATGGCAATTTTTGATTATTTTGCGGAATCACTTCTGCAAAAATATCACCACTGTCGCTTAACAGTCGCCCAGTCCCCCAGCGCGCAATGGGATGACGCGGCATCACTCGTACCCGAATCGAGTTGGGCCATGCACGTGATACCACCACGCGATCCACCCAGGACAACTCGAGCGCCTGATCTCGAATTTGTTCCAGATCAGAGGTGAAATAATTTGCTGTTACCGCTGGGGTAACATGCTGCATGACCTGACTGTTTTCAGCGTCTGAACGCGTACCTACAACATTGAGTTCCGCGACATGCGCATCGGTCATGACTGTATATAAAGCATAGACCCCTACAGCCAATACCATGAGTGCAACCAGCAATAACAACCAGCCACCGGCATTCGCAAGCTTTTCCTTACGGGTCGGCGGCTTGTCATGTATGGAGGTAATTGCTGCTCGTTTACGGCGCATTGAAGCAGGAAGTTGAGCCATGGTTTAGTGAGCCGCACCCGTCAAAGTTTGTTCCAAAATGGCAACGCAAAGCTCATCAAAGCTATACCCTACCGCTTTTGCAGCTTTAGGTACCAATGAATGACTGGTCATGCCTGGAACAGTGTTCACTTCTAACAACCAGAAGTTGCCTTGTTCATCCTGCATGGCATCAATACGACCCCAGCCACTTGCACCCACGGCCTGGAAAGCACGCAAAGACAAGGCTTGCAAACGTTTTTCATCATCTTCGCTTAGACCGCAAGGAATGCCGTACTGCACATCGTTACGGTTATATTTGGCTTCATAATCGTAAAAAGCCACATCTTTTGGCGGCTCGAGACGAATCACAGGAAGCGCCTGACCATTCAGAATCACAATCGTGAACTCACGACCGCTAATCCATTTTTCGGCCATTACCACTGCATCATGTTCAGTGGCTTTTTCAATCGCGTTGGCAAAGTCTTCAATCCGTTCAACTTTGCTCATACCAATACTTGAGCCTTCATGTACCGGTTTGATAATGAAGGGCAAGCCAATACTGTCGACGACAGCATTCAAATCAGAATCTTTGGTCACAATACGGTAAGGTGCAGTCGGCAGTTCAGAACCTTGCCAAACCTGCTTGGTTTTGACCTTATCCATACCAATGGCTGAGCCTTGTACACCGGTACCGGTATAAGGCAGATTCAACCATTCTAATGCGCCTTGAATTTGACCATCTTCACCGCCACGACCGTGTAAAACAATAAATGCGCGATCATAGTTGACCAGTTCAGTCACGCTACGCTGTTGCGGGTCAAAAGCTTCTGCATTTACACCCGAGCGTACTAATGCTTCAAGTACAGCCTTACCACTATCTAGAGAAACCTCGCGCTCAGCCGATTTACCACCAAGCAACACGGCAACTTTGCCGAATTCTGAAGCATTTGCCACGTTTATATCCTTAAACTTTATAACTGAACGATCAAATTCAAAACCACAAAAAGTGATTATTTTAAATACAATTTATTTTGTGCAAGCTCAATCGAGATAGCACCCACATTACCTGCGCCTTGCGTTAATAACAAGTCATTCGCTTTTAACACTTTTTGCACCGCATTTTGCAAATTGCCTTCTACAGGATCAATCAAAATCGGTTCAACATCGCCACGTAAACGAATGCTACGCGCCAAGCTGCGACTGTCCGCGCCCACAATCGGTTTTTCACCGGCAGGATACACTTCCAGCAATAGCAATTGATCGACTTGTGACAATACATCTACGAAGTCATCGAAGCAGTCACGGGTACGGCTAAAGCGGTGCGGCTGGAACATCATCACCAAACGACGGTCTGGATGGCTTTGGCGCGCAGCTTTAATGGTGGCTTCCACTTCTTTAGGATGGTGACCATAGTCATCGACCAGTTTTACATTACCGTCTTCAAGCTCAAATTCACCTTGCACCTGAAAACGACGACCTACCCCACTAAAGCCTTCCAAGGCACGGCAAATTGCCGCATCAGACACGCCTTCATCCGTTGCCACGCCAATGGCAGCCAAGGCATTGAGTACATTGTGCAGACCCGGCTGGTTCACCGTCACCCGCAATGGCTCGCGATCTTTACGTAACACGGTAAAGTGCGTGCGCATGCCGTCTTGATCCACATCAACCGCACGAATGTCATTATCTTCGTTGAAACCGTAAGTTAAAAGTGGACGGCCAATACGCGGCATGATTTCGCGGACATTGGCATCATCACCACAAACCACGGCTAAACCATAGAATGGAAGTTTCTGTAAAAATTGTACGAAGGTATCTTTTAATACGTCGAAGCTACCGCCATAGGTATCCATATGATCGGCATCGATATTGGTCACAATTGCAGCCATCGGATGCAAATGCAAGAAGGTCGCATCAGACTCATCCGCTTCAACCACGATATAACGGCTCGCACCTAGTGCAGCATTCACGCCGGTACGATTCAGCAAACCACCGATCACATAAGTCGGATCCATGTTTTCTTCCGCCAACATACAAGTGATGAGACTTGTGGTTGTGGTTTTACCATGTGTGCCCGCCACTGCGATCCCATGACGGTAACGCATCAACTCACCCAACATTTCAGCACGACGAACCACAGGAATACGGGTTTCAATCGCGGCCTTGATTTCCGGGTTTTCTGGATCAATCGCTGTAGAAACGACCAGTACATTGGCATCTTTAATATTTTCAGCCGCATGACCGATATAAACTTTGATACCGTTTTCTTCAAGTTGTGCAGTCGTTTTAGATGCCTTGATGTCAGAACCGGAAACTTTATAGCCCTGGTTTTTTAACACTTCCGCAATGCCACACATACCGGCACCACCAATCCCTACAAAATGAATATGTTTGATACGGCGCATTTCCGGCACTTTAATTAATTTTTTCGCTTGCTCAGCAGGAGTAGATGGAGACATATATCACTCTAATTTACAATTCTTGAATTAAACGAACCACATGCTGTGTTGCATCAGGTTGTGCTTTTTGACGTGCTTTGACTGCCATTTCTGACAACAATTGGCGATTCATCAGGGGGGTTAGCAATTCTTTTAAACGATCCGCAGTCATGCTGGCTTGTGGGCAAATTTTCGCAGCATTGATATTCGCAAGGAATTTGGCATTTGCAGTTTGATGGTCATCCACTGCACTTGGCAATGGAACAAAAACCGCGGCCACACCCGCAGTTGCAATTTCAGTCACCGTTAATGCGCCCGCACGGCAAATAATTAAATCGGCATCCGAATAAGCTTTGGCCATATCTTCAATAAACGGTCGTACTTCAACCTGCAATGTAGTAGGTGCATCGCTATAACGTGCTTGCGTTGCATCCTGATGGTTTTGACCACATTGATGAAATACCTGCATCGGCACATCAAGTTGTTTCAATGCTTCCGGCACACGCTCATTTAATGCTTGCGCACCCAAGGAACCACCGACAATTAAAATCTGTAAAGGCTTGGCCGCTTTTTCACGTTCTTGATAACGCCAAGACGGATTTAAAATTTCTGTAATTTCTTTGCGTACAGGATTGCCCGTAGTCACAATTTTTGCATTTTCAGCAAAAGTACCCGGAAAAGCCTGACACACGGTTTTGGCAATACGGGACAACTGGGTATTGGTAAAACCTGCAATCGCATTTTGCTCATGGATAATGACCGGGATCCCCAAGGCGCGTGCAGCCAGACCACCCGGTCCTGCCACATAACCGCCAAAACCCACAACAGCATCAATCTTGAGCTGTTTCATGTAACGCATGGCGCTTAAAGTTGCTTTTAAAATTTTTAAAGGTGCCAATAATTTACGTACCACACCGTTGCCACGTACACCCTGAATATCAATTTGATAAATTGGAATATTGTGATTTTTTAATAGACGATTTTCCATGCCTGCTGGCGTTGCAAGCCAAGACACCTGTACCCCTTGTTGCTGTAATTCTTTAGCAACAGCGAGTGCTGGAAAAACATGCCCGCCAGTACCTGCGGCCATCATCATGACATGTTTGGGCTTTGTTTGCGTTGCTTCAGTCACAGTCTAATTCTTCAATTCTAAAATATGGATAACGAAATTCGATTTTAAGCGATCAATTGTAATCACAAACGCATAACCGTGAAAGGTTATTTACTTTTTTTCAACAGGCGCTTCATTGTTTTTTTCTACGTATTTAAAAGTTTAAACTAGTTTTATTATTAATCGAGGAAAAATATACAATTTAATGCATTTTTTATCCGGTTTTGTGATCTTGTTTTTGATCAGCCGATCAATTTAATACGCTTTCGTCCCAAAAGCTTCATTAAAAAAGAGCCCAAATTGGACTCTTTTTTATCTCGTAATGATTCAATCAACTTAATGAAAAGTATCCTGTCACTTTTACTGTTATTTGGTTTTTACGACCGCAGGCTCGGTTGCATATCGTTTACCCACTTTTTTCCATGGATTATTGCGTTGATATTTTGCCTCTAGAAAATCCAGGCCTTTCCAGTACAACGGAACAAGTCTTTTATTCAGCACAGGTAAAGCCAACGGATTTAAACCCACCCACGGCAAAAAAGGATTTCGGCGGGCATAGGCCCACAGCTCAATCCGCGTCGATGCATGAGTGGATTGACCGCGCGCATGAAATCCATAGGTATCGGCTACAACCAGGGTGTTGGCCTTAACTGCAAAGGCCTTGGGCTGCGCATATCCCATAGACAGCAGTTCTTCAGGTTTGACCCGGAAAGAACCACGGCGGGTCATGGTATCGGTCTTTTCAGTAATCGATAAAGCTTTTTGGTGTTCCCAGTTTAAACGCGATTCTGTGAGCTGATGTGAACCCGGCACATAGACAAAAGGCCCCTCATCTTCAGCGACATCGGTCAAAAACAGCCAGGCTTTTACCGTTGGATGAAAGGTATCACTATGTAAATTGGTTTGTGGATCGGGACGAGCTTTACGCACATGCGATAAAATCACTTGCACATAATACATGGGCTGAACTTTGAAGCTTCCCACATAATTAACCAGACTTTTCCACTGATGGCTTTGCAGCAATGTATTTGTTGCAGGAAGTTGATTCAGCACTTGATGATCCAGAGACATTCGACGTGTCACGGTATCGCCTTGCAAGGTTTCCCGGGTCTCGAATTTTGTCTCCAGCAATTCCTGCTTTAACTGCTTAAATTCAGCATCGGACAAAAAATTTTCTTTTAAAATAAAACCGTTCTGCTGAAATTGTTCAACATCTTCTAAAGCAATAAAATGAGCAAGATGTTGCCTACGCCGTTCTGCCAATTGCGCTGCTTTTTGCACCCGAAACCGGTGTAATCCCAGCTGATTAAATACAGGATTTCCAATAATTGAGTGTGATTCAAAAGATTTCGCTTCGCCAAAAAGTGTAAAAGCATCCCCCATCAGCTTAATTGGTTTTTCTCTGACCAAAGTTTTAATTTCATTGAGCGCAACTTGGGTGCACTCATCTTGAAAAAAACTTTTGATCTTTTTTAGCGTTATTTTCATGGATCAAACCTGACTTATTTTTGACCGGCTTCTAAAACATCAAATAAATCATCCGCGATAGATGTACCAAACTGGTCATCAATTTCACGGATACAGGTTGGACTGGTGACATTGATTTCTGTCACGTAATTGCCAATCACATCTAGACCGACAAAGACCAGTCCTTTTTCTCTGAGATAAGGACCGACTTTTGCAGCAATCGCTTTGTCATTTTCAGAAAGTGGACGCGCTTGACCCAATCCACCTGCGGCCAGGTTGCCACGAACTTCGCCATTTTGCGGAATACGCGCCAAACAGTAAGGTACAGGTTCACCATTAATCATCAAGATACGTTTATCACCCTCAACAATTTCCGGGATATAACGCTGCGCCATAATCGGTTGGGTCGCATTATTGGTCAGCATTTCAATGGTAGACCCAATATTGATACCATCTTGATATAAACGGAAAATGCCTGTACCGCCCATACCATCGAGTGGTTTTACAATGACATCGACGTGTTCTTTCAGAAATTCACGAATCAGCGCTTCATTTGAGGTCACTAAAGTGGGTACCTGAAGCTCTGGAAACTGGGTGGCAAATAATTTTTCATTACAGTCGCGCAGGCTTTGCGGTTTGTTAATAATCCACGCACCTTCACGTTCTGCCTGTTCCAGAATATAAGTGGTATAGACAAAGTTCATATCGAACGGTGGGTCTTTACGCATCAACACCACGTCATAATCTGCAATTGATTCTTTTTTCTTTTCACCCAATTCAAAGTAATGGTTATAGTCTTCAAATACTTTTAAGGGTGAAATTAAACCAAAAGCTTTGCCATATTCGATATATAAATCTTGCTGTAATGCATAACCCAACTCATGTCCACGACGGCTGGCTGCCCACAGCATCGCCATAGAGGAATCTTTTTTCAGGTTTACATTTTCGATGGGATCCATCACAACAAGTACGCGCATATCGATCTGCTCATATATTTTTAAATTGATAAAAGTATAACGGAGTTTAATCTTTCTTTTTTCTCAATTTTGGTAAAGCTTTTATATGATTGTACAAAGCAGTTTCAGGAGCAGTTGATGCAACAGGCAATTATTGGTTTTCATTTGGATGAGGAAAATGACTGGGTTGCAGATTTAGCCTGTGGTCATGCACAACATGTTCGGCATAATCCACCGTGGCAAAACCGTCCTTGGGTGATGACTGAAGAAGGACGGAAAGAAAAATTAGGTGTGAGGCTAGAATGTAAAAAGTGTGAGGAACAAAATCTAGATCAAGCTATTGTCTCCTAAGTGTCTCCAACTTATCAATTTTTCTAGCTTAATTTTGTTTTATCCGAAACAACTTAAAGGAAAAATTGAAATGTCGAATACACCTAAAGAACTTGTTGTTAATTGGCATATTACTGAGGCTTGTAACTACAAATGTGATTACTGTTTTGCTAAATGGGATGGTAATAGCAAAGAAATCTTGCACTCTCAATTTAAAGTAGAGGCATTGTTTGAGCAGATTGAAAATATCAGACACTTATTAAATAAAAAATCCCAGATGATTTATTTTGACAAATTGCGCCTAAATTTAGTCGGTGGTGAAACTTTCTTATATGGAAGGCAATTAGAGGATATCGTTAATCTATCAAAAAAATATGGTTTTAAACTTTCTGCTATTACAAATGGCAGCCTCTTTAACGTAGAAAATATCGAACTAATTGCCAAAAATTTTTCATCTATAGGTATTAGTGTTGATTCACTAAATGAGCAAACTAATTTAGCGATCGGACGTGCATCTAAAAAAGGTGTATTTAATCCCTCTGAAGTCTTAACAGCTATTAATCACGTCAAAAAATATAGTCCAAATATAGAAATCAAAATAAATACCGTTGTGAATAAATTCAATGTTTCAGAAGACCTAAGTAATTTCATTGCTCAAATTAAACCTAAGAAATGGAAAATCTTTAAACTTTTACCAGTTTACTCAAATAAATTAGTAATTCTTGATCAGGAGTTTTCCCAATTCTTACAAAGACATTCAAATTTTGAATCAATTATAAGTGCGGAAAATAATGATGATATGACGGAATCATATTTAATGATTGATCCACTAGGACGATTTTTTCAAAATGGTCTAGCAGACGGTTATAATTATAGTGCACCTTTATGGGAAACATCAGCTGAAATGGCCTTGCAGCAAATCAACTTTGAATCAAAAAAATTTATAAATAGATATAAAAGAATCATTTAGTTATAAATCATAAAAAGCTCTTAAACATCTGAAGAGCTTTTTTTTCTTCGAAAGTACATGTTTCTTCCAATATTTTGCCTTCTATGAAAAAAATGTACTTTCTAAATTCGTCTAAAGTTGCTTCACTCACCTTTTGTTTAAGCATTCGATTTCTGCTTTTTTGAATTTTCTTATAAAAGCCTTCTCGGTTTTTTGTATCAAACTCTTCACAAAAATTACTAAGCTTTCCCTTGTAGTACGCTGTAAGAAGTTGGTTAAATTTATCAATTACTTCTTTTTGATTTAATTCCATAAACAATAACTATTTAGTCTAGATTTAATTTCTTTTGGAAGATTCACATAGTATTCATATTTATACCGCGTAATCCGCTTAACAATACATTCACAATGGCTTTCTATCCTTTTCGAAGGCCATATAGTATCTTGCGCATATTTTGATTTACATACTTTTTCATAAGTTTGTATTTTTTTATTCGTCCAATTATTTTCATCTGGATAGTTTTGGTAACCTATAAAAGCAAAAGGTATTCCTATAATCGCCGCCCAAATCCAATTTTTATACTTTGACTGTTTTTCCGTACCATAAAACATGAGATGGGAATTACAACTCCCACATTGATAATGCCCTGTTTTTTGAGTATCAATCATCAGTCGATTATCACGACCACATTCACGGCAACGTATATATGCGTATTTTTCTAATTCAGACATATTAAAATAAAAAAGGGCGAATATTCGCCCAATTCTATATAAAAAATAGTATCTTAGATACCATATTTTACACGGTACGCTTCCATTTTCGCCAAAGCTTCTTTCTCGCCTTTAGCATCCAAGAAGTCCATTAAATCTTTCATGGTAATTAAAGCATGAACTGGAATTTCGAGTTCTTTTTGCACTTCTTGAATTGCAGACAAGTTACCTTGACCTTTTTCTTGACGGTCTAAAGCAACCAATACACCGGCAATTTGCGCACCTGCATTTTTAAGCACAGTCACCACTTCACGAATGGCTGTACCCGCAGTGATCACATCATCAATAATCCAGACTTTTTTACCTTCAACCGAAGCACCAACCAATACACCGCCTTCACCGTGATCTTTGGCTTCTTTACGGTTAAAGCCCCAAGGTACGCTCACGCCATGATTTTGTGACAATGCCACCGCAGTTGCCGCTACAAACGGAATGCCTTTATACGCAGGTCCAAAAATCACTTCAACATTGTCACAAGTTGTTAATTTATCGGCATAGCCTGAAGCCAATAGTGTTAACGCTTCACCATCATTGAGCAAACCGGCATTAAAAAAATAAGGACTCACACGACCCGATTTTAAAGTAAACTCACCAAATTTAAGCACACCACGTGATAATGCAAGTTCGATAAAAGCTTGAGGGTTAAATTGAGCTGGCGAGGTCATGAGGTGCTCCAAAATTCATAAATAGAGGTAAGACTTGCGCATGATACCAAAGAGTAGCTATCCAAGTGATCAAAAAATTCTAAGAGTCGTTTCCATTAACGTAAATGGCTTACGTTCGTCAGTGACCAAAGGCTTGCTTGAATGGATGGAACAGTCAGAAGCCGATGTGATTTGTATGCAGGAAAGCCGGATCACGCATGCGCAGTGGACTGAAAAATTTAGACCAGAAGGTTGGTACACACACCTGTTCCCTGCTGAACGTGCAGGCTATGCCGGTACAGCCATTTATAGCCGCCTACCTTTTGTTTCGGTAAAAGATGGTTTGGGTTTTGAATTGGCCGATTCTCAAGGACGCTTTATATCTGCTGAATTTGACTTAGGTCTGGAAAAACCTGTTCATATCTGCTCGCTTTATTTACCCTCAGGTTCATCAGGTGAAGAAGCGCAAGCCCGTAAAGACCACTTTTTAAATCAATACCAAGAAATTTTAAAACAGTGGCGAGATGAAGATAAATCGATCATCGTCTGCGGCGACTACAACATCGTCCATAAACGCATTGATATTAAAAACTGGACGGGCAATCAAAAGTCTTCGGGCTGTTTGCCGCATGAACGTGCCTGGCTCGATCATATCTATGATGATCTGGGTTATGTCGATACTTTCCGTGAAGTGCGTAAAGAAGCTGAACTTTACTCATGGTGGTCAAACCGCGGACAGGCCCGCGCCAAAAATGTCGGTTGGCGGATTGATTACCAGGCCTGTTCACCCGACTGGAAAGACCGCACAATCAATGCCTGGGTCTATAAAGAAACCTGGTTCAGCGACCATGCTCCAGTGATTATTGATTATAAAATCTAATCAATAAGACCTATTTGAGTGAACATACGTTCACTCAATACCATCCAAAAACCTACAACACTTGACGCGTTTGAGTATTTTTATACACCTGTTTTAAGTGCATTATGGCTTCACGGCAAAGGGATACGTCAGGATGACGCAAAAGGACAGGACGCCGTAGGATGAAACAAAATAAACCACTTCGGTCGCTTATTTTGCAAGGATGTTGACAATGGACGTTGAATTGAGACCCGCATGATCAGGATGATTAAATGCGGGTTTTCTCTTTTCTAGAGCCACTAAATCCATATTTTTAATATTAAAGTTATTCTTATCTATAACGCTATATTGGCAAATCCACATGTCAATTTCATGACATCCTGATTTAATTTTTAATACTTTTAATTCCCTCTAGAGCTTCTGGATAATTTTCGCTAGGCTATCTGGCAATCGAAAATGGAATGATCCTGTTATGCTTAAAATTTATGGCATCAAAAATTGCAGTTCAATGAAGAAAGCATTCGACTTATTGACTGAGCTCGGTCTGGCCTACGAATTTCATGATTACAAGAAGCAAGGCATTGATGCTGAAACTGTAAAAAAATGGCTAGATGAAGTGGGACAAGATCTCATCCTGAATAAAAAGGGTACTACTTGGCGCAAGCTGAGCGAACAAGAACAGCAAACTGCGCTTGCCAGTCAAACCAATTTAATTAGCGCTTTAACAACGCATAGCAGCCTGATTAAACGTCCGGTACTTGAAACAGCTTCAAGTTATATCGTCGGTTTTGATGAAAATGCATATCGGGCATTAAAATAATGTAGTCTGCATCACCAAGATTAGAAAAGCCTGACAATTAAAAAAGCCTGACTATGTCAGGCTTTTTTGTTTAATCCATGTGGCTTTGCACACTTAGTTTGCGCGAATCCAAGTCTGGTTACGACCTAAAGCCGCTACACCAATAAAACCACGTAATTCTAATTTTTTGCCGCCATCAACCATTTGGCCTTTTAATCGGTAAGTTTTACCTGAAGAAGGATCAAGAATAGTTCCATCTGCATAGCTTGTACCACCCGCATTTTTAAGACCATGAACAATCTTTAGGCCTCTTAAAGATTTGTTGTGATATGGACCTTCACATTTTGAACATGCTTTTTCTTCTCCAGGTGTTAACACCTGTTGAATACTCGCAGATAATGTGCCATTTTTTTGCTCAGTAAATTTTACTATCGCTTTCGGTTGTTTCGTCTTGTCATCAATCGTTTTCCAAACAGAACCATTTAGTGGATCAGCAGCATTAGCCAAAGCTGTTAATCCGAGCAATCCTAGTGCAAGTGCAATTTTTTTCATTTTTTTTGTTTCCCTAGTCTGGTATAGACGGCTTAGTATTAAAAAGTCACAACATTTTTGCAATTTCTCAGTGTGACCATTTAGTGTAATCTTGTAACTTGATTTGGTAAATATCCAGTCATCCCTTAAAAGATAGAACAAGATGGAAAAAAATATGAAGATCAGCCCAGTCTGGAAACAATTAATTACAGAAAGTATTTTAAAAACCGCCATTCGCAAACCCAGCCAATTTAACCTGCCTCCCAACTCGATGCGTTTTGCCTTGGAGCAAATGTGCCGTGCCTTTCCAAGTAACAAAGACGTTGAAATCAGACCGCTACGTTTGGCAGGCTTACATGCTGAAGAAATAAAACCTCAAAGTGAATCGACGCAACTTATTTTGCATATTCATGGTGGTGCATTCTATTTGGGCTCACTCAATACCCATCGTGCCTTTTTGACCCATGTCGCTGCACGTACCCAAATGCAGGTGCTTCACGCCAATTACCCTCTGTCTCCCGAATCGGTTTATCCTGAAGCCAGCGATGCGATTTTTGATATCTATACCACTTTGCTAGGTCAAGGGATTCAAGCCAAAGACATTATTTTATCTGGTGACTCTTGTGGTGCTAATCTGGCTTTGGGCTTGGCACTTAAAATCCGTGACGAAGGCCTTGCTCAAGTCAGTGGACTAATCCTGTTATCGCCTTTTTTAGATTTGACTTTAAGCAGCGAATCTTTGCGTTATAACCGTAAACACGATGCGCTACTCTCGATTGAAACCTTAGAAGCAGGCATTAACTATTACTTACCTAAATCTATGAACACCGCAGATCCTGCCATTTCACCTTTATTTGCAGACTTAAGCGGATTACCCCCGATCCTGGTTCAAGTGGGCTCTAAAGAAATTTTACTGGATGATGCGCAGCGCTTTAAAGAAAAAGCGGAACAGGCAGGTGTAGATCTGACTTATAAACTTTATACCGGGATGTGGCATAACTTTCAGATGTTTCATCCCTGGTTTGATGAAGGTAAACAAGCCTTGGCAGATCTGGCCGAATTTGCGCATAAGCTCGATCAAGATTAAAGCTTGGTATTAAAAAGTCATGCTCATAAAAAAGGTCAGCCGAAGCTGACCCAAGAGCAATATATTGTCTTTTGAAAAATTAAAGGGCTTGTACTTGAGTTAAAGCGCTAGAAATGGCTTGGTCTTTCAACTCTGGCCCCATATTCACGCCTTCAGCACGAATAATTTCAACATCATTTACACCGGTGAAGTTAAATACCGTTTTCAAAAAGCCTTCCTGAAAATCGACTGGGCTATTTTCGCCATAAACTCCGCCACGGCTACTGGCGATATAAACTTTTTTCTCACCGGCCAAACCGACTGGGCCATTTTCAGTATATTTAAATGTTTTACCGGCTACGCTAATACGGTCAATCCAGGCTTTCAAGGTTGAAGTCAAACCGAAGTTATACATGGCCGCACCGACCACCACGATATCTGCATCCAGATATTGCTGAATAATTTTTTCGCCCAAAGCCGCTTGTTCTGTATCCTGCCCCATTAAAATGGCGCCAGTTAAATGCGGAATAGGCTGTGCAGCCAGATCCAGATAATCCACGGCTAAATCTGCATGTTTGGTCTGTAATTGGTCAACAATGGCCTGGCTTAATTGGCGTGAAACTGAAGCTGCGCCTAAAATACTTGAATCGATATGTAAAACTTTCATGCTCAAAACCTTAATCTTTATTTATTCAATGTGCTCAGTTTAATCGATCAACAAAAATAGAATAATACCCTTATATACAACACACTGTTTTATATTTGGAACAATAAACAGGCGAATAAAATGCTGTTTTATACCTGAAAGTACAAAATATAGGCATTACTATTCGCAAAAAAACGTGCTATGTTGTGAATTATTAAAAATAAATCAGATCAACGCATCACTAATACCTAATTTAAAGATCTAAAGGTCATATCTATCGAATGAAGCCAACCTTTTCACCCAATCTTAGCTCCTCATTACAAGAAAAAATTGCGAAATATCTGATAGAAGATGAAGTCGTAATGAACTGGAGCGTCCTTAATAAATGCATTCTGATGCTTGTTTTAGCAAGTTTGGTGCATGTGATCTGGATTGTCTGGAAAGTTTTTGTTCTTCTTTCACCCGAGCTAGGGCACTGGATCAATTTGCCTTTGCTCAGGTTTCAACTTGGACTGAATATCTTCTCTCTGATTGTTTTTATTGGACTGATTTATTTGTGTTCAGTCTGGCGAAAAAATGTGAGGGCACAACAATGGCTGCCTTATTTATGTGTGGCCATTTTTGTTATTTCATTATGTCGGGATGGCTATGTCATCGGGGTTCTCAGTCCTGCCACCATGATTTCTTACATCAGCCTGGTAACTGTTGGCTTGGTTCTATTTAAACGTAAAATTGTCTATTACGCACTGATACCGGCCACACTCTACTTGGTCTTATGTGGCTATTTAAGCTTACAGGGTCACCTTCCCTACGCACCGATTTTTTATCTAGACAGCCTGCCCTATCAAAATATGTTTTGGGTTGTCACGATGATGTATTTCATTGTGCCTATTTTGATTACCTGTTTAATTTTATTTGAAATTTTACTCAGCCAATGGCGCCATCGGGAAAAACTCATTCAGCATTTAAGTCAGATAGACCCGCTAACCAATGCGCTTAACCGCCGCAGTATTAGCGCTTGTCTGGAAAAACTGGAGCGTAAACCGATAACATCTTATGCACTGGTGTTAATCGACCTGGATCACTTTAAACGAATTAATGACCAGTATGGCCACGATAAAGGTGACGAAACCCTGATTAAAGTCAGTGAAATTTTGTCCCAAATCATTCGTGATAGCGATGTGGTAGGACGCTTTGGCGGTGAAGAATTTATTCTTATTTTAAATAACTCTTCTTTAGAAAAAGCGCAAATTATTGCTGAGCGTTGCCGTCAAGCGATTCAACAGTTGCAGTTAATCAGTGATGCGGGCGAGAAAATTCAGGTCACCGCCAGTTTTGGGATTGCATTATCGAATACCCAACTCAGACCGCAGCAATTGTTAAGCCAGGCAGATAAAGCGCTCTATGAAGCAAAAGCATGTGGCCGTAATCAGGTCAAATGCTATCAAGACTTCTTTCACGAAGCCAAGCTGTGTTAAAGCTTTTGCTGTTGATAGGTTTCTAAATAATTCACCCAGGCATCTTCTTGCATGGCTGCACCCATCCAGGCTTTCATTGCCGGATGTTCTAGTATGGTTTGTATATACTGCTGTGTAGACTCGCTGACCGGTAAAGCATAAGTCATTAAGCGCGTCACCACCGGTGCATAAAATGCATCGGCAATCGAGAATTCACCACATAAAAAACCATTCTGTTGTGGACGTTCCGACCAGATCTGCTCGATCCGTGCCACATCCTGACGAAGTTCTGCATTTTCCTGCCATAAACTTTTGCCGACATCGGCTAAATTCGCCCGGATATTCATGCCGCAGGCATTGCGCAAACCCGAAAATCCACTGTGCATTTCCGCAGCAATACAGCGCGCACGTGCACGTTGCTTCAGCTCTTTCGGCCACAAAGCCTGATCCGGATGTTGTTCTGCCAAGTATTCACAAATGGCCAAGGAATCCCAGAGCATCAACCCATCATCAAGCAGCACCGGGACTTTGCCATTGGGGTTAACCGACAAAACATCCCGCTTAAAAGTCCCTGCATCACGCTCTGCAGGAAATGGAAGCATGATTTCTTCAAACGGGATATTAAACGCCTTTAGCACCAACCACGCGCGCATGGACCAACTGGAATAATTTTTATTGGCAATATATAACTGATACATAAATTATTGTCCTCTATGCTTTTGAAACAGATCGAGCTGTTGTCGTAATTCTGCTTCGCTAAAAGCGCCGGTTAATCGTAAACCGCGGATTTCTTGTTGTTTTGGATTTAAAAATAAATAGGTCGGCGGACCTAAAATATCCCATTGATTGAGTAAAGCCTGATGGGTTGCATCATAATGACTCAAATCAAGCTTGATGAGAAAATACGGTGCCAGGTCCTGCTGCACTTGTGCTGATTTTAAAACACGCTGTTCAATCGGCTGACATGCCACGCACCAATCGGCATAAACATCAATAATAATACCTTGCTCAGCGGGTGCACTGGCGAGCAACTGCTGAAATTCATCGGCTGTTTTAGCCACATGCCATGTTGCCTGAGTACTGCTAGGTTCGACAAAGAAGCGTTGACTGTGCTGATATTGCGTATAGGCCAGATAAGGAATCACGGTGATTAAGGCCAAAATATACAGCCATTTAAACTGTGTTTTTTGCCCGATTAAGCGCGCAATTACATAGCCAATAAAGCTTAAGCCCAAGCCCAGACCTAGCCATTGCATCCACGCTTCAGAAATTAAAGGACGAATAAAATACAGCGCCAAAGCCAGCATGATAAAGGCAAAAATCACTTTAATTTGATGCATCCACTGTCCGGCTTTGGGCAGAATTCTTGCACCTAATACACTGGCCAAAAGCAGCGGTGTTCCCATTCCGAAACCCAGCGTGAACAGTAAGAGTGCCCCTTGCCACTGACTTTGGGTTTGGGAAATAAATAACAATGCCCCGGCCAAAGGCGCGGTCATGCAGGGTCCAATCAATAAGGCCGAAATCATGCCCATCACCCCTGCACCCACCAAACTGCCGCCTTTTTGCAGTGAATGCACCCGGTCTAAACGGTTCACTAAAGCATACGGCAATTTAATTTCAAACAGCCCAAATAAATTCAGCGCGAACACCACAAAAAGTGCGCTAAAAGCAATCAGGGTCGAAGGTTGTTGTAACCAGCGCTGGAAGTTCAAACCGGCCGATGAAGCGATTAAACCTAAAATGGCATAGACCATGGCCATGCTACAGACAAAGACCAAGGCAATCATCCAGGCTTTTAAGCCCTTGCTGTCGCGCACGATTAACGAGGTTAAAATCGGTAGCATCGGCAATGAGCACGGCGTGAAGGCCAGTAAAATCCCTAAGCCAAAAAATAGCAGCAGGCTATAAAATAAAGAATTTTCTGTCAGTTTTTCCGACCACATCTGATCTTGGGCAGTATCTAGCGCCACTGGAGGTGCAGCGCTTTCTGAATCATTTTGTTCAGTCGTAAAAGGCGTATTAGGATTTGTTGTGCTATTTGATGACTGTGCAAGATCGAGCAAGCGCTTGCTGGATTTAGCCTGATTTTGCAGAAGCACCAAGCCATCGACATCGGTCTGAAACTCAACCGTTTGTGGCGGATAGCAAATACGGTCTTGGGCACACCCCTGCCAAGTCACCTGATAAGTTTTTGCTGCTTCGGTCGCAATATTGAATCGAACATTGTGAAAATAAACCTGGGTATGCCCATAGTTTTCATCATAGAGGTCGGTGGCTTTAGGTAGCTTTAAAGCAAGTTGTTTTGTCCCCTGCCGGACTTCAAATTTGTGCTGGTATAAATAATACCCTTGGGGAATATTCCAGTTGAGCTGTGCTTCATGCTCACCAGTGGATTCCACTGTAAAAGAAAAAGCATCTTCTGCAGAGCGCAATTGTTCCTGTGCCTGTAAAGCCATTGAAAACAATAAAATGACGCTACAAATAAATCCGCTTACTGCAGAATGAAACAAAAACCGACCATTTTGAAAATGCTTTTTCATATACATTTATTTTTTTTAATTAAAAGAGGAAGGAAACACCCAAACCTGACTGATAGCTTTTATCTTTGCCATTCAAGTCAACACCCACATTGGCATCCATTTGCAGGCGGTCATTCAATGCATAGATCACACCTGAACCCAGAGAGTATTCATCAGCTTCACTTTCTGCTTTACGGTAAACCAGTTCTGAAAAACCAGACCATTTACCCGCAATTTTATATTCGATGGTCGGTACTGCAGTCACAGCCCAATTACTGTTCTGGACTTCGTAACGCATGGTGATGGAAGTATTAATCAAATCAGTCGCTGCATAAGCTACGGCAGAGCTGAGGCTGTAAATGTCATCGTGATTGCTAAAACCATCATTGCCTGTTGCAAGAATAGCTTCGGCTAAAATGGCCATAGACAGCTTTTCATCATCCAGATCAATGGCTTTTTTCACACCAATGCTGACATCGCCTAAACCGTCGTCTTCAACAGACTGACCTGCTGTTTTGGTTTTTGACCAGGATGGACCTTGCCAGCCCAATTGCAGCTCCAGGTCTTTGGCCAAACCCGTACGCAACAACATGTCGGCATTTAAGCGGGTGTTCCTCACTTTTATACCATTTTCATCTTTGCTTTCTGAATAGCTTAGGCTGGGTAAACCTTGTTCCCAAGCCAGTTGACCGACTGGAGTAATGCCGGTGCCGATACCTGTCCCGGGGCGGTCAAAGGAAAATTCAGCAGCCATAGCATTCATGCTAAAACCTGCCGCAACAATCAAAGCTACTATTTTTACTGCTGACATTTCTATCTCGCTATTATGTTAATTCTTTGGTCATTTTAGCACCGTGACTACGGAGCAATTCCAAGGTCTGTTTTTCTTCTTGCAAAGCTTCTGACCAGTTAATTTCATCAAAATCACAATCAAAGAATAAATCGCTAATAGACGATAAAATAGTGAAGCCTTCTTCATCCTTGCTATTTGGATCTACTTTTTCATCGAGCAAGCGTTGCACGGCAGGCGCACAGGCAGCGCTGGCAGCATCCCATAATGGACCATACAGTTCTTCTGCATCCCATAAATGTACATTGGTTTTGGCCTGAATAAGCGCTTCTAAAATTTCAATATGTACCGTCAAATTTTGTTGTTTTTCTTGTTCAGATAAGGGTGAACCGGCTTCATAGGCTTCACAAATCTGTTCCCACCATTTAAACAGACCATCTGACCAGACAGAAATGACAGGACCTTTTTCCGGGTCAATAAAATTAGGGTCGAGGCCTTCTGCCAAAAGGCGCTGTACTTGAGCAAGATTAAGTTCTTCTATTGCCTGTACAAAGACTTGTTGTTGCGCTGTTAACATGGAGAAAGCTCTCTTCAATCAGTTTTAAACTATTATGCCCAATAAAAGCTGATTTGTTTTAGCTAAATGTATAACAAGTATATTTATTATTCATTTTTCTTTTTATAAGATTTACACATTAAAAAAGCTCCGAAGAGCTTTTTTCTATCCAATCAAGCAAGTTTCTGCCTAATCTTCTAAATCCGGTGTAGCGTCAGTATCACTGTCTTCAGCAAATGCCGGTACCGCAGCACGAGGGTTTTCTTTCTTCTCGAAGAGATGCTCTAGACTGCGTTTTAAGCGGTCGATGGCACCATGTATCGCGGTGTCAATATTGTGACCACGATGATTGACCACCACAGGTTTCAATCCTGCTGGACGCGCTTCAATCATGCAGTGAATATCATCTGCACCGCCTTTGGCTGCATTTTGGTCGCTAAAATGAACTGAAAAGTGAGTAATACGTTCGCTATGACGTTGGAATTCTGCATTCAGTTCTGCACGAACATAAGTAATTAAACGTTCACTATTTTGAATGTTTTTATCTGTACGGATTTCAATGTTCATATAATTTCATCCTCTTTTATTCACATCTTTTGTGCAAAACTTCTTATCTTGGCACGTTTAAACTTGCTGTAAAAACAGCGCGAAACATCTTCAAATTAGTTTGGAACAAGTTCCTCCACATTGAACGATGAACACTTTTGAGTCTGCAGAATCGTGTCCTTATACTTCGAATATACGGTTCTAAGTGAAACATATGCAAGTAGTATTTTGATATTTTTTTTAATATCAATATTATAATTAAATCATTCAATTTTATTTGCCAAGTTAGTTGATAAATCTCATATTATTTTTTCTGCCTTAAATGTGATGATTAAAAAGTATTTTATATTCTTGGCCCGCATGTGTTTTTAAGTATCAAAGCTGTAGTTTAATTTTAACCCCAGCAATATTTTAGCAAATGATATTATTTTTGAGCCATTGATCAATTATGGCTTTATTTTTACTTAAGAATCTGTATGCTTTGTTTGCTTCTCGGGGGAGATATTTTCAATGAAACTTACACAAATTTTTACTGCATGTGCCTTGGCTTCAACTGCTGCACTTACTCAAGCTGCGCCAATCTGGCAAGACTTCAGCGTGACTGGTCTTTATGGTGAAAACTATGAAGTTGTAGATGATCAGCAAACAACTTTAACTGTTGAGTATGCAGCTAAAGTAAAATATGCAGATGTATTCTTCTTTGCTGACCGCATGCGCGGTGGCGATGATAACAAATCAACTTACTTTGAATTATCACCTCGTTTAAGCCTGGGTGAAGTAACCGGTCAAAAACTAGCATTTGGTCCAGTAAAAGACGTGTTGGTTTCTACGACTTGGGAAGCAAACAGCGACGATTTCAGTAACTTTGATAACTTCTTATACGGCGTTGGCTTCGATCTAGATATTCCATATTTCCAATATGCTCAGTTAAATTTCTATAAAGCAGACAACGACAAAAAAATAACTCAAGATGATTACCAAATGACTTTTGTCTATGGTGTTCCATTTAAAGTCGGTGCTGAAGACTTTCTCGTTGATGGCTTCTTAGATTGGTCTACTGCTGAAGATGATCACGCAAGTGAACTGAACTGGACAACTCAATACAAATGGAATGTAGGTAAACACATTTCTCCAGACACACGTTTATACGTAGGTATCGAGCACTCTGTTTGGAACAATAAATACGGCAACAAAGCAGGTATAGATCAAAATGACGTAAGTGCATTGGTTAAATACCACTTCTAAGCACAACGTTTTTTAGATCTTAGATGAGTGTTTAAAAAGCAGGACTTCGGTCTTGCTTTTTTATTGCCCTAAAATGGAAATATTCCTAAAATATGCCTCTATTTATTCATTCGGCATAGCTAATGGACTTTCAAATACGTCCCGCTCAAATACAAGATCTAGAACAAATGCTGAATATTTATAATGCTGAAATTTTAAATGGAACAGCAACCTGGAATAACCAGGAAAAATCTTTAGATGATTTTCATCATTGGTTTCACAATCTCACCGCTCAGCAGTTTCCTTTGATCGTCGCTGAAGATTTAGAGTCTAAACACATTGCAGGTTATGCTGATTATTCTTCATTTCGTCAAATTACCGGCTTTAAACATACTGTTGAACATTCTGTATTTATTCATCCTGACTTTGCGCGACAAGGCTTAGGCAAGGCTTTAATGCTGAAACTGATAGACCATGCCAAACAGCATCATATTCATGTCATGGTCGCAGCGATTGATCATGGAAATAAAGCGTCGATTGTGCTGCATGAAAAATTAGGTTTTAAGCAAACCGGTTATATGCCAGAAGTAGGACAGAAATTTGGCCAGTGGCGTGATTTGGTACTAATGCAGCGAATACTAGAGTAAGTATGAGGTTGGTTACCTTTCTAAAATAATGCTTCAAATTTGTTTATTTGCTGCTAAATAAATGAGGCGTATGTGCTTTAATAATAAAAAATAATTTGAACAAACCGAGTCTGGGGAATTATGGCTAAGTTTTTAAATACCAGTGCGACCAATTTTTTCTTGGAAGAACTCATCAAAAATGCAAAAGAACGGCTCATCTTAATCAGTCCTTATCTGCGTTTGAACGACCGTATTAAAGAATTATTAGAAGACAAAAACCGTTTAAAAATTGATATTCGTATTGTTTATGGAAAAAGTGATTTGCATCCTGATGAAATCAAATGGATGCAAAAACTCGATTATGTACGCTTGAGCTTTTGTAAAAACTTACATGCAAAATGCTATATGAATGAATCTGAATGCATTATATCGAGTTTAAATCTCTACGAATTTAGTCAAGTGAATAACAATGAAATGGGTATTTTAATTCGCAAATATGAAGATGATGAAGTGTTCAAAGATGCTTATGAAGAATCCCAACGCATTATTCGCATTAGTGATGAACTTCGAATCTCATTAGATGAAGTAAAAACAGCGCAAGTTCAAGTTGAAGAGAAAAATGATGAGGACGCTGACAATCTAAGTAAATTAACTTCATCAAAATTAGCAGCAAAACATAAATTAAAAACTGCTGATTTATTGGATAAGTTTGTCGAAAAAGGTTTTCTAACCCTGAATGACAATGGCAAACATTTACTCACAGAACAAGGCAAAGCTATAGGTGGAGAATTTAGGACCAGCCAATACGGTGGTTACTTTCTGTGGTCTGAAAGCCTAGAGATCTAATAAAAAAGCCCGCATTCAGCGGGCTTTTTTATAAATATTTAGACCACCAAATCAGCCAGATTACCTTTTTGCTCTAACCAATCTTTACGGTCACCGGCGCGTTTCTTGGCAAGCAACTTATCGAGCAAACCTGCGGTAAATTGCATGTCGTCCAAATCGAGCTGCACCAGACGGCGAGTATCCGGATCTAAAGTCGTTTCACGAAGTTGACTGGCATTCATTTCACCTAATCCTTTAAATCGGGTAATTTGCGGGGTTTTGGTTTTGGTTTTCTTCAAAATTGATTCTAATTCGTCTTCATCCAGTGCGTAATGGACGTCTTTACCATCGTCAATTCTGAACAATGGCGGCATGGCAACATACAAATGTCCTGCTTCTACCAAGGTCGGGAAATGTTTCACAAACAAGGCGCACAATAATGTCGCGATATGTAAACCATCCGAATCGGCATCGGCAAGGATACATACTTTGCCATAACGTAATTCTGAAAGATCGTCACTGCCTGGATCCACACCAATCGCAATGGCAATATTATGTACTTCCTGAGAAGCCAAAACCTCATCGGAGGCCACTTCCCAGGTATTTAAAATTTTCCCGCGAATCGGCATGATTGCCTGAAAATTTTTATCGCGTGCCTGTTTGGCAGAACCACCGGCAGAATCCCCTTCCACAATAAACAGTTCAGATTCATCCAAACTATGACCCACACAATCGGATAATTTCCCCGGCAAAGTTGGCCCGGCAACAATCTTTTTACGTTCAACTTTTTTAGCAGCTTTTAAACGACGACCGGCTTTGGCAATCATGATTTCAGCAATCTGCATGGCTGTATCAGAATTTTGATTCAACCACAGCGCGAATGCATCTTTGGCAATATTCAGCACAATGGCAGAGGCTTCACGACTTGAAAGTCGTTCCTTGGTTTGACCTGAAAATTGCGGTTCCTGAAATTTTAAAGACAGAATGTAGTTCACCCCATCCCAGACATCTTCCGCAGACAGCTTTAAATTACGCGGCAATAAATTACGCAGTTCACAGAACTCGCGCATCGCATCCGTGACACCTGAACGCAGACCGTTCACATGCGTACCGCCTTGCGCAGTGGGAATCAGGTTGACATAACTTTCCTGAACCTGTTCACCGCCTTCAGCATTCCAGCAAATCGCAAATTCAGCACTGGCACGTTCTGCTTCAGCTGTCGCCACAAAAGCAGGACATGGAATAATGTCACGGTCTTGTAATTCATCCATCAAATAGTCGACCAGACCGTTTTCAAATTGCCATTCAATTTTTTCGTTATTGATTTGGTCAACATAAACAATTTGTAAGCCGGCCGCTAAAACGGCTTTGGCTTTTAAATTATGCTTTAAGGCTTTTAAGGCAAATTTGGGTGAATCAAAATACTTTGTATCTGGCCAGAAATGAACCGTGGTGCCTGAGGCACGCTTGGGTGCTTTCCCTTGCAACACTTCAAGTTGTGAAACCGGTTCACCATGTTCAAATGCCATTTTATAGACATTGCCTTGGCGCTGAACTTCAACTTCAACCCGGTTAGACAGCGCATTAACAACAGAAATCCCCACACCATGCAACCCCCCTGAAAACTGGTAGTTGTCGGTGCTAAATTTACCGCCGGCATGCAATTTGGTCATGATAATTTCAATTCCGCTCTGACCATATTCAGGGTGAATATCGACAGGCATACCCCGGCCGTTGTCTTCTACCGACAAAGAGCCATCTTTATAGACTGTCACGGTGATTTTATTGGCATGTCCTGCAAGTGCCTCATCCACAGCGTTATCAATGACTTCTTGTGCCAAATGGTTTGGACGAGTGGTATCGGTATACATCCCCGGACGACGACGGACCGGATCTAAACCAGATAAAACTTCAAGTGATTGAGCCGTATATTGAGACACGTTGTACTGTTTCCTTATTTTATACAATCCGATAAAAACTGTAATGCCATCGGTATTTTGTCTGCGAAATTGTCCATCGCATGCTTGCCATCTACTTCAGTAATGATCATGGACTGATGTGAAGCATTGCTATAATAACGCTGTGCTTCACGATAATCCAAAACTTCATCACCTTGTTGTAATAACACTAAAATTTTGTCTGCATCGTGTACAAATGGCAGCGCCATCTGCTGCAGTTGATCAAGATGGGTATGATCCAGAGTCCATTCGGCATTCACCACGTAGGGAATGTGCTCGCTGCCAAATAAATCATGAAACAATTGCCATGGTCGCATGGCAGGATTAATTAAAACAGCCGGCACGCCATGTTTTGCGACCAGTTGTGTCGCATAAAAGCCCCCCAGACTGCTACCAATCAGCACCACTTGATCTAAACCTGCAATCATATCCGAAACATGGGTCAAAACCTGTTGCGGCGGCATATTTAAATCAGGCAAATAAACCTGAAAATCGGTGTACTGCTGACAAAATGCTTTAATCTGTTGCCCCTTTATCGATAAGGCACTGCTTTGGAATCCATGTAAATAAATAATGTTCATCGATTTTTATTTCATATTAATTTAAATGAATCTGATTTATTCTAAAACGGGAACCACATGACAAGCTTATTTTAATTTGCATTTAACAGGAATTGTCAGACAAAAAAATTAATCCCAAAACGCAATCCTCGTTATTGTAAAAGCTGTTCGAGATGAACCCTATAAGATTAAAAGCTAAGAATTTATACCGTGATCTCAAGAAAAAATAAAGTGCCTGCAGGACATGGTCAGCAAAAGGATAGGATAAAATGCCAAGTTTAACACCATTGCATGAAACCTATTGTAAATGGGATCGTACTCCACCTAGCCAAGCCGATGTATTGGAAGGCTTGGCACAATTGGTCACGACCCGTTTAGGGGATGTAGTACAAGACCTCATACAGGTCATTCAACGCGAAATCATGATCAGCTTGTTTGGCATGAGTGAACAGCGCTCGAAAAAATTACAGCGGATTCCTTACGTCGAAAAACTGTACCAGTTCTCCTACGATACTTTACTCAATTCCGGTCTCTATTTACTTGCGCCGGGCTTACGCCAGATTATTGAAAAATACCCAAAATTACATGATAAACCGCTTACTCCATCACTGCACTTTTTAGTCGGTATGCTGAATGGGGTACTCGGGGACTATTTACTCAAATATCAAAATCCGATGGCCCTACCGATGGTGTTATACGACCACTATGGGGAACTGCAAAAAGGCGATTTATCCGGTCGGGTGGTGATCTTTGTGCATGGTTTGTGCCTGTCGCATTTAGAGTGGTCCAACCGCCGATACGGTGGCATTGGTGAGAAGCTCTTGGCACAACGTGACAATAACACCATGCTCTACCTCAACTACAACACCGGGCGGCGCATTTCGGCCAATGGACGCAGTCTGGCCAATACCCTGGAAGACCTGGCTCGGCGTAACCCGCAGATTACCAGCATCGATTTAATCGGGCATAGTATGGGGGGCTTGGTGTTACGCAGCGCCCTATTTTACGGCAAACAGAACATGTACCCTTGGATCCATCTAACAGAAAATCTGGTCTGTTTGGGTTCACCGCACCATGGGGCTGTTTTGGAACGTTTTGGTTTTATCATGCAGGATAAACTGGGACATTTTCCCTTTGTGAAAATCGTCCGGCATATTGTCAATATTCGCAGTAACGGCATTCTGGATTTACGTTACGGCAGCGTACGTGATGATGACTGGGAACATAATCTTGCACGAATTGGCGGTATGGATGACAACCGCAAACCCGCTCCCCTGCCTTCTCACATCAATACCTTTTTTGTTGCCGGTTCGATTGCCTATGAAAATAGAAAAAATCGGCCTTTAAATGTACTGGGCGATTATCTGGTGAATATTAAAAGTGCTTTAGGCGAGCATCCAAATCCACGCTTTCAATTGAAAGTGCCTGAATCGCATAAAGCTATTTTTTATGGCTTAAATCATTTTGAACTTCACTCTCATCCCAGTGTGGCTGAGCAAATTGTCAAATGGTTTTATCCGCCTGAAGATGAACAGGTGAACGAACAGGTGCATGAATACAGACTGCAACTGGAAGACTTGTCCGGCATTGCCCTGACTTAAATTGATAATAAAAAAGCCAACATGAGGTTGGCTTTTTTTATGATTTTTTTATTTCTTCTTGGCAGACTTATGCGTTACAAACGGATATTTACGCAACAGTTGCCACAAGCTGATCAAGGCCAGCAGCGCAAAGAAAGCCAGTGACCACACTGGAAGGGATTGCCCCAGGAAAGTCCAGTCCACTTTGGCGCATTCGCCCGAACCGGTCAGCACCTGTTCAAACACCGACTTTAAAGGCAAGGTATTGACCCAGTAATCCAGGCCCGGGCCACAACTTGGCACTTGATCGGGTGGCAAATTTTGCAGCCAGACATGACGCGCTGCCACACCTGCTGACCAGAGAATACTGATTGAACCCAACAAGGCATAAATACGTTTAACCGCATTTGAATTCGGGTTATGCAAAAAAGCGACCAGAGAAACAATCCCCAAGCCAATCAGGCCAATGCGTTGAAACACACACAGCGGACAAGGTTCAAGCCCTTGTACGTGTTCCAGATACAACGCAAACGCCATTCCAATGACGCTGGCCAAAAACAAAAAACCACTCACGAAGCGATAACTCCATTGCATGGTGAATCCTCTTAATTTTTATCGATAATCGGCAAGATATTGCTCAAAACTGAGGCTGCTATCCTGTTCGAGTTGCTGTTGTTGTTGCAGTGACTGCACCGCTAAATCATCAAAATAAGACAATGTTTCCGAGCTTAATTGATGCTGCTCATAGGTCGCTGCATGCTGTTGTGCCATGAAACTACCAAAGCTCCATGTGCCGCCATTTTCTAAGGTATCGGCAATCACTTGTGCAGACAGGGTTTCATCTACCTCATCAATGCGTTTCAGCATGACAGTCAATGCGGCTGAATATATATTGCTACTATAGGTCGCATCCAGTAAATCAGCCAAAGCTTGCATGTGTGTGACATGCGCACGTGACCAGTCTTCAATGGCATGTTCACCCGCCGCATCAATAATCAATGCATTTGGCGCACGGCCACGATTGACCACTTCTGCCTGATTACGCTCAATCTGTTCTTGTTCTTGATCCAGTAATTCCGGACTCTCTTGTAATAAACAGTGCAGTGCCAAGACTTCCAGGAATGCCGCTGTATGTTCATCAATCCCGATCGGGCTATATGGATTGACATCTACCGCACGCAATTCAACATAACTAACCCCGCGATTTTCAAGCGCTTGAGATGGGGTTTCTCCAGCTTGAGGCACCTGTTTCGGACGGACTAAACTGTAGTATTCATTTTCAATTTGCAGCACATGGTCATTGATCTGAGTCGGCTCGCCCTGTTCATCGGTTAAACCTAAACGGCTAAACGGTGCATAAGGGGTTTTTACTGCTTTCTTCAAACCGTCTAAATAGCCAGACAGACTATTGTAGTGAATGCCCAATTGTTTCTGTGCAGAATTCTGATAGCCAAAATTGCCCATCCGCAGTGCTGTCGCATAGGGAAGGAATAAAGTTCCCTTTAATAAAGGCAATAAATGATGCTCACGTCCAGTCATAAAGCACTGACATACTGAAGGACTGGCACCGACCAGAAACATCACCAATGGGGTTAAACGAATAAAGTTACGAATTAAGCCAAAATAACGATGACTGCGATAATCCTGTAAATTTAAACTTTTTAAAGCTTCATCGCTTTCTTGTTGTTGCAGGGCTTCAAAGACTTGATCAGGGAAAGATAAATTATAATGCACCCCGGAAATGGTCTGCATGCGGCGACCATAACGCACGCCCAAACCATGACGATATAACGTCTTAAAACGCCCGACATTGGACGTGCCATATTGCGCTAAACGAATATTGCTTTCGTTATCATCGAGCATGCAGGGCATCGACAAGGGCCACAATTTTTCACCATTTTCCAAATGGCGATGGGCAACCGCATGAATATCCTCTAAATAATCTAGGGCTTTTTTAATGCTGTCTTGTGGAGGGGTAATAAACTCCATCAAGGCTTCTGAATAGTCTGTGGTGATATGCGGATGTGTTAAAGCCGACCCGAATGCTTTTGGATGCGATGCTTGCGACAAAAAACCATTGCTTTGCATACGCAGGCTTTCACGCTCAATACCGCGCAACATGCCTTTAAACAGCGAAGAATCCACCCAAGCTGGTAATACCACTTGAGAGGTCGATTCGGGTTGACTCATTACAATCTCGCTTATCGGAAGATAACTACTAAATAGAACTACTAAAATAAAATCATCAGTTTATAGCAGTATAACGTGATTTTTGGCTGCTACATTACACCCTGTATAGTTTTCAAGCAAAAGGGCGATTTTATTTCTGGCAAATTTTTATCACAAAGTTACTCTATAAGACACCTACAATTTGTGATTGTATTGAATAATAAGTGCTAAGGAATTGTAAATATTATGAATTATCAGGATATTTTGGACTTTTGGTTTAGCCCGCAAACACAGCCCTTATGGTTTGCAAAAAGTAATGATTTTGATGGATTAATTAATCAAAAGTTTCGTGATATTCATCAGCAAGCAGCACAAGCCGAGCTTTGGTCCTGGCGCAAAATTGCGGAGGGGCGCTTGGCTGAAATTATTGTACTGGACCAGTTTTCGCGTAATTTGTTCCGGGATCAAGCGCAGGCCTTTGCCCAGGATGCTTTAGCCCTAGCTCTTGCCCAAGAAGCGATTAGCCTGGATTTAGACAAGCAGTTAAGCCCGGAACAACGTGCGTTTTTATACATGCCCTTTATGCACAGCGAATCGAAACTGATCCACGAATTCGCGTTAAAATTATTTCAGCGACTGGGTAATCCTATGAATCTGGATTACGAAAAAATGCATAAAGCCATTATTGAGCGTTTCGGGCGCTATCCGCACCGTAATCAAATTTTAGCGCGTCCCTCGACTGCAGAAGAACTCGAATTTTTAACCCAACCCAACAGCAGTTTCTAAACATTTATTGTGTCTCCTCCCTCACACAGTAAATGGTATGGAGGTTTAACATGAAGAACCGCATTATGGGTCTAAGCATAGTGGCGGCAATTGCCCTCTCTGGCTGTGCAATGACGCCTTCAAAACCGCTGACTTTTGACCAATTGGGTCAATTCAGCAATACCCCTTTGAACTCACAGACCTATCGCATCAGCTTCCTGGCACGTCCCAATATGAGTTTTGGTACAGCCGAAGAAATTACTCTGGTTAAGGCCGCTCAAACCACCGTACAAAATGGATTTCGCTATTTTAAAGTGCTGAATGATCCAAGTAATCTTAACCAGCCACCACGCCAAGCTGTGGTCTACTCAACTCCGATGTACTACCCATACGGCTATTATCGTCGTTATCCTGGTTTCTGGCATGACCCGTTTTATGATATGCCACGCGTGGTCAATATTGACCCGGTTCAAGTTTCCTATACCATTGAATGTTATAAAGATCAGAAAAAAGAACCTGATGATGCCTTTGATGCCTATTTGATTTTAAAATCTTTAGGCCAGAAATATGGACTCGGTCCAACTGGGCAGGCTCTACCAGCACCGGTGCCAGCCCAAACAAAATAACCATGCGCCACCCATAGACAGGAATATTGCATGACCACAGCGGAAGCGTCCACCATCCCGAGTTTGCAACGCAGTAAACGCTTTGCCACCATTGCCTTAATCATGGCCGTTGTAACATGGCTAGTGTTGATGGTGGTTGCCAAGCTGATTCCTGAATATGTCTGGCTGATTCATATTTTGATGCTCGGTGCTGAAGCGGGCGTGGTCGGTGGCTTGGCGGACTGGTATGCCATTACTGTGCTGTTCCGTAACCCGTTTGGGAAAATGCCGATTCCTAAATTCATGCGTGATCACACCGAAATTATTCCGCGCAATAAAGCCCGTATTGCCGAGTCGATGGGACGCTTTGTTCAGGAAAATTTTTTATCACCGCAAGTGGTCGAGAAAAGCCTGCAGAGCACCGATCTTAGCCTGGCTATCGGGCAATGGCTGGCCAAACCTGAAAATAATGCTCAAGTGACCCAAGTCATTCAGCAAACCGTGCCGAAAATTTTTGAATTTGTGGGACAGGAACAAATTGGCCGCTTTATTCAAAATAATAGCGTGCAATGGGTACGCAATACCCAAATCAATACCTTGGCCAGTGAAATGCTGCGCGCGGTTCTGGAAAATGACTTTCATCAGGATGTATTACAACGCGGACTCGATGTAGCCCACGAATGGGTAATGTCCCATCCCGAAGAAACCCGTCAGCTGACCCGTACCTTGTTCAAAGAATTAGGGGTATGGAAACTGGCGAAAGGCGCAAGCTGGATTGGCATTGATGTACAGCAGCGCACCATTGATTCACTGGTAGAACGCGTTGAATCGATGCTTGCCGATCCGCAGCATCCTTGGCGGCAAAAAATTGAAGCCATGGGACAGCAGTTAATGCTGCAACTGGCAGATGATGAAAGCAGTGCCAGTCAGCGCTTAAATAGCACCAAGGATGCCTTGCTGGATAGTCCACAAGTACTGAATTTTATTAGTGGTGCGGTGGTGATTCTCTGTGATGCAATTAAAGCCGATTTACTCAAAGCAGATTCAGGTATTGCACACAACCTGCGCGTTGCCATTCAGCAAGTTGGTGAAAATATTATTTCTAACCCTGCGGTACGTCAGTTATTGAATGAGCGTCTGAGCGGGATTGCGGTCAATTTAAGTGACCAATACAGTGAAAAAGTCATTCGTTTTATCAGCGAACGGATTCACGAATGGGATTCACGAGAAATGATCGACAAAATTGAAAATGAAGTCGGCGGCGACCTGCACATGATTCGCGTCAATGGTGTGGTGGTCGGTGCATTTATTGGTTTGGTGCTCGGGATTATTCGCGCTTTGGTTGATTTAATTCTGTAAAAATGTGTGCAAGATAAAGAAAAATGTCTTCTGCACACACACCATATATTAGATAACTTGCATAAATCAAAAAATGTTCAATATTCGATTCTTTAAAACCCGCACTGCCTCAGTTTATTGATTCAGTTTTTATGACTTTGCGTAGGCATTACCTCTACTTTTGAAAGGTCAAAAGTAGACAAAAACCTTTTGTTCCGCCATACACGACATCCTTGTCGTGATGGGGAACGTTTGGCATCCATGCCACACTCTTGAATCCAATGTTTTCTAAAATTTGTTTTTTTATTTTTAGCTTTACGAACGATTTGTATTGATCAAACAAAGACTCATAAAAAAAGTTTACTTTAATGTCTGCTTTACTTCGGTGGATTCACAGCAGACAGATCGACCAGTTTTCCTGTCAATTTACGTACAAGAGGTAAAAGGATCAATACAATTGGAAAAGCAAAAGCCCAGGAAATCATCCAGTTGTGGAACCATAAATTCATAAAGCCATCGATCCAGCCCAGATTACGCAGCATATTAATAAAGGAAATAATGCCACTCATCAGGCCAGACAAAATAAACGGCATCACGATCGTGGCCCATTTTGCTGGAAGTTTGGGAATATTACCGATAATCATGGGGCGTTCCGCTGGCATATGCTGCTGCTCTGTTCATTCTTTTAAGCCCTCCAATATGCCACAAATCATGCTTTTTGGGATCTTTTCCGGGTTTTATCTGCTTCCTTTATCGGTAGACTGTCGGACAAGATTCATTCAATACAAATGGGTTCACCTAAAGACGGCGAAATTTGCTATATTTGCTGTTTTTCCGCGACGTTTATTTTTCGACTGATTATGAATACGGCAATCCAAGCAGCTCTCGAACATGCAGTGCAATCTCTTCAAGCTGAAGGTGTACTCCCATCCGACTTTAATAACAGTGGCAACTTAACGCGAACCAAAGACCGAAGCCACGGTGACTTCGCCTCAAACATCGCGATGATGGGTTCTAAAGCTGCGGGCATGAAGCCTCGTGATCTCGCGGAAAAAATCCTTGCCAGTCTTCCTGAAGTTGCCGATATCAGCAAAGCAGAAATTGCCGGTCCTGGTTTTATTAATTTCTTTTTAAATGCCGATCAACGCTTTACGGTACTGGATCAGGTTCAGGCACAAAAAGATCAATTCGGTCGCACTCAGGCCAATGCTGAAAAACGCATTCAAGTCGAATTCGTTTCTGCCAATCCAACTTCTAGCCTGCACGTAGGTCATGGTCGTGGCGCGGCTTACGGCATGACTGTTGCAAACTTGCTTGAAGCAACAGGTGCTAAAGTTGACCGTGAATATTATGTCAATGATGCCGGCCGTCAAATGGATATCTTGGCAACATCAACCTACTTACGTTATTTGGAACTCACCGGTCAAGAACTGGTATTTCCTAAAAATGCCTATCAAGGCGACTATGTTAAAGACATCGCGCAAAGCATTATCGACAAAGATGGCGACGCGTATGTACGTCCTGTTGCTGATGTTTATAAAGATGTCCCTGAAGATGTGCAATTTGCGGCTGAACTTGACGCAGACGGCAACAAGGTTGTGCTTTCAGGCGATAAAGAAAAACATATCGATGGCTTGATCTTCAATTCACAACAACTCATTGGTCAAGGCTACCGCGTATTCTTGCAAGCAGCCTTAAAAGCCATTCTTGATGACATCAAAGATGACCTTGGCGAATTCGGTGTAACCTTCAACCAATGGTTCAGTGAAGAATCTTTAACTGAAAAAATTGACGAAGCCTTAGAAACTTTAGATCAACGTGGTTTCTTGTATGAGAAAGACGGTAACATCTGGTTTAAATCGACTGAATTTGGCGATGAAAAAGACCGTGTGGTGAAACGCCGTAATGGTCAAACCACCTATTTCGCCTCTGACATTGCGTACCACTTGAATAAACTACAACGTGGTTATACCGATATCGTGGATATCTGGGGTTCAGATCACCACGGTTATATTGCACGTGTCAAAGCGGCGATTGATGCGTTGGGTTATGACTCTAAAAAATTGACTGTGCTTTTGGTTCAGTTCGTCAGCCTATGGCGTAGCGGTGAGATGGTGCAAATGTCATCTCGTTCAGGTCAATTCGTGACTTTACGTGACCTTCGTAAAGAAGTCGGTAACGATGCAGCGCGTTTCTATTATGTGATGCGTAAATCTGAACAGCATATTGACTTTGACCTTGACCTTGCAGTGTCACAAAGCAAAGACAATGCGGTGTATTACATCCAATATGCACATGCACGTATTTGCCGTATGTTAGAGAAAGCAGCGTCTACCAACGTGAATTTTGATGCCGTAAATGCGCGTCAATTTGCAGTAAGACTTGATCTTGATGCTGAAACTGAAATTTTAGCGAAACTTGCCGCGTATCCTGAAATCGTGATTCGTGCAGCAAACAGTTTTGAACCGCATCAGGTGGGGAACTATCTGAAAGAATTGGCAGCATTATTCCATGGTTGGTATAATGAGCATAAAGTACTCAATGATGATGCTGAACTTACGCAAGCGCGTTTACTCCTTTCAGTAAATGTACAGCAAGTCTTACGTAATGGTTTAGAATTATTAGGCGTATCTGCCCCTACATCCATGTAATTAGAATAAAAGGAAGTCCACGTGTTTGGAAAAACGCAACGCGGTGTATCTGAGCGACCGAATAAGCCTAAAAAGCCATTGATTCCGGCATGGCTTGGAACACTTGTCGTTATTTTAATCGTGCTGAGTTTTGCTGTAGCGTTGATGCTATGGAAACCGTGGGCACCAGTTCAGCCGAAGAATCAGATTAATTCTGAACATTACCAGGAAGATACCAACAAGGATTATCGTTTCTACGATTTATTGCCTCAACAGCAAGTCACGCCTATTCCTGATCAGGCAGTGCCTGAAACGAAAAATTCAGAAGCAGTGGTGATTGTTGAAGCACCTGAAGAAAAACCGACCATTAACACGGAAGCCACTGAGCCCGGCCTTGAAAGCGCTGAAGCTCCGACTGCCTATCAGCCAAGTTATATTCTTCAAGTTCGTAGCTATGCTGATCCGGATAGTGCCGATGCTCGTCGCGCTGAAATTATTTTGAATGGTTTATCTGCCGATGTGGTTAAATCGGTTGAAAATGGTCAAACCTGGTATCGGGTGATTTCCGGTCCTTATGATTCTGCTGATGCGGCATTGATTGCACAGCAAACTTTACAACGCAGTGGGATTGATTCCATTGTGGTGAAACGCTAATTCAGAAGATTAACGTCTTCTAGAATGTAAAAAAGCGCCTCAAATGAGGCGCTTTTTTATAGCTTAAATTCCCTCTCCTGCTAGGAGATGAGGATTCTCGAAATATATTTCGAGTCCGCAAGGGAGAAGTCGTTCTTAAAAGCCCCTTCACCTCACCTCGTCCCATAGGGAGGAGGAATATGATTAAACCGTATGCCCCAAAGCTTCACCCATCACCACAACCGAGTTGGCTTTAAACATCGCATCCCACTGCATTTTATCTTGTTCAAATAAAATCACAGCTGTTGAACCCAAATAGAAACGGCCAAGTTCTGCACCTTTTTCAAGGAACAGGTTGTGCTGGTTAAGTTCCAGACGGCCTGTAGGTTTCACCTTACCTGTCGCCACTGTTTCAATACCGGCAACAATCATGGCACCCACTAGAACTACAGCCATACGGCCGAGTTCAGTATCAAACAAGCACACCATACGTTCATTACGGGCAAACAGACCTGGAATATTTTCCGCAGTGGTCTGATTCACCGAAAACAATTCGCCTGGCACATATAAAGTTTCAGTCAAAGTTCCCGCAAAAGGCATGTGCACACGGTGATAATCTTTAGGTGATAAATACACGGTTGCGAACTGACCATTTTTAAACGGTTCAGCCAGTTGTGGGTCGGCAATTAATTTTTCAACTGAAAAGCTTTGACCTTTGGCCTGAAAAATATCGCCATCTTCAATTTTGCCCAATTGTGAAATCGCACCATCTGCAGGTGAAACCACACTGTTAGGATTGGTATCAATCGCACGTACACCCTCTTTCAATGAACGAGTAAAGAATTCATTGAATGACTTATATTTCAATGCATCGCCTTGTTCAGCAATCGACATATCAATACCGTATTGGGCTTTAAAAGCCTGAATGACGGTATTTTTGACAATCGGGTTTTCACTGGCTGCGAGTTTCCCCACTACACGTGATAACTGGTGTTGTGGCACAACACGTTGTGCTTGAATAAAAATTTGTTTTTTTAAACGTGATGCGAAACTCAAGACGGTAACTCTCCGGTAATAATCGGACTGTCGAGGCGGTTGCCCCACTCACTCCACGCACCATCATAAGCCTGAATATTCCAACCGAGTAATCGACCCAAAATATAGGCTAAACCCGAACGGTGATGGGACTGACAATAGACCACCACAGGTTCATTTAAATTGAATCCCAATTGTTCCAAGCGTTGTTGAGTGCGTTCTAAGGGATGTAATTTTAAATGATTTTCACGATTAAGGGCAGTACTCCATTCAAAATGTCGGGCATTTGGAATGTGACCGCCGCGTCGCGCTGCAAGTCGAAGTCCGGTATATTCATCTTCAGTACGGCAATCCCACACTTGAGTTTTATGGTTCTGAACTTGATCAAGAAGTTGTGGGTATTCAATCCGGTACTGGTCAATTTGAATCTGGTTAATTTCAACCAGATGTGTGACAGGTGCTAATTTTTCGATGTCTGAAGAGGTTGGAAAACCTGCAGCCAGCCAGGCATGAATACCGCCATTGAGTAAACTGGTATTTTCAAAACCGAGGCAATGCAAATTCCAGATCAAGCGCCCTGCCCATGCACCGCCTTCATCGTCATAAGCGACGACGTGATGCTCTGGAGAAATATTCAGATATTCAATTAGGGCTTTTAAGCCATCAACATCGGGAAGTAGACCCGAGGCCTGTTCTTCTTGGCGAACCAGCTGCTTCGGCTTGACATGAATCGCATGCGGAATATGCAATTGATCATAAACAGAACTACGGCTTAAATCGACAATACGTAATTTCTCATTACCCAGATGTGGCAAGAGGTCTTCTGCTTCAATGAGCAGACCAAAATTAAATGTAGAAATAGTCATACTTTTTCGAGTTTTATTTAGATCAACATTGCTGATCTTAGCACAACTCATTTTTACTATTATGCTGATTTTTTGCATTCTTTTAGCAAAAAATCAGCTATAGAAAAGTTACTGTTATTCAGTTTCGGTGATTTGGAAAACCTGACGTAAATAAGCCAGGAAAGTATCGTTATCAGTCATGGTTTTACCTGGACTGTCGGAAATTTTAGCCACCGATTGACCATTACATTCCACCAGTTTCAACACAATATTGAGTGGGGTTTGGCCCAAGTCATTGGTTAAATTGGTGCCAATACCAAAGCTCACCTGGAAACGGTCTTTAAAGTACTGATGCAAATCCCAGGCTTTTTCCAGATTCAGCCCGTCACTAAAGGTCAGCATCTTGCTTTTGCTATCCACTTTTAGTTTTTTGTAATGGGCATAGGCTTTATCGCCCCATTCGTAGGGATCGCCACTGTCATGACGCAAACCATCAAACAATTTGGCAAAATATAAATCGAAGTCACGTAGGAAAGCGTCCATCCCGACCACATCGGTCAAGGCAATTCCCAAGTCACCCCGGTATTCCTGCACCCAGGTTTCCAGCGCCAGTTTTTGAAAATTACGTAAGCGCACATCTAAAGCCTGAAAGGCTTGCAGGAATTCATGTGCCATGGTACCAATGGGAGTAATGCCCAGTTCTTTGGCAATCAAAACATTGCTGGTACCACGGAAAATATATGGAGCGGCCTGATTAAACTCGGTAATGACATGCTTCTGCCAGGCATAACTATAACGGCGGCGTGTACCAAAGTCGGACACTAAAAACGGCGGATCATTCGGATTTTGTTCTTGTTCGTACTTTTTAAGCAACGCCATTTTGGCTTGTAAACGGCGTTCGCCTTCCGCCAAAACCTCATCACTGCGGATACGGCGGAAATACAATTCGTTCACCAGCGCCAGCACAAAGATTTCAAACATCATTGCCTGAACCATCGGGCCTTCAACCCAAATATCCAAACGGCCCTGATCATCAATGCTGGCTTTAATAAAGCGTCGTTTCAGCTGGAATAATTCCAAGTAATCGACAAAGTCACTTTTAATAAAACGCAAGCTACGTAAATATTGCAACTCATCTTCTTTAAAATTGAGCTGACATAAATAATCCAGCTGCTCATTCAAATCATCCAAAATATCCGTGAGTGGATAAACGGTATCTTCTAAATTGCGACAGCGAAAATGGTAGACGCTATGAGTTTGAGGAAATTTATGCAGAACCACCTGTAACATGGTGAATTTATACAGGTCAGTATCTAATAACGATTGGATGATTGCGGACATATAACTTTCAGTTTTTATCAACTGCCAGCATTAAAGCATATTTTTTTAGCTAGCAAACCAATGTTTTCGTAAATGCTGAAAACTATTGAATAAATGATGCCGCATTGATCCACGGCCAAAATAACATCACCTCTTTTTCAAATCGCTCCAATTCGTCTTTAAAATAGGCTTAACCATTTTTCAAATACTGTCTATAAAGCACAACCGGTAAAAGATGCTTAGACCGTGATCCGTTCATTTAGATTTTTTAAATCCATCCCCATCACCACTTTTTAAAGCCTTTAAGCGTGTATTTGCTACAATTCACAGCAAATTTGAAATAACTAATTTGGTTAAATTATGCGCGCGTTATTGCAACGAGTTCTTGAAGCAAAAGTTGTGGTCGATGGTGAAACTACTGGCGAAATTGAAAAAGGCATTTTGGTCTTTCTGGGTCTAGGCAAAGAAGACAATCTTGAAAAGGGCAAAAAGCTGATCGACAAAATCTTGAAATATCGTTTTTTTGATGATGAGCAAGGCAAGATGGGCTGGAATGTCAGTCAAGCGGATGGTGGCTTACTCTTGGTTTCACAATTTACCCTCATGGCGCAAACACAAAAAGGCTTACGTCCTGACTTTGGACCAGCGATGCCGCCAAGTGAAGCCAAAGCGCTTTATGAAGAATTGGTGGACTATGCCAAATCCCAATTTAAAAATGTGCAAACCGGCATTTTTGCAGCCGATATGAAAGTCCATTTGGTCAATGACGGACCAGTGACTTTTAACCTGGAAGTTGAATAAACGCCGCAATAGATCAGCCATAAAAAAGCCCTCGACTGAGGGCTTTTTTTATTTATGCTCTTAGAGAGTTGTAATATATTTTGCTCGGATCATAATATCCGCTGGAATATCTTGAACTAACATAACAGTAAGAGATTGTTGTCCTTTTTGTGATGCACTCTGATTCTCTTCAAGAACCGCATTTATATCATTCGGATTTAAGGTATACATTGCCCCTGTCGCAGGATCAACAATCAATAATCCAATTAAGCCACCAAAAATAATATTTGCGATATACCAGCCATTTACGGTACCAGTGACTTGAATTGTTTTAGTCTGAAATCCTTCTTTCTTAAAAGTTACATCATAAGCTGCTGGTTTAAAGAATCCATTACCACGCTTAAGTGTCACTGTTGCAGGCGTAACTCCAGTATGTACTTTTTCGCCAGCTTTATTTGCAATAGAAATTGATGCTTGTTCAGGAACTGACTTAAATGTCAGTGTTTGTGTTGAGCCTGAAATAATACTCGCACAACCCGTCATGGTTAATGATGTGGCAATTAAACTTGCTGTAATTAATTTTTTCATAAAATACCCCCTAAAAATAAGGGGGTACTTTACAGCAGAAAAACAATTACTCAATAAGTCTTTAGGCTACTTACCAGTTTTTTCACGAATAAATGAACGAACCATTTTCACTTTTTCTTGTACCGGTTTTGGTAATTTTGGTGGAATTAGTTTGGCTACTTTGTTAAACCAGACCAAAAGGCCAAAATCACCTTCCATTTTAATGCTGCCATTTTGCATGCCGGTCATGAAAGCAGTTGGATCACCTTTCATTAAGGTTTTTACACCTTGCTCACTATCTGCAAACTGTAAAATAAAGTCAGCTTTTTCAGCATCACCAGACACAGTATCAATCTGTCCATTGTTTACGATAATTTGGCGAGCAACGCCTAAATCTGTGCCAATCTGGATACGAAATTGACGTTCATGAACTAACTCAATAAATTTTGGGCTGGTGCGAGCCAGTTGCTTCATACGCAAAGCCAAGCCCGCAACTAATAAATCAAGCGGATCCGTGCTTACATCGACCAGTGGTAATTTTACGACAGGAATCGAAGATAGTTTCATGACATTTAAGCCTATTGTAATTGTTGGAAAATTGACGACTTATCCTAACATAAGTTATGTTTTTTGAAGTAAGGCTTTGTATAACAATATTGAACGGACAAAAAAAGATGTGCGCCTGGCACATCTTTTTTAAAATTCTTGAATACGTCGATTTAACGGCTTGAGCAGTGCTGCTGGTCTTCTTCATATACAGGTGTATGTTCAATACAACGACGTTCAGTCAAAGCACGTTCTGCACGACGATCTTCGCGTAACAAAAGCATGGCCACCACGCCCATTGCTGACATTGACGCAGTAAGATAGCTATAGGTCATGGGCAATTCAAAGACCATTTGTGTACCGAAGCGGACAACCTCTATCAAACCCCAAAACAGCATGCCTGCAAACATAAAGCTTAACAACCGACGATAAGGTGAGAAGAAAACAGCTATCAAAGCAGCCGCGATCAAGCTTAAGCCTACGATGGTTGCTAAATTCGCTGTAACCATAAAAACCTCCGTCTAAGATAAGATTTGGACATTGAATGTTTGTCTAAACCTGATTCCCGATACCGTTAAATAAATGATGAATATGTCTATATCAATCTCTATGCAAGCATTATGCGTAGTTTTTTAAAGAAAAAAAGTCTTGTATTTTCAGAAAGCGACACACCTTGTCGCAACATTATTTTGTCATTACACTTTTTTATTTTTAACTTTTTCTGGAAACGAGATGGGCACAGACTTGCCGTGTCATTACAAAAAAACAACGCCTAAAAAGCATTAAAAAAATATTTTTCCCGAACGGATTGATTGTTGTTTTTATCGGCAATCCAAGTTGACCGCTCATCGTGTTTTGACTGTTTTTACAACAAAAAAACGCGACAGTAACGTCGCGTTTTGTCAATAAACTTCAATAGTTAGCTATGAGAGTTAGGCACGACTCAAATCTTTATCATGCACACCAAGCAGATATAACACACCATCTAAACCTACGCTTGAAATGGCCTGATTTGCATTTTGACGAACCAGAGGTTTGGCACGGAATGCCACACCTAAACCGGCAATCGACAGCATTGGTAAATCATTCGCGCCATCCCCTACAGCAATGGCCTGTTCCAGTGAAATGCCCATTCGTTCGGCAAGTTCACGCAGCAGGAAGGCTTTACGTGCCCCATCAACAATATGACCTTTGACTTCACCTGTCACGATACCATCGACAACGTCCAGGCAATTGGCATGCACTTCATCAATACCCAATTTCTCTTGCAAGTATTCGGCAAAATACTGGAAGCCACCTGACAGAATAGCTGTTCGATAACCCAATGCTTTCAAGGTTGAAATCAGACGTTCTGCGCCTTCAGTCACCGTTAAACGCTCGGCAATTTGAGGTAAAACAGAAGCATCCATACCTTTTAATAGAGCGACACGCGCCCGGAAGCTTTGCTGGAAATCAAGTTCTCCTTGCATGGCACGTTCAGTGATTTCAGCGACTTGCTTGCCTACACCGGCTTCAATCGCCAGCTCATCAATGACTTCCTGTTCAATTAAGGTCGAGTCCATGTCGAAGCAGACTAAACGGCGATTACGGCGATAAGCATTGTCTTCTTGAACTGCAACATCGACGTTAAGTTCAGTCGATAAAAGCAAGCAAGACGCACGCATTGCCGTGGCATCCAGCATTTGTCCTTTCAAGCCAAACTGTACGCAAGAACGTTTCGGTCCATCGCTTTGACCCGCGAGCTTTGGACGCTCCGACAAGCGAGTTACAGTTTCAATATTGAAACCTTGGTTAGACACAATGTTGGTGACCGCCTGCAAGTGTGATGCGGTTAATTCTGGGGCCAGCGCAGTCACGATATAACGGGTCTGCCCGCCTTCACTGACCCATTGATCATATTCTGATGTAGAGATTGGTTTAAAGCGCACAGTTAAACCAATATCATGTGCTAGAATCAAGATCTCCTTCATGGCTAATGCTGTAGCAGTTTGGTCATCTGACGAAACAACAATACCTAAAGTCAGTTGGTTGTGGATGACGGCTTGTCCAACATCTAAAATTTGTAAAGAGTGTACGGACAATACCTGCATTAATCGTGTAAATTGATTAGGCTGGTCTGGTCCCAAAAATGATATAAGAATGATTTCTCGCATGAATTGACTCGGATCTGAGCTACAACTATTGTAAGAATCATAATCGAATTTGAACATAAATGCCTTGGAAGTTTACGTTGAATGCGCCTAGACAAGGGCTATTTGCTAGCCTACTGATTGTAAGTTTTGCTTTACACACTTTTTTACTGGTACTTGCGACGACGCACCAACTGAATGCAAATCGCGCCAGTCAGGGACAACTGATGACCACGCAACTGGTCACAGACAGCCTATCCGAGCTTGAACCCGCCAATACGGTGTCCTTAGCATTACTGGCCGACCGTTATGCCACCAACCCGAGTGTTGCCTCTATTCGTATTTTAGATGCGAGTAATCAGGTACTTGCTACAGGTGGTTTAACCAAGACACGTCAAGGTGAAGTCTTTGTTCGTGAAGCACTGCAAAATGAAAAGAAAGTCGGCACCATTGAAATCACGTTAATTCAATCCAGCATTGGTGAAATTTTACGTACCCAATGGCTGGCCATTTTATTATCCTTGATGATTCACGGTCTATTATGGCTGGCTTATCGTGCGATTGCCCGTCCAAGCCGAACTGAATATTTAGCACGTATCAATAATGAATCACGCCTAAAACATGAAATTCAAACCTTGACCCAGGCCTTAGAACAAGAACAGCACAATGCTGCTGTCGCAGTGGCGCAAGCACAGCAGAATGCCCAAGCAAAAAACAAAACCAAAGAATCTAAACCTGTGGTGCTGGATGACAACTGTGTTGCATTGAATATCCAGTTTTATGATCCAAAACAGCTTCTGGATTCGGTCAATAAAACAGTCTCTGTTCCTTATTTCAATTTATGTCAGATTTTCTTGAACAAAACCGCGGAACTCTGTGTTCAGCACTACAAATTAAACAGTTCAGATATTTCTACCGTACATAAATTTGATGAACATGGCGCAACCATCAGCATGTCGGTGGAAACGCCAAATGCAGTGCAATGTTTGATGATGATCAGTACCGTATTCCAGTTATTGTCGGATGTATTGTACAAACGCTATCGCGAAGAAAAGCGCTTTGTTTTACAAACCCGTAGTGCAATTTCAAGTCATGTCGATGCTATGCACCTGACGCCTGTGCAAGCTGCAGAACGTCTGGTTCAACAGTTGGCGGCAAAAGAAAGCGCCATTCATTTACCAAATGAATTACTTAAAGATATTTCTGACCGTTATCAATTGGTCAGCATGCCAAATCCAACCAATGTGCTGACCCGTCATGCCTTTATGATGAACGGAATGGACAGTGAAGTAGCAGAATTGGCACAAACCTTTAGAACTGAAATTTTAAAAGCCAAACAGTCCAAAGCTTCTTAAAATAGATTTATAAAAAAAGCCGAGCTGATATGCTCGGCTTTTTTTCATCTATTCAAAATAGAGATCATTTAACCATTATTTCATTTTATTGGCTTTACTGGCCCAATAGGTCGCCAATGCAGGCCCTGAAATGTTATGCCATAAACTAAAAATCGCGCTCGGCACCGCAGTAAGGGGTGATGCAGAAAAATGCACCGCAGCCAAAGCCACTCCTAAACCTGAATTTTGCATCCCCACTTCGACTGCCACTGCTTTACAGTCTGCATAGGGCAATTTAAACAAACGACTGGCCCAAAAACCCACTAAATAACCCAAGCCATTGTGTAAGGCGACAACACCTAAAATCAGTAAACCTGATTCCAAAATTTGTGCCTTACTGCCTCCAATAATGGCAGCCACAATGGCAACAATCGCAATGACAGAAATCAGTGGCATGACTTGAATATAAGATTCCACTTTTGACTTCAGCACAGCCCGAATAATCAAGCCCAGGATGATGGGGAACAATACGACTTGTAAAATCGAGATAAACATCGAGCTGGCATTAATTTCAATCCATTGACTGGCCAATAAATAGAAAATGGCGGGCGTGAGCAACGGTGCAAGTAAAGTAGACACCGACGTACAGGCAACCGACAAAGCGGTATTGCCTTTGGCCATATAGGTAATCACATTCGATGCAGTGCCGCCTGGACAGCAGCCGACCAGAATCACCCCGATCGCGATTTCCGAAGGCAGGTTCATCATCTTGCATAACAGGTACGCCAGTCCCGGCATCACCGCAAACTGCGCAACCACACCAATAAACACGGCTTTGGGACTTTGCAACACGCCTTTAAAGTCATCCACTGTCATGGTCATGCCCATACCCAGCATGATGATGCCGAGCAACCATGGAATATACGCTTTTAGCCAAATAAAAAGATCAGGTGCAAGTAGCGCAATACCTGCAAATAAAATCACCCATAAGGCAAAAGTTTTTTGAATAAATTGCGTAAAGCGCAATAACGCTGACATGTTGATATCCATATTGAATATGTTTGTAGGCATACCCTGCCATAAATGCCCCGGCATTCACAATTCGCCATAGGCATAAATCATCGATCTAAACAGTCATCAAATAAGTTTTTTTGGAATTTTAAAAGTTTAACTGACTGGGAATTGTTGAATCACGTCTTTGACATACAGGCGCTTTACCCCGGCTGCCAGCATGTCTTGCCAGGCATGTTGCAATGAACCATCCAGGTCAATGCCTTTGGTTGCATCTGAAATCACATACGCCTTAAAGCCGAGTTTGCAGGCGTCGATTGCCGTCCACGCCACACAAAAATCTGTCGCAATACCGACGATAAAAACCGTATCAATGCCGCGTTCTTTTAAATAGCCGGCCAAGCCGGTGGTGGTCTTTTGATCCGCTTCCATAAAGGCAGAATAGCTGTCGATCTGCGCATGGAAGCCTTTGCGAATAATCAATTGTGCGCTGGGTAAATTTAGATCTGGATGCAGTTCGGCATCTGGCGTGCCTTGAACACAATGCGCTGGCCACAACACTTGAGTTCCATAATCTAATTTGATGGTTTCAAATGGCTGTTTACCCGCATGATTTTGAACAAATGAAACATGATTTTCTGGATGCCAATCTTGGGTAATCACAATATTGTCAAAACACTGCGCCAATTGGTTAATGTTGGGAATGATCTGATCGGCATGGGCCACAGCTAAATTACCCCCTGGGGTAAAACCATTTTGTACATCTACTACAATCAAAGCGGTATTGTTTTGCATAATTCGCAGTCCGTTATTTGCATGTTGTCATTTTTGTTAAGCATATAACAAAATAAATTGCAGTATTGAAGCTTAGGGTTAAAAATAAAATGGCTGGGAATTTAAATCATAAAGAAACTTTAGCAAATTCGCTTCTATGCAGATTCGATACTAGACATTTTTGATACTAGACATGATTCAAAACTTAGGGGAGATTTTCAATTTGTTTATGGCTGAAGAATAGAAATAAAATTTCAGTTAAAAAAATAGCCCGCAATCTGCGAGCTATTCTAGACATCAAAAATATTAAGCTGAAGTCTGTAAGCGACGCACCAGAATCAACATAAACACGGCTGAAATTACGATACAAGGAATGGCTGCTGAGATTACCCCGGCTGCACCAAAACCTGCGGCAAGTAACTGACCTGCAATTGTCGGCCCAAGCATTGCGCCAACACGTCCTACGGCTGATGCCATACCAACGCCTGTTGCACGCACTTCAGTTGGGTATACGATACTGCCGAAAGCATAAAGTACACCTTGGCAACCAATCACGAATGCACCCACCAATGCCGAAGCCAGATACATTTGCGTCAATGAACTTGCTGCATTCAAACAGAACAAACCTGCCAAAATACCGCCGTACATTAAGATAATCACATAGGCTTTTTTCCAGCGGTCAGTCAGCATACCCAGAACAATCGTACCGACTGTTGCACTCATCATGAAGAAGAACTGTGCAGTACTGCCCTCTTTACGGCTAAAGCCCAGTTCCATAAACAATGAAGGCAACCAGCTCAACATGATGTAAACCACCATCAAGGTAAAAAAGTAGCTCACTGAAATTAAACAGGTACGCATCAGGTTCTGGCTATTGAATAAATCTTTAAAAGAACCTTGAGTCGTTGCCGTAGTTGTTTGAGTTGTATTTTGCGCTTTTAAGAATTCACGTGATTCTGGCAAGAATTTAATCATGATTGGAAGCACAATAATCGGCAGTAAACCGCCTAGATAGAAAATGTTTTTCCAATCTGAACCAAAATCTAAGCTCGCAATGTAGGACAAAATTGCTGCACCTACAGGCATACCGCAATACATCAAACCCACAGCACGACCGCGGTTTTCAGGTTTTACGGCTTCAGAAGCCAGGGTAATCAAGTTCGGCATTGCTGCACCCAAACCTGCACCTGCTAAAAAACGAACCAGTAGAAGACTGTTAAAACTGTTGACCCATACGGTACATAAGGTAAATAAGGCAAATATTGCCACCGACCAAATCAGTACCTTTTTGCGACCAATACGGTCTGAATATCGTCCACCAATCAGCGCTCCAGGCAATAGCCCCAGAATCCCTGCGCTAAAAAACACCCCCAACTGCGAACTATCTAAGCCAAAAGCTTCACGAATACCGGCAGCAGCAATACCTGCAGCCTGAATATCCAGCCCCTCAATCACTGCAATTAAAAAACAAATCGCGACGGTAATGACGGAATGTTTGTTATCTGATCTTTCCATTGGAAAACCCTTGTGCAATCAGTGTCCAAAATAGAACGCCATCATCCATGAGTCTGGAAATACACATAACTACCAATAAGTTGAATAATCCATAATTTATAAACAAAAATTATGGATATTTAACGTTTTTCCGAGAAATAGCGCATAGTCGCAAAAACACTTAATCAAGTTTTGACCAGAACAAAAAAATGAACATTACAATAATGATTTCAATTCAAGGGCATCTGCCTACTCCAAAAGTGCAGTAATGGATTAATAGTTTTAACTGATTATTCCCGCAGTTTTTAACGATGATTTTTATCGTTTAAATTCTTGGTTTATATAGCTTTAAAGTCTATGCTCATCTTTATTAAATCTTAAATTCTGATGTTTTTACCCGGAATTGCCGATGTGACTGGCTTTAAAGCACTTTTATGACAGCTTTAGCAGTGCTTTTGCGTTATAACAAGTGGGCACTTATAACGCTGCCGATCAAAATTTTAATCAACCCCAATTTAAAAACCTGAGTTTTGTATTGTTCAGTAAATTTTTCCATTGCTTTTCATAAAGTTTTTATACGGTTTGACTAAAGCATATTGTTCTTCATCGTTTGTTCGTTCATAATTTGCATAAGCATTATTCAATTACGCTTAATCGTAGTGAACTTGCTATAAATCAAAATACGCACCCATCCAAATTTATGTTTTTCTACCTCAGCCGGATGGACAAATAGGATATTTTTTCAAAATGACTCAGCAAGCACAGATCATCCAAGGTTCAATTGTCGCAATCGTCACTCCGATGTTTGAAGATGGCAGCGTAGATTGGAAGGGTCTAGAAAAGCTCGTTGAGTGGCATATAGCACAAGGTACCAATAGTATTGTTGCTGTAGGCACAACTGGTGAAGCTTCGACCTTAAGCATGGCAGAACACACCAAAGTCATCGCTGAAATTATTCGTGTAGCCAACAAACGTATTCCTGTGATTGCAGGTACGGGTGCGAACTCGACCCATGAAGCGATCGAACTGACCAAAGAAGCCAAAGAACTGGGTGCAGATGCAGCGCTCCTGGTCACCCCTTATTACAACAAACCGACACAAGAAGGCTTATATCAGCATTATAAAGCAATTGCTGAAGCCGTTGATTTGCCACAAATTCTTTATAACGTTCCGGGCCGTACTGGCGTCGACATGCTCAATGAAACGGTGATTCGCCTTGCCGACATCCCGCAAATTATTGGGATTAAAGATGCCACTGGTGACGTACCGCGTGGTCAGGAACTTATTCAAGGATTAGGCGGTAAAGCCATGACCGTTTACTCGGGTGATGACGCGACTGCCTACCAATTGATGGGCTTTGGTGCACAAGGCAACATTTCTGTGACTGCCAATGTGGCACCTAAAGAAATGAGTCAAGTGTGTGCTGCCGCACTGGCAGGTGATGCAGACCGCGCTGAAGCTTTAAATAATGAAGTTGCAAATTTACACAATATTCTGTTTTGTGAATCCAACCCAATTCCTGTGAAATGGGCACTTCATGAAATGGGATTAATTGGTACCGGTATTCGCTTACCATTAACTCCTCTTGCAGAACAATATCGTACACCGTTGCGTGAAGCACTGAACGCTTCGGGTGTCATTAAATAAAGAGCACAACACTATGCAATTACGTTTTGGTTTAACCCTTGCACTTTCAGCATTCAGTTTAGTGGGTTGTAGTTCAATGGGAATCAGCAATGGTTCACTGGATTATAAAAATACTGCAACCCTTGAACCCCTGAAATATCCTGAAGGTTCAATGGTTCGACCTGCAACGCCATTGTATCCGTCTCCAACGGTTGACCCACTTGCAATTGAGCATGCACCTAAGCTTGAAAATAAACGTGGCAACCGTTTTGCTTTACCTCGCCCTGACAAAGCTCAGGCAAATACGCCAACAGATAGCCAGAATGACAGTACAAATGTCGGTCGTCCCCAATTAGTACAGGATGGAAATCAAAATCCTTTGCTCAAAATTGATGGAAATTCTGCTACAATTTGGCAGTACACACTTGCTACCCTCAGCAGCCTGAACCATACCATTGTTGGTCAAAGTAAAAATCGTTACGAAGTCACGATTAAGGTCGATCAACAGACTTATGTATTAAGACTGACCTCTGTAGGAACAAGCAATAACATCGCTGTGTTCAATGCCGATAATAGCTTTGCAGATAAAGAAAAAGCTGCAGAACTGTTAACCCAGATTTACCAAAATTGGCCAGCCTAGTCGTACTAGGCATTTTTTTTTGAAAAAGGTTCCCCCATGTTGAAACAAACCTTGCTCTATACTGGTAAAGCGAAATCTGTTTATGAAACAGACAGTGCAGATCACCTTATCCTAGTCTTCCGTGACGATGCATCTGCATTTAACGGCGAAAAAATCGAACAGCTGGATCGTAAAGGCAAGGTGAACAACCGTTTTAACGCCTTCATCATGGAAAAATTGGCTGCTGCTGGCATTGAAACTCACTTTGAAAAACTTCTTTCTCCAACTGAAGTTTTAGTGAAAAAATTAAAAATGGTTCCTGTTGAATGTGTTATCCGTAACTACGCAGCAGGTAGCTTGTGCCGTCGTTTAGGTGTTGAAGAAGGTAAAGAATTAACCCCTTCTACTTTTGAATTGTTCTTCAAAGACGACGCGCTTGGCGATCCAATGGTTAACGAATCTCAAGCCATTGCTTTAGGTTGGGCGACTGCTGAACAGCTTGAACAAATGAAAGTACTGACTTATAAAGTTAACGAAGTACTTAAAGATTTGTTCGACAAAGGCAATATGCTTCTTGTTGACTTCAAACTTGAATTTGGTGTGTTCCACGACCGTATCGTTTTGGGTGATGAGTTCTCTCCAGACGGTTGCCGTCTATGGGACAAAGACACCAAGAAAAAACTCGACAAAGACCGTTTCCGTCAAGGTTTAGGCGGCGTTGTTGAAGCTTATGAAGAAGTTGCTACACGTTTAGGTATCGATCTTTCTGATATCTAATCAGCTCCCTGATTCAAAAAACCGAGCCTGATGGCTCGGTTTTTTATACATCCATAAATCGGAAAAACAAATGTTACTCATAAAAATGATCATTTTTACAACATGATGATTTTGACTTAATATAACTCACATACCAGGCAACAAAATGTTGAGGTGATTTTATAACATTTTGTATGCCGACCAAGATTACGGTTTACCCTCTAGGATGTATCTCCCCAAGACATCCTATTTTGCGCCCAACTCGCCTTGAGTTGGGCTTTTTTTATTGCTGCTGCTCCTGCTGCCAACGACGTTGCTGAAGTTTTTCACCTTCTACTTCACGTTTATTTCGAGCTGACTCATATAACTTTGTGCCCTTTAATTCAGGCGGCAAATAGTCCTGCAAGACAAAATGCTCTGGGTAATTGTGCGGATAGAGATAGTCCACGCCATAGCCCTGCTCTTTCATCAATTTGGTCGGTGCATTTCTTAAATGCAAAGGCACCGGTAAATTTGCCGTTTTTTCAGCTAAATCTAAAGCTTTATTAATGGCTAAATAGGTACTGTTACTTTTGGCACTGGTGGCCAAATAGACCGCACACTGTCCCAAAATAATCCGGCATTCCGGCATCCCTACCGCTTGTACCGAACGGAAACATTCTCCTGCCAGAAGCAAGGCGTTCGGGTTGGAGTTACCAATATCTTCAGACGCTGCAATCAGCATACGACGTGCGATAAACACCGGATCTTCACCGCCTTTGAGCATGCGTGCCATCCAATATAATGTCGCATCCGGATCACTGCCGCGAATAGACTTAATAAAAGCCGAGACCAGATCATAATGCTGCTCACCCGACTTGTCATAACGGGCAATGTTCTGCTGCGCGACTTTCACCACAATGGCATTGGTAATGACATTTTCTTGTTCAGGTTCAAAAGTACTGGCGATGAGATCGAGCAGGTTCAGTGCCTTACGCGCATCTCCCGCAGCAAATTGAATCAGTGCTTCATATTCTTCAATTTGAATAGATCGTTCTTTTAAGAAGGCATCATTTTGCAAGGCTTGATTTAATAAAGTCTGAATCGCATCAGCATTTAAAGCGTTCAGGCTATACACCTGACAACGGGATAACAACGCGCTATTCACTTCAAAGGAAGGATTCTCGGTGGTGGCACCAATCAGGGTAATTTTGCCCTTTTCCACGGCATTCAATAAGGCATCTTGCTGTGACTTGTTAAAACGGTGGATTTCATCAATAAACACCACGGGTTTGAGCAAATCGCCACTTTCGGCAATGATTTCACGCAGTTCTTTTACGCCCGTATTCAAAGCCGATAAACTGACAAAAGGTCGATCAACCGCCTGTGCCAATAGCAAAGCAATGGTGGTTTTCCCGACTCCCGGTGGACCCCAAAAAATAATCGAGGGTAAATGCCCTTGATCAATCATCTGGCGTAACGGTGCCTGATTACCCAATAAATGATCTTGGCCAATAATTTCGGATAAATCACGCGGGCGAAGCCGTTCAGGAAGTGGAATATGACTATCTGACATCTTGTTATTTCTTTAGTGTGCTTAAAACAAGTCTACTATGTAATTTTAATATCGCGTATTTCAATTGAAATGTTTTACAAAAAAATCCTACTGTTTTTTTCAAGTGCCGGGCAATATTGTTGATTATTATTGTGTCCTTTATCTGAATTTACTTTTAAATAGAACTTAGTAGATTTACTTTAATTATCAATATTAAGAAATATATGCTTAATAATTCTACTTCTTATTCTTGAAGTGTATAATAATTGTGTGAAATACATCACACTTTTTAATGTTTTGGCCGTTTTTATGGGTGAGCTGCATGAAATATATTTTCAAAAACAAGCCAGTACCGATTAGGCAAGATTTTATCATTAAGCCAGATCACACCACTCCAGCCAATCATTTTCAATTGAATACAGAAAATTTAATTCTTCAAAAGCTGTTAGATCAATTACCCCAGCTCATTTGGGTCAAAAATAAACACAATACGTATTATTATAATCAAGCGCTTTGTGACTATCTGGGTATTAATCTCAATCTAGCCGATACTGAGGAATGTAAAAAATTCATTCATCCTGAAGATTTCGAACATTTCCATCTTCTTTGGCAACACGCCCTAGCAACGCAGCAACCTTTTGAAAAAGAATGCCGGATTAAACATCATGAGCAGGGATACCGGGTTTGCCTGATTGCTGTGCAATATCCAGAAAATCTGGGCAATGCTGAATGGATGATGACAGCAACCGATATTCATGATCATTATTTAAAGCAATCTCAACTGACCCAACAAGTTCATGCACAAAGCAAAATGCTGGATGCCAGTGTCGATTGTATTAAGCTTTTGACGCCAGATGGCCGTGTTAGCCATATGAACCGTTCAGGTTGTCTGGCTTTAGGCGTACCGGTAAATGAAAAAAAGTTTGGTATGCGGTGGTTAAACTTATTGCCTGACAATGTTCACAAGTCAGGACAACAGGCTTTAACGCATGTGGTCAAAGGCAAAAATGCACGTTTCGATGGCATGAGTATTATTCCAGGTCAAACACCGCAGTATTGGGACAATATTCTCACCCCGGTGCAAAATGAAGATGGTTCGCTACAAAGTATTCTGTGTGTGTCCCGAGATATTAGCCAACAAAAAATTGCTGAAAAAAACCTGCAAAAATTCATTGAAATAGATGAATTAACCGGCTTATATAATCGCCGCGCATTTAATAAAACCTTTAAAAAGGTCATTCAGAATGCCCGTCATCAAAAGCAGTCGATTGGCTTTTTGCTGATTGATCTAGATTATTTCAAGCATATCAATGACACCTTGGGACATATTGCGGGTGATCATCTGCTGCAGATTTTAGGTCAGCGTTTCAGTGCGTGTTTTAAAGAAGAAGTGATTATTTCACGCCTAGGCGGTGATGAATTTGCCATTATTGTGCCGCATCTGAGCGATGAAGCTGAATTAATCCAGATTGCAAAAACAGCACGTCAGCAGCTGGATATCCCGGTTTGCTATGCAGGACAATATATTAATGGCGGGATGAGTATCGGCTGTGCCATTTATCCTCGCGATGCACAAAATAGTTCAAATTTACTGCGCTGTGCCGATGTCGCACTGAATGATCTTAAAATCAGCGGTCGTGGTGGCATCCGGATGTTTAAGAGTGCCATGTTCAAAACCATCGAACTCACTACCAAACAGCTCGCACTCGCCCGCGCCATTATTCACAACGATAAAATTATTCCTTTCTATCAACCTAAAGTCAGTCTAAAAGATGGAAAGGTCATCGGTTTTGAGGCTTTACTGCGCTGGTATGATGCTCAGGATCAAATCCAGCTGCCTTCACACATTTTCTCGGCGTTTCAAGATTATGAACTGGCGACGCGTATTAGCGAAATCATGCAGTTAAAAGTGTTGAATGACATGACCCGCTGGCTTGAATCCGGACTGGAAATTTTACCCGTTTCAATCAATGCCGCACCGGTTGAATTTTTAAGAGACAACTACGCAGAAACGCTTTTAAGCAGACTTGCCCAGTTTAATATTCCCTATGCCATGATTGAAATCGAAATTACCGAGCAAAGCCTTTCGGAACGTGGCTCTGACTATGTGGTTCGCGCACTGAACCTGTTAAAGCAAACCGGGATTCGTATTTCACTCGATGATTTTGGTACCGGACATTCGTCTTTAACGCGTTTAAGAAACTATCCGGTCGATTGCCTAAAAATAGACCGTAACTTTATCGTAAACATGCACGATGATGTTTCGTCACTGGCCATTGTCAAAGCGATTAGCCAGATTGGCACCAGTATTTCCCTAGAGATCTTGGTGGAAGGGATCGAACACTTGGAACAGCTGGATGCATTGAAAGCATGTGATTGTCATACTGGACAGGGCTTTTATTTTTATCGTCCCATGCCCTCTAGTGATGCCACGCAACTGTTACAGCCTTTGATAACAACTCAATCTTAAGTTGTGAATTGATGCGCTAAGCTGCCCGGAAAATGAAGGCGTATGCGCTCAGTATGGTCTTATTAACACAGCAAGATTAGAGCTGATATCTACATAGAATTTTTTAAGTGATTTGCTCAATCAAATTAACGCACCCAACGAACAATATAGTTTTCAATCTCTTCTTCATTGACTTCAACTTCTGAAATACAACGCCCAGCTGCCGACTTTTTCGCTTTAATCACACTCTCCCGTGTTCCGGTATTTAAATAATGCCAGGACGGTAATTTCTTGCCTTCATTTAAACGGCGGTAAGCGCAACTTGGGGGCAACCAGTGAATCGTGTCCAACTTTTCCAGCGTGAGTTGAATACAATCAGGAACATAGTCAAGACGCTCGGCATAATTACTGCAACGCGCTGTGTTGCAATCGAGAAGTTTGCACGCCACCTTGGTATAAGCCACTTCACCAAGTTCTTCATCTTCCAGTTTGATCAGACAACATAGGCCGCAACCATCACAAAGCGCTTCCCACTCAGTGGGGTTCAGCTCAGCCAAAGGATATTTTTTCCAAAATTCCGGACGTAATTGTTCAGTCATAAAACTAAAAAAGAAAACAGGTTGGACCTATTATAACGTGTTCAAGTTCACATTGTAGGAATGTTATTTTTACTTTAAATCATATATTTATTGTCAAAGTGAACATTTTGCAAACACAAGCATAACAATTTTAGGAATTTCTAGGGCATATACTGAATCTACTTTGAAAACAACAACACTTGGAGAAAACTTATGTTCCGTTGGGCGATTATTTTTGCAGTGATTGCGCTGATTGCGAGTCTACTTGGTTTTGGTGGTGTAGCCGGCTTATCTAAAGATTTCGCGGTTATTTTACTGGTGATTGCAGTGATTCTAGCAATTGTTGGTTTTCTCTCACGTGGAAAGATATAAAGACTACCACTCGTTAAAAACGATTAAACAATGTTAAAAGAGCCCAAGCAGGCTCTTTTTTCATATCCAGATTTCATCTTTGTATCGTAAAAATCTGAATCCAAAACCTGAATGAATGGGGTGAAATTAAAGTCATTTTCATCCATTCAATTCAGGTCTTCATTTTAGAATAAACAATGAATTCTTTTTCTTATGACCTGTTTCTTAGGGTCTGTTTCTTAAGGTTTTAAGTGACGTGGTCTAAACCCGCTGACCAGCAAACCGATCGCATAAGCCAAAACACCTACCACACAAAGTCCGATCACTTCGAAAACCCGAATCCATTGCGAAACATCGCCGTTATACCAGGTCAAGGCATACCACAGTGCAGCAATCATGGCGGCATTGGCGATGGCAAACTGAAGGAAAAGTTTCTTCCAGTGTGCTCCAAAACGGAAAATATTGCGTTGGTGCAGGTAAAAATACAGCATCCCGGCATTGACCAGCGCAGAGCCTGAAGAAGCCAAGGCCAAAGCCATATGTTCGGCTTCCCAATGGATCAGTTTGAAGAAGCCAATAAAGATCACGTTTAAGATCGCATTGGCCGCAACAGCCATTAAGCCGACCCGTACCGGTGTTCGGGTATCTTGCTGTGCGTAAAAGCCTGGTGCAAAGACTTTAATCAACATGAAGGAAATCACCCCGGCACTCATGCATTGCAAAGCCAATGCCGTCATTTGCGTATCTTCAAGGGTAAATTGCCCGCGTTGGAACAATGCCTGAATAATGGGAGTCGATAGCATGAACAAGGCAATACTGGCAGGAATACCGACCAGCATGATCACTTTTGCAGCCCAGTCGATCATGCCACGGAACTTGGATTGGTCTTGCTCGGCATGACGCATAGAAAGCGATGGCAAGATCACCGTACCAATCGCCACCCCAATTAAGCCCAAAGGCAACTCGGTCATACGTTCGGCACTGTATAGCCATGACACTGAACCATCTTGCATAAAGGATGCCCAGATGGTGTTCAGCAGCAAATTGATTTGCGTCACCGAAACACCAAAGAGTGCAGGCAGCATCAGTTTCATGATGCGATCTACACCTTCGTGTTTAAAATCAACTTTCGGTGGAATCAGCAGTTTTTTACGCCATAACTCGGGAATTTGAATAGCCAGTTGCAATATGCCTGCAACCACGACCGCCCAACCCAAGGCCATAATCGGCTCAGCCATATACGGCGTTAACCACCATGCTCCGGCAATCATGGTGACATTCAGTAACACTGGCGCAAAAGCAGGGGTCGAAAATGATCCGTAACTGTTCAAGATACTGCTGGCAAAAGCAGTCAGCGACATAAATAACAAATATGGAATGGTCAGGCGGAACATGTCCGTGGCCAAGGCAAATTTTTCTGGATCACTATGGAAACCTGGTGCATAGATATACAAAATCGCAGGTGCCGCAATCATCGCCACAAAAGTCAGCGTGGTCATAAAGGTCGCCAGACAGCCAAATACCCGACTAATCAGAATTTGCACTTCAGCATGGGTTTTTGTGGTTTTGTATTCGGTCAAAACCGGAATAAAGGCTTGCGAAAATGCTCCTTCGGCAAACAGCCGCCGAAAAAAATTCGGGATACGAAAGGCAACCACAAAGGTATCGAAATCTTTACCTGCACCAAACACATTCAGCAAAACCACATCTCGGACTAGACCTAAAACCCGAGACAGCATGGTCATTGCACTGACAATAAAGGTCGACCGCCACAGCGCCATCGTTTCCACCCAGTATTAAAATAAGTCGCTATTGTAAAGAAACTTCACAGGAATTTCGTTGTTAAATCATAAAATCGAGCGGTTATTGATCTGCTTTGTATTGGTGGACTAATGCTCTGGTTTTTGGCCAATCAAAAAATGGACCTGGATCGGTTTTACGGCCTGGCGCAATATCCGAGTGCCCTGCCAGATGTTGCAATATCTTCGGATAAGTTGCCTGCAATGTCGCAATGACCTGTGCCAATATGTTGTATTGCATCTCTTCAAAAGGCTGGTCATCGCTGCCTTCCAGTTCAATGCCAATAGAATAATCATTACATTCTTTTTTGGCTAAATAGGTCGAACGGCCTGCATGCCAGGCACGGTCATTGAAATTCACAAATTGTAAAACTTCACCAGTGCGCAAAATTAACAGATGAGTAGACACCTGCATGCCTTCAATGCTCTGAAAATAAGGATGCTTTGACCAATCGAGCTGATTTTGAAAAAACTGTTCGATATAGCCGCCACCAAATTGCGAGGGTGGCAAACTAATGTTATGCACCACCACCAACTGAATTTCGGTGTGTTCGGGACGTTGATTATAGTTCGGAGAGGGTACTTGCCTTGCACCGATTAACTGACCATCGATGACCTGAAAAGACGGTGCCTGTTGCATATTCCTATCCTGAATCTTATTGGTGTAAGTAGATGATTTTAGCGCAATCCTAAAACTTTAAACTTAAAATCTCAAATTCCAAAGATAAAAATCCGTGGAAAAAACATTTCTTTTAAATGAACAATGCTAATATAACGCGCAATTTTCATGGGTTAAAAAAGATACGGAATTCTAATGAGCATATCTCAATCTTTGTTGGAACACGCCATCCAGATCAATATTCAACAGGCCTTAGAAGAAGATATTGGCGAGGGTGATATCACCGCTTTATTGACCCCTGAAGATGAGCAAGCCACGGCAACCATCATTAGCCGTGAAGACATGGTGCTTGCTGGCCAACCTTGGGTCAATGCACTCATTCAAGCCTATGATGCAACGGTGCAAGTGACCTGGCTTAAAAATGACGGCGACCGTGTACAGGCCAATGAAGCCTTTTTAAAATTAGCCGGTTCTGCACGCAGCCTGCTCACCGTTGAACGCCCGGCACTGAATTTTGTACAAACGCTTTCTGCGGTTGCGACTAAAACAGCTGAATATGTTAAACAGTTAGAAGGTTTAAACACCAAACTGTTAGATACCCGTAAAACCCTTCCCGGCTTACGTATTGCGCAAAAATATGCGGTCGCGATTGGCGGCGGTCAAAACCATCGTCTCGGTTTGTTTGATGCCTTTTTAATTAAAGAAAACCACATTATGGCAGCGGGCGGCATTGCACAGGCAATTGCCAAAGCACACAACATTGCACCGGGCAAGCCTGTAGAAGTTGAAGTCGAAACCTGGGATGAGCTGAATCAGGCCTTGGAAGCGCATGCCGATATCGTCATGCTGGATAATTTCAATCAACAGCAGATGATTGATGCGGTTCAACATGTTGCCGGCCGTTGCAAGCTGGAAGCATCGGGCAACATCACCATCGAAAACTTACATGAAGTGGCAACATCGGGTGTTGACTATATTTCGATGGGTGTTTTAACCAAGGATGTTAAGGCGGTTGATCTATCGATGCGCTTTAATGCTTAAATCTGCTCAGTATTATTTGTCGGTTTAGATTTTAGTTTAGAGGTTGAATCCTGAGTTTCAGTATGGGATGTGTTCTGTTGCCAAGCCGATTGGACAGATTCTTGTTCTGAAGCTCTGGGGTCACTGGTCATCAGCACAATGGTTACGACACATATAAGCAGGATGATGATATTTAACATTCAATGCTCCTGTAAAAGTGAAGCACCATTCTAATCATTGAATATGAACCTGATTTAAAGCTGGCGTTTCAAAAGGGGCGGAAATTGCAGCCTTTTTGTATCCAGCTTTTGACTTATCCATAAAAAAACGCACCTTGAGATGCGTTTTTTGTATCTTTAAATAAACAACTTACCAGCCTAAAGCTTTCTGTTGTTTTTTAATCAATTCTTGAATGCCTTTTTCAGCCAATTCAAGCATCTCGTTACACTGTGCACGGGTAAATGGTTTGTCTTCGGCAGTACCTTGCAGTTCGATGAACTCACCCGCTTGGGTCATCACCACATTCAAGTCAGTTTGGCAGTTTGAATCTTCTTCATAACAAAGATCGAGTAACGCTTCGTCCTGGTACATACCTACAGAAATCGCAGCCACCAAGCCTTTAAGCGGATCTTGCTTAATTTTCTTTTTCTCAAGCAATACGTTCATCGCATCAATGAGCGCTACGGCTGCACCGGTAATAGAAGCGGTACGTGTACCACCATCTGCCTGAATCACATCACAGTCGATGGTAATGGTATTTTCACCGAGTTTTTTCAAATCGACCATGGCACGCAAGCTACGACCAATCAGACGTTGAATCTCTTGAGTACGGCCACTCTGTTTACCACGAGCGGCTTCACGGTCACTACGGGTATGGGTTGAACGTGGCAACATACCGTATTCAGCGGTTACCCAGCCTTGCCCCTTGCCTTTAAGGAAACGTGGTACTGAATTATCAATACTTGCAGTACAAAGAACTTTAGTATGACCAAATTCAATCAATACTGAACCTTCCGCATAACGCGTATAGTTACGGGTAATTTTTACGTCACGTAATTGATCTAAAGTACGTTGGTCGATACGCATAATGGGTTCTCTTTGGCTAAAATTCATTGCGGCCTAGTATAACAGAAGCCAGCTTGAAGGTTTTGCCGGTCGACTATCGATTGACAAAAAGCATAAAATCAAGCCGCTTCTATTTAGCCACCAGTTAAATGAGGCCCCATTATATGCGACCTCAAATTTAACTTTCTTCAGCTTTAAAAGCTGAATAAGGTTTTTAACTTCTGTTTGGATTGCGCAACCGATGCTGTCCAGGAATTCGGTAAAGAACATTTGGCTAAACGCACCCAGACACTGCCAAACTGTTTCATGAAACTGGCTTCGTTATAGTTAATGCCATACTCTGCACACAGGGCACGAATTTTCGGTGCCACTTCTGCATAACGATTGGCAGGCATGTCCGGGAATAAATGGTGTTCAATTTGATGGCTCAAATTACCACTTAAAATATGCAGCCATTCTGTGCCGGTAAAATTACTCGATCCGCGAATTTGGCGTAAATACCATTCAGCACGGGTTTCAGTTTCAGTAATATCTGGTTCAAAGGTTTCTGCATCTTCAGTGAAATGACCATTAAAAATCACCGCCGATGCCCATAAACTACGAATCACGTTGGCCACGGCGTTACCTGCAAATACCGGGATGGCATTTGGACCGGCAATGAGCGGGAAAAACACATAATCTTTAGCCACCTGACGCACAGCTTTTTTACGGAATTTCGCTGAGTCGATCCAAACCTCTTTCCAGGTTTTGGTTTTATAGGCAATCACATCTTCCAAATGCAGGTTTTGTAAGCCCACATACCATTCAAAAAACACCATCAATTGAATCGCTAAAGGAATATTGAATAAAAAACGCGGTTCCCATTTTTGCGATTCGCTGACACGAATTAAGCCATAGCCGACATCATGGTCTTTGCCGACAATATTGGTGTAAGTATGGTGAATATAGTTGTGTGTGTATTTCCAGTCATCGCCTGTCGCCATGGTATCCCAGTCATAATTGGCACCGTTCAGGTTCGGGTCATTGAGCCAGTCAAACTGACCATGCATCACGTTATGACCCAGTTCCATATTTTCAACGATTTTAGACAGACCCAATAAACCGGTGCCTAATAACCATACCGGTGGAATCCAGCCACCAAACATCAACATGCCGCGTGACGCAATTTCGCTATAACGGACAAAATCGCGAATTTTATAAATGTATTGGGCATCTTGCTCGCCAATACTATCCATAATGTCACGGCGGATGGCATCGATTTTTTGCCCCAATTCAGCAATTTGTTCAGCACTTAAATGTTTTGATTTACTATTTTCTGGAAACTTAACTGACATATTCATTGTTTTTCTCCAAAGCGGAAATCAGGCACTGCTTTTATTCAAAATGCGAGATGTCGCTTAACTGCCTAAAATTATTGTATTTAGAGGTTGATCAAGACCGGACTAACGGCTTGGCTAATACACAACTTAATTTGAGTATTGCTATCGTGGTCGATTTCACCGGTCAGCAGATTTTTGGTAGAACCGCTGACTTTAGTACAGGTACAGGTATTGCAAATACCCATACGACAGCCATGTGCCGGCTTCAACCCTGCCTGTTCAGCACTTTCAAGCAAATTGGTTTTTGCTGCAAACTCTTGTTGTGCACGTAAGAATACCACCGGTTGCACAGTTGCATTTTCATCAACAACCACTTGAAAGTATTCCTGTTTTAATTGATTAGCAATACCCAGCTGTTGGTAAATCTGATTCAGGCTTTGCATCATGCCCTTGGCACCACAGGCATAGCTTTGGCGTTGCCCGAAATCTGCAACTGTACTTTCAAGCAGTTCTACACTTAAATGTTGTTTCTGTACAAGTGTATTGAAATGATGATAATTGAACTGTGAATATTGTTCAGATAATTGCTGTAATTCGGTATGAAAAGCGTCATCACGGGTAAAATAAATCAGGTCAATTTGGCTGACTTTTTGAGTAAGGGCCTGTTGCAATAGCGAATAAATCGCGGTGATGCCACTTCCTGACGCCAGTAATAAAATAGAATCTTGAGATGAATTTAAGCTGAAATCGCCCTGAACTTGAGAAATTTCCACCACACTGCCCACGGCCAAATGGGTTAAGGCATTGGAAACTTTACCCTGACGTTTCACCGCAATCACGATGTTGCCGGTCTCGGTAATTTTCACAATGGAATAACTGCGTTGCTGACGAACACCTGCAATCACTAAAGTCACTAAAATACTGTGTCCAGCACGAAACGCTTTTGCATGAAAATTATGATTTGGCTGTAGCTGAATCTGATAAAAGTCTGCGCTCAACATGTGTACGTCAACAATACTGGCTTTGACTTTTTTCCATGCCCAAACTGGATTCACTTTTTCAGCAATAAAATCGACGAAATCTTCTCGGATCCATTGCGGTTGGTACTGCATCACATGACTCATATGAGGTTCCTCTTTTTTATTGCTGGTTATTTATTTGAGTGAACAGGTGTTCTTACAGTGAACACTTGTACACTATAATTATTTTTTAGTTCAGTCAACACATGTTCACTGACATTCGTCGTTTAATTTGTTTTTTTTTGATAGACTTCATGCAGAATTTTTTTAGGGTAACCGAATGTCGATCCGGGATGAGCGTAAACAACAAAGCCGCCAAGCACTTTTGGATGCCGCGCTTGCTTTAAGCACGTCTGGACGTTCTTTTAGTAGCATCAGCTTGCGCGAAATCGCCCGTCATGTAGGTCTCGTACCGACTGCCTTCTATCGTCATTTTCAAGACATGAATGAGCTGGGGCTGGAACTGGTCGATCAGGTGGCCCTGCATTTAAAAGGCATTTTGCATCAGCTTGGACAAGCCTATATCTACCAACCCAATACCAAAGCGAAAATCAGTCTCGACCTGTTTTTTCAGGCGGTTGAGCATAATCCTGAACCGTGGGTCTTTATGATTGCCGAGCGCTGGGGTGGATCAGAAGTGATTCGTCAGGCCATTGCCCGGGAAATTAATTTTTTAATTGAAGACTTGGCCAATGATTTATGCAAAATGGAAACGGTACAGCACATCCGCAATCTACAAGACCTTCAAATTATTTCCAATATTTTAATTAATTTATCCTTTACCTGGGCGATGAGCTGGATGGACATCAATCGTCACTATCAGGCAGAACAACGGACAGAACAACAAATACAATTTAAGCTGCAAACCATTACCCAGGTGCATGTGATTTTCCGTGGCATCTCGAACTGGGATACGTCAAAGACAATGGCTGAATAATTCACTAAAAATAAAACGTAAAAAAACCGCAGCTATTGCGCAACGCTGATCAGCTAAGGATTTTTTCAACAAAATCCTTAGCTTTTTGACCATTCGCGACGGAGTCTTACCACTTTCAAGCAAATGTTTGGAGCTTGTTTATTCTTTTGTTTCGCCAAAAGAACCAAAAACATTTGTCATCCGCAAAACCTGTTCACTTTCTGCACTTAAAATAACTTTGTGCAAAACAGCCCTTTTTTAAATACCGCGCAGGTTGCGGATGACATGTCCGCGTATCGAACATTATCTGGAATTTAAAAAAGAAAAGGCCAGTCAATTTCTTAACTGACTGGCATTAACAACAATTGCGGGTTTTTTTAGCGCATAAAACTTATTTGGCTTTACGCTCTTTTTCCACCAAATAACTCACCACTTGCGTCACTTTGGCATCTTCACCTTGAACCACATATTTACCATTCACCACCACCGCAGGAACACCGCTCAGCTGGTATTGCTGTGCCAGTTTCTTCGATTGCGCCACTTTTGAGGTAATCGCGAATGAATTAAACATGCTGTTAAATTTGGCTTCAGGCACACCATATTTCACAAAGAATTTTGCTTGTGATTTCTGGTCAAAAATCTGTTGACCCCCTGCATGAATGGCATGGAATAAAGGCAAGTGAGTTCTCTTGCGAACGCCTAATGCTTCAGACACATAATAACCGCGCGCACCTTGTTCCCAAACTGGATTCATCGCAGCAGGTGTGCGCACAAAGTTGACATCTTTAGGAATTTTTTTCAGCCAAGCCTGCATATGTGGCTCTAGTGTAAAGCAGTGTGGGCAACCGTACCAAAAGAACTCACGTACTTCAATTTTGCCAGGAACATCAACTTTACCCGGCTTGGCAACCACGGTGTAATCTTTACCTGCAACAAAATTGGCAGCCATTGCCGTGCCTGAACAGGCAAAAATAGCAGTAGCAAGACCACCTAAAAGGAATTTTTTCATTGAACTTATTGTCCTCTAAATCGTTATGATTAATTTATACGATGACTATAAATCAATTATGCCGAATTCGTTTTCATTCTGTGAACTTTTTTACAGCTTTTATCGCTTTTTTGAGAATAAACGCTACACTAAGCCCCTATAACTTTTTTTAAAATATAACCACTTGATTGAGGTGATACCGATGTCGCAATTGAATGTTGATCCACAAGAAATTGCCAAATTTGAAGCGTTCGCAGCCATATGGTGGGATCAGCATTCTGAGTTCCGTCCACTGCATCAGATTAACCCTTTACGCTTAAATTGGATTGATGAACATTCAGGTGGCATTAGCGGTAAAAAAGTCCTTGATGTCGGCTGCGGTGGCGGGATCTTGTCGGAAAGCATGGCACGTCGTGGTGCAAATGTTTTGGGGATCGACATGGGCGAAGCACCCTTAAATGTGGCGCGTATCCATGCAGAACAAGAAGGCGTTGAAAATATTGAATATCGCCAGGTTCCAGTAGAACAGTTGGCAGAAGAACAAGCCGGACAATATGACGTGGTCACTTGCATGGAAATGCTTGAGCATGTACCCGATCCGGCATCGATTATTCAGGCTTGCCAAAAGTTGGTCAAACCGGGTGGTCATGTGTTCTTCTCGACCATTAACCGGAATCCAAAATCTTATTTATTTGCGATTATTGGCGCGGAATATGTACTGCGTATGCTGGCCAAAGGCACGCATGATTATCATAAATTCATCAAGCCTTCTGAACTTGCACATGACATCCGTAGTGCCGGCTTAAAACTCAAAGACATGACTGGTTTGCATTTCAACCCGATTACCAAACGTTATTGGCTGGCACCGAATGTCGATGTGAACTACATGGTTTACACGGTAAAAGAAGGTGCTGAATGAAAGCGGTACTGTTTGACCTAGATGGCACCCTGATAGACACCGCTGCCGACTTTATTCGCATTATTCAGGACATGTGCCGCGATAAACAATGTGAAGCGGTTGCTGCAGATTTGATTCGCACCCAGGTCTCTGAAGGCGCACGTGCCATGGTGAAACTGGTCTATCCGGAACTGGAGGTGGAAGACCCGGTTTTCCTTGCCCACCGTCAGCGTTTTCTGGACCTGTATGGTGAAGATATTGCAGTCGATACCGACCTGTTCGAAGGCATGTATCCGCTGCTTGAAGAACTGGAAAGCCAGGATATTCCTTGGGGTATAGTCACCAATAAGCCTCGCTGGTTAAGCGAGTCCTTGCTTAAGGCGCTGAACCTGACTGAGCGCTGTGCGGTTCTGGTGTGTCCTGAAGATGTCAGCAAAACCAAACCCGATCCTGAACCGATGTATCTGGCAGCCAAGCAAATTCAGCTTCAGCCAGAAGACTGTATCTATGTCGGTGATCATCCGCGTGACATTGATGCCGGCCGTAACGCAAATATGTACACCATCTTGGCGGGCTATGGTTATTTACCATTGCAACACAAAGATGACTTAACAGCCTGGCACGCTGATTGTATAGTCAACACAGTTGCCGAATTGCATCAAGTGATTAATCAGCTGGTCTCAGCAACGCAACATAATAATTCTCTGATTTCATAACGACATAACAATATATAAACGAGGAGGTATGCAATGAAATATTCAGAATATCACCCTCGCCCCGATCTGTTAAAAGATCGCATTATCCTGATTACAGGTGCGGGCGATGGTATTGGTCGTGCAGCTGCAATTAGCTATGCCCTGCATGGGGCAACAGTGGTACTGCATGGGCGCACCCTCAATAAGCTTGAAGTCATTTATGATGAAATTGAAAGCCTAGGTGCGCCGCAACCGGCTATTCTGCCTTTGCAACTCTCCAGCGCCTCTCCTCGAGACTATGAGTTACTGGTCGATACTTTAGATAAACAGTTTGGTCGCCTGGATGGCATTTTGCACAATGCCGGTATTCTGGGTGAACGCACAGAACTTGCCCATTATCCGGTCGATGTCTGGGATGATGTGATGGCAGTGAATCTGCGTGCGCCATTTTTACTCACGCAAGAACTGTTACCGTTGCTGCATAAATCCGAACATGCCTCTGTGGTTTTTGCCAGTTCTGGCGTAGGCCGCGAAGCACGTGAGCGTTGGGGTGCATACTCAGTTTCTAAAATTGCCATTGAAGCGGTGAACCAGATTTTTGCCAAAGAAAACGTCTATCCGAATGTACGTTTTAACTGCATTAATCCGGGCGCGACACGTACCGCCATGCGCGCTAAAGCCTATCCAGATGAAGACCCAATAACCTTGGCAACACCGGAAATGATCATGCCCGCTTACCTGTATTTGATGGGTGACGACAGCTTGCATCTGAATGGTCAAAGCATTGATGCGCAGGATTAATCCCTAAAAGATCAAAAAGGGGGCCGTGCTCCCTTTTTTATCGTCTTTCTTTTAAAGGAAAGAAGGTTCAGATCATAAAAACTTATAAATCGTATTTTTAAATAACTTTTACAATAATATTCGGTTTTCCAAATTAATAAAATAAGCCTATGCTCATTCTCATTGAAGAACACAGCATATGAGGAACAGGTTATGGCTGATCAAACACGTAAAATTGAAATGATTCGTCGCATTAAAAACTTAAAGCTTTCAAATACATTAATTCTAGGCCTTGATGATGCCGGGCAAGCAGAAGCGATTGCCGAGGCTGTCAACTCACTTCAAAACCTTAGTGAACAATGGAACTGAAACAATTTATTCAACAGTCGCCATCGGGCTGTTCAAGCCTTTTGGCAGGACAATTTTGAATCAATAAAATCCACCTCAAAAATTTGATACAAAGTTTTCATCAGTAGCTTGTTTTTCTGGTATTTAATATCGACTATAAAATTTCTAAAGATTTTTAAATCGTGAGATATTTCTGCATAATATCCTTATTATCTCTGCATTTTTTAATAAATGAGTGATTTATCTTCACAGTTTCTCTGCAATTTTTGCGTACATTAGCATTATTGAAATTAATAAATTTTCTATGAGGGTTCAACATGAAAAAGATTTTGACAATTTTGGCAATCTCTTTCAGTGCATTGATGGCAAACAGTGTAACCACTGCTGCACCTCACGAGAAACACGATAACCATCGTGGTTGGGATCAACCTCATCATCAGTCGAATAAGGGTCGGGATTTTCGTGACCATGATGACGATGATCGTATGCAAGATAAGCGCCGTGGCCGTGAAGAACGCGGGGTAAAACGCCTGCAACAGCATAAATGGCAAACCGGTTATGTCATGCCGCAGCATTATCGGGGTAATGGCTATAAAGTCGACTACAAGAACCATGACTTGCCAAAACCTTCTCGTAACCAGCAGTGGTACAAAATCAATAACGACTATATTTTAGTAGATACTGATAGTAATAATATTTTGCGTATTCAGGGTTTTTAAACTTAATTTTTAAACTCTCCATGCCCAAACTCCGGTTTGGGCTTTTTTTATTTTTTAAAATATTTTTTTAAAATCGTTGGTTTTAGCAGAAAGTCTTTAGCTGCAAGCTTTTCAGAATTTTCAAAATCTTCTTTTTTTCTCCATAAACTTCACAATTCAACTATAAAGCTCTCATTTTTTATCTCTACTTTTTGGTTAATTTAGCTCTAACGAAATAAACGTTCTCTCTGAAATTTAGGTGAAAGATATGAAAAAAATTCTAACAACAATTGCGCTGTCTTTATCTGCATTGATGGCAACTTCAGCAATGGCAGCACCGGATCATCGTTATGACGATCATCAACGCTACAATCATGTACAACAGAATAAGCATGACAGCCGTTGGGACAACAACAACCGTTATGACAACAAACGTGTAAATCCAAGTCGTGACTGGCGTAAAGGACAAACTTTACCGCGTCAATACAGCAGCTCGCGTTTCCAGATCAGTGACCGTGAAGCACGTCAATTGCCAAAATCAAGCCGTAATCAGCAATGGTATAAAGTGAACGGTGACTATGTGCTAGTCAATGAACGTACCAACCGCATTATTAGCATTCGAAACTAAGCTATTTAATTTTAAAAATTTCTCCCTTAAAAACACTTTAACCTCAGTTAAGGTGTTTTTTTTATTTTTCCCTTCCGCTGCGCTTTTTTTTGATTAGAATCAAGCATAGGATTTTATTCTTCATTTGAGATAGGTATGCACACGAATTCATCGGAAACATCACAAAGCACAACTTTACAATATGTGCACTGGTTTCGACATTCTGCGCCTTATATCAATGCCCACCGCAATAAAACTTTTGTCATCATGTTTGATGGTGAAGCGGTTCAACATGAAAATTTCCAGCATATTATTCATGACATTGCCCTGCTGCATTCTTTGGGCATTCGTCTAATTCTGGTGCATGGCGCACGTTCGCAGATCAACCAGAACTTAAAAGCCAGCGGCATTCAGACCCCATTCCATAATCATCGCCGGATTACCACACGCGAATCTTTAAGCTGCGTGATGAATGCGGTGGGTTCGATTCGCCTGCAAATTGAAGCTTTGCTCTCGATGGGCCTGGCCAATTCACCCATGTACGGCGCACGAATTGATGTCATCTCAGGCAATTTTGTCACTGCAAAACCTTATGGCATTCGTGATGGTGTGGATTTCCAGCTCACCGGTGAATTACGTACCGTAGATACTGATGCAATTCAGCGCCATCTAAAAAATCATAATATTGTGCTGCTTGGCCCAACCGGTTATTCCAACACCGGTGAAGTGTTTAACCTGGTCGCGGAAGAAGTCGCCACCAATACCGCGATTCTGCTCAAAGCCGACAAGCTGATTTTCCTGGGTAAACAACAAGGTCTGGTCAATGAGTTCGGGCAATTGCAGCGTGAGATTCCACCGCATCAGCTTGATCAGCACATTTTGCAGTACCAGGACTCCAATCCAGACATTGCCTTGCAGTTACGTGGTGCCAAAAATGCTTCACTACAAGGCGTGCATCGTGTGCATCTGATTTCTTATACCTATGATGGTGCCTTGCTCGAAGAACTGTTCACCCGCGACGGTGCAGGCACCATGATGACCGATTCACATTATGAAGAAGTGCGTACTGCCAATATTCAGGATGTCGGCGGTCTGATGAATTTACTTCGCCCACTCGAGGCTGAAGGCATTCTGGTTTATCGCTCACGCGAACGCTTAGAAAGTGAAATTGAGCAATTTTCTGTGATTGAACGTGATGGCATGATTTTAGCCTGCGCTGCGCTTTACCCGATTCCTACTTCTGCCAGTGAAATAAAATCGGCCGAGATTGCCTGTGTCGCGGTAGATCCAACCTATCGCAAGTCCAACCGTGGTAGCCAGATTTTGCATTATCTGGAAGACAAGGCCAAAAGTCTGGGCATTCAACAACTGTTTGTACTGACCACACGCACCGCGCACTGGTTTGTCGAGCATGGCTTTGAACCCGCCAGTGTCGATGATCTGCCGAATGCGCGTCAGGCGCTGTATAACTACCAGCGCAATTCACTGGTATTTAAAAAGCCACTTTAAAGTGGCTTTTTTTATTGTTGCTATATCTTTATTTTTTATATCTTTATCTGTCATTTTGGTGAATCTGGCCGATTTAACTTATGCCATTTTTGCATAAGCTTATGGATATACAGTATTTGGAATTAAATTAAATAAATATCAATAATTTAAAATATTAAAACAGTATATTTTATTTTTTATATAAATCACATTTTGGCATAAGTTTTTCTTTTTTTTATTTATCTTTTTTCCTGATTAAGAATTCCTATTTTTTTATTATTTTCGAAAAAGAAAAGGCATTAGCTTATGTGTTCAATATTCAACACTTCATGTTGCGGAGCACACATTCATGAGCGCCATTCAAGCAAAATTCTGGGCGAAATCGCTGGTCCTTTCTTCAGTAGTTGCTGGTGCAATGATGATGTCTGGCTGTGGCAAAAAAGAAGCTGAAACTGTCACTTTAAATATCGGTTTTCAAAAATATGGCTTATTGCCAGTAATTAAAGCACGTGGTTCTTTAGAAACTGCATTAGAAAAACAGCATGTCAAAGTGAAATGGGTCGAGTTTACTGCCGGTCCTCAACTGCTTGAAGGCTTGAATGTCGGCAGCGTTTCCTTGGGTGAAGTCGGTGAAGCACCGCCTATTTTTGCCCAAGCAGCCAACGCGAATTTAGTGTATGTGGCAAACCAACCTGCTATGCCGACCGCTGAAGCATTAATTGTGCAAAAAGACTCCCCTATTCAAAGCATCAAAGATTTGAAGGGTAAACGTGTCGTGCTAAACAAAGGCTCCAACGTGCATTACTTGTTGCTCAAATTATTAGAAGCCCACAATCTGAAACTGGATGACATTCAAGTGGTGTATTTACCGCCTGCAGATGCACGTGCTGCCTTTGAAAAAGGTGCAGTTGATGCCTGGGTCATTTGGGATCCGTTCTTTGCGGCTGCTGAACAGCAGATTGGTGCACGTGTGATCGCAAACGGTGAAAACCTGGTGAAAAACTATCAGTTCTACATGGCTGACCGCAAATTTGCAGAACAGAATCCGGAAGTCGTCAAGGCAGTGATCAATGAACTGAATGTGGCCGCAGACTGGATGACGAAAAACCAGGATGAAGCTGCGAAAATCTTAGAAAAACCAACAGGCTTAGATGCTTCCATTTTAAAAACATCAATTGGTCGCATGAATTTAGGGGTACAACCAATTTCTAATCAAGTGGCTACGCAGCAGCAATACGTTGCCGATGCCTTTTATAACCAGAAACTGATTCCGAACAAAATCAATATTCAAGCCGCAATTTTAGCGAAGTAATGACACAACAATAGAGGACTCGACAATGACTCAACATCAGCAAGATAACAAAGCAATTACCTGGTTCAAGACATCCAGTCATGGCATGAACGCGATGCTGATTGCTTGTGCGATGTTGGGTTCGAGCGCTGCCTGGGCTGTGGATCCTTCAGTCAAACAACTGCGGATTGGCTATCAAAAAGCCTCGGTAAATCTGGTAATTGCCAAACAACAAAAACTGTTTGAACAGGAATTTCCAAATGCAAAAATTTCCTGGAATGAGTTTCCAGGCGGTCCGCAAATTTTAGAAGCACTGGCTGTCGGTTCTATTGATGTCGGTGCGACAGGCGATACACCGCCTGTATATGCACAAGCCGGCAACAAGCCACTCCATTATTTTGCTTATGAAACCGCAAAACCTTTGGCTTCTGCCATTTTGGTACCCAGCAATTCCAAAATTAGCCAGCTCAGCCAGTTAAAGGGTAAACGTGTTGGGGTCCACCGCGGTTCAAGTGCACATTATTTACTGGTTCAAGCTGTACGCAAAGCTGGTTTGCAATGGACCGATATTCAACCCATCTGGTTAAGCCCTGCCGATGCACGTGCCGCTTTTCAAAAAGGCGCAATTGATGCCTGGGCGATTTGGGACCCGTACTATGCTTCGGCTCAGGTAGAAGATAAAGCCAAAGTACTGGCTTCAGGTAAAGGCTTAAGTCCCAATTACACGTTCTATTTAGCTTCAGGCAATTTAGTCAAAAATCATCCTCAGGCCTTAAAAGGCATTATCAAGCAGGTGAACGTTGCAGATAAATGGGTACAAGGCCACAAGGCTGTGACTGCCACTATCTTCGCGCAAAGCACAGGTCTAAAACCAGTGGTCAGCCAGACCTTTATCCAGCGTCGTCCTAGTCCATCTGGTGCTGCTCTGCTCACCAAACAAGTGATCGCAGATCAGCAAGAACTCGCGAACCGTTTTAGCGAACTCAAGATCATTCCGAAATCTATCCACATTCAGCAAGCCGTTTGGGCAGGCAAATAATCTAAGGATCAAAGCAATGAAAATTTTCTGGTTTATTCCTACGCATGGTGACAGTCGTTATTTAGGCACAAGCAAAGGCGCGCGTCAGGTCGATCATGCTTATATGAAACAGATTGCCGTAGCAGTAGATAACTTAGGTTATGAAGGTGTACTGATTCCAACCGGCCGCTCATGTGAAGATCCGTGGATTACTGCAGCCAGCCTGATTGATGCGACCAAAAATTTAAAATTCCTGGTGGCATTACGTCCTGGGGTCACGACCCCTGCACTGGCTGCACGTATGGCAGCAACTTTTGACCGCTTGTCGAATGGCCGCGTATTACTGAACTTGGTTACTGGTGGTGATGAGCAAGAGCTGAAAGGTGATGGGGTATATGAAGACCATGCCACCCGTTATCAAACAGCAGCGGAATACACCACCATTTGGCGTGAAATTTTAACCCGCTCGCATACAGGTGAGTCGTTCACTTTCCACGGCGACCGCTTACAGGTCGATGATGCCAAGCTGCTTTATCCGCCAGTACAAAAACCGTATCCACCGCTCTGGTTTGGCGGTTCTTCAGATGCTGCAATCGAACTTGCTGCAGAACAGGTCGACACCTATTTAACATGGGGCGAACCACCGGCTGCAGTTAAAGAAAAAGTTGAAACCATGCGTGCTAAAGCAGCTGCCCGTGGTCGCAGTTTAAATTACGGTATTCGTTTACACGTGATTGTGCGTGAAACCAATGAACAGGCATGGGCGGCGGCTGAAGAACTGATTCAGTATGTGGATGATGCTACCATTCAAGCAGCGCAAAAGAAATTTAAGCAAATGGATTCGGTGGGTCAACGTCGCATGGCTGAACTGCACAATGGCGACCGCAGCAAACTTGAAGTTTCTCCAAACCTTTGGGCAGGGGTTGGTCTGGTTCGTGGCGGCGCAGGGACAGCACTGGTCGGTGATCCACAAACCGTGGCTGACCGTATTCAGGAATATGCAAATTTGGGTATTGATACCTTTATTTTCTCGGGCTATCCGCATCTTGAAGAATCCATTCGTTTTGCTGAACTGGTGTTCCCACTGCTTCCATTAGAAACCCGTCAAAAACTGGCACAACCGAATCTGACCGGTCCTTTTGGTGAAATCGTGGCAAATAACTATGTGCCAGATGAGGCGAAACAACAAGTAAAAGCTAAGGAGCCGGCTTAATGAGTAAAACCATTTCTGCCAAAACCTTGGCTAAAACCAAGGTTTCACGTGGAACACAATTTGGGCAGCATTTGCTGCCCTGGTTGTTCCCGGTCGCACTGATCGCGATTTGGCAAATTGCATCCAGTGCCGGTCTGCTAGAAAGCCGTATTCTGCCTGCTCCAAGTGCAGTGGTAAGCGCATTTTGGCATCTGTCGATCACGGGTGAGCTTTGGCAACACGTGAAAGTCAGTGCCGGACGTGCCCTGCTCGGCTTGTTGGTGGGTGGTGGCTTGGGCCTATTGCTGGGCTTGCTGAATGGCTCGTCTAAACTGGCATCGACCCTGCTCGACACCACCTTGCAAATGATCCGTAATATTCCAGCCTTGGCTTTAATTCCTTTAGTCATTCTCTGGTTCGGGATTGATGAATCAGCCAAGCTGTTTTTAGTCGCTGTCGGTGTATTCTTCCCGATTTATATCAATACCTATCATGGGATTCGCTCGGTTGACCCACAACTGATCGAGATGGGTAAAAGCTATGGTTTGACCCGCTGGCAGTTATACAAAGAAATTATTTTACCAGGTGCAATGCCGTCCATTCTTGTCGGTTTACGCTTTGCATTGGGTCTGGTTTGGGTATTGCTCATTGTGGCAGAAACCATTTCCGCACAATCCGGCATTGGCTATATGACCATGAATGCGCGTGAATTCTTACAAACCGATGTAGTGTTAGTGGGTATTTTGCTTTACGCCCTGCTTGGAAAACTGGCCGATGTATTGGCAGTAGGCTTAGAAAGATACTTACTGCGCTGGCATGCTGGATATCAAAAATAAGGAATACATCATGACTGATTTAAGTATAGGGCGACATGTCGCTGAAGATCCGGCTGCACCAGAACGTCCGGCAACTACAGATATCAATCCAACAGCGGTGGTCGGTGCAGAAATTCTGATTGAGCAACTGCATAAATTCTATGCTGATGTGACGGTTCTGGAAGGTTTAGACCTGCATATTCAACCGGGTGAATTCCTTGCCATTGTTGGGCGTAGCGGATGTGGTAAAAGTACCCTGCTTCGTCTGATTGCCGATTTGGAACAGCCCAGCTATGGTGAAATCAAGTTTAAGTCGGCACGACATATCCGCGAAGGTATTAGCAGTGATGACATTCGTGTCATGTTTCAGGACCCGCGACTTTTGCCGTGGCGTAGCATTGAACAAAATGTACAGCTGGGTTTGGCCAAAGAACATCAAGGCAATGCCTCTGCCCTATTAGAAAAAGTCGGACTGAAAGAGAAAGCCGGATTGTGGCCTTCACAACTTTCAGGCGGTCAGCGTCAGCGTACCGCGCTCGCCCGCGCATTGTCGCATAAGCCTCGCATCTTGCTGCTGGATGAACCACTCGGTGCACTGGATGCGCTCACCCGTTTAGACATGCAGAGCCTGATTGAAAAACTCTGGCGCGAGCAGGGCTTTACCGCCATTTTAGTGACCCATGATGTCAGCGAAGCAGTTCAACTGGCCGATCGAATTATTTTGCTGGATAAAGGTCATATTGCTAAACAATTTAAAGTGGATTTACCGCGACCGCGTAAAAAAGATTACGCTTTTAGCGAGTTGGAGCAACAGGTTCTCAATGCTGTATTGGCCACATGATGTTTTAAATCTGAAATGAGCACATCCTGATCCTTAGTTTGGGCTCATCTCTTGATAATGCTGAATAAAGCACATCTTATTCTTTAATTAATTTAATCATTCATTTAATACTTGAGCATTAAATGCAACGTTCAAAAAAATAAAAAAAATCAATCTAATTGAATTATTTAACGATCTTTAATGCGCTATTTTCTGCCCTGTTTTAAAGCATCTTTTTACATTGGTCGAAAACTTGGCAATTTAATAGCTGATCTAAAAAATAAATCGTCAATATTCATAAAATTAAAACTTTTGCCTGTGCACAAATCTGATGATTTGTCGTACAATTTAAGGTTCCACTTTTAATTGTTTTTTAATGGCCAATGGAACAAAAAAAGAGTACACAAAAACGACATCAACTGCTAAACGCAGCCTTGGATGTATTTTCCCTTTATGGTTTTAATGGGGCAAGCTTAGACGAGATTGCTCAAATTGCTGAAATGCACAAATCCAATATTTTCTATTATTATGAAAATAAGGAAGCCTTGTACGTTGAAGTACTCACCACGGTATTACAGAAGTGGCTTGCTCCACTGCAAATGCTAGAAACAGAGCTTGAACCTGAAAAAGCGATTACCAATTATTTATTGCAAAAAATTGAGGTTTCTCGTACCCAGCCGAAAGCATCGCGACTGTTTGCTTTGGAAGTGATTCAAGGTGCGCCGCATATCCTGCCAATTTTAAAAGGTCCGTTAAAGAAATTGGTCAAGCGTAAAGCCAAAGTCATTACTATGTGGCAAGATCAAGGTAAAATTTCCAAGGACATTGATCCGGAACTTTTAATTCTGAATATTTGGGCGGTGACCCAAAACTATGCAGATTTTGCCACCCAGATGGAAATGGTCACCGGCAAGACCTTGCGTAACCGCAGTATGCAGCAGCGCATCATCCAACATACTGTGCATATGATGTTATACGGCGTGATTCCCCGCCCATAATTGTTAAATTATAATTCTTAAATTATCGTCTACGATAATTTTGGCATACGACCATAGACCACTATGGTCGCCGAATTTCCAGGCCTACCCTGCTTATTTGACCGTTTGATATAATTTTAATAACTTTTGCGCACCCAACAATAAATTTTCTTCCCAATCCAAATGTGCGGTGTCATTCGCGCCATCAGTAATATATTTCACTGAAATGAATCGTACGCCCAGCTTCTTGCACACCTTGGCAATCGCGTAGCCTTCCATATCCACCAAATCACAGGGCACTTTCGGTATACCTGTTTCAAAGCTGTCACCCGTTCCACAAATGCCTTTTTCTAAGTATGGGAAATAAGCTTCTAAATGAATTTCTGCAGGATGGTCATCATCCATAGGAGTCACTCCTACAGCAAAGCCTAATGGCGATACATCCATATCACGTTGCACAAACGTGCTTACTTCAACCAAGGCATGTGCATCAAACTGTGAACTTCCCGCCGAACCCAAGTTGAGTAAGGTTTTACAGCCGGTTTTTTGAATCACTTCAAAGGCTTTAAATGCAGCATTCACTTTACCAATACCACTGTAATGCACTCGAATCCCGGCTTGTTCAAACAAGCCTTTCGATTCATTAGGAAGTGCCATAATTAAAGCCAAATCCGACATAGTGGAACCTTGTTTACTTGCAAATTTAAAATTGTGCCCATTAGAAAAGAATTACAGGATGAGTGCAAATTTAAAATTGTGATCAGCTTGCTGTTCAAAAATCTGATGCATCTGGATGCATTTAAGCTTTAGTTCCCTGATCTAATCCTTAACCATTTCAATGCTATTTTTTACTAGAAAGTTCAATATTTTTTTGTATGAAAACACAACAACAAGACGAACGCTCAAGATTATGGCAATATATAGCCCTGATAATTTTTCACTTATTGATTCGCCCATGAAGCTGCTCCGCCTGAATGCTTTAGCGCCAAATTTTCAACTGCCAAAAACTGCCGCTACGATTGGTAATTTTGACGGTGTACATTTGGGTCATCAGGCCATGATTGCACAATTAAAACAACTCGCTGCAGCACAAAACTTAAAAACCCTGGTGATGATATTTGAGCCACAACCGCTTGAATTTTTTAAAGGTTATGAAGCACCGCCTAGAATTAGCTCATTGCGGGAAAAAGTCGAATACCTAACCGAACTGGGTGTCGACTATATCGCGATTGCGAAATTTGATAATCATTTCCGTAGTTTAAATGCTGAAAGCTTTGCCGATATTCTCAAAAATAAACTTAACGCAGAACATCTGGTGCTGGGCGACGATTTCCATTTCGGCAAAAACCGTCAAGGCAATAGTGAATTCTTGCGCGGCTACGGTTTTCAGGTCACCAATTTAAATACCATTGCCCTGGATGGACACCGCGTCAGCTCGACCCGGATTCGTCATACCTTGCAAGCCGGCGATTTAGCCTTGGCGGCTAAATTGCTGGGTCGTCCCTATAGCATTACTGGTCGGGTACAATATGGCGACCAGATTGGACGTACCATTGATTTCCCGACCATTAACGTCCGTCTCAACCGTCATAAACCCTGTTTAAACGGGATTTACGGCGTTGAAGTCGTATGTGAAACCGGATCTTTAAAAGATAAAGTGAAAGCCGACAATCCTGAAAAACCGGGGATTGCAGGCTATGAGCCGACTGCCCTGTTTGGTGCAGGACATGTCGGTACACGACCAGCCATCAAACAGCAACATCCTGAATGGCGATTAGAAGTACATTTTCCTGATGTTTCTGCTAATCTGTATGGCCTGTTAATGCGGGTGACGTTCTTAAACTATCTACATGGTGAAAAGGACTACCCTTCGCTTGAAGCATTGAAAGCGGGAATTGATGACGATGTTGAGAAACTGCTTGAGTTTCGACAAAACACCTCCAATTTCCCCTTTTAAATCCCACATTTTTTATTGTAAAACGCGTCAGCCTAAGACTGATTAAATTGGAAGACAACTTGCATGAGCGATAAGCAAACTCCTGAAAATGCAGTGGATTATAAAGCCACGCTAAACCTCCCAGGTACTGAATTTGCGATGAAAGCAAATCTCGCAGTACGTGAAGCAAAATGGTTAGAAGAGTGGTATGCCGACAACATTTATCAGCAGATTCGTGCATCGCGTATTGGCAAGAAAAAATATGTGCTTCACGATGGCCCTCCATACGCAAATGGTCAAATCCATTTGGGTCATGCGGTAAATAAAGTCCTCAAAGACATCATTATCAAAAGCCGCATTATGGATGGCTTTGATGCACCGTATGTTCCGGGTTGGGACTGTCACGGTTTGCCGATTGAACTGAAAGTTGAAGAAAAAGTCGGTAAAGTTGGCGTTAAAGTAGATGCTGCAACCTTCCGTAAACATTGCCGTGAATATGCCTACACTCAAGTTGAATTACAGAAAAAAGACTTTGTGCGTATGGGTGTGTTTGGGGATTGGGACAATCCTTACCTGACCATGAATTTTGCCCAAGAAGCCAATATCGTGCGTTCATTGGGTGAAATCCAGAAACAGGGTCATATCCAGCCAGGTCTTAAACCAGTCAACTGGTGTTTGGACTGCGGTTCTGCACTCGCTGAAGCTGAAGTTGAATACGAAGATAAAAAATCTGATGCGATTGATGTCGGTTTCACTGTTGTTGATTTAGCAGATTTATCGGCGCGTTTGGGTGTAGAAGTTAAAGACTCAACTGATATCGTCATCTGGACCACGACGCCTTGGACCATTCCTGCAAACCAGGCAGTTGCCTTGCATGCGGATATTGAATATCAATTAGTTATCGCACGTGGTGATGACAAAGCAGCGCAAAACTTTATCTTGGCTAAAGATTTGGTGGAATCTGCGACTGAACGCTATGGCTTTAGCACTGTTGAAGTGATTGCCGATTTTACGGGCGCAAAACTTGAAAATCTGGTTCTACAGCATCCTTTAATTAACGATCGTCAGGTTCCAGTTATTTTAGGCGAACACGTGATTGCAACCAGCGGTACAGGTGCGGTACATACCGCGCCCGGCCATGGTGTAGACGATTATAAAGTTGGCTTGTTGTACAACTTGAAAGTCGACAATCCTGTAGGTGGTAACGGTGTGTATTTACCGACTGCACCTGTTTTTGCAGGCGAGCACATTTATAAAGCCAATCCAAAAATTATTGCTGCATTAAGTGAAGCCAACAAGCTTTGGGCGCATGTGGTAATCAAGCATAGCTACCCACATTGCTGGCGTCATAAGACTCCGATTATCTTCCGTGCGACCCCACAATGGTTCATCAGCATGGATGAAAAAGGTTTACGCCAAGGTGCTTTAAACGCGATTGAAAACGACATCAGTTTTGTCCCGGATTGGGGTAAAAACCGTATTGAATCGATGATTGAAGGTCGTCCGGACTGGTGTATCTCGCGTCAACGTACTTGGGGCGTGCCAATCCCGTTCTTCGTGCATAAAGACACCAACGAATTACATCCACGTACCCCTGAACTGATCGAAATCGTTGCCAAACTGATCGAACAGGAAGGCATTGATGGCTGGTATAACCGTGAAGCGAAAGACTTCATCGGTGCCGATGCCGAACACTACAATGCAGTTCGTGACACGCTAGACGTCTGGTTTGACTCGGGTACAACGCATTTTGCGGTGCTGCGTGAACGTGAAGAATTGACTGATCCTGCTGATTTGTACCTTGAAGGTTCAGATCAGCACCGTGGTTGGTTCCAGTCTTCATTATTGACCTCTATCGCGATTAACAAGCGCGCACCTTACAAAGGCTTGTTGACCCACGGTTTCGTGGTCGATGAAAAAGGTCGTAAGATGTCGAAATCAATCGGCAACGTGATCACACCGCAAGACATCATTAAAGATATGGGTGCAGACGGTTTACGTTTCTGGATTGCGTCATCTGACTACCGTTATGAAATGACTGCGGGTAAAGAAATCTTTAGCCGTGCATCAGACGGCTACCGTCGTATCCGTAACACCTTGCGTTTCTTGTTGGCGAACCTAAATGGTTTCCAACCGGCGACTGATGCATTGCCTGTCGATCAGTTGATCGCGCTTGATCAATACATCCTGCAACGTGCAGCGGACGTACAAAAAACCATTCAGCAAGCCTATGAAGATATGAACTTCCATATTGTGGCAAGTTCGTTGACCAATTTCTGTATTAATGACCTGGGTGGTTTCTACCTCGACATCATCAAAGACCGTCAGTACACCACCAAAGCGGATTCTCAAGCACGTCATTCTGCACAAACTGCGCTGTATCATTTGGTTCAAGCCTTTGTACGCTGGATGGCACCAATCTTGACCTTTACCGCTCAAGAAGCTTGGCCTTTAATTCCGGGTCAAACTGAGAAATACGTGTTCACCACTGAATGGTATGACATTCCTGTTGCATCGAAAGCCAACCTGGTTTCAGAAGCTGATTGGCAAACCATGATTGCGGTTAAATCTGCGGTGAACAAGCAAATTGAAGCAGCACGTAATGCCAAACTGATTGGTTCGAACTTGTCTGCCAAAGTTGAACTTTGGGCCAATGCTGAATTGAAAGCGGTGCTTGATCAGTTAAGTGATGAACTTCGTTTCGTTCTGATCACATCAACTGTCATTGTAAATGCATTTGATGAAGCACAAGGTGAAGCGACAGATCTTGAAGGCTTGCGTGTGAAAGTATCGGCTGCGATGGGCGAAAAATGTGCCCGTTGCTGGCATGTTCTTCCGGATGTGAATACACATCACGAACACCCAGGCCTTTGTTCTCGTTGTATTATTAACCTTCCTACAGGTCAAGGCGAAGAGAGAAAATATGCCTAATCCGCAAACTAAAAAGGGCTTATTCCAATTCTACCCACACAATCTGCTGTGGGTGGGTTTATCCATTGTCGCGATTATTCTGGATCAATGGACCAAATGGATTGCAACGACACAGCTGAATTATGCAGATCCTGTGCCGGTACTGCCCTTTTTAAATTGGACATTGCTACATAACTATGGCGCAGCCTTTAGTTTCTTGTCCGATGCCGGTGGATGGCAACGTTATTTCTTTACTTCACTGGCAGGTTTAGTGTCTGTGATTTTTGTATTTTGGCTGATGCGTATGCCGAAAAAAATGGTGATTTTACCGATGGCGATTGCCCTGATTTTGGGTGGTGCGATCGGTAATTTAATTGACCGCGTTTCTTTAGGTTATGTGGTCGATTTCATTCACGTTTACTACAACAACAGCCATTTTCCTGCTTTCAATATTGCAGATAGTGCTATTACTGTGGGCACTATTTTGCTGCTGATCGATACTTTTTTCCTAGAAAAGCAACGTATTCAACGTGCGGAAGCGCAACACAATGACTGAAATTATTAATCCAAATGAAGAAACCCGTATTAATGAAGGTTCGAAAGTAGAGCTTCATTTTTCGGTTGCCATTGAAAATGGTGTGGAAATTGATAACACCCGTAGCCGTGAAGAACCGGTCAGCCTGGTGATGGGCGATGGCAGCTTATTGCCCGGTTTTGAAAAAGCCCTGTTTGGTCTACGTGCCGGTGACCGTCGTACTGTCAGCCTTCCTCCTGAAGATGCTTTCGGTCCCTGGAACCCTGAAAACGTACAAAAATTTGATACGGTTAAATTCGAGCAGACACCAATTGTCGGTCATATGATTGAATTTGAAGATAAAGCTAAACAAAGCCTGTTTGGTGTCGTGAAATCAGTCGGTGAAGATATTACCGAAATTGATTTCAATCACCCGCTTGCGGGCAAAGACATTACTTTTGAAGTGGAAATCTTTAAAGTGACCCCTGCCGGTCAGCAAGGTATTAAACTGATGTAAAAGATCATCTAACAGATGATTTTTAAAAGCTCCTTCGGGAGCTTTTTTAGCTTCTGGAGATACAAATTCCTAATACTCAGCCTCCCATATTCATATTAATTTAGACCCTAACTTTATAAAAAATACAGGCTCAATATGAAAATTCAAATTATTGTCGGTAGTGTTCGTGAAGGTCGTATTGCGATTAAAGTTGCGCGCTGGGTACAACGCAGTATCGAAAGAGCAAATTACAGTACCGTTCAGGCTGAACTGGTCGATTTAAAAGAATGGAACTTGCCTATTTTTTCAGGGGCACATCCACCGATTACCGGTATTTACGATCAACCGAAACAACAGGAATGGGCAGATAAAATTGCTTCAGGTGATGCGATGATTTTCATTAGCCCTGAATATAACCATGGCTACAGCCCCGCACTCAAAAATGCCCTGGATTACCTAGGCAAAGAATGGCAAGGTAAACCTGCGGCTTATATAGGCTATGGGGCAACCAACGGTTCACGCTCGATTGATCAAATCCGTCAGGTCGGAACCCAACTCGGTTTAGTTGACAGTAATGCGGTAATTGAAATTCGTGACATCTTTTCACGCAATAAAACTGAAGAATTTGAACCGAATGAATTTGACAACAAAACTCTAAAATCGGTGCTGGATAAACTGATTCAGTACGTCAGTGCCTGATAATAGAATTATCTTGTACGTTTTAGCTTACAACAGTTGCCGAATATCTCCACTTTTCACACATTACTTTTCACACTATATTTAACTTATAGCAAGACAGGAAGTCTGCAGAACTTAAAACTAAAATACTAAGTGATGATAACAGCAGGATGCTGACAGGTACGACAGGAGTTATACCTTTAAAATGAATATAAAAAAGCCTCGACAGGATGTCGGGGCTTTTTTTTCAAAATCATTTTATTTTTATAATCATTTAATATCACGGTTTAAACTGAACCTGCCACTTGTCGAAAAACTCAATTAAACCACCAAAATTTACATCATGCTGAAATACCAAACTTTATAATCCCATTCAGTCCAACAATCATCCATAACATTTTTATGAGCAATTAGAATAAAGTGAAAGATTATTCTAGGCATCATAAGTAAAACAATAAAAATATTTGAGAGAAAAACTATGCAATTAGAACATCATTTTCTGAATGATTACGCCAAAGTATTCATGGCTCACCCCGACAACAATACATGTCAGGATTTAGCCCAATATATTGAGAACAATCTTGAACAGCTGATGCAACAAATCCATCAGCATGGCATCCTAATTTTTCGGGGATTTAACATTCAGCAAACGGAAGAATTTCATCAACTTATTGAACAAAAATTCAAGTTACAGCCGTGGAATTCCTTCAATCCCAATATGCCGGGTTGGGTTGCATCATGGATGCGTAAATATAGTGAAAGTATCTTAGGCGCAGGCGATTATCGACGTTATATTGACCGCAATACCGTTCAGTTGGGGCCAGTAGAAAACGCTGTACAAGGTCCGCACGTGGAAGGTGGCGTCCGTTCTGAACGCTCGCGCTATATCGCTTTATATTGTCAGGAACCCTCAACTTATCTGGCTGAAACTGGTTTTAACAATCTCGAGAAAATTTGGGAAAATTTTCCTGAATCGGTAAAGCAAAAATACCAAGGCACATGGAACCATTTTTCTTATGTCTCATCGCGCAAAATTAATTTTATGGATCGGATCTTGCTGAAAAAGAGTCCTTTTAGCGTAAGCATACTGCCTGACAAGAAAGCCAAACTAACCTTGCAACGTGCTCCTCTGGTGATTAAGCATCCTGTGACCCAAAAGCTGGCGCTACAACCGTGGGCCTTTGCCAACAATACCAATCCATTTGCTTATCAGGCTGCGCAAAATTGCTTTGAAAATCGTGGTGAAATCCAGATTGATTCCACGGCTGACGGTATGCAGCTGACCTGGGAAATTTTCAATCAGCAGGGCCATAAAGTTGAATGGACGGATCAAGAGAAACAGGACTTTTTTGATGCGATGTATCGTGATGCCCTGTTATTGCAATGGCAGAAAGGCGATGTTGCGATTGTCGATAATATTAAAATTGCCCATTGGCGCATGAATGGCGAACAAGGTAACCGTAAACTCATTCAAATTCAGGCCAATGTATTTAATGCTGATGATCATTATGCAGCGTAATACCACCAGATGACTTATACAGATATTATTAAAAGCCTAACATTTATTTCAATGCAGGCTTTTAAATTAAAGGATGACATTATTTTGCAGTCATTTTGAGTAGTCTGGCATTTTTGCCATCTTCAAGTACCCAAATTGCACCGTCTTTGGCTTCCAGCAAGCCACGAATACGCTGTTTTATATCCAAGCGCTGCACTTCCTTCATGGGTTTCATTTCGGTATCAACCACAATAATGGCTTTGGATGACAAGCCACCGATCAGGGCCTTATTTTTCCATGCGGGAAATTGATTGCCTTTATAAAATATCAGGCTGGATGGCGAGATGACAGGAGTCCAGCTGATCTCAGGCGCCTTAAATTCAGGTCGGGTATTATGGTCAGGAATGTCTTTACCATCGTAATGATCACCATTGGAAACAAAGGGATACCCATAGTTATCACCCTTCACAACCATATTCAGTTCATCGCCACCTTTGGGTCCCATTTCAGCTACCCACAGCTGAGCTTTATGATCAAATGCAATACCTAGAGGATTGCGATGCCCCAAACTCCAGACCTGTTTGGCAATCTCGCCCTGGTTCATAAATGGATTACCTGAAGCAGGTGTACCATCATCATTTAAACGTAGAATTTTGCCTAAATTCGATTGCATATCCTGTGCAGGATCAAACTTCTGACGTTCACCTGAACTGATCCAGAGCTTGCCATCCGAGCCAAATAACAGCCGATGTCCATAATGGCCCTGACCTTGTACTTTAGGCACTTGTTGCCAAATGGTTTTTAAATTTTTAAGTTGTGGGTCTTTAGCATTAGATAAATCCAATTCCCCGCGTGCAACTACAGCCCCATAACCACCCTGTCCTGCTGCTGCATAGCTGATATAGACCTGATGGTTCTGTGCAAATTGCGGATGTAATGCAATATCGCCCAAGCCGCCTTGTCCACCATAAGCCACTTTAGGCAGGCCTTTGACTTCGACTTTTTGCTGGGTTTGGGGATCAAATAATTGTAATTTGCCTTTTCGTTCAGTAATCAGTAAGCGACCATCCTTTAAAGATGTAATGGCCCAAGGTTCATTAAATTGTGCAATCGTACTGAGTTGATAACCTTGCGGTATTTTTGAGGAAGATTGCTGTTTTGGCTGTTCCTTTGCCTTTTGTGAAGTGTCATTTTGGGCATGACATGCAGTTAAACCATAAAAAGTTAAACTTAAACCTAAAATGGCAGCGATGTGAATTTGACTCATATTTATTCTTCTTCAATCAACACTACAATCAATTTAGCATTTCAAGACAAATTACTGCATATAAAAGAGCAAGTAATCGTAAAAGGATATGACATTTCACTTGATGAATTGTTAAAACTCAATCCCAGTTTCATCTGACTTACTGAAGACAGGCTTGATCCCGTTGGATTTTTGCTTGGTAGAGTTGCTGATCCGCTGTTTTCATCAAGCAATCGACACTTCTATAGCTATGTGCAGGATCCATCACGGCAGCCCCGACACTAATGGTAATATAGGGTTTTCCATCGTCCCGGTTGGCATGCTCGAGTTCTAGACCACGGATCACTCGACGCAATTTTTCTGCAAATTCTTGAGCCTGTTCCATACTCAAATCCGATAACAAAATTGCAAATTCTTCCCCACCATAGCGTGCTAAAAAACCCGATGCTGGCAAAATTGAATCTATGGTCTTGACCAAAGTCTTTAAAATATCATCACCTTTAAGATGACCATAATAATCATTATATTTTTTAAAATAATCGACATCAATCATATAGAACACCAGCGATGATTCCGCTTCGATCGCTTGCTTAAAGCGCTGTTGTATCTCTATATTTAGTGCATAACGGTTATATGCACCTGTTAAAGCATCGATTCGAACTTGCAGTGCCAATTGCTCATTGAGCTGCATTACGGCCTGGGTCCGTTCTTGTACTTTCTGATCCAGCATCGTGTTCCACTGCAATAATTTCTTATTCAGCAATTCAGTTTTATAACTCTGCACAGCATAATCACGGCTGAGCTGTAAGGTGATCACCATAAAATAAACACACGAACTATAAAAGGCGATTTCTACTGAATCAATCAGCTTAAGCCCCAATAAATAGTCATGTATAAATGTAAGACACACTAAAACAATGGCAAAAGCGTTGGCTTTTGAATAGGGAATTTGATCACGATAAATCCGGTAAACCCCATATAAAAGATTGGCAAAAATCAGAAATGAAATGGCAAAACTTTGAAAAAAGAAGTGTTGAAAGACCAAAGGCTGTTGGGTCAAAGTCACCACAACATTGACAATGATCACTGCACAAGTAATCAGTAATAAAAAGCTGTGAATGAGCTGATGAGGCAGTAAGTAGACATAAAGTAGAAAGAACAGACAGACCAATTCAGTCAGTAGATATTCAAGTCGCGTTCCCCAAAGCCAAGGAATATTGGTGAATAAGGTATAAATAAAGGGAACAGCAAAGAAACTACGCAGACTTAAACATAAAATAAAAATTCCCAAAAACAGCCAAACATGACTAGGCTGCTTCTGCGCAATACGATACAGCGCAAACAACACCATAAAACAGCCAATCATCAGCAATACACCACTTACAATACTGAGTGGAATCACTTGGCCATAAAATTTGTGCAAAATCGGTTTATTAAAACCGATATAAATACTGTTTTCCAGACCACCGCGAATATGCTGAAAAATTGAGGCCTGAATGGTAATGACTACGTCGGTTTTATTCGGGAAAAATGATACCAATTTAGGCGCCATTTCAGTTTGATGCTGCCTCTCTGCACCAACTTGCCCAATCTTGGTCAGTAAGCCATCATCCACAAATAACTGATAGGCACCATACTGGTAGGGAATATATAAGTAGATTTGTTGCCCTACCGCAGATTCAGGTAAATGAAAACGCTGTTGAAACGTTGCTACGCCATCTTTATGCCCTTAAATACTGATAAATGATGCGGGTAATTGAACGTTTTTACTAATTTTGGATGGAGAACCATCCTGATTTTCAGAGCCAGATATAATTGATTAGGATAATAATTCCATACGCCATCAAGTCGTGCATTATGATCTTGGTCAAAATTTAATGGAATAGAGGCATCGACCTAGCTACTCAGCAATAACAACCATAGAGAGAAAATAGCACGAAGAAAAATGCGGAGCATGAGAAGAAGATGGATAAAAATTAAGTGGATGAGTATAACATTTAACCTTAAAACCACAGGCTTATTTAATCGGCTTAAAATTTAATCCTTGAGTCGAAAAATCATGTAATCGAATTTAAGGATTTACTTTAGGGTCTGTTGACATTTTATAATGGTAGCCAAATAAAGATACAAGCTAAGGCAACAGAATTTTCATAGCTTCGCTTTAGCTTGTCATAGCGTGTGGCAATTCCTCTAAATTGCTTTAATCTAGCAAAGGCATTCTCAATTAAATGCCTGATTTTATATAAATACCAATCCATATGATCATTATTTGAAAGCGTATTGGATTTCTTGGGAATATTGGCTTGAGTACCCATTTTTTCTATCTGTTCTCTCAAGGATTCAGAGTCATAACCCTTATCGGCACAGAGAATTTCTGTCTCGTTCAGATCTATGCTGTTAACTAATTTCGGTGCCACTTTTACATCATGGGTCGTACCATCCTCTATCAGAAACTGAACAGGGTTCCCATGAGAATCAACTGCCAAATGAATTTTAGAACTGTTTCCACCAATGCTTTTTGAAATTGCCTGATCCTTGATTCCTGTAGCATGCTGATGAGCCCTCACATGGCTGGCATCAATAAACACCCACTCCAGATCAGCATCAGATGAAATTAACTTAAATATTTTTAATAACTTATTATCTTTGGACCATCGGGAAAATTTCTTGAATATAGAATTTGGTTTTCCAAAGGCTGAGGGTAAATCCCGCCATGGGCAGCCTGTACGAATTCTATAAAGAATAGCTTCAATAAAATTTCGAAGATTTTGTTTGAGATAAATACGAAAATTACGGAAAATAGTTTCTAACTTAGACCAGTGTTGATCGGTCAACATTGTACGAGGCATAGCGAGGAGTAGATTTGGTTTGGCGATTAAACTCTACTTGCTCGCTATTTTTTTGCACAGTAAATGTCAACAGACCCTAAGTTAATAAAAATTTATTTATAAAAAAGTGAAAGAGCTACATTTCTTGGAAGAAAATGCCTACTTTATATACGGGATTCATATTAAAGTAATCTCTAGAATTTAAATACCATCATACTTGCATAATTTTATTATTGACTTAGCCAAGAGTAATCGAAATGGACTATTGGAATAGCATTTTATTAATATCAATAATTGCAATCGTTGGCCTTAGTGTTATTACATTAATTGTGGGCTGTAAAATCTGGAAAAATCTTGTTATTACGCTCATCATTTCAACGCTTATCACCTTTCTCGTTTTATGCGCGATCAGCTTTTTGTGGAGACAAGGTGTTTATGTACCCTGGAGCAACAATAATCTTTGGAATGAAATACTTACTTTTGAAATGGGGCTGATGAGTTTTGTCATTGGTGGTGTGAGCACTTTTATCATTATGTTAGGCATTCTGATTTCCAAGAATAATAGATAATTTTATTAATATTGGGATTATAAAGCTGCTCTTTTAAACGTTTTGCAGATCCGCTCAATATAAATCCGTATTTTGTACCTCTATTATTTTTATCAATATAATTAATTAAAAATGAGTTTATTAAAACTTAAAAAATAAAAGGCTCATTACTGAGCCTGTTTTTATTTAAGCATTTAAGCACTTGAGTATTTAAGTCTTAGCCCAACTTATTGACCCATTTTAAAGGCAATACTTTCATCGCCAATCCTAATGGCAGCCATGGCCATTGCGGTACATATGCTTTTACTGGCTCTTTCTCGATTGCTTGAGCAAGCAAATGTGAGCCTGTTTTTTCATCCACTTCAAAAGGCAGTTTTTTAGCGCCTTCATTAATTTCAGTCCGGATATAACCGGGGAAAATTGTGCTTACTTTAATAGGCGTATCAATCAGTTCGGCACGAATACCTTCTGCCAGATGTGCAACTGCTGCTTTACTTGCACCATATGCGGTTAAATGCTTTGGCATACCGCGCATTGCACTCATCGATGAAATCATCACCAAATGACCTGAATTTTGCGCACGGAAAATTTCAACCGCTGCTTCACATTGCGCCAAAGCAGAAATAAAGTTGGTTTCTACCGTGGCACGGTTAACTTCGAAATTGCCTTTACCAATACGACGGCCTTCTCCCACTCCAGCATTTACAATCACGCGATCAATCGTGCCAAAGTCTTGTTTAAACGCTTTAAATACTTCAAAGACTTGATCGTAATGGGTTACGTCCAAAGTTTTTGTAATCACTTTAATACCGTATTTGCTTTCAAGTTCTTGCTTTAAAGTTTCAAGACGTTCCAGACGACGTGCGCAAATCGCAAGGTTATAGCCCTTTTGTGCAAATTCACGTGCCATTCCCGCACCAATACCCGAGCTGGCACCGGTAATTAAAATCGTTTTTGTCATGATTTATTCCTTTCCTATTTTTCTAAAAATTAAATCTATAAATTAAATCCATGTCAGTAATTGAGGATCTTCAGCTTTAATAAAATGATGTTCATTTAAACTGAGTAATTGCGGCTCATTTCCCACCAAACGTAATGTGGTCATACTGGTATTGGTAATCGCCCAGTTCAGTGCAAAAGTACGGTTCGCATTCAGCTCGAGTAATTTTCCTGCAGCAACTGAAATTACACCACCCGATGTAAATACTACGGCATAACGCGGTTTGGTTTTTGCCAATTCATCACTTAAATTTTGCAATGCGCTTTCTACACGGCTTTTAAAATTTGGCCAAGATTCGTCATATTCATGGTGATAGTCACCCCCCGTCCAGCGTTCAATGGCACCTTCAAAAATTTTGGCTAAATAGGCACGTGGATTGGCTTCATTTTCAACATCCTGTTTTAATAAATGCGGTTCATTAAAACGCGGTTCATATTGAGCAAAAACCTGTTGATGGTTGAACTCATTCCAGGCATTGTCCGTCATGATGGGGGTATCAGGAAAACATTCCGCCAAGGCCAAGTTGGCCGTTTGTTGATGACGCTGCATCGAACCGGCAACGACATAAGGTTCTTCTTTCAGAATTTGATTGAAATACTGACCCAATAATTTTGCCTGTAATTCGCCATTCGGTGAAAGTTTGTCATAACTTTCCGCACCAAACGAAGCCTGTCCGTGACGAATCAGATAAATTGTGGTCATTTTACTTTTCCTAAAATTTCCTGAAGTTTCGCTTTATATTTTTGTGCAATGTCATTGGCTTCGAACTTTTGTTTACCAATCAGTTTTAATGCACGAAGATGCAAGGCATGAATCACGATCCAGAAATCCTTAAATGCAGGATTATTGGTTTGTTTATGGTGATAACGGTAATAGATTTGCTGGGCAATCACGGCTAAACGGAAAATGCCGAACACTTCATAAAAAGCCCAATTTTCAGTTTGAAGACCCATTTTTTCTAAATAGTAATCGACCACTTGTTTACGGCTAAACATGCCTTTTAAATGGGTCGGCTGACGACGTGTCGCTTTAAAAATTTGATGATCTGTCTCTTCAACCCAGTATGCCAAAGCTGAACCCAAATCCATCAATGGATCGCCCAAAGTCGCCATTTCCCAGTCCAGTACGCCAATCACTTCAGTTGGATTGTGCGGATCTAAAATCACATTATCAAAACGCCAGTCGTTATGAATGATGCAGGTATTGCTATCCTCAGGAATATTTTCCAATAACCATTTACGTACAAACCTGAATGAAGGCACATTGATGGTATGCGCTTTTTCATAACGGGTATCCCAGCCTTCGACCTGACGACGACAATAGCCGTCGCCCTTGCCGAGTTTTTCAAGTTCCGTTCCCTGATATGGCACTTGATGCAATTCGATCAACTTATCAATGACATTGACACACAGCTTATTGACTTCGGCTTCACCAAACTGCAATTCAGGCGGTAATTTCGCCCGTGGGATAATGCCTTTGATGCGTTTCATCACATAAAAGTCACAGCCAATCACTGATTCATCCTGACACAGCGCAACCATTTCCGGCAGTACCGGATAGAAAGGTGCAAGATGATGCTGCACATGATATTCACGTGCCATGTCATGCGCAGATTTGGCTTTGGTACCTTTGGGTGGACGTCGCAAAATTAAATCGGCATTGTCATATTTCAAACGATACGTCCAGTTAGATGCACCCCCTGAATATTGAGTGACAGCGACCTGACCGTGTAGATCAATACCTTGTTGCTTAAGCCAATTTTCTACAGCGACCACATCCAGTTCTTCACCTTCACGGACCTTTCCACCAATATCAATAACTGACATGATTATTTCCCTAAATCTTCAATTTCAAAAGACTTCTTACTCTCCTTATTTACACATTTTTCATTTTCTATTGATAGGAAAATTTGCAGAAAGTTGTAAGAAGTCTCATCTACACCTTGTATTTTTAAATCTTATTTACGACGTGAACCGTAACCACGTTTTGCCAGTTCAAGTTTGGCAATCATGCCTTTATGCACTTCATCTGGACCATCGGCCAAACGTAGGCTACGCGCTTGGGCAAAGAAACCCGTCAGTGGTGTATCACGAGAAACACCTGCACCGCCGTGAATCTGGATAGCCATATCGACAACTTTTTCCAGCACACTCGGCGCAACCACTTTAATCGCAGAGATTTCGGTCAAAGCCGCCATATTGCCTAAAGTATCCATTTTATAGGCAGCATACAAAGTTAAAAGTCGTGCTTGATCTATGGCGACCCGCGCTTCGGCAACACGTTCCAGGTTACCGCCCAATTTTAAAATTTCTTTACCAAAAGCAGTTCGGCTCATGCCACGGTCAATCATCAACTCTAATGATTTTTCTGCCGCGCCAATACAACGCATGCAATGATGAATCCGACCGGGTCCCAAACGACCTTGGGCAATTTCAAAACCTTGCCCTGCACCACCAATAAAGTTGGCTATAGATACTCGCACATTATTGAAGCTGATTTCGCCGTGACCATGTGGTGCATCGTAGTCACCAAACACCGGCAACATCCGTTCAATTTTTACGCCTACCGTATCAATAGGCACCAAAACCATGGAATGTTGATGGTGACGGTCTTTATTTTCATCGGGGGTGTGGGCCATAAAAATAATGATTTTTGCATTAGGATCGCCTAAACCGGATGACCACCATTTACGGCCATTCAAGACAATTTCATCACCTTCAATGACTGCTGTCGCCTGCATATTGGTTGCATCACTAGAAGCCACATCTGGTTCAGTCATACAAAATACAGAACGGATTTTGCCTTCGAGTAAAGGACTTAACCACTGTTGTTTTTGCGCATCAGAACCATAACGCCATAATACTTCCATGTTGCCGCTGTCAGGTGCATTACAGTTAAATACAGTGGGTGCAATTAAACTGCGCCCTGTCAGTTCGGCAATATGTGCATATTCCTGTACAGATAAGCCTTGTCCTAATACAGGATCTGGCAGGAACATGTTCCAAAGCCCTGCTGCTTTGGCTTTACCTTTAAGCACTTCAATTTGTGCTGGCCATTGCCATGTTGTCCAGTCACCCCCTTGATTCAGCGCATGAACATCATTCCAAAACTGTGTTTCAACCGGTTCAATTTCATTTTTTATAAAAGTTTTGGTTCGTTCTATAAAATCTTGTGCACGTGCTGATAACTCAAACATGGCAACTTCCCTCTCAATATTGTCATTACTGCTCTTTACAACACCTTAGCTTGAAAACTACTATGAACAAAATGATTTAATTCAATACAACACTATGAACAGTATTCATAATAAAAGTCCGATAGGTAGTAGCGTCGATCTGGCAATTTTCCACCGTATCGATATTAATTTATATCCACTTTGTATTGCGATTTATGAGCAAAGAAGTATTTCAAAAGCTGCACAAATTTTATGCATTAGCCAATCCGCGGCCAGTCATGCCTTACAACGTTTAAGACAACACTTGCAGGATGATTTGTTTGTGCGAGCAGGCAGCAAAATGCTTCCTACACCTTTCGCTGAACAGATTTATCCTGTAATTAAAAATGCCTTGATTGCAATTCAAGCTATTTCAATCCAAAAACAAAATTTTGACCCAAGCATGGTCCAGAGCTTAAAAATTGCAGTGCATGATGAAATTGAGCCGATTATCTTTCCCAAACTGGTAGAGCATTTTCATCAACTTAATTTAGCGATTCAATTTTCCAGTATTAAGCTAGACCGTAAAAATATCGTTAGTGATCTTGCCACTCAGCAAATTGATTTTGTGATTGATTTAGAACAAAATTTTGGGGAAAAAATTCAATTTGAAAAACTGGTGCAAGACCAGTTTGTCGTGTGTACTCAACAGCAAAGCATGACCGAAGATATTTATCTGGCCTCGCCGCATATTGGGGTTTCATCACGACGTACTGGAGTTTTGGTTGAAGATATATATTTGAACAGAAAACAGTTTTCCCGCCAGATTTTTCTACGTTGTCAGCATTATTCAACTGCCCTGCAGATTTTAACTCAGCAGCCTCAAGCCATTCTCACTATTCCTAAAAATATATTGGTTCATTTACAACTGGCACAGGATCTGAATATTTTTGATGTTCCTGTAGAACTGCCGAATATTGATTTGGGGATGTATTGGCATAAAGATTTGCAATTAAATTCACGTCATAGTTTTTTGCGAAGCGAAATTTCTAAAATTTTTGCTTAGGCTATTTTATTCAGGATGATTTATTTAGCTTAGGCTATTTGTTCAAGCATATACAGTTTTTAGGCTTATAAAAATGCTTAGGCTATTCCTAAAACTACAAAATGAAACACTGACTGTTTAGCTTTTAAGCCGTGCAGAATCTGGCTTTCACCTACAATGATGCATCTCCTAGCTGTGTTTCTATACGGCTCATTTTTAAGGATTTGGATCATAACTTTGTTGCATCTCTCTACGACCTGGCAAATTGTGCTGGGACTAATCGCCCTCTGTTTTTCCTATTATTTACTGCATAAAATCACTGTATATTTGAAGGATTTATTTCGTCCTTTTAAAAAAGGTAAAAAATACTGGTGCCGTGTGAGTGCAGTAAGCGACGGTGATACCCTCACCTGCTACCGTTTCAATATAAGACGTTCTGAAACCAAGTTACGTTTTGCTTATGTAGATGCACCTGAATCTAGCCAAAGCTATGGCAAGGAATCTCAGCGCCTGGTTCAAGGCATGGTAAAAAACAAAATGGTTCGTGTGAAAATTACCGATATCGACCGTTATGGACGTTGTGTTGGTGTGGTCTATCGCTATCGCAAGAATATTAATGAAGAGATTGTTAAACGCGGTGCTGCATGGGTATATGAAGAATATATCAAGGATAAAAGCCATTTGCGCTATATGTTGGACTTGCAAAATAAGGCCAAAAAACAGAAAAAAGGTTTATGGAAAAGTTCACGTCCGGTACGTCCCAGTGTTTATCGTAAACAGGGGAAATAATATTCTATAAAGCCAAATATTGAGATGGGCGCATTTAAAAGTTAATTTTAAAATGCGCTTAAATATTAAAATAAATATTCAGATCAAACGCGCTAATTCATTGTGTATGAGCTGGCGTAATTGTTTCATGCACAGTTTAATTTCGGTATCATTAAGTGAACTAAACCCGAGTACAAAACCATATTCGCAATCATATTCATAAAACTGGCTTAGACAGGTAATTTTAATCTTGTGTAACTCTGCCCCCTTGACCAAAGCTTGCTCAAGGCTATTTGGAATCTCTGCTTTAAAATAACATGCCACCTGCATACTTGGATGATGCTGTTTCACAAAACAGAATTCAGATAAATAATACTCAAAACAACTCATAAACGTTTGATAGCGTTTTAAATAGAGGTGTTGCATCTGTCTTAAATATTCAGCGTAATGCCCGCGTTGCATAAAATTTCCAAGTAATACCTGAAAATATTGCGACGGCGCACTGCCATCAATATAATTGCGATAGCGCTTAAAAGGCTCAATTAATGCTTTAGGCAAAATCAGATAAGACAGTCTTAAACTGGGTAAAATGTATTTACTGAAAGAGCCCAGATAAATCGTTCGTTGGTAAAGATCTAGACCTAAAATGGCCGTGTTTTGAGTTTTATTCAGTAATAGCGCGTCATAATCATCTTCAAGAATATAACCATTATTTTTTTCCGCATATTCAATAATTTGCTTTTTGCGTGTTGCACTCATTTGAATGCCGCTAGGATACTGATTAGCCGGAGTCACATAAATTGCTTTGGCATCCTGAATATCGCGACAATCCTGTATTTTTAATCCTTCACAATCTAGACCAATACATTTTAAATCCAGATTCATATGCTTAAAAAGTTGATAGGCATTCGAGTAATATGGATGTTCCATAATGATTTTATCATTCGGATTAAATAATACCCGACCACAAAGATATAAAGCTTGCTGTGTGCTATTCACAATAAGCACTTGCTCTGCAGATATCTGGGTATTACGGGTTAAATTAATGTGTTGGGCAATTTGCTGACATAATAAATCATCACCAGCGCTATTATCTTTTAAGAAAATATTTAAACCATAATGACTCAACGCATTTTTTTCAGTTTCGTACCATTTTTTAAACGGGAAATTGCGTATTTCAGGCATACCATCAGCAAAAAAATTCAGGTTTTGATCAAAGAACAGGTTTTCTAATTGCTCAGTATTTTCTGGAAGTTGATACTCAACCGTTTCAGAGGGTAACTGTTCTATTTGTAGATGCGCTTTAATAAAAGTGCCCTTGCCTTTGCTTCGCTCGAATATTCCTTCTTGTTCTAATTGGGCATAGACCTTTTCTACAGTGTCACGTGATACGCCCAAATGTTCGGATAAAAACCGTGTGGATGGGCATTTAAAATCGGACTGCAGGTTTAATTGTGGCAAGATTGCTTTAATGGCTAGATATATTTTGGTTCTTAATTTACTTTCATTCTTCTGTGCAAGATTCTGGCTTAACAATTGGATAAATTCATTTTGTTTCATTTCACAACCTGTATACATCCAACTTATATTTATTTCACGACAATCTAAAAATGCCTTATCGGAACAAGGCATTATCTTCATCTTCTAAAACTATTCATTCTGTGAGCGAATCATTTATTGATGCTGTACATGGGCTGATTCAGTTAGTTTCTTCTGATGTGAAGGCATATATTCAGGCTCATTGGTCACTGCCAGGAAGAAAAAACCAAGGAACATGCAGCCTAACAGCAGGCTAATGCCCACGATCAAATATGGAAAAGGTTTTTTAGCTTCATTCATGAGCATATCTCAATTTCGATTCAAGACTATTTTTAAAAATGGTTTCGGTAAATTCACCAAAGACCGATAATTTTTCAAAAAGATGTTCGCTGTACATTAAGTCGTCAATCAAATGTTCTGCATCGTCTAATTTCATATGAAACTGGCGGCTGACTAAAGCGGCATTTTCCTGTGCAATGCTTTGACAGACTTGTGCCAGTTCAGGAGTCTTTCTTTTCCAGAACAGTTTTTTAAAATCAATGTCTGACAAATTAAACTGTTTTTGATTCAGTACAATTTCACTGATCTGGACCTGGAATAGACTTTCTAACTGTTGTTTACTGACTGGATCCAATCCACTGTCCCCGATCATCGTCAGATGCTGACAAGCAGGATCGAGCAAGGCTTTGGCTAAAGCATACATTTTAAATTCAGCCACATTAAATTCCGTGGGAACCAAATCCAGACATAGGTTCATATCCGTAATGGATTGCTGATTTTCCAGTTCTAAAGCATCAAGACGGAAATAATGGGCATAGACCTGTTCAACAATATTTTGTCGCGGGGCGATGTAAACCGTATCTCGATTCAAGACTGCATGAATAAAAGGCGTAAATAGATAGCTTAGGCTATTTTCTAAAGTCGAGCTTTGAATGATGTAATCATGGGATGATTGCTGTGCAGATCGAATTGCTAGGCTTTGCTGAAGAATGACATCAAATTCATCAAAGGATGCAATTCCCAGTCGTTGCAAAATTTTTGTAGAATCAATTAGAGTAAGTTCAAAAAAATCTAAGATAAATTGGAAGCTTAGGCTTCGCAGCATGATCGCCTCGGACTATAAGCGTTATAAAGTGAATAAGCATAATATAGAACTCAAACCAAGATAAGGTGGTCTGCTCTACAGGCAACAAGTGGTCTGTTTTTAACAGACCAATTTTAAAGTAAATTTCGCTGTTGATTAGATATAGGCCAGTTGAACCAAGAGTCGAAATGCCCCAGCCACCAGTGCTAAAGCAAAGAATCCACCTAGCCACAAAACAATAAACCACTGGGTTTGTGAGAGTTTCATAGTTCCTCCTTGTAAGCTACTCCTTAATGATAGCCTTTATCTCCAATCCGTACTTTATCGCGGAATACCCAATAGGACAAAGCGGTATAAATCAGAATAATTGGAATTAAAAGTAGTGCACCAATTAAGGTAAATAACTGGCTACTGTGCGGTGCAGCTGCATCCCAGATGGTGACGGATCGTGGAATAATATAAGGCCATAAGCTGATGAGAAAACCGGTATAAGCCAAAACCACCAAAGCCAGCGTGTACATAAATGGACTGAGTTCTTTACGCTGTTTACAGGCGCGTAAAGCCAGAAAGGTAAACACTAAAACCAGAATTGGTACAGGGCTGAAATAGGTCAGTTGCGGTTGGCTGAACCATCGCTCTGCAATTTCCGGATGCGCCAAAGGCGTATAAATGCTGACGCAGCCAAAAATAATGAACAAGGCAATAATCATCTTCGGCATGAGCTGATACATTCGATTTTGCAAGTCGGCATCTGTTTTAAAGATCAGCCAGCCGCAGCCCAAAGTTGCATAAAGCACAATGACACTTATACCGGTAAAGACTGAAAATGGGGTGAGCCAATCCAGGCCGCCTCCGGCGTATACTCCATTAGCTGTTTTAATCCCTTGAATATAAGCGCCCAGAATGATGCCCTGAAAAAATCCGGTTAGAATGGAGCCGCCAATAAAGGCCATATCCCAAAGGTGTCGGTTACGTCTGGATTTAAAACGGAATTCAAAAGCTACACCGCGGAAAATAAGCGCAATCACCATCAGGATAATAGGTAAATACAGGGCAGATAGAACGGTAGAATAAACCAGTGGAAAGGCTGCAAATAACCCCGCTCCACCCAGCACCATCCAGGTTTCATTGCCATCCCAGATCGGTGCGACCGTATTCATCATCACATCACGTTCTTGTTGCGCTTTAAAGAAAGGAAACAAAATGCCGATCCCTAAGTCAAATCCATCCAGCACCACATAAATCAGCACACCAACCGCAATAATTACAATCCAGATAAAAGATAAATCAATCATTTGTCATTCTCCCGGTTGTGGTCTAGAGGCTGACCATCCAGCTCTTCATCGGTACTGCCCAATGGACGATGCGAAGCTTGAATGACCCTTTCATCGCTATGCTGTACCGCATGAACAAATTCCGGACCTTTATGCATGATTCGAAGCATGTAATAGATGCCAACCCCGAACACTACGCAATACACCACTACAAAAATAATCAGGGTTAAACCAACCTGTTCTGCCGACACTGGCGACAGAGCATCTTTGGTTCTTAACACGCCATACACCACCCAGGGCTGACGTCCAATTTCTGTGGTAAACCAGCCAGCCAACATTGCGATAAAACCGGAAGGCCCCATAACCAAGGCAAAACGATGAAACCATGGACTTTCATAGAATCGTCCAGTTCTGCGTAGCCATAAACCGATCAGGGCCAATAACAGCATCAACACACCTAGCCCCACCATGACCCTAAAACTCCAGAACACAATAGTTGAATTGGGACGATCTTCAGGAGCAAACTCTTTCAGACCCTGAACTTTCCCCTCCATGGAATGGGTTAATATCAGGCTTCCCACGTTTGGAATACCTACTGCATATTTGGTTTCTTCTGCCTGCATATCTGGCATCCCAAACAAATACAGAGGCATGCCTTCATTGTGGTTGGTTTCCCAGTGCCCTTCTATCGCGGCTATTTTTGCGGGCTGATACTTTAAGGTATTGATACCATGCAGGTCTCCAATCAGAACCTGTAAGGGAGTAAGCGCCAAAATCATCCATAAGGCCATAGAAAAAGACTTTTTGACCAAGGCATCACGGCGACCTTTGATTAAATGCCATGCCGCTGTGCTGGCAACCAGCAAGCCAGACGCCAGGAATGCAGCCATGGCCATATGCGCCAGGCGATATGGGAACGAAGGATTAAATACAATGGCCAGCCAGTCTTGCGGAACGATAATGCCATTTTCAATGCTGAAACCTTGCGGGGTATGCATCCAGCTGTTAGACGATAAAATCCAGAACATGGAAATACAGGTCCCGACTGCAACCATGACAGTGGCGAAGAAATGTGCCCGAGAACCAACACGTCCCCAGCCAAACAGCATAATGCCCAGAAACCCGGCTTCCAGGAAAAAGGCGCTCAGCACCTCATAGGCTAAAAGCGGCCCTGTTACACTGCCTGAGATACGTGAAAATTCGCTCCAGTTGGTTCCGAACTGGTAACTCATGACCACGCCAGAAACTACGCCCATACCAAAGGCAATGGCAAATATTTTAACCCAAAACTTAAACAGGTCTTGATAGACTGGATTTTGGGTTCTGAGCCAGCGCCACTCTAAAACAGCAAGGAAACTTGCAAGACCAATGGAAATGGCCGGGAAAATAATATGAAATGATACGGTGAACGCAAATTGAATTCGTGCCAGTTCAAGTGCAGTTAAACCTAGATTCATAACATCACCTTTTTTAATTCGTTGGTGTGGTGACTGAGCACGAGATACACAGTCGCGCTATCTTGTTGTTTTGACCTGTTTCAGCATACGCTTGAATCTTCAGCAAAGTATGTTGATTTATTATTTCAATCCACATTGAATAAGCTCAAATTTTGGCAAAGACGGTCTGTTCCCTCAGATCTGGAGGAAAAAATAAATATGGATAGGTGATCTCTATAAAAAGGTTTGTTCATCCCATAGCTTAAAGCTGGAATCCAAAGTTTTTATAGGACAATCGGAAGCTCGTCACTGTTGCATTTAAAAAAAGCCGTTACAGTTCGAAATAGACGTGTTTAAAGCGCTGTAAAAATGTGCAAAGAGCCACAACTGGATTCGATCTACTACAAACTTTAATAGTCAAATCAGGTGACAGAACCTGATCACCATCAACCGTACAATATTGACCTTATAAATGCTTGGCAATTGTTAGAATGCGTTTGAATATATCGCTTTAAATTCCAAGCCCTTCAATCCACTCTCTCCTTTACTCACTATAGTTTATAAAAAAGCGTTTTAAAGTGGACTGAATCCATGGAGGTCATGGGTCTTTTTTGCCTATAAATCCTACTTTCAGATCGCTTAATACTTGAACAAGCCTTTAAAGAGGCGTAAAGTTCAATTAATTTAGTTACCCTAGCTAACTATTATGCCAGACCCACTTAGATTTCGTGCTTCATTATTACGCTGTGCGCGTTTAATGAGCGATGAAATCAATACCATTTTATTGCAACATCAATTGAACTATTCCTTGTGGCAAGTGCTGTATGTGATTCAGTTAAAACAAGGCTGCACCTCCATCGACATTGCGGAATATCTCAATGTGTCCAAGCCATCGATTGCAAAACGTATTCATACACTGATGCAACTGGACGTTTTGGAACAAGTCGATACTGAAGATAGACGGCAAAAGAAACTGATCCTGAGTCCAAAAGGTGTCGAGCTTTTTAAAATCTGCTCTGAAAAAATGGATGTGTTTGAACAACAACTGCTTTTGCCACTGGATCAAAATTCGCAAAATTGCGCCTTGGACACCCTTCATACATTAATGGATCATCTGCAAGACCTTAAATCAGGTACACAACCATGAATGAAAATGCTCCCTTATGGTCAAGAAATTTTATTCTTGTCAGTTCGATTAACTTTCAGCTGGTTCTGACCTTTTATCTGCTTGTCGTGGTTATTGTCGGTTATGCTGTCGCTGAACTCGGTGCAACTACGGCACAAGCAGGTCTAGTCTCGGGTCTGTTTATTGTCGGTACGCTGATTGGCCGTTTGCTTGTCGGTAAATTTCTGGAACGCTTTGGACGTAAAACCACACTTATTGTCGGTTTAACCGGTTTCCTGATCTTTTCTGGCTTCTACTTTATGAAGTTCGATGTCGGCATGCTGTTACTTGTGCGATTTATGCATGGCTTCATGATGGGTATGGCATCCACTGTTTTAGGCACCATTATTGCGCAAATATTGCCACCAACCCGTCGTGGTGAAGGCATTGGCTATTACAGCATGAGCAGTACTTTGGGGACGGCAATCGGTCCTTTCCTTGCCATCTGGATGATGCTGCACATTGGTTATCATGCCATTTTCATTGTTTCAAGCATTATTGCAGTGAGCTGTCTTGGGGTTGCGCTTCTGATTCGAGTGCCGAATATTCCTAAACAAAACAACCCACTTGATCTTTCTGTGCCGGTTGAAAAACCCAGCTGGATTTCACAATTTGTTGAACACAAAGCCCTGCCAATTTCTTTTATTATGTTATTGACCTCTGTGTGCTATTCAGGCGTGTTGTCTTTCATCAACTTTTACGCCAAAGAAATTGATCTGGTCGAAACCGCATCCTTTTTCTTCTTGATGTATGCCATTGCCATTTTGATATCGCGTCCATTTACCGGTCCATTGCTGGATCGAAAAGGTGAAAATATCATTATGTATCCTGCTTTTATTATTATGGCGATTGCCATGGTTTTATTAAGCCAGGTGCAAAGTTCATTTATGCTTTTGCTTTGTGCAGGCTTACTCGGTTTCGGTTATGGCAATATTCAGTCCGTTTGCCAAACCGTTGCTGTAAAAAGTGCCAGCATCGAACGTATGGGTTTCGCGACCTCAACTTTCTTTATTTTTCTGGATGCCGGTTTAGGCTTTGGTCCTTATTTCATTGGTCAGGCTCTGGATTATATTGACTATTCACAACTGTATTTCTACAGTGCAATGTGTGTTTTGGCCTGTATTGTCATTTACTACCTATTACATGGTCGCAAGGCAAGCAGACGCCAACACGTCTCTGCTTAAAAAAAAACCTTTAAAAATGATGTGATGGAAAGTCTCCTTGATAAAGGCAGATTTAAAAAAGAGAGGTAATCTTTACCTCTCTTTTTTATTTTCTTTCTTGTAAAATCAACAATTATTTAAACACTTTAAAACGCGTTGCATCATCCATATAAGTTTTGTCTTTGGCTTCACCTTCGACTGAACCAAACACCAGCTGGGCACGAAGTTTCCAGTTTGCAGGAATATTCCATTCAGCATGCACCTGTTCATCCACAATCGGGTTGTAATGCTGAAGTGAAGCACCCAAACCATCGGTATGTAACGCAGTCCAAGTGGCAAACTGGGCAATGGCTGTTGAATGTTCTGCCCAAACCGGGAAGTTATCGGCATAAGATGGGAACTGCTGTTGCAGGCCTTGAATCACATCCATATCTTCAAAAAATAGAACTGTACCGACACCTGCAGCAAAGCTATCCATTTTGGCACTGGTTTTTGCAGCAGCGTCTTCGTCTTTTGCATAAGACTTGAGTTTATCTTTTACAAAGCCCCAAAATTTTTCATGCTCATCATTAAATAAAATCACGGCACGTGAAGATTGCGAGTTAAAAGATGATGGACTTTGCTTAATTGCATGTTGAATCAATTCAGTTAAGTATTCTGGGCTTTGCTCTACATTTTTACCCACGGCATAAATGGTACGGCGTTTATTAATTAAATCTAAAAACTGATTCGACATTGAATGAAATCCTTTGATATTTCCTCGGGAAGATGTGTAACAACCTGCCTGCACTGTTAAGAAAATGTGAAATATCAACTTTTATAACAATGCAGATGCAAATGTATTGTTGCCCTACCATATGCAATAATAATTCCAATATCTAGTACATTTTATTGATAATTAAATCTTTAATTTTTTATATAGACGCGTGCATACAATTTAAACATACATTTTATAAACGACCCAGCCATAAAAAACCCCCCAATATTTGGAGGATTGTTATTCCATTTTAAGGTGTTTTAGAATTTAGCATTCAAGATACTTTGCGATACCTTATGTTTCCAGATATCACGTAAGGTTGGCAAATAGAATTTTTCACCAATTTCAACCAGTTCAGCATCAATTAATGCATGAACTTCGTGCATAAACAAATAATCCAGTTCAACTGTTTTCAGGGTCTTATGAGCTTCGGCAAACTCTCTACGCTTTTGTTGCGCAGCTTTTATCAGTTGATCCGCATAATTCTTATCTTTATATTGAGTAATCGCATTTAGACGTAATTCAATTACGCCCCAACCGCTTAATAATAATTTAAACAACTCAAAATCTTCTGTGGTCGATTCCCAGGTCATTTCATCCAGATTTTCGTCGTTAGGAAGTACTGGAAGCAGCAATTCCATCACACTCGGAAAAATCTTTTTAAAATTCAAAATAAATTTAACAGGATGCTCACCCGGATAATCCTTAAATTGCACCTTTTTCTGAACATCTGTTAAATAAACATCAAGCATAATCAATCATCAGCAGTTAATTTCTAAGTATATTGTACGCATATATGCCTCAGATAAAAACCACTGATGATCAATAGATCAGTGTTCAAGCCTTTAGATGCTTATTTCACGTTAGGTGAAACCATATTTTCAGGGATTACCACAGCATCAAACTGTTCTGCTGTCACCAGGTTCAATTCAACCGCAACCTGTTTTAAGGTCTTGCCTTCTTTATAAGCAGTTTTTGCCACTTTTGCTGCATTTTCATAACCAATCACCGGATTTAAAGCCGTGACTAACATCAGCGAGTTATGCAGGAAATAATCAATTTTTTCACGGTTTGGCTCAATACCGACGGCACAATGATCATTAAAACTATTACATGCATCACCCAGTAACTGAATCGATTGCAATAAGTTAAAGGCAATCACCGGCATAAACACATTTAGCTCAAAATTACCCGAAGCACCTGCGACATTAATGGTCGTGTCATTACCCAGCACCTGAGCGACAACCATGGTCATGGCTTCACTCTGGGTCGGATTAACCTTGCCCGGCATAATGCTTGAGCCGGGTTCATTTTCAGGAATGCGAATTTCACCGAAACCACAACGTGGACCACTGGCCAGCCAGCGAACATCATTGGCAATTTTATTTAGACTGGCTGCTAGTGTTTTTAAAGCACCCGATGCAAACACCGCAGCATCACGCCCTGCCAAAGCTTCAAACTTGTTCGGTGCAGTGACAAAAGGTAAATCAGTTAAGGTTGCCAATTGTGCCGCTGCTTTTACTGCATAATCCGGATGTGCATTTAATCCAGTTCCGACGGCTGTACCACCCAAAGGCAACTCATATAAACCCAGCAAGGCATAATGTAAACGCTTTAAGGCGTGATCGAGCTGCGCCACATAGCCACTAAATTCTTGCCCCAGCGTTAAGGGCGTTGCATCTTGTAAATGCGTGCGTCCAATTTTAACAATATCTGAAAATTGTTTGGATTTTTCATCTAAAGTATCGCGTAAACGTTGTACTGCTGGAATGAGCAGTTCATTGATTTGCAAGCTTGCTGCGACATGAATGGCGGTTGGAAAAGAGTCATTGGTGGATTGTGCACGATTGACATGATCATTCGGATGTACCGGCTTTTGCGAACCCAAAGGATTGCCCAGTTTTTGATTGGCGATATTGGCAATGACTTCATTACAGTTCATATTGCTTTGCGTGCCTGAACCGGTTTGCCACACCACCAAGGGAAACTGTTCATCCCATTTTCCAGCAATCACTTCTTCAGCTGCATTCACAATATAATGCGACAACTCATGAGGAATTTGATCTAACTCGGCATTGGTCATAGCTGCTGCTTTTTTCACTAAACCCATCGCACGAATCATTGCTCGTGGTAAGCGTTCTTGCCCAATTTTAAAGTTTTGCAAACTACGCTGTGTTTGCGCACCCCACATTGCTTCACTCGGAACTTCAACATCGCCCATAGTGTCGTGTTCAATACGTGTTTGCATTCTCAACCTCATTTCCATGTAGTTTTATAACGTTAGCCAATTCATCTGTTTTGACATATTTAATGATCTTAATCAAACAATTTACAATTATAAATGATTATTATTTGCATATATTTTCTTTAACGTCCTTTGAGTGTTTGCTGATAAAAGCGCCAGGAATCTTCTATGATTTGGGTAATTGTGCGTTTAGGCTGCCATTTTAAAACTTCACGTGCTTTGCCTGCGGTTGCTCCAATCTGGTCCAATTCAGCATAGTCATAAAACGGTGCATCTATGGTTTTAATTTCGCTTTTGGTGACTTTAGTGACTTCACTCAATAAAGCTCGAATGGACATATTCTGCCCTGCAATATTAAAAGCATCACAGGTATAGGGCTGGGTTCTTAGCCACTGTAAAGTCGCGATAATCGCATCACAACAATCCAGCACATGTAAGAAACTGCGTTCAACGGTGCGGTCTAAGGTCTGCGCTTGCTGACGTAACTCAATATAGTCTCGTTGCTTGGCAGCAGCTTGCAATGCCAAGGGAATAATATTTTTAGGCAATGGAGCAACAAACTCTCCTAAAACAGCATGTTCAAATGCACCCGCAATATTACCTAATCGCAAGATCGCAATTTTCCACTCACTGTCTGTCAGTGCGGTATCTCGGATGATTTCTTCTTCCATTTGTTGCGACTTGATATAAGGATTCGGATAAGAATAGTTAAAAGGCATCTCTTCTGACAGAGTTGAACTTGACTGTCCATATACCGCCAAACTGGATAAATGGATTAAGGTTCGTACACCAGTGCGCTGCATGGCACGCATCAAGCTCATGATACAACTGACATTATCGTTATAATATTCCAGCGGTTTAAGCACCGATTCTTCAATGGATTTAAAGCCTGCGGTATGAATGACCGCTTCTACAGAATATTGTTCAAAAACTTTGTTTAAAGCCGGTGTATTTCGAATATCAATTTTGACAAATGGCACATACATGCCGGAAATAAATTCGAGTCGTTCTAAGGTTTGTAAATTTGCATTGGATAAATTATCGACAATAATGACTTCTTGCCCATGCGCCATGAGGCTTAAAGCAATATGAGAACCTATAAAGCCTAAACCACCAGTCACTAAAATCATTGTATACTACCTTTTTCTTATGAAGTTTGGATGTATCAACTTTGGATTGAGCATTCCTCAAGTGAATTTCGATGAGTACCTTATTACTAATTACCTCCGCCCCAACCTCGATTTATGCCTGGCATGCTCTTGGTTTGGCACAGGCCTTACAGGCAAAGAACCAGGCATTTCGCGTGTTTTTCTATCAGGACGGTGTTTCTGTTGCAAATGCCTTGCAGTGGGCTCCTGATGATCAACGTCATTTGACTGAAGAATGGCAAAAGTTAGCCATTCGATTACCGGTTTGTGTCAGTGCTGCCTTGGCTCGTGGTATTACCGATCAGGAAAATGCAAAACGGCATCAAATTAGCCAACACAATCTAGCTCAAGGCTTTGAATTGGTTGGACTGGGTGAACTGGCCGATGCCGTCCAATCAGCACAACGTCTGGTTCAATTCTAAGGCGTTATTTTTTGGAATTTGTTGCTTTTAAAAGGTAAATTGTGTGAAATCTGTACTCGTTATTTTAACTCAAGCCAATCTTGCCAATTTACAGGTGCATGAAAGCTTGTCTGCCACTATGGTGCTGGCGACTTTTGGCTGTGAAGTCAAAGTTTTGCTACAAGATGCAGCCTTAAGTTTACTCAACTCAGAATTGCAATTTGAACAGCTTAAACATGCCTTTAAAATTGCATCTAATATGGTCGATAGCTTTGAGTTTTACGACCTCACCCCTGTTTTGGTCGAAAAGAAAAATCAGAATGCTCACTTTGTTGCCCAAGCTCAGCAGGATGTTGAATTTGTCGAGTTAAATAGTGAGTTTATGCAAAGTTTTGATTTTGTGCTGTACTGGTAAAGATGAAGAGTGAAATGATCATGTCGAATAAGAGCTTATATTTGGTACAAAGTAATTTTTCAGCTACACCCTCGGTACTGGCAAAACTAGAACAACTTTACAGCCTTGAAGATAGCGTGATTTTAATGGGTGAATCGGTATTGCAGTTTCAGCAACCGTTCTTACAACAATTAAATTGTGTCTATGTACTGGAAAATGATGCTGAAATTTTAGCGGGACAGAAGATAGAGAACATGAAAATTATTTCTTATGCCGAATTTGCAGACATTTGCCTGAATCATACCCGCTGTATACGTTTGAACTAATTTGAGATTAATGATGAATTTAGAACTCGATCAAGATGGTCACTTAGTCGATTACACCATTTGGAATGAAGAAGTTGCTCAGGAATTGGCAAACAGTTTAAGTTTAGAACTCACAGCATGGCATTTTGAAATCCTGCATGCGGTACGCCAGTTCTACCAACAGTTTGGTCATTCGCCTGCAACGCGCCCACTGATTAAATTTCTGATGAAAACGGTCAGTGCCGACATCAATAATGCCGTCTTGCAAGACAAATTCAATACCGGTTTAGTGGCACGTCATTTAAGCCGTTTGGCAGGTATTCCGAAACCGCCGAATTGTCTATAAAGATAATGGATTCAGGTTTAAGACTAGATTTTATGGGGTTCTAAATCATTGCAATAATCCTGAGTCAATTCGGGTTTAACATGCTTGGAATGAATGGACTGATGACATTTAAAACACAGCAGGTGCTAATTTGATGACCACAGCTTTTATGAATATATTGCTATGAATATATTGTATCAGCCTTCCAAAGCCTTGATTCATCTGCCCAATTCGCCATCGACATTAAATGCGGATAAAGCGCTAAACTCTTTTTAAGTTTAACGATATTTATAACGCTCTTATGGTTGCGCGTATGAGGTTTTGACTAAAATATCATTTTCAATTAGACGTTTTAGACGCTCAGGCAGCACATGACGGGTTATCTCTAAATTTTGTTAGAATGATTCGAAACAGCGCGTTCCCAAAAAGGTATTCCGTAAAATCAGCAATATGCAACGACCAACAATGACCGATAAGGTTCGGGCGATTGAATATGGTTGTTCTCCAATACTGTTCTCCAATATCGTCCCATTCCATAAAGAAAAATCGTCAATAATACGTTTAACCCAGAAAAGTTACCGCATCATTTCGATAGTGAAAGGTTGATAATCTGAGCTTACAAAAGGCCAAAACAAAAATTTTTAAATTTAGCCTTTTAAAAAACCCTCCGTTTAAGTCCCGTCATTCAACCTAGAACGCGCTCATTTTATGGTTCATCGAATCATTAAAAATGAATTTCACCCTGATTTTCTTCAATAATTTTTAGCCAGGCTCGGGTCGCAGGATTCATCGCAACCGTGTTATTCCAAGCCATACTCAAGGTCCAGTTGATATTCGGATTTTCTAATAGACTGAGATTATATTTTTCTTGATCCAGTTGTTCACAATAGGTTTTAGGTAGCAATGCGATTCCCACATCCGATTCCACCATTTTGGCAATAAAGTCCCATTGACTACTTTTACACACCACATTGGGTTCAAATCCGACGTAGTGTGCGGCTTGTATAATCAGGTTATTTAAGCTGAACGTATCGGCATAAAGCAGAAATGATTCTTCTTTGAGTTCAATTAAAGAAACTTTTGCTCTATTTTTCCATTGCGTGTCTTTACGCGAAAGTAAACATAAAGGCGAATCAATAATCGGAATGCCACTTAAAATGGGTTTTAAATGTCCGAGTAAAATTCCTACATCTACTTTTTTTGCCAAAATGGCATCTTCAATACCCGTCGCACCGACTTCTAGAAAACTTAATTCAATATTGGGATATTGCTTGTGAAATTTGGCAATCAAGCTGCTAAGTAATGCCGACCCTACCGGTGGAAGTCCGATGGTTAATTTGCCCTGTTTCAGATCCCGTACTTTAGCAACGGTTTCAAAAATACGTTGTTGCTCTTCCAATATAAGCAAAGCATGCCGGTAAATCTGCTCACCCATATAAGTCAAAATAACATCACGTTTTCGCCCTGCTTCGCCTTTATGAAATAGTGGCACGCCAATTTCTTGTTCTAAGGCATGAATGGCTTTACTAATTGTGGGCTGAGTGACACACATTTCTTCCGCTGTTCGGGTGAAACTTTGCAGTTCTACAATTTTAACGAACATCGTCAGGCTCTTAATATCCACAAAACATTCCATTTAGGCATAATCTTTTTTTTATTATTCATAATATGTACAGTGGGTCAAATCTAAAATACGACCAAGCTTTTATCTCTTGTTATTATGTCTACCTCTTTACGCTCTCCCAAGTTGCTTCATCTTGCTCAAATCATTCTGCAATTAAGTTTTCTGGTCATTATTTGGTGGGTCGCTTCAGTTATACAGCGCACATTCAATTTACCTGTCTCTGCCGGTGTGATTGGTCTGCTGCTGGTTTTATTTGCTTTGCTCAGTGGTCTATTTAAATTGCAATGGATCAAAACAGGTTCGGATTTTATTCTGGGGGAACTGGTCTTATTATTTATTCCGTGCGTCGTCGGAATCATTAAATATAAAGCTCTCTTTTTAACCCAAGGTTGGCAACTGATCCTGGCTGTATTTATAGGCACGATTTGCGTAATGCTTGCAACTGCATATAGCGTATATTTCGGTTTTAAACTGGAAGCACGTTTAAAGCAAAAACATAAGCCTCATTCTGACCAACTGCTCAAGCAGGGAGAGTGAGATGAACTTGATTGCTATTTTCTGCTTTATCGGTACTTTCATCGGTTATGTATTAAGTAAAAAGCTGCATAAAAAATATCCTTATATGCTGTTAGCACCTGGAATTTTTGTGCCATTTATTATCATGATGCTGATGATCATCTTTAATATCTCTTATGATACTTATATGATTGAAAATAAATGGATCGTATGGATGCTTGGCCCTGCAACCATTGCATTTGCCATCCCTATTTATGAATATCGTAAAGTCATTAAAGAACATGTGTTATCAATTAGTTTGGGTATTGTTGTCGGAATGATTGCTGGCGTGATCAGCGCATTTTATTTGGCAAAGTTATTCAGTTTTGATCAAGAAACCACGTATAGCTTAATGGCACGTTCTATTTCAACACCATTTGCCATGGAACTGACTTCCAATATTGGCGGTTCGGTTGAACTGGTGATTTTATTTACCATGATTACCGGCATTGTAGGTGTTGCCCTGGCTGATATGATTCTGCTTGCCTTAAAGTTAAATTCACGCTTTGCACAAGGCGCAGCTTTAGGTAATTCAGCACACGGCTTTGGCGCCAGTAAAGCCTTTATGCGTAATCGTGAAGAAGGCGTTGTAGCCTGTTTGACCATGGTACTTGCGGGAGTATTTATGGTGTTGTTGGGACCGGGTATTGTTCATCTGGCTGTCAATATTCTTTAAACTTTTTTCTGAGCATGAGTTTAGATTCATGCTCTTAAAAGACATTTTAAATTAATAATCCATAGTAATCGTTATACGATCGCGATAATCGCCGGCAGCTAGACTCGCCAAGTTAACGCTTCCTAAGCGGGCAACAATCACATAGCTCTGCTTAGCTTTTTTTTTCTGATTTTTTATTAGTTGCCACTGCGAACCAGCATCACCCGATAATTCATATTTTATCTCTATAGTGTTTTTTAATTTTGTATAAGCCAACGCAGATTCATTTTTTAAGGTGCTGTTACCACTGGAATCAACTAAATTTTGGCTGTCAAAGCGAATATTAAATTCAGCATCACACTTGATATCCAGTTGTATGGTGGATGTACTTCCAGAGGTAGGTTGCAGGCGTATAGTTCCAGCTCCCGTATCAGAAATGGTGCATGCTGCAAATGCATTTGAGCATGTAAAACAGAAAATACTACTCGCCAAAACTTTTAAAATCATCGTTTTCATACTTTCCCTTATTTACATACTAACTGTAATGGGACATTACTGGCCTCATTGTTTTTTAAGTTAAAATCGACCGTACAAGCTTCATGCGAAGACACTTTTACATCTAACTTATGCTGTCCTTCAGTCAAACCATAAATAGTCACCAAGTTATCACTACCAATTGGATAAATATCTGCCTGATTTCCATCCACGGTAATCTGACTTCCTTGTGCTAAAGGCTGCCCCGCTAAATCCACAAGTTTTATATCCACTTCACGTGTATGAACCACAGGAAATTCGACAAGATAGCCCCGCTTATTGAGTGGCATAATGGTTTTACGTGCCGTTATCACCTTATCTTCAATCTGTAACTGGTTTTCATCAAAAGAAAGATGCTGATTGGTATAAGCAATTAAATCATGGACAAATATTTCTCCATGCTGGTTGGTTTTACCTATAAATAAGTCATTGCGATAAACATCAACATTTGGACTATTGCTCACTTGAACTAAAGAAAAGCCATTATTCACAGACTTTGTTAAATCGACACTGTGACCCAACCATGTCAATGCACCATGAAAAGTTGCGCTATAGCTGTTGTTACTGCCAGTTTGTAAATACTGTAAATCTAGATCGCCGGCTTGAGTTTTAACCCGGGTTGCCACATTACCCGTATTTTGTTCATTTGCTCGCCCAGCGCCAATGGCATAATCCATACCTACAGCATTGGAAGTATTTTTAACAAATGTGAGATTGCTAGAGTCTGAATCGGTTTGGTTAAAATATGCAGCATGCTTGTCGTTAAAACGATAACTGAGTGATAAGTCAATACGATGGTTATCGTCACTTTCTGCATCATAACTAAATCCAACTGACATACTTAAATGATCAAATAAACTGCAACTGGAGCGCAGCGAAAAAATGCGTTGATCATCGCGAGCTGTGCTTTTTCTATAATTCTGCTCCACATAGGTAAAGGAGAGATTTCCAAAAACAGGAATTCCGGATTTAGATAAATAAATTAAGCTTTCTCGTTCAGGTAAAAATTGATCTTTTAGATCCTCCATACCTAACATACGAAAATCAGAGCTATAGTATTGTGTTTTTAAGCCCAGGCTATATTGATCTTTATCTCTTTTAAATTCTGTACTAAAGGTATAGCCATCAGCTTTTTGAGAATCACTATAAGCTGAATTAATTTCTAATAATCCAAGTTTATATAAGTATTGGCTCCACAACAGACCTGTACTTTTTAAATCATGACTATAATCTGCCACTATACCTAAAGTGGTGATGTCTGTTATTCCCCGTCTGAAATAAGCACTACCAAACCATTCGCGATAATCATCACTTTCTTCACTATAGTTATAGCGTAACTTACCACTTGAAAGACTATAGTCAGTTAAACCCTTTTTTAATAATCGTTCACTCACAAAAATAGGGACATTTTGTACAGTTTTATTCCCCATAATATCCTGTACAACCATTTCTGCACTGCCTAAACCACGAAAGTTAATATTGCTATCAATATTAAATTCTCCTGGATTTATTCTTGAGTTATAGGCTTTATTGCCATTAATAATTAAATCAATAGTGGACGGAACCAGTGCACTACCTTTAAATGAAGGAGTATTCCAATAAACAAAATCTGGGCGTGAAGTAAAATTCGTTCCCCAGCGAAAACCGCCAAAATAATAAGATTGGGATAATCCGGTATTGGTACTGACATTATCTCCCAACTGTAAAGTGGTTAATTTTTTAGGAAACTCAAAGATAAGCGAGGTATTTAATCGAGTGTTATTTTGAAAATCATCATTATTATTTTGATAGTTTTTGCGAAAAATATGGCTATTGCTAAAAAATGTATTTTTCCAAAAAAGGCCTAAATCAGCGACTGCATTTGCTTGTTTAGAATAATCACCCTCTTGATAGAATGCATCATAATTTAAAAAACCACCCAAGCCAGGTAATTGCGGCATTTGAATTTCAGTATTTTGAATATGCTGCCCTAGCATGTAATGGGTTGGAATATTAATTTTTAATAATTGTGAATCTATATCTTCTTCTATCCCTATATCTGGCAGAGATATCAAGCAATATGGAATGCCCATCTGGGTCAGTTGCTGGAACTTCTCAATATCCATAAAATTTGCTTGTAACACACTACATTCAATATATTTTTTCTGTTTAAACACAGTTAGCATAGCATCTTGATGCTGATCTATACCGTTGATCCACAAACCAAAAATCATGTCGTGCTGCATTTCCTCATTCTGTTCAGGTACAGGCAATTCATTCGCCATAACATGATCTGGTCGAATTATAATCAGCAGAGTAAGGAATATAAGATTATATTTGGGTTTACCCATATGCTTTAATTCTCCGTAATATCATAAATCACGGAATTTTTAGAAGCGTTGGATGCCATTACAAACTTTAGTTCTTTAATAGATGTCGTATTAAATCCATCCATAGGAATAGACACTTGGCGATCCGGCAAAATATATTTCATAGTATCAATGTCTTTTAATACTTTACCTGAGGCATCTTGAATACTGAATTTTGTTATTTGAAAATGTGCTTTACCATTATTTTTAGCCATTAAAACAGTATTATTTTTTTCATCTTTAACAAAATGAAAGGACATGTCAGGTTGAAAACCATTACCCACAAATACAGGAACACTAAAATTTAAAGCAATACTCATCCCGGTTTTTTGTAATGGCGATGGAATTTCACTAAATTTAACTCGCCATGTTTCTTCTTGTTTTAAATTCATGGCTGCGATGGATTGGCGAAATCCAAATCGAATCACTTTATTACTGTCTGGTAATAAAATAAGAGCCTTGGGATTCACCACCAAGTCTGCATCTGGTGTTAAAATATCGTTACCTTGTTCATCTTGAGTCCACCGAAATACACTAATTTCGTAAGTACGATCCGTTTTTTCCCCTTTGGTATTCAGTGTTGCCGTTGTACTTCGTTGTTGACGATCACCAGAAATATATAATTGAACGGGTGAAATGGTCAGATCTGCATGAGCTTCTGGCTGTATTAATGTTAATAATGCAAACAACAGACCGCTTGTATTTTTCACAGTTCGCATATTTATTTTACCCCAGTACAAATTAATATTTTTAGAATGGCAATTAAGAATGCATAAAAGATAAATGGCTTACCTTTCATGCGATTTTAAAAATTTATGGTTTAGTAAAATACATTAATTAAATAAGTATCAGTGTATACACCAGCACGAGTCGTTGCCGTGATAGGCGTAGAAACATGAATGCTAACCTCATAGTCATCAACAGAATAACCGGGTCTAGCTAATGCTGTTCCTGCATGTAAGGTTACTAACGTATTATCGCGAACCGCACGAGTGCCTACACCTGTTTTTAACCACTCATTTTGAGCATTGGAAATATACGAATACCAACCTTCATACCATTTCGCATTATCAGTAGAAATACTATAGGGTGTATTACACGTTACTGTATAACCTGCAGTCGTATCTGAACCATCTTCTTTTAAAATAATTTCAGAAGCCACATTGGAAAAAGTACATTGTTTTGCAATTTCCACACTCATGGGAATAGATGATGTTGCTGTAGCAGCAAATGCATGACATCCCATCATAAGAGCGGTGATCGCTAAGAATATTTTTTTCATGATTTAATACTCAATGAAACTTTAAAACTAGTAATCCACACTAATATTTAAAGTATCGTTATACGTACCTGCTGGGGTAGTCGACACTACAGCAGCAATAAGTGCAGCATTCACGTTATAAGTATCTACAGTTAAACCAGGCTGAGACAATGCTGTACCTACATTTACAGGAACAGCTGTACCATTTAAATCTACGGTGATATTTGTATTTAATTTATGGCTTGAATTTGTTGTAGATTTAACAAAAGTGGTTGCATCTGAAGTATTGGTAGTGCTAGTGCTAATACTATACGGTGTATTACACGTCACTTTAAAAGCACCTGTACCACTAGTTGTATCATCAGGAATAGCAATATTGGTTGACACATCACTGATGGTACATTTTTCTGTAATAGTCAAACTGACTGGAATACTTGCAGATGTTGTAGCCGCGTGAGTTAAAGCACTCGATAAAGCAGCGATTGTAACTAAAGTAATTTTTGTTAATGTTTTCATGTTTTTTCTCGTTTGTTTTTAAGTTGAAGTAAAAATTAATAATTTACATTCACACGGAATGTATCTGTATAAATGCCTGCAGGTGTTGTTGCAGTTGTAGGATTAGTTAATTTAAATTTGAGAATCGCGCCAATGGGTGTTCCGACTGTCCCATGATTCGTAAACCAATCTCTAGTCGAAGATTCCAGATTTGTTTCGTTATTAAATATAGTACCGCCCACTGAATAATTCACACGAATGTTCATTGGCAACGCATTACCATTCGGACTTCTGAGTTGTAAAGTCCCCTGATCTAAAGAATCCGTTGTGATCCTAAAGGTAAAGTAAGGAATATTACATATCATCGTGAAACTACCAGTTGCTTCACTACCATCTTCTGGAACAACAACTGAAGAACTTACATTTGAAAGCGTACAACTTCTTGGTACTTCCAAATCCATAGGAATACTGGCTGTAGTATTCGCAGCTTGAGTCAAGCCACTCCCCAATAATGCTGCTAAAATTGCAGCATATTTTATGAATATCTTCATAAGATTGTTCACTTTAATTATTTTCATAAAATATTAATAATTAACATTCACACGGAACGTGTCTGTATAAATGCCTGCAGGTGTTGTAGCTATTGTTGGATTAACTAATTTTGCTTTAATAGTGGATTTAATATTGCTGTTTAACCAACCACTTATAAACTGAATCCATGGTCCTGAACTGGCATTGTCCAAAGAGCGTGAATAACTCGGACTTGTTAGAGTTGCCGTTATTGGAAGGGATACACCTTCACTATTTACCACTGATGGGTGCCCAGTATTATTAACTGAATCCAGGAAAGTACTTAAATCAAAGCCACCATCCATATTGCAGGAAAATGTAAAAGAACCTTGAGCTTCAGTACCATTTTCTGGAAGCACTATTCCTGAACTTACATCAGAAAATGAACAGCTTTTTGGCACTTCCAACCCCATAGGTATACTGGCTGTAGTATTTGCAGCTTGAGTCAAGCTACTCCCCAGTAACACTGCGGTAAATACAGCAGTTTTTATTAATATTTTCATTATTTTTCTCTCATTAAATGAGTGATTAAAAAGTTGCATCCAAATACAATACATCCTGATAAACCCCAGCAGGTGTAGTTGCATGAACTGGACTGGCTAAATTTATACTGATTGTTCCTAGCTCAGAACTCGATGGGTCCAGTACAGAAATCTGCTTAATCCTGTCTAACTCAAATGTATTCCCTTGAAAATTTACTTTGACGACCGTATTCAACTTAGTTCCATTTGCTGCTTTTACAGAAGTTGTCTGATCGCCATCCTCCAAAGACTTGGCACTGAATTTCAGATCAAACTGCTTATTGCAATTCAAACTAAAATTTCCTGTAGCAACGCCACCATTTTCAGAAACAATGATTTGTGGACTGACATTGGAAAATTGACAACTCACAGGAATAGTCGTCACAACATCCACTGAAGAAGTTTGATTTGCAGAATAAATATTTCCTGAAAATTGCAACAAAATAAGCATCAACAAAATGTTGGCAAATTTCATATTCAATCCCTTCATCCGTACCACGAATTTAATCAAAATGATTACTGACGATTAAAAGGGAAATAAAATGAGATTGATATCACTAGAACTAGGTATATTGATCACAAAAAATAACAAAAGAAACATGTTTAAAATTAAATATTTAAAAAATAAATTTTATGATTCAATTGGATAAATTAAATAAATGTATATTTATGTAACATTAAATTTAAAGCTATTTTCTACTAAAAATATTCCTTTGATGAGAGTTTTTTATAAATTTCTCAATATTATTTTTACACAAAAGATATTTTTTACTTAATTTGTTATGTGAATATTTTAAAAATATTCATATTATTCTTAATTTTATTTTTCTTAAATTAACTATTAAAAATCTTAATTCTGGAAGCTATTCATCCAAATTTTGTTTAAAAAATCTCATAAATAGAATCTCATTTAAGCAATAATCTAGGCTATGAAAAATTCAAATAAAATAAACTCATCACAAAACTCAAAAGACTTACAGCCTCACAAATTTCAATACTTGCCCCAACTGTATCGCCCGTAATGCCGCCAATTCGCTGTATAAATTTATGCCGCAAATAGATTAAGGTCGCTATAAATATCATTACAGTCAAAACACCTACCCATGCAAAATATGCAGCTGCAACCAGACACAAGGCAGATAAGATTACTGAACCCGTTTTAGGAATACATTCTGCAATTGAAGATCCCAAACCTTTTTCACGCACATATGGGGTCGTCAAAAATAAAAATAAGGGGGCTAAACGACCTAATATCGGAAATAAAAACAGGGCTGAATAGAGTTGTTTTTCTAATAGTACATATAGTGCTGACCATTTAATTAAGCACAGAATAATTAAACTCAAAACCCCAATTGGCCCGCAGCTCGGGTCTTTCATGATTTTTAAAGTGCGTTCTTTATCACCAAAACCACCGACCCAAGCATCGGCAGTATCTGCTAAACCATCCAGATGTAAACCACCCGTCAGCCAGATCCAGACCACTAAAATCAGACTGCTTAGCAAGATGACCGGCAATGCATGCAACAGCATGGCGATAGCAAATAAAATTGCACCAATCATCAAACCAATCAGTGGATAAAACAGTAAAGATTGACCATTTTGCTGTTTGCTCGGCATTTCTTTCAATTGAACAGGAAATATGGTTAAAAACTGCAAAGCGATAAAAAATGGTGTCATTGCGGCAATTCCTCGTACAAATGAATAGAAGAATCTTCATGAATTGCAAAGGAATTGAGTTGTCCCAATTCTGCTGTCATTTTTAAAATTTCATCCAGTGAATGATTCAAAGCCATACATTTTAAAAGCTTAATCACGCCACCATGGGTCACCACCAAAGCATGCTGCCATTCATTTTCCAGCATCTGTTGTTGCATCTGTTCAAGACTCTTGAAGATGCGTTGATAAAATTCCTGCATGTTTTCTGCATTGGGTGGGGTAAATTGAGTCGGTTGTTGCCAAAAATTCGCCAGTAATTCAGGCTCATTTTCATAAATAACTTGGGTCGATACACCTTCCCAATCGCCAAAATGCATTTCTTGCAAACCGGCATCGTAAAAGAGAGGTCGCTGCTTTTGCTCTGCGACTGATTCTGCGAATAAACGACAGCGTTTTAAGGGCGAGCTAAAAATCACATCCCATTGCACCTGTTTTTGCATAGAATTGGGCTTATTAGCATGCCAAGACTGATCTATGCTTTGCTGCATCTGCGACCAACCCAATTCGGTTAAATCGTCATCTGTAGAACCGCGCAAGGTATGACTTAAAGTCGTTTCACCATGACGAAGCAGATCAATCTTTAACATGTTCAATATCCTGTTGAATACTTTTTAGGATTAAACCTTTTCGCCAATCACGGCTGCTTCTGCAAAAGTGGCCATGTGGTTATGCAGGCTACATGCCAGCTTAATTACACCTAAAGCAGCCCCTGCACCACTGCCTTCACCTAAACGCAAGTTCAGTTTGAGTAATGGATTGGCATTCAGTTGTTCCAATAAACGGCGATGTCCATATTCTGCCGATTGATGTCCAAACAGCATCCACTCACGAACTGCAGGATTTAAACGCACCGCTGCAAGTGCTGAAACTGTGGTAATAAAGCCATCAACCACCATAGGCAAACCGAGCTGTGCACAGCGGACATAGGCACCCGTCATTGCTGCAATTTCCAGACCACCTACCGCGCAAAGGGCTTTAAAAGCATCTTGAGCGACATAATCTTGGTGTAAAGCAATGGCCTGGTTAATGACATTTTTTTTATGAATCAGTTGTGCTTCACGAATACCCGTACCTACACCAGTGAGCTGTTCTGCAGGCTCATCCAGTAAAAAACAGGCCACTGCTGAGGCAGAACAGGTATTGCCAATGCCCATTTCCCCTGCGACATAAATCGATGCACCATAGGCCACGGCATCTTCTACACTTTTACGCCCCAGATTCATCGCTTCAATACATTCAGCTTCAGTCATGGCAAGCTGTTTGGCAAAGTTAGCTGTTCCCGGAATAATACAATGACGTTCTACGCCAGCATATTCATAGGCCTCACCCACAGAACCGCAGTCAATCACTTGTAATTTGGCATTGTATTCTTTGGCAATTACACTGATACAAGCGCCACCCGTGGTGAAGTTTTGCAGCATTTGACGCGTCACAGCCTGTGGATAGGCAGAAATATTTTCTTCCATCACACCATGATCACCGGCAAAAATCGTGATCCAGGGCTGGTCTACATGGGGACGTGGATTTGCTTGCAAACTTGCCAGTTGCACCGCGGTATTTTCAAGTTCAGATAATGAGCCTGTTGGTTTAGTCAGTTGTAATTGACGTTCTTCCGCCTGTTTTTTTGCTTCTACACTTGGCGTTTTACACGCATCCAACCACCAGTTCATTCTTTCGCTCCTTTTAAAATCATGGGAAAACCCGCAACACAAAACACAACTTTATCGGCAATTTGCCCCAACTGTTGATGCAAACGCCCCGACTCATCGACAAACTTGCGGCTGATCTCGCCCATCGGGATCACGCCTAGGCCGGTTTCATTACTGACTAAAATAACGTCTGACTCTAATATCGGTAAAATATCCAGCAGGTGTTGGCATTGCTGCATCTGTAAGTCAGGATTTTCATGCATCAACAAATTGCTCATCCACAAGGTTAAGCAATCGACCAGAATCACTTGATTGGGTTGATCAAGCTCGATTAGACAATTGGCCAGATATAATGGCTCTTCAATCACAGTCCAGTGCTTTGGACGTTGCGCTTGATGATGATAAATCCGGTCTTGCATTTCGGCATCGAACGCTTGTGCGGTGGCAATATAAGTGACCGCCAAACCTGAATCTTTTGCAATTTGTTCCGCAAGGCGACTTTTACCAGAACGTGCGCCGCCTAAAATGAGTTGCATCATACGTCACCCAGTTGAAATTGATAAAATGGATAGAGCTGACCTTGCAATATTTTTGCGTCATATGTGCCAAAAGTCAGTTGGTCGACTGAAAACTCAAAGCTTTTTTGTTCGATGCTGTTGATACATTTAAAAATTAAATCACTATTGAACTCTTGATGATACAAACCTAAAGTAAGATGTGGACAATACTCGAGCGGTGCAATTTCATCGCAACTTTGTGCAAGTAAATGACGCAATTTTAAAAGAATGCCATTTTCATCAATAATTTCGACAAATAAGGCACTTTCAAAACTGTTGATACGGCCTGTTTTTAATTGAATTTTATTTCGAGCATTCTCTGTTAAATGTCGGATATGTTGACGCATCTTTGCAATGCAAAAATCATCATCCCAAACTGGGTTTTGTTCAGTGAGAAAACCACAAATAAATAAAGTGATGTGAAATTGGCGGGTATTGGGTGTGTATAAAAAATCTGAAAAAACCGAACGCAGCTGATGTAAATAATCCAATAATTCTGGATGCTCAATTTCGATATACCATAACGAAAAATGCTCGCGTCCGCGATGCCATTCAGGATAATCCCCTGCAAGTGTCGGAACAACGGGCGTAGAAGGCTTTAAGAACACACATCAAATCACTTTAAATTCAATCACCTTATTAAAGCATGAATGATATTAATTTTCTCGATGTGTTGATTTAGTAATATTCACCCAACCATGAATTATATTCAGCTTTTTTATATTTAAATCGTGTCACTAACCTTGTTGCGTTATCGATAAATCTTCAAAAACCAACCTGGAACTATAACTGCATAAATACTGCAAAATAGCCTCATACCGAAACTGAAGATGGCTGCATATTCTTTTGATAAAGCAGGAAATAAACGGCAAGCAACATAAACATGATCATTAACAAGTAAAATGGATAATCACTATGCCACTGATACAAACCGGTACTGACCAATGGCCCAAATACAAAACTCAAAGCCTGTGTCGCAGTACAAAAACTGGCAACTTTAACCTGTAAATGCTGTGGTGCAGATTGGGCAGCACCTGTAGTAAATGCAGGAGTTAGGCAAGCCACAGCCACACCATATAGAACATAAGCACTTTGAAAAATATGAACATGTGTGGTTTGAATGGAGATCAGCAAGCCCAGCATCATACAGATCAGTCCAATCCACAATAAGCGCTGCACGGACCATTGTAGAAATCTGGAAATCGCCATTTGCATAATCACTAAGGATATTCCGGCAATTAAAGAACATTGGGCAAAATAAGTTGCACTCTGCCGAGTCGAAATTTGAAATTGATCTTGTATATAAAAACCCGCGGTTAGATTTACAGTGACAATCGCAATATAGAGACTAAATCCTAATCCAAACCACCCCATACTGTTACGCAAAGAAAATGCTTGGTTGTGGGTAGATGTCGTGCTTTCAGCTGTTATAGTCTGTCCAGAAGTATCAGAAAATCCAGTTTCCTTGCGGTCAAATTTCAGCACAATATATAAGCTAATTAACGCAAAAATAATAAAGGCAACCCATAACGGCGTCAGCATGCCCCATGCCAATAAAAGTGTCGTTAAAAATGGGCCGAGTACCAAACCTGCACTATTTAATGCACCAAACTTGGACATGGTCTGGCTGCGCTCTTGTTCTTGGGTATATTTGGTCATGACATAGGTTTGTAAAGCAATTTGCGGCATCGCCATAAAGATGCCCATACTTGCCCGAGCCAACAATAACAAGGTAAACAGCAGCATCGTAGCAAGATGATATTCAAGCCCATAAGCCAAAACTGCAGTAAATAAACCCCAAGTGAGGGTCATACCGATAAAACCGACACTTAATAAGCTATAAATACTGTATTTATTTTGCTGTTTAGAAATATAGATTGCCCCTATTGCCATCAACAGTGCACCTGCCGATATCAAAGCTCCACCTTGCAGTTCTGTCATTTTCATTTGACGCACCAAAGGTGCAAGTATGGGCAAAATCATCGAGAAACAGCCACCATTTGCCAGACTTGCGGCAATCAAAATCTTATTGTTTTGATTCATTATTCAATTTAACCAGATTTTATTTTTATACATGCAACAATAGCAGCTTGATAAATTTTGTCTATTTTATATTCAATTCATATTTTTATTTTTCTAAATTTTTAATAATTTCAGCCATCAGCCATCAGCCATCAGCCATCA
>NZ_SJNZ01000008.1 GCF_004331155.1 Acinetobacter terrestris
AACTCTTCAGTTTAATATTGCTTAGTGCCTTAAAGGGCACCAATCTTGGCTCATCAATTTTCTGACAAATATTTCTCAAATAAACTTCGAGTCATTTCTACCATCAATCAATGAAAATAATTTCGATTGATCAACCAGTAAAAATCCACACAAGTTGTTCTTCATAATCTCTTAATGATCTTCTTGCTGATTCGTCACCAGCAAGCTAGGTCGGCTATACTACTCTCTTTACAAGAATAGTCAACAGGTTTTGCCAATTAATTTTTAACTTCTTCAAGACTTCCAGATTTTACCCTTTAGGCTAAATCCTTGTTTCTCAACAAGTTTTAATCAACATCACCGCCGATGGATGTGCATTCTACAGTATTTCAGAGGGGTTGCAAGCCTGTTTTTGAAAGTTTTTATTTGGCTGTTGCTTTTATATTCCAATAAAAATATAAGATATTGTTTTATATAGTTAATTAATTTTATATTTTTTATTCTCCTTATAAAACATGCAATCAAAATAAATCAACATACTGATTTTATTACTATTAAAAAAATAAACCCTCTCATTAATGCTTATTTAGAGAACAATTCTTGCTGCTTTCTTCAACATTACTGTTACTTAATAAACAAAATGGTGTGATCAAGTAAAATAAATCCATTAAAAAAGATCTAACCGATTGCCTATTTATCTAGAAATAAAAAAGCCATCACTGAAACAGCGATGGCTTTTTTTAATGAAATTCAGTTTGAATCAGAATTTCATACTGATGCGTGCCCAGTAGTTACGACCAATATTATTAAATTGCTCATCAGCTGCAAAACCAAAGCCGGCACTCCCCGCTTTATTTAAGTGTTCGCTATAGGTTTTATCCAACACGTTATCAATACCCACGGAAAGGTCTATCCCGTCGTAAACATGATAGGTGCCATTCAATGATAATGTTCCAAAACCACGGCTTTCACCCAAGTCATACCCCACGATGTTGCCTTGATCTTTACTGATACGATTTTGACTATCCACAACACGCCACAATGCACCCAAAGTATATTGATCCTGCACATAACGCAGATTAACCCGACCTTCCAAAGGGGAAATTTGCGGTAAAGGTTTATCATCGGTGGTATTTTCACCCCAGGCATACATGGCACTGACATCCGCTTGCAGATGACCGGTAAATTGATAACCAATGCCTGCTTCAGCGCCGGCAATGGTCGCATCTACATTTTTAGCGCCAGCTGTTTTTTCAGCATTACCATGGTTCATGCCAGGCATAGATCCTGAATGATCATGATAACTCATCAGAATATAATCATTGATCAGTCCAGCATAAGCAGAAACCCAAGAACTGAGTGCACCATGCTCATGTTGATAACCCATGTCTAACTGTAAAGTTTTTTCGGTATTGAGATCATTAAATGCAGGAACAGGTATCCCAGTATTACCGTGTTTGGCACTAAACAGTTCCCAATAATCCGGTACACGCTCGACATAACCTACGCCGATATAGGATTTGGCATCATGCTCTGGATGTTGATTCTCTAAACGAACAAATCCACTTGGCAATGTTTCTTTACGGTCATCATTGAGCTTTAAGGCATCAATTTTCACCTGATCAACACGTGCACCTGTGACCAACTTGTAATTATCATTGAACTGGTAAGCCAACTCACCAAACGCACCATAAGACTGGAACTTCATATTGGTTTGCATCGGCATATTCATCATCATTGATGTCATGCTACCGGCATGATGATTCTGCTGGGAATCGATCCCTGTCGTCAGCTGCAGTCGATCCCATTCACTGACAGCAGCCAACCGGGCATTTAAGGTACGGCGTGTCACTTGCATAGAAGATGGATTCGGCATCTCCATCTCCATACCGTCATGCATCATTTTTTCAGTCGGTGGCGTACGCAAGCTAAAGTTATCCATGACATGATCGTTAAAACTATAGTTCACCTGCGCTTCAATTTTCTTGATCACCTCGGTGACATTTTTCTTTTCTACACGCAGTCCAAGACTTTCACGGGCAAATTGAGAACCATCCATATCGCGTCCAGCATAGACTGCTTCACCATCTGATTTCCCGCCAGTAAGTTCTACCCACGTGTTTTCATCCGGTGTCCATCCCAAAGCCAGATCCGCATTCCAGCGTTCCCAATCCGAAGGAACAGTATTGCCGTCACCATCTTTATAGCTATCTGAAACTGAGCGATTGGCATTCAGGCGAATATATTTCTGTTCATCTCCTACTGCGGCTTCAACATTATGATCAAGACGACCATATGAACCCATCAAGACACTGGCTTGACCACGATAAGGCTTATCTTGACTCAGCTTTTCCGCTTCGCGTTCAAAGATAACGGTCGCAGCCGAACCGGTATTGGCATATTGAACCGTTTGCGGACCTTTAATCACCGAAATGCGGTCATAGCTTTCCGGTGAAATATAAGAAGTTGGCGCATCCATACGGCTTGGGCAGGCACCCAGATTTTCTGTGCCATCCGCTAAAATTTTAATCCGCGAACCAAACATGCCACGGAAAGTCACATCACCATTAGTGCCGCCATTTTTAATCGAGCTGAATCCCATAATACTCTGTAGATAATCAGCACCATCACTGGCGGGAATCGGTTGAATCGGCTGCTTAGGATCTGCACGCACAATCAAACCATTGGCATCATTGCCTTGATGTGCAGTTGCCACAATTGGGGCTAAAGTCTGAATAATTGCAGTTTGTTCTTGAGCAAATACTGAAGCTGAATAACAAACAACACAAATCGCAGCTGCAAGAGGCTGTAAAAAGAATTTTGGCTGAGCCATTTTTCAATCTCACTAATACATAAATATGAGCTGCGGTTGAAGCAGCGCAAGGGCTTAAGTCAATTAAGACCCGAAAACAGGTTTCGATTTATGCAAATAGTGGTGGGGCTCGCCCTTGGGGCAGAAGAAAGAGTCGCTGTAGAACAAACCAGACATGACTAAAGGTCTTTTGGAATGCAATTAAACGAATTTGAATACGATCTAGAACTTCTTTAACGTCCAATTCAGGAGGCAAGACCAAGTTACCGTAGACAGTACAGTACTGGCATTTATGGTTGGCATCATGATCATGCCCTGCATGCTGTTCATGCAATTGGGTGTCTTGATTTACCTGATGATGGGAATGTTCAGAAGTGGAGGTTTGATGAATAGTGCTAGAGCTGAGTAATAATGCACGCGTAATGGTTTCACAGACCGGAGCAATCTGATATTGCTTCGGTAGCAAGGGCTGTAAAAAAACAGCAATCTGTAAAAATACCGCTATACAAGATAGCAGCAGACCACTACGCAAAAGCACCGGCAAACCCTAAAATTTGTCTAACTCAAGTATAACAAAGCCCAATCGAAATTGGGCTTTGTAAATTTTCATTTTATCTAAATATGTGTGCTTAACGTTTTACCGCAACTTTCTCTTTTTGGCGTTGACGAACAGTTTTTTCGACTTTTTCACGTGCACGTTGACGCTTTAATGGCGATAAATAATCGACAAATAACTTGCCATTTAAGTGATCCATTTCATGTTGAATACAAACAGCGAGAAGCTCGTCTGCTTCCATCTCAAATGATTGACCTTCAAGGTTAATGGCCTCGATTTTTACACGTGACGGACGCTCAACTTTATCGTATATTTGAGGCACTGACAGACAGCCTTCTTCATAGGGCTGAGTTTCTTCAGTTAACGGGGTAACTTTGGGGTTAATAAATACCATGGGTTGATCTTTATTTTCAGATAAATCCATGACAATCAGCTGAATATGGTAGTCCACTTGTGTTGCAGCCAAGCCAATACCAGGCGCTTCATACATAGTTTCAAACATATCTGCTGCAAGCTGACGAATTTCATCAGTGACTTCTTCGACTGGTTTAGCAATGGTACGAAGACGGGGATCCGGGAAACTTAAAATAGGTAATAAGGCCATACGGTGTCCTCACTTATGCCATTGATCAAAAAACAAAATGAAGGAATGCTTCATCAAAAAAATGTGTGTAATATCGTTATTATAACGCAACTACATACATAATTTTAGGAATTATGATAATGAAAAAGGTTTTGAAGGGCATGCCAACTTTTAGTGCCTTGGGGTTTAAAAAACAATTATTGGCACTTGCCGTTTGTGTAAGTGTTGGGGTCGGCGTTGTTAGTGTTGCTGAAGCGGCACCCGCCCGAAATGTAAACCCACCTACATTAAAAGCCGGTGCGCCACAAGTTTATGTGGTGAAAAAAGGTGATACTTTATGGGATATTTCCAAAAGATTTCTAAAAAATCCCGTGCGCTGGCCTGAAATTTGGGCCAGCAACAAACACGTGAAAAATCCACATTGGATTTTCCCGGGCGACCGCCTGCTTATGTGTACCTATAATGGCAAACCGATTATTGGTAAAGATGAGGGTGATGGCTGTGAAGGAATTATCCGTCGCTATACCGGTGGCACCGGCACCAAACTGCAACCTCAAGTTCGGGTTGAATCTTTAAATAATGCTATTCCAGTGATTCCTCTGGAATACATCAAACACTGGCTGGAACGTAGCACCATTGTGGCACCTGAATCGATTCAAGGTACGCCATACATTTTAGGTACTGCCGATCAACGTGTTCTTGCTGCCAAAGGTCAAACCGTTTATGCACGCGGAAATGGTCTGGAAGTCGGTCAACGCTATGCCGTTTACCGTGAAGGCGAACCGTATATGTTTACCGATGCCAATGGTAAAAAATACAATGCTGGCCTTGAGTTAATTCAAGTCGCATCAGGTGTTGCAGTTCGCGGTGAAAATGACATTACCACCCTTGAACTGACAGATACTTATAATGCTGAAGTTCGTCGTGGAGATCGTGTCCTTCCTGAATACGATCCAATGTTGCCAACCTTGTTCTACCCGACCAATGCCGAAGAAGTGGTTGCAGGTGGGCAAGTTGTTCGCGTGATGGGTTCTATCGGCACAGCGGCAAAACACAGTGTAGTGACCATTGACCGTGGTAGCCTGCAAGGTGTTCAAGTTGGACATGTGCTCACAGTGAACCAGAAAGGTGAAGTCGTCACCGATCCGAAAACCAAAGAACGTGTGCAATTACCTGGGCAACGTATTGGTAACATCATGGTATTCAAAAGCTTTGAAAACTTAAGCTATGCTTATGTACTGGATAGTGAATTACCGATTAAAGTCGGTGCTGGCATTCAGCCGCCACTGATGGATGAATAATCGTTAAATAAATCGAAATCTAGAAATGAGGCTGAGATTCAGCCTCATTTTAATTTTTAAACAATAAATTTTTTAAACAATAAAAAGAAGACATATCTAAAAGGTCTCATTATGCTCAATTCATTAAGCTGCTTGCAGCTGGATTACATTCGTTTATGGTTTCTGCTGCAACACTCCCTGCCCAGCTTTTATAAAATCAATAAACACTATCCACATCTCGCTGAGGCAACACAGCCCGATCAAATTGAAACCTGGCAAAAGCTTGGCATTCACAAAAACCATATTCAGCGCCTGAGAGATTTTCATCTTCCTGAATCACAGCTGCAATTTCAGCATTGTGTTGCCCTGATTCAAAAACATAGCGACTTTATTCTTACACTCGAACATCCAGATTACCCTACTCAACTGCTGCCCTACGCAGATAAACCGCCCATTCTATTTGGCCAAGGTGATGCTAAGGCACTGTTGCAGCCTCAAATTGCGATTGTCGGCAGCCGCAAACCGAGCAGCCACGGGCGACAGGTGGCTTATGATTTTGCCTATTATTTAAGTGATCAAGGTTTTTACATTATTAGCGGTTTGGCTGAAGGGATTGATGAAGCCGCACATCAAGGGGCTTTACGCCACAGTCGAACCATTGCCGTGATGGGTACTGGCCTGGACCAGACCTACCCGACACAGCATCAGCAACTGCGACAACAGATCATTAGCCAGTCAGGTACAGTGGTGACTGAATTCTTGCCAGGAACACCGCCTTTACAGCAGCATTTTCCACGGCGCAATCGCCTGGTGAGCGGTTTAAGTCTGGGCGTCATCGTTGCAGAAGCCGCACTGAAAAGTGGTTCTTTAATTACGGCGAAATGGGCGGCCGAACAAGGTAAATCAATCTTTGCCATTCCCGGTCATATTTATAGCGAGCATCATCAAGGCTGCCATCAACTGATTCGTGAAGGGGCCATTTTGGTCGACCATCCCGAACAGGTGATTGAAGACTTGGCCCTGCCGACCCAATGGCAGAATCAGCAGCAGATTGAACAATGCAAAAATTCAGATAGCCTTCAAGTACCAATCCAAGCACCCACTGCATTACCGCCTCACTTAACGCCGCTGTATAACCAGCTGGATTGGGTCGGGCAAACCATCGATGATCTGGTCGCTAAACTGCAATCCGATATTGCTACATTGACCAGCCAACTGATGGAATTAGAGCTACTTGGCTTATGTATGCAGCAGGCAGGTTTGTATCTACGTTGTCGTCCAGGCAAATAAGGTTCACAATATCCCGCTTAAATGTATTTGAAGGGATAAGATCCAATGATTACCACCTCTGTTGCCGAAGCTGCTCAATGTTTAAAACAAGGACAGGTTTTAGCGTACCCTACAGAGGCAGTTTGGGGCTTAGGCTGTGATCCGTTTAATGAACAGGCTTTCCTGAAAATTTTACGCTTAAAGCAACGCCCGATTGAAAAAGGGGTAATTTTATTGGCAGCCCAGATCGCACAAGTTGAGCCTCTGTTAGAACCTCTCACTGCAGAAATGCGTCAGAAAGTGATAGATTCGTGGAGTCATCGCTCACCAACTGAACGCGCAACCACCTGGTTACTTCCTGCAGGCGAGCATATTCCAAAATGGATTAAAGGCAACCACCCGAAAGTGGCGGTGCGTGTTACCACCCACCCTTTATGCGTGGCGCTATGCAATGCGTTTAATGGTTTTATTGTATCGACCAGTGCCAATCCTACCGGTGGCACACCTGCCCACTCACTGCAAGAAGCTAATCAGTATTTCTCAACTCAAATCAATTACCTAAACGGTGATCTAGGTCTTAGCCAAGAACCGAGCCGGATTATTGATGCTGAAACAGGTGAAGTGATCCGCGCTTAATGCGGATCATTTTGATGAATGGATTGACCCATCCTAATTTTTAGACAAAAAAAAGCTCAACCATATAGGGACGGCTGAGCATAAAAAGGATGTGCATAAATCACATCCAGAGGGTCTGTAAAGCTGGGTGCAAAAGCTTAAATACTTAAACATTTACGATAGAAATATTATCTAATAAATTGTTTTGTTATACAAATATATTATATATCTTATAAAACACTTAAAACCTATAAAGCATTCATCACATTTTCTTAACAATTTAAATTATCTCACTATTTTTCAATCATCTTTTTTCAAAACAGTCATTTCAAGCTATGATTAAACCCCTGATTCATCTTTGTACGCAATTAACGACACATGAAAAAATAAATTCGTTTGTTGTTTTTTTCATCTATTTTTAGCTTAAGTATTCAACTTTGCTGTGGCTGCTGTTATCACTTTCTTTTGGGCCAATAAAATTCCCAGCAAAATGATCACGCCCCCAATACTGTGATAAATCGTCCAGGCTTCAGCCAACCACAAATTGGCAATAATTGCGGTACAGACCGGCATCAGGTTCATAAAAATACTGGTTCGATTCGGTCCAATCATTTGTACTGCCAGCATCCAGACTAAGGGGGCAATCAGAGAGGGGAAAATACCGGCATAAAGAACACTGCCGACATTGTGCTGATCAATCGCATCCAGCCCTAACCATAAAACAAAGGGCAAATGGTAAAGCAAGGCAAAAACAATCTGCACATACAAACTCACCATCAACGGAATTTGCAGTTGCCACTTTTTCAAGAACACGCCATAAAAAGCATAGAAAAATACCGCCAGTACCATCATGGCATCGCCCAGATGGCCGCCTGACTGCAGCAGATGAAGCAGATTCCCTTGCGCCATCACATAGAGCAAACCGGCAAAAGATAAGATACTGCCCACGACTGCAAAACGGTTCGGAATATCCTTGAGCATGAGCATGGAAACAAAGATGGTAAACACAGGAATAAAGGCATTGATAATGCCCATATTGGTCGCGGTCGTATAATGTGCTGCGGTATAGCCCAGGCCTTGATACAACACCATGCCAAAAGCGCCCAGTACAGCAAGCTGTTTCCAGTGTTGCATCACCAACTGACGTTCACGCCAGACTTTGCCCAACATAAAAGGCGTTAATACAAGAAAAGCAATTAACCAACGATAAAAACTGATACTCACAGGAGAAATATAGTCTGCTACATAACGTGTCACCGTAATATTCATCGACCAGATTAAAACTGCCAGTAATGGCAAAGCCAGTGCCCACCAGACTGTTTTGTTTGGCTGTGTCATGCCCTTTCCTGTGCTTAAATATCCAGTATGCATTTTTACTGAAGTCTGAAATAATTAGAATATCGGATTTCAGACATCAATATTGCGCTACAGACACAGCTTAGATTGCTCAGTGCTGTGTAAGGAAAACTCGTACTAGCTATAAAATTGATGCAGTGACAGAGAAGAACCAAAATAAGGACATTCACATGCTGGAAAATATTGAACAATATGTAGAAGTGGATGATTTCTTTTATCAAAAGGATGAAATTGTCGCGCCACACAGTTCTTTGTGGGGCGATTTCAATTTTAGTTTGAACGGTATTTTAGAATATGAAATTGAAGGACAAATTTATCTGTCGCCACCGAATTACGGTATCTGGCTGCCACCTCAAACAGCACATGCCTCTATCGCCCTAGATGAACAAATCACCCATTATGTCTGTATTCGCGTGCATCCTTCACTCTGTGAACATTTTGCAGCTTGTACCAAAACCTTAAGTATTCGCCCCTTTCTTCGGCATCTGGTACATGAAATCCTGGAACAAAAACAGCAAGGCATAACCACCGCACATTATGCGCATTTATTACAGGTGCTGATGGATCAGCTGAAAACAGCACCGGTTTATGAACATTATTTACCGCAAACCAGTCATGTTTTGCTTAAGCCGCTATTACAGCAATTGGCCAATCCACAGTTATTTCAAAAAAGCTTGCAGCAGTTGCTGCGCGACTCATCCATAAGTGAACGGCATTTACTGCGTTTAAGCCAGCAAGAATTACAATTGAGCTTATCCGAATGGCGTAATCGGGCGAAAATCTTATATGCGATCACGCAGATTCGCCAAGGCAAAACCGTGAAAAAATTGGCTTATGAACTGGGTTATCAGCACAGTTCCAGCTTTATTGAGTTCTTTAAACGCTATACCGAACAAACTCCGGCACAACTGCGTGAAATCTAATCTTTATACGAGTTTAAATTACCTTTTTTGCAATTTGTCGTAGATAAGCCAACAAAAAAACCATAGTCAGCAGCAACAGAAGTATGCGACTTTGAGAACCATACTCAACTTAGTATGTGCCGTATTTTTAAATTTGAATGAATAGAATCAGGTTTAATAGAGTCAGTTTTGATGATTCAATTAAACCTGTGAGGATGCGTTATGAAAAAACGATTATTGGCTTCACTGTGTTTTGCTGCCATGGCATTAACGGCGTGCGATAAAAAAACTAATGAAGCACCAGCATCGTCATCGACTAGTTCAGCGGTATCTACTCCTCCTGCGAGTACTCAACCCGCAACCGCCGCCTTAAGCTCAAACAATGCCGCAGATATTAAAAATGATTTAAACCAGATTCAGACACTCTCCAACAGCCGGGCCAAAGAAGCAGCGGCCTTGCAAGACAAAGCCAATCAAGCTGCGCAAAAAGGTGATAAAGCCTCTTTAAATTCGATTGTTGCGGAAATGAAAAGCTATATTGCACGCTTCAATCAGGACCTCGACGCTTTAAGCCTGAAAAGCACAGAGCTTAATGCTGTTCGTGGCAAAATTAAAGAATCCAATAATATTGGTATAGAACTTTCTGAAGCGAGTATTGCCAATACACCGGATACCAAAAAAATCACTGAACTGCAAAACCGCGCCACTGAATTGCAAAAAGAATTAGTCACTGAAATGCAGGCTCTGCAAACCAAAGCGCAAACCGCCCAATAATTTAAGGTGAGTTTAAAAAACAGGTCTTTTGGCCTGTTTTTTAATTGGTTTATCTGGGAAGATTTTTAGAATTACCAATAAATGCTTGTCGATAGGCGCAATAACCGTTAAAACAAAACAACGATAATCTCAAGCATTTAAGGACAACAGAATGAGCCAATCCGTTTATGACATTCCTGTCAAAACCATTCAAGGCAATGACACCACACTGAACCAGTATCAAGGTAAAGTTCTGCTCATTGTAAATACCGCATCTAAATGTGGTCTTACTCCGCAATATGAAGGCTTGGAAAAACTGTATAAGGAAAAGAAGGATCAGGGACTTGAGATTTTAGGTTTTCCTGCCAACAATTTCTTGGCACAAGAACCCGGTTCTGATGAAGAAATTCAGGAATTCTGTTCAATCAATTACCAAGTGAATTTCCCCCTGTTTTCTAAAATTTCAGTTGCCGGTGAAGACAAGCACCCACTTTATCAAACCTTGACTCAAGCCATTCCAGAACGTATGGGTGAAGGTCCGTGGTGGAAAGATCTGGTTGATTATGGTTTAACCCCGAACCCTAAACCGGAAGTGCTGTGGAACTTTGAAAAATTCCTGATCAATAAAAATGGTGAGGTTGTGGCACGTTTCGCACCGGATATTACTGCAGATGATGCACGTATCGTTGATGCGGTGAATGCAGAACTTGCCAAGTAATTTGTAACAGTAATGTAAGTATCTATACCACTTATAGATACTTATATTTTTTATTCAAAAACAAAAACTTAACCACGTAAAAACTCATACTTTAATACTTCACACTTCATCCTTTATTTTAATTATTCAACAACACTTCATCCACGATGTATCAATGACTTAGCAATATAGTGGACGCATAAACCAACCGCCATGAACACAAGGTGAAGTATGAATACTCTAGTAAAAGCAATCGTTTTATCATTATCTACAGCTCTGGTTGCTGCACCTGCAATGGCTGCTCCACAAGAGCATAATCCACAACAACATCACCAGCAATATGGCCATCAACCTGTTCAAAATCACCATAAGACACCAGTTCAGCAACACCACAATGCTGTACATAAAAAAGCGGTGAATCCATCACATGACTGGCGAGTGGGTCAAAAAGTACCAACTCAATACTATGGCCACAGCTATAAAGTAGACCACAAAAAATTTAAAAAATTGAGCAAACCGGGTAAAAACCAACAATGGATTAAAGTGAATGGCGATTATGTTTTAACCAATATCATGAGTCATAACATTATCAAAATTATTGCTGGCTAATCCCAACAATCTCGGTGAGAAAAGAGTGCTTCGGTACTCTTTTTTAATGCCTGGAAATAAATTTGTTATCGCTTTGCAACAATCATTCTTTTCTACACATTTCACCCTTATATTAGGCAGGATTAAAGTAAAGATATGAATTGATTATGAAAAAATTCATCCAAAATGTGGTTTCTCCTTTTGTGATGTTTAGTGCGGGCATTTTGTTGATTGGTTGCGAGCAAGCCAACTCTCCTGATTCAACCGAAGACCGAACTTCACAATCAAGCGAAGTATCTGAACAGGTTTCAGAATCAGCGAAAGATTCAGCAGAAATATCCAAGCCTGAACTCAAAAGCGGCAACATATTTTATATCGTGCGTGACGTTGCAGATATGCAGCTTAAAGCCGGCGATTATGTTGAGCAGCTCAAGCAGACTCAAACTGATTTAGAAACTGCAATCAATGACAAAGACCAACAGCAGCTACAAAGCACTGCCAAAACCCTGAAACAGCAACTGACTGGATTTAATCAGGCACTGACTGGCTTGAACCTGAAAAGTCAGGAAATTGATTCGATTCGTCAAAATATCATGCAAGCCAATCAGCAAACCCTTGCTACCCCACTTTTAAATGGTGACGTCGATTTGAGTCAGGTCGATTTCAAGAAAATTGAAAAACAGATGGGCAGCATCCAAATGGAAATGATCAAATTGGCTGGAATGATGATTCCACAAGGTCAGGATGAAGCAGAACAGAATGAACAAGACCAGAGTGAAGCAGATCAGGAAGGCTAATGCTTAAAGCGATTTAGACCAATTCAGCATCAATGAATTGGTCTGATCAAATTGATCGTAAATTAAAAATAACTAAAACCAGATCATTTAAAACCTGGTCATTTACGGTAAATTCCTCCATCTCTGTCATTGCACGATTTAATCAAAATTTTATTTAATGAAAATCTCATTTTTGAAATGTATCTAACCAATAAAGCTAAATGTGTCATTGATAATATCAACTCGAAATCAACCCGACAAAAGCAGATCGTGCACGTTATATTGAGCCTGCCACGATACCCGTTTTGAATTGATTTCTTATATTTTAAAGCAGATTTAAACAGTACTTTAGAACGAAATAATCAACATACCAATAAAGCACACATTCCTGAAGTCGGTATTCGAGCAACCTTTAGAAAGCTTGGCATGCCAAGTTTAGGTGAAGGTTTAGATGAATTTTTTAAGCTAAAGATTGTGGACAATAGAGAATTTTCGGTTCAGTTAGTCGAAACTTAAAACCAAACTATTTTTGACTGTTACGCCAGCTTTTAAATGTGACTTGCATTGCCTGTTTTTCTGCTGCTGATGCAGGACGATTTTCAAGATTAGAAAAATTGCCACGAAAGACCTCTTTCACCAATTTTTTCGCAAGTTGATCAATACTGTTGCGACCGAAATTTTGATAAGCCTCTATTTCTATTCGAGTTAAGACCAGATCCCAACACGACACCACAGAACTGACATCAATCGCAATTGCTAAATATAACTGTTCACTCTCTTGATAGAGCTCCCAAAAATGGGGCTCTAATTCGATTATTTTCATACTCATCAATTTATCATTCAAAGATTTTTTATAAGAATAAGCTACAGGCTAATTTGGTGGAATAACACTTTAGATTACGATGAAGATAGCAGGCTTATTTTTATAAAATAAAGACCCAAGTTTGGCTGAAAGCTTGCTGGAATATTTAAGCTAAAAATTACAGGAAATGGGAAGTTTTCTATTTTAGCTATAAATAATTGATGCTTTTATAAAAAAACAGTAACCACTTCTCGTTTTTACTATAAAATGTGCAGATTAAAACGCAGAAAAATATTTTATATAATGAAAAAAATTGTTCTTGGGGTGGTCTGTTTAGCAATCATGGCATATGGCGTGTTGCATTTCAGCATGCCTGAAAAAACCACGCCACGCTTAAACCAGTTTTTTTCTAAACAAATCAAAGATGTTCAACTGATTCAGGACTGGCTCAAACACACTCAACAACATCAATTATTATTGGTTGATGTCATTCAGCCGGTCAATCCAAAACAAACAGCTGCTTATGTTGAATACATAAAGCAACGAATTGAATTCAACCAGCAAAATATTCAGCGTCTTAAGCTCAGTCACTATCGAAGCAAGGCATTTAAAGAAATTCAACAACTTGAAATTCATGCGCTACAACAATGGAATAATATCCATCAAAGCAATATTGTTGATGTTTTTGAACAGCAACAACGTTTATTAGATCTGCCCATTGCAGAGTTTGAACAACTGGATACTGCAGCACGTTATGCGCTGCAACAACAAGAAATTATCGTATTGCAACGGTTACAACAGTTAGTCCAGCAAAATAGCGATTATGTTGCAGATATTGACCACAGCTTACTTGGCGACTGGCTTGACTACCATTTGATGCAACATGAGATTCACCCGATTGTTGCCGAATGGCAAAGTCCATCCTCAACTGCAATACACAGTTCTTCAGAAGCATTGCAAGATTTACATCTGTATAAGCATTTTCAGCCAAATACGGATGAATATAAATATATTAAGGCGCTTTCAACTCAGCTTTGGCATATTGAATACCCCGCTTCATCCAATTTGGTCACAGCAAACCCTCGACCTGTTTCATATACTGACCAATCTAAAGAAGATATTTTTATCCTTACAGATGCACCAAAAGCTGAAAAATTAAAGCAATTGATTAAGATGCAAAATGACAGAGTGACTCGTCTGTTGTCAGCTCAGCTCAGAGAGGCTTTCTTTAAAGAAGATAAAAACTAGAGTTTGGATTTAGGAAAATAGACCAAACAGTTTTGATGAGATATTTAAGGTGAAGACTGTGGGGAATGGGGGATTTTTGATTTTCCCTTCTCATTTTAAATGAATAAATCACTTTAATAGAATCTTATTAGACATTAGGTCAGAAATACTTTCATCATATTGCTTTACAATTATTGGTAGCTGCTCTTTTAAACTTTTAGCATCATCAAAATGTTCAGAATGATAAACCTGTCCCTCTCTTTCATGATATTCCTCTAAAATTGGATCTAATACTTTATCTAGTTCGGCTTTAAATTCTTTAATTGTTTGTTCGTAAGTTTTATCTTTAAAAATAATTGCATAATAATCAAATCTATTCGCTATTTCCTTTAAATGGATTTTGACATTAGAAACTCCTTTAATTAGTCCACCATCCTCATAATCATCAATTTGACCCTGATTTCTATAAATATCTTCAAGCCAAGAATCATGAATATTCTGAAGCACATAAATAGCATCTTTTAACTCTATATATTTATCAAAAGTTTTCTGGAAATAAGCACTTTTTAAGTTTTCTCTATGCTCAATTTTCCAATTATCAAGTAATAGATATGCAACTATTGCTGCATACAAAGTTGCACTAACACTCAAACAAGAAGCTAAAGTAGTCCCTTTATCATTTGATATCGGAAAAATAAACACAATTGTTATCAACAAGGTATAAGAAAAAGTAAGTAAGAACATAGAAAGCATTTTTCTATATAAATTTAGTTCTGAAAATTTCTTCAACTCTAATTCCTTTTTATTGTTAATTGTATATACCATAAAAAAACCACCCTTCCGGGTGGTTTCTTTAATCTCGAACCGTCTCTTATTGAGCGCGGTTTTTGATTTTGCGGATCGTTTCTAACTGAGCAACAGTTTCTGCCAAAACAGCAAGTGCAGCAGCAGTGTCCAACTCACTCTTTTGATTGGCAAGCAATGTTTCAGCGTTTTTACGCGCTTCAAGAATTGCAGCTTCATCTAAATCGTGTGCACGAACTGCAGTATCTGCAAGAATCGTAACCACGTGCGGTTGAACTTCAAGAACACCACCTGATACATAGATTAACTCTTCTGTACCATTTTCAAGCAAAACGCGAATTGCGCCTGGCTTGAGCAAAGTTACCAACGGAGCATGGCCAGGCATAATACCCAACTCACCGCCAGCACCTTTTGCAATTAGCATCGTTACAGTGCCCGAGTACAAAGACTCGTTTACACTTACAACATCACATTGCATAGTCGCCATGAGAATCTCCTAAATTAGAGTAGCTAATTAAAGTTTCTCGGCTTTAGCAATAACTTCGTCAATACCACCAACCATATAGAACGCTTGTTCTGGAATGTGATCGTATTCACCAGCGAGAAGACCTTTAAAGCCACGAATCGTTTCTTTAAGAGATACTAATTTACCAGGCGCGCCAGTAAATACTTCAGCTACGTGGAACGGTTGAGAGAAGAAACGTTGGATTTTACGCGCACGGTAAACAACCAATTTATCTTCTTCAGCAAGCTCGTCCATACCAAGAATTGCGATAATGTCTTTCAATTCTTTATAACGTTGAAGAACGTTTTGAACTGAACGAGCAATTTCGTAATGCTCAGCACCAACTACTAATGGATCAAGTTGGCGTGAAGTTGAGTCTAGTGGATCGATCGCTGGATAAATACCAGAAGATGCGATGTCACGGCTCAATACAACAGTTGCGTCTAAGTGAGCAAACGTTGTAGCAGGCGATGGATCTGTTAAGTCATCGGCAGGTACGTATACCGCTTGGATTGACGTAATAGAACCAGACTTAGTCGATGTAATACGTTCTTGAAGAACACCCATCTCTTCTGCAAGAGTTGGTTGATAACCTACTGCAGATGGCATACGACCTAGAAGTGCAGACACTTCGGTACCAGCCAATGTGTAACGGTAAATGTTGTCAACGAACAACAATACGTCACGGCCTTTACCGTTTTCATCTTTCTCGTCACGGAAGTATTCAGCCATAGTCAAACCAGTCAACGCTACGCGTAAACGGTTTCCTGGTGGCTCATTCATCTGACCGTAGACCATTGCTACTTTGTCTAGAACGTTAGAATCTTTCATTTCGTGATAGAAGTCATTACCTTCACGAGTACGTTCACCAACACCAGCAAACACAGATAAACCTGAGTGAGCTTTCGCGATGTTGTTGATCAATTCCATCATGTTTACAGTTTTACCAACGCCGGCACCACCGAACAGACCAACTTTACCACCTTTCGCAAACGGGCAAAGTAAGTCGATGACTTTAATACCAGTTTCTAAAAGGTCAGTAGAAGCCGCTTGTTCAGCATAAGAAGGTGCTGCGCGGTGAATCGGCAAACGTGCTTCTGTCGCAACAGGACCAGCTTCGTCAATTGGGCGACCAAGAACATCCATGATACGACCCAAACATGCTGTACCTACAGGTACAGAGATTGGAGCACCAGTGTTAACTACGTTCAAACCACGCTTAAGGCCTTCAGTAGAACCCATTGCAATAGTACGAACTACGCCATCACCAAGTTGTTGCTGAACTTCTAAAGTAGTTTCAGTACCTTCAACATGGAGAGCGTCATAGATCTTAGGAACGCTGTTGCGTTCAAACTCGACGTCGATTACCGCGCCGATGATCTGAATGATACGACCGCTATTCATTGCTGTCTCCTCAATTCAAAATAATGTTAAACGGCAGCGGCACCACCAACGATCTCAGAAATTTCCTGAGTAATCGCGGCTTGACGCAGCTTGTTATAAATAAGTTGTAGGCTCTTGATGATGTCACCCGCATTGTCGGTAGCAGCTTTCATTGCCACCATTCGTGCAGATTGCTCACATGCGATGTTTTCAATCACACCCTGATACACCACAGACTCGATATAGCGAACCAATAAACCATTTAATAGCTCTTCAGCTTCTGGTTCATAGAGATAATCCCAACCGTATGAACGGTTCAGATTCTCGCCGTCTTCAGCAGCTGCCAAAGGAACGAGTTGCTCAATCTTTTGATTTTGAGTCATGGCATTCACGAAGCCATTAGACACTAGATAAATACGATCTAACTCGCCTTTATCAAATGCATTCAACATCACCTGTACAGAACCAGATAACTGTTCAAGACTAGGAGCATCACCCACTTGAGTGTTTGCACCAAGCACTTTACCGCCGTAGTTTTTAAAAAACGAAACCGCTTTTTGACCAATTAAAGCAAATTGAACTTCAATTGACTGCTCTTGTTGCTGTTGGACGTGTTTAACCACTTTCTTGAACAGGTTAATGTTCAAACCACCAGCAAGGCCACGATCTGAAGACACAATGATATAGCCAACGCGTTTTACCGGACGTTCAACCATATAACGGTGTTTGTATTCAGGGTTCGCTTGGACCAAATGAGCAATTACACGGTGCATATTTTCGGCATACGGACGGCCTTGAGCCATGCGCTCTTGCGCACGACGCATTTTAGAAGCAGCTACCATCTGCATCGCACGCGTAATTTTCTGCGTCGACTTGATACTAGCTACTTTGGCGCGAATTTCTTTTAAATTTGCCATACGCTTAACCTAGTATTCGAAGGCTTTTTCAAGCCTCCGAAGGTTGATTCCGTGAACCAAGCCTACTAGCTTTTAGCTATTGCTAAAATTAGTAAGTTTGAGTCGCTTTAAAGCTTTCAATACCAGCTTTGAATGCAGCTTCGATTTCCTTATCCCAAGCACCAGTCTCGTCAATTTTTTGCATTAACGCAGCGTTTTCTGAACGGAAGTAAGAAACAAGCGCAACATCAAATGCAACGATTTTATTCACTTCAACGTCAGTCATATAACCTTCGTTAGATGCATAAATTGAAACAGCTTGGTCAGCAATTGAATATGGAGCATATTGTTTTTGCTTCATTAATTCAGTTACACGTTGACCATGTTCAAGCTGTTTACGAGTTGCTTCATCAAGATCAGAAGCGAACTGAGCAAACGCTGCCAATTCACGGTATTGCGCCAAAGCGGTACGGATACCACCAGACAATTTTTTGATGATCTTAGTTTGCGCAGAACCACCAACACGAGATACAGAGATACCCGCGTTCACAGCAGGACGAATACCTGCATTGAATAATGATGTTTCTAAGAAGATCTGACCATCTGTAATCGAAATTACGTTAGTCGGTACGAATGCAGATACGTCACCGGCTTGAGTTTCAATAATCGGTAATGCAGTTAATGAACCAGTTTTGCCAGTAACTTCACCGTTAGTGAATTTCTCAACGTATGCAGCAGATACACGTGAAGCACGTTCAAGTAAACGTGAGTGTAAATAGAATACGTCACCAGGATATGCTTCACGACCTGGTGGACGGCGTAAAAGCAATGAAATTTGACGATACGCAACAGCTTGTTTAGACAAGTCATCATAAATGATAAGCGCGTCTTCACCACGGTCACGGAAGTATTCGCCCATTGTACAGCCAGAGTACGGAGCCAAATACAGCATTGCTGCTGGATCAGATGCACCTGCTGCGACAACAGTTGTATACGCCATAGCGCCAGTTTCTTCTAGCTTGCGCACAACGTTAGCGATAGTCGATTGTTTTTGACCGATTGCTACGTATACACATTTAATGCCAGAGTTTTTCTGCGCGATGATCGCGTCGATCGCCATTGCTGTTTTACCAGTTTGACGGTCACCAATGATCAACTCACGTTGACCACGGCCTACAGGGATCATTGTATCTACTGATTTATAACCAGTTTGTACAGGTTGATCCACTGATTGACGCCAAATTACGCCTGGTGCTACTTTTTCAACAGCATCAGTTAATTTAGCATCAATTGGGCCTTTAGCATCAATTGGGTTACCCAAAGCATCTACTACACGGCCTAAAAGTTCTGGACCAACCGGAACTTCTAATACACGACCTGTGCAACGCGCTTTTTGACCTTCTTGAAGGCTTAAGTAGTTACCTAAAACAACGACGCCCACTGAATCCTGTTCTAGGTTCAGTGCCATACCAAATAAGCCGCCGTCGAATTCGATCATTTCACCGTACATTGCATCAGCAAGGCCGTGAATACGCACAATACCGTCGGAAACCATAACAATGGTCCCTTCGTTCTTAGCGGTTGCGCTGGTGTCCAGATCGCCGATACGCTGTTTAATGAGCGCACTGATCTCGGATGGATTCAGTTGTTGCATTGCGCTATACCTCAATCTTTTTAAAGTTCAGTCTTCTTCTATGCAGTAATTTTTAAAAAAAATTACGCAAGAAGACGAGTCCGCATTTTTTCAAGCTTGTTAAGTGCAGAGTCATCTATCACTTGGTCGCCTGCACGAATAACAACACCTGCAATTAACGCAGGATTAACTTCTACAGTTACATTTACCGCAGCGTTAAATTTTTTCTCTAACGCTTGAACCAGTAATTGTTCCTGTACAGAAGTCACAGGGAATGCTGATTCAATCACAACATCCACAGTATTGTTATTCTGTGATTTGAGCAGTTCGTATTCTGTTTCAATTTCAGGTAACAACGCTAAACGATCGTTGTCTGCAAGAAGAGTCAAAAAGTTTGACACTTCTTGAGTTTGATTCTCACCTAAAACTTTTGCAAAAACACTCACCTGCTCAGCAGGAGTAAGCTCAGGGCGATTCAAATAAGCGGAAAATGCTTCGTCTTGCACCGCAGCACTGAGCACTTGTAACACATTCGACCAATTGTCAGTTGCACCTTGCTCAGAAGCGAAAGCAAATGCTGCTTTTGCGTACGGGCGTGCCAACGTCAAGAGTTCAGCCATAATCGCCTCGCTTAAAGTTTAGCAGCCAGCTGAGTAAGCATGGCATTGTGAGCTTCCGCATCAACTTGCTGGTTCAGAATTTTTTCTGCACCAGTAACTGCCAAGGCAGCAACTTGTTGACGTAATTCTTCGCGTGCAGAATTGATTTCAGTATCAACAGTTTCTTTCGCCTGTTGACGGATACGCTCACCTTCAGCAGATGCTTGGGTACGCGCTTCTTCGATCAATTGTGCACCACGACGGTTCGCTTGTTCGATCAATTGAGCCGCTTGTGCTTTTGCCACATCTAATTCAGCTTTCACTTGAGCTTGCGCATCGGCAAGGTCAGCTTTTGCTTTTTCAGCAGCATTTAGCCCATCAGCGATACGACGCTGACGTTCACTAATCGCATTGATTAGTGGTGGCCATACAAACTTCATGCAGAATGCGACAAACATCGCAAACGCAATTGCTTGGCCAATCAATGTGAGGTTGATATTCATAGCTATTCCTCAATAGTTTAATTTAGGAATTAAGCTGATTAACCTACAAATGGATTAGCGAAGATGAAGAACAAGCCAATACCAACACCGATCATAGGCACAGCATCAAGAAGACCTGCGATTAAAAACATACGAGTTTGAAGTTGTGGAGCCAATTCTGGTTGACGTGCAACAGCTTCAAGGAAACGGCCGCCTAAAAGACCAAAACCAATCGCAGTACCTAAAGCACCAAAAGCGATCAAGATAGCAGATGCAATTGCAACTAGACCTAAAGTGAGTTCCATGAAAAATTCCTCAGAGGTTAGGTTTTACCCAATTAAATTAAAAATTGTACCCAACCATCTTATGATAGTTAGGCAATTACCATTAATGCTTTTCGCTTGCCATGCTCAAATATACGATAGTCAGCATCATGAAAATAAATGCTTGTAGCGTGATAATTAAGATATGGAAAATAGCCCATGGCACAGACAATGCCCATTGAATCCAGAACGGTAGTAACGCGATAAGGATGAAGATTAACTCACCCGCATACATGTTACCGAATAGTCGTAGAGCCAATGAAATTGGACGTGCAAGGAAAGTTACCAATTCCAAAAGCAAGTTAAATGGAATTAAAAGCGCTTTAGCGATTGGATTCTTTGGATTGAACGGGTTCAGCGCCAACTCACCAACAAAGCCACTCAAACCTTTTTCACGAATACTGTAGAAAATAATGAGAGCGAATACAGATAAAGACATCCCTAATGTGATGTTTGGATCTGTTGTTGGTACGATTTTGAAATACACACTATGTGGATCCATTCCGAATACATTGCTACCAATAAGCGTAGCTAAATGAGGAATGAAATCTACCGGCATCAAATCCATTAAGTTCATGAGGAAAATCCACACGAAAATGGTCAGTGCAAGCGGTGCAATCAAACGTGACTTTCCGTGGAAAGTATCACGAACACTTGAATCAACAAACTCAATGATCATTTCAATTGCTGACTGGAACTTGGTAGGAACACCAGAGTTTGCAGCTTTCGCTACAACCCAGAACAACAAACAGAAAATCACACCCAGCGTGATTGACCAACCCATTGAATCCAAGTGAATAGCAGTGAACCCCATCTGTTGAGCTTCTTCAGCAGTCTCAGCCAACTTCCACGAGCCATCAGGCATCTTGCCATAGGTCATATTGGTCAAGTGATGCTTGATATACTCGGTCGAAGTAAGCGCATGTTCTTCAGCAGCCATAAATCACACCTGGTCAATGTCAAATACTAAATAGAGTGAACGAACATCGCGTGCTGCCTGATATCTCGTCCATCTCCTAAAAAACTTTTCAATTTTTTGTTGTGCTTAAACCCGTTTTTGTAGACGTGACGCTAAAAAAGGAGCGACCCACGACATGGCTTGAACGAGGATAAAACCACAAAACAACGCTCCCGCTGACAACGGTTTAACGTTACTTAAAATTAAAATGAAACCAACGATCACAATTGCAAACTTGCCCATCAGGCCTCTATACATGTTCGAAAGAACCTGCTTTGAAGCTCGCGCACCTGCGGCTCGAAACGATTGCCAAGAAAAATAACAACTTGCAAGCCAGCACACCAACGCACCAAGCGCAGCGCTGTAAGCTGCAGTTGAGTCTTTCAGGACCCACGCTATCAAGGCTGAAACAGGGATCATGCCTGCTTGTAAGATGACCAAAGCTTTCGCTAATCGTCGGTCAACCATGCGACTAGTTCGGCTCATTATTTATTCACTCACAGCAATCATGCTTGACAAGTTTAGCTGATGATCGTTTTTAATCGCAGGCATTATAGAGTTACACCCCTGAACATGCAATCTTTTCCCGACTTAAGTCTGGTTTTTTTCCACGATCAAGTTGCTTTGATACTAATCAATAGTTGTTTATTTTTTGTATTACTTTCGTGCATTTAGCACACAGTTATGGGTTTGCTCGGCAAGTTTTTTCCAAGCCAGCACAAAATCCCCTGCCCCGCCCATGCTTTCATCTACTGCCTGGAAGGTAATCGGATTCAGTTTACGGTACTGGTTTTTACTGGCATGCCCTTCTGCCAACAGGCACATATTGCGACTTGGACGACTGTCATTTAGGTATTTAATTTGCGCCAGAGTCGGTGCGACATGCGGATCATCGGTCAGTGCACCGGCAAATTTCAAATTCAAGGCCCGTTCCAAATATTGATAAGCATCATGATAGGACCAGTAGGTCTTTGCCGTTGAGCGACTATTATACTGTTGTGCAGTCAGTAACATCTCTTGGGCGAAACGCTTGGCATTGGCCCAATAGGCATCTTTATGTTCGGGCAATTGTTGTGAACGCAGTGCAGCGATAAAGAAGCCAATCCGCACCGCATTGTTTGGATCAAGCCAGACATGGGTATCCACGGTATTGTTTAAAGCCACGCCACGGGTATTGCGCTGCGGCAATGTCTGTACGATCCCTGAATCTAAAATAGAGATGGCTTTGGGATTATCCGATAACAGTTTATCTAGTGGTGCTTCATGTGCCTTGCCCAACCAGATTACTAATGATGCATCGAGGATGGCTTTGCGATGTGCAGGCGTGAGCGTGACATCGTGTCCGGTTTGATCGGCGAGCAACAGTACAGGCTTTTCAACACCTTGCGTGATTTCTTCAGCAATAAGATAAATGGGATGCGTAGAGACCACTAAACTTTGTGACCAGCTTAAGCTACTGAATAAGGCAAGCGCACAAAATGCAAAGAAACGGGACATGAAAGAAGATTACCAAAGATTCAACAGGTGTTATAATATAACAAATCAACAAAAATACCTACGTCTAATCGAAACGGGTATCGCTTCATGTTAAGATTTAATGTCCATTTGTTTTTATAAATTTCGCACTTGAGGTTGGCTATGAGCTCATGTTCTCACGAACATCACAATGCATTACATGGCGTACACGACCATCATAATGTCGAAACACGTCTCGCTGAAGCGGAAAACCTCTGTGCAACGACTGGCGCACGTTTAACACCGTTACGAAAAGAAGTATTAGGACTGATTTTAAATGCCACCGGTCCAATGGGTGCATATGACTTACTGGCTAAAATCAAAAGCAATTCAGACCGCCCTGCCGCCCCACCGACGGTTTATCGGACTTTAGACTTTTTATTAGAAAAAGGCTTAATCCACCGTTTAACCTCTATTAATGCTTATATTCCTTGTTGTCATCCGCGTGAAGGACATCAGGCTGCATTTTTAATTTGTACCGATTGCAAGAATGTGACAGAAGCTTCTGCACAAGGTTTATTAACACAATTAGATGCACTTTCAGCATCTGATCAATTTACTGCACATCACAGTATTATTGAAATTTCTGGGATATGTCAGCAGTGTCGCAACAAACAGTAAACCCTCATACACTGATTGCGTTAGACAAAATCAGTGTACGCATCGATGAGCGTGACATTTTAAAGAATGTCGATTTCGCCTTACATGAGCGAGAAATTGTCACGCTGATTGGCCCGAATGGCGCAGGGAAATCCACCCTGATTAAAGTCCTGTTAGGGATTGTAAAAGCCAATTCAGGCAAAATTCATAGTCATAAAAAATTAAAATTTTCTTATGTGCCGCAAAAGTTCAATCCGTCGCATAGCCTGCCTTTACGCGTGCAAGACTTGCTGGCCTTAGAAAAATGCGCTGCGGATAGAAAAGCAGAAATTATTCGCGATACCGGCATCACCAAGTTACAGGATTGTAAAGTTCAGCAACTGTCCGGCGGTGAACGTCAGCGTGTGCTTTTAGCACGTGCTTTATTGCGTCAACCCGATGTACTGGTTCTAGATGAACCGATGCAAGGTTTAGATATTCAGTCAGAAGCTGAACTGTATGAATATGTCAGAAGCCTGCCAATCAAATATGGCTGTGCCGTGTTGATGGTATCGCACGATCTGCAATGGGTGATGCAAGGTACACACCGTGTGGTCTGTTTAAATAAACACATCTGTTGCAGTGGCTTACCTGAAAATGTGCAGAAGCATCCAGAATATCAGGCCATTTTTGGCACTAATCGGGTTTTCTATCAACATCATCATGATCATTGCGCCCATGGTGACAGTGCAACCCCGTGCCAGCATGATCCTCGTCCCCATATTCACCCCGAACCGGAAGCTTAAGCCATGATGGAATGGTTACAAATATTGTTGCCTGCATGGACCATGGGAACACTACTGGTGTTTCTAACTGCTCCGCTGGGTTGTTTAATGTTATGGCGACGGATGTCTTTTTTTGCCGATACCATGGCGCACGGGACTTTATTGGGTGTTGCGATTGCCGGTGCCTTAAGTCTGCCGCTGTGGTTAGGCGTGACCTTTTTGGCATTTTTATTGGTCGGTGTTTTATGGGTGCTGCATGACCCTCGTCTGCCCAATGATGCTTTGCTGGCGCTCTGTTCAGCCACCCTGCTCTGTTCAGGCTTATTGTTTATTCAGCATATTCCAAGCTTAAGACCGGAACTGCTCAGCTATTTGTTTGGTGATCTGCTACAAATTTCCTGGTCAGATCTACCGATGTTTGCTTTTGTCATTATTGCTGCACTGGCTGTGCTATATAAAAACTGGCAAGCCCAAATTCAAATTGCGATTGACCCTGATATGGCAGTGAGTGAAGGCGTGAATGCCAAATGGCAACGTCTGGTGTTTATGCTGTTATTGGCACTCTTTACCGTATTGGCTTTACGTGCCGTAGGTTCATTGTTAATGGGCGCTTTACTGGTGATTCCAGCCCTGACGGCTCGCCTGCTGGCAAACTCACCTAAACAGATGGTGATTTGGGCTTTTTTGATTGCGCAATTTGGGATTAGTGTCGGTTTATGGTCAAGTGCCGGTTTAGATACATCGACCGGTTTAACCATTGTACTGACCATGGCAATTTTATTTGCGCTGATTTTTGCAGTGCAGAAAGTGAAAAAGATGGCTTAGTCATATGTCCAGCAAACGCTACTTGATGAGTGCATGTTTGCTCGAACATAAGGTTCGGTAAGATGGAAAAGATTGTTTGATTAGAGGGATTTTAGATCATCTGTTACCAGATCAATATATCAGTCTATGTCCTGAAGTTGCCGGTGGTCTGCCCACTCCTCGTCCACCTGCTAAAATTCAGTATGCTTCGAGCATCGACGTATTACAACACCAAGCATTTGTTCTCGATAATCTAGGCAACGATGTGTCTAATGCCTTTATTGATGGTGCTCATCAAGCCTTAAAACTAGCTCAACAATTTAAAGTTACCCATGCCATATTAAAAGCCAAAAGTCCGTCTTGTGGTAGTGACTTGATTTATGACGGCTCATTTTCAGGACATAAAGTTCATGGCGATGGCGTCACCGCTGCACTCTTTAAACAGCATGGCATAACCGTCATGACTGAGCATGAATTCTTGGTGCAATTATCAAAGACTATTCTTTAATTTATAAAATCTAAATTCGGGATTAAACAGCCCAATCAAAAATAAAATCGTGAATGCAATCCAAAAGAACCACGCCATCATGATGACCTGATCCTTCGTCCATTCTTCAGACTGAGAGGTGTTAAAGACAAACTATGTTTTCCAACCCTGAATATACGCTGCCCCGCCCCATGAAATAATCCACTTGGTTAAAGTGCAGTGTAAGACATAGATCAAAATCCATAATGGAGTTGACATGCTGCTTTGCCTATTTGTTATTTTAATGCTGGCAAATTAGATGAAATACGTTTAAAAATCAAGAAATAGCCTTTCGAAATGTATTACGGTACTGTTACTGATGTACTAAGCTCAACAAACTTGCGGCACAGGCAAACAACACTGCAAAAGTACGGTTCATGACTTTTTGCTGTTTTGGCGATTTTAGAACCCGTAAAACTTTAGCTGCAAGTCCGGTGTAACCTGCCATCACGATCAGATCAATTGTAATCATGGTCGCGGCCATAATCAGATATTGAATCCATTGTTGTTTGGACAAATCCAGAAACTGCGGCAACACTGCCAGTAAAAACACAATCGCTTTCGGGTTGCTCATATTGACCAAAAAGCCATGCAGGACCAGTTTAGCAATAGATTTATCCGGCTGTTCTTGTTGAATTTTAATTGACTGAGTTGGTGCTTTCCATTGCAGATAAGCCAGATATAACAAATACAACACGCCGAACCATTTCACCACCATGAATGCCCATGGCGTAGTTGCAAATAGTACCCCTACCCCGGCAGCCACAATCCCGATTTGCACCAACAACGCCAACTGCAAACCTAAAGCATTCCAGTAGCCTCGGCGAAAGCCATAATTTAAACCACTCGACATAGAAGCAATTGCACCTGCGCCAGGAGAAATGCTAATCACCCAACATGCCAGCATATAGGCAAGCCAAACTTGGTAAGACATAAAATACAAGGAGATAGAAAGACCAGCTTATTATATGACTTTTCATGCTGATGAAACGTTAAAAATCAACTATCAAAATAAAACTTTGGCTATTCACTCAGGCAGTGATGAGGCACAATAAAGCCAGCCACGTATTTTATAAAAATTGTTAGGAGCCATGTATGACTGCCCAATCTGTAATTTTACCATTACCTTCAGATCATGCTCGGTTTATTGTTTTACGTTTAAAAGACTTAACGATTGATGAGTTAAAAGAGAAACTTGCAGATTTATTTACCACACGTGATCGTTTAATCACGCAGCATCCCAATGCGCAAATTAAAACCGGTGTCGCTTTTGGTCCCGAACTTTGGGCAAAACTCTATAATCAAACACCAGCAGGTTTTAAACAATTGGAACCCCTTCAAGGCTCCTTTCAAATGCCGGTTGTCCCTGCCGATGTTCTCATTCATGTTGCATCTCAACGTACTGATATTTGTTTTGCGTTAAGCCAGTCATTCTTTGAAGGCATTCAAGATAAAGTTGAAGTGCTGGATGAACGGGTATGTTTCCGTAATTTTGATGGTCGTGACCTCACAGGTTTCATTGATGGCACTGAAAATCCACAATTCCCGGATGACCGTGCCGAAGTCGCTTTACTCGGTGATGATGCTGGAGTTTTTGCTGATGGTTCTTTTGTCTTTGCACAACGCTATGCTCATAACTTGGCAAAATGGAAACAACTAAAAGTCGATGCCCAAGAAAATGTGATGGGTCGAACCAAGTTAGAGTCTATTGAACTGGATGATGAGGTTAAACCTAAAAATGCCCATATTGCCCGTGTTGTGATTGAAGATGATGAAGGCGAAGAAATGGAAATTTTACGTCACTCCCTTCCTTATGGTGATGGTAAAGGTGACCAGGGTTTGTTCTTTATTGCTTATACCCAAAATTTAGGAATTATTGATCGCATGCTACAACACATGTTTGGTATAGCGGGCGATGGTATTCATGACCGACTTCTACACTTTGTAACACCAATGGATGGCGCGTATTACTTTGCGCCAAGTGAAGAGCTGTTGGAAGAAGTTTTGGAAGGGTGATCTAATGAGAAATAGCTTGATAAGCTATTTCTCATTTTTTAATAGATTTAATAAATTAATTATATCTTTCTAGAAATGAGATTCTTTCTTTAGTCATATCAATTTGACATTGAATAGCATCAAAATGGCTTTCTCTTCCATAATTTTTTTCATCTGCTATACATTTTGACTCTTTAAGCTTAATCCATTCTCGTTGAGAATTTTTTAATTTATTTTTTTTAATTTCTGATATTTTACTTATTTTATTCTTATATAATTTATTCAATTTTTTATCATATTCCTTATAATCACTTATATAACACTCTAAAATTTCATTAAAAATTATACTATTAGGAACACACTTTTGATTATAAGCAAAACATGTTATCGAACTAGTTGATAATAAGATAAAACTTATTAGTTTTTTTTTGAAAACAATCACATTTTAGTCCTTTCATGAATTATTTTTATGAATTAAAAAATCCAAAATCAAATAATTAATATAAAAAAATTAAGTATTTTATTAAAAAATCCTCATAAGAGGTGAATAATTATCAAAATTTAATAATATAATTAAAAAATAATTTGAATTATAAATAATGAGTTAACTTAAAAATGGCAGACTAAATATATTAAGAAAGTTAATTTTTATCAATTATTTATAATTTTCTAAAAATTTTATTCGCTTATGATTTTCTTGTGCATAACAATCAATTAAATAAATGGGTGCTTCTCTTCCTTCCTCTGCCTCTTTATATTCCGATGTACATTTATTTTTTCTATTTTTCAACCATGCTCTTTGACTTATTAATATTTTTTTCTTCTTAATCATATTCATTGATTTAAGCTTATCTTTGTATTCTACATTTAATAATTTATCGGACTCTAGATAATCTCTTGAAACACAATACATTAAGTCATCTTGCATAGGACTTCCTTTTTTACATTTCACTTTTAGAGCATCTTTGTATAAAAAATCTTCAGGAATAACTGCATAAGTATTTAAAGAAACCAATAAAATTAAAAAAAATAAAAATTTATTTATAACAATCACATTTTAATCCTTTTTCAAAAATTTTTGCTTCATCTTCTCGTCTTGCTTGTAAACCTCTATTTTGTTTTGTTGTCCACAAACGTTTCATACTTCTTAAAGATATAGGAACATTACTTCCACTTATTTTTAAATCATCCTGAATTTCTCTCATTTCTCTTCGTCTATTTCCTTTAAGACCTATATATCGATTATATACAAGCGATAAAATTGCACCTTGACAATGAGGATGATATTTTAAAATATCAGGGTAAATTTTTAATGCATCTTCTGCATATCTTTTCTTTACTATCATTACCATATCATAAGCTTTATTTTTACTTATCGTAATATCAGATAGACTACTCACTAAAGCTTGTGCAGATACGCCTTTTTTTCCTTGAGCTTTTAATAAGCGTTGAATTTGATTTGGATTATAATACAAAGCTAAATCTTTTTTAATTTGTTCTATACTCTGTTGTCCTAAATCATAACCATACCCTAAGGTTACGCCACTTCTAGCATCTCCTCCTTTACTCGGTACATAAGGTTTAGATTCATATTTTTCCCATTTTAGAATTGATTCAAGAGATTCTTTGGAAATAATCATTGTTCCTGAAGATGTTTCAAAAGAATATGTTTGAATAATGCATTCAGAAGAGCACTCTTTATGATTAATACTTTTATTTATAACTGGTTTATCTTGCTGAGTACTTCCATTCGTTACATCCACATCTAGATGCAACTTAACAGAACTTTCATTTATTCTTTTTGGCAAATAATTTATAGATTCTAATGGAGTACCATCAGGTTTATATACGGTTATCCTTAACCATTTTCCAATATGGCCACGAACTGTAATTTTTCCATTTGAAGTAGTGATTATATTTTTTTCTTTACTATCTAGAGCCAATATTTCAACGTTCGTTTTTTCTACAATATAGTTATTATCATTTCTATCTAGCAGAGTTATTGTCAATAAACTTTTAAAACTTTCATATGGTTCATCTAATTTAATAAGAATTGGCTGTTGTGAACCAGTACCAGAATTTACAGATTTTTTTAGAATAAATTTATCACTAGATGTCAGAACTAAAATCTCTATGTCTCTATTTGGAGAAGACTCAATTTCTGCAATCCCTTCTTTATTAGTAGCACGTTCAAAAGCTTTTTTACCTTTGGGTCTTGATTGAACAGGAAAATCAACCATAACTTTTCCTGTACGATCTATAACTTTAAATAAGGTAAAAACTGTTCCACTCGCAGGTTGTTTTACATTTCCCTTTTTGTATTCTTCAATAGTTTTTGGCAATTGTACTTTTATCGGATTACTAACAGATGAGGTTAGAGAGGAATTAATCGTTTTAAACACTGTATACTCTTTAGCATTAGGCGGTTTAGCTAAAATTTCAATGGTTCTGTTCGAAGAAGCCTGAAAGATGAAAAAGCCCTTTTCATCTGTCTTTTGCGGATTTTCTCTGGTGGATCCATGATAACGAGACTTTACATTGAGATTGATCACTCGTTGACCAGATTTATCATAGAATTTAGAAATAATTGTGACCAAATTACTCATTAGTCAAAGTCCTCTTCTGTGTAAACTTCATCCTCTTCTGAAATTTCTTCTTCTGTTTCTTCTATCAGTTCATCACAATTATCGTTTGATATTTCCTGACTTAAATAAGTGTTTAAAGAGTTAAATCCCAATGCTGTAAATTCTGCTTGTTGTGGAGTATAGAACCTTAAAGAACTAATATTTTTTTCGCTACCCAATTCATTTTTAATATTTTTAATTAATTTCCCTTCTGATTTATCAACAATAAAAATCTCTTTTTCTCCCATAGATAGTCTGTTCCAAATATAATCAACTTGATTGCTGTAAGGCGTTTCAAGTATCGGCAAACTTACCTGAGGGGTTAGTACTTTCTGCCCTCCCACAAAACTATGCTGCCCCGCTTTACTCTCAAACTTACCGCCCGTAGTTGTAAAAACACCTTCACCATTAATCTTTAACTGTGACCCGCCAGCTGTCAGCACGATCTCTTTCGGGCTGATCATTTCAATCTTATCTTCTGTAGAAATCAGCTTGATGACCTTGCGCGCGATCGCTTCGATTGCATCATCCTGTGCTTGTAGTTCAACCTTTCCTTTTGCAGCAAAAGCTCTGAATCCTTCTTGTGCTGCAAAAAGACTGATTTTCTGACTTGCATGCCCAATCAAAGATTTTTGTGTACTGAGGTTGATACTATCTCCCGCACTATGGTTAATCTGCTGATCTGCTGAAATATGAATATCTTCATTGGTTGCAAGGGCAATCGAATTAGGCGCTGCGAGTAGCATTAAAGCCTGTTTAAATGTATCCGCTTTTTCTTTTTCCCCACTTTCAATGTGCTCAAGAAAAGCTTGCAAATTGTCCAAAACATCCAACGGATCTGTCAGCTGGTTCTTTGCGATTTGACTCAATGCTTCAGAATTATTCAGACTCGATTGCAGTTGAGTCTTTGCCTCATTTGTACTGAGATGATTGGCAATGGCTTGATCTTGAGGATGTGTGGAAATCAGCAGACCTTTACCCGCACGAACAGCTCCATATTGATCGGTTCTTAGCTCAAAGCCTTCACCACGCCCCTCACTGGTCTCGGCAGCTTTTGGATGGCTCAAGTTGCCCAAATTCAGCTGGCTCGCCCCATGACTGCTCTGCAACTGGCTGCTAATTTGTCCTGTGGTGTCATCAAAACGAAGTTGATTAAAACCTGTGCCAGCGACCTCTTGCGAGCGAATGCCACTGAGCTTTTTGGTATCGGGTAACTGACCTTTAATATCGAACTTGGTCTGATGGCGTTCAGCCTCATGAATACGTCCCACCACAAAAGGCCGATCAACATCACCTTCAAAGAAATCAATTACCACTACTTCACCAATTCGAGGATGAAATCGTGCGCCATAACCTTCGCCTGCCCAAGGAGTCAACACATCTACCCAGGCAGAGTCGGTGTCGTTCTCATTGCTCCCTGCACCCCCATCATGACCATGGTCATCGGTACGGGTAAACAAGAAGCGCACCTTGATGCGGCCCCATGCATCCACAAAAATAGTTTCACCTTCAGGCCCCACGACTTTGGCACGTTGTGGATAGGCCGCAGGCCGATATATTAAAGGGCTATATTCAGGCACCACGGGGACATTGCGACGTACCAGATACAGCTCATTGGCTTGCCGTTCATCACCTTGATGGTGCCAGCGGCTTAAAGTTAATAAGGCATCAAGTTGACGAAGAATGTCTTTGGGTAAATTATTCTGGTTATAAAAAGCTTTGCCTAAAATCAGGAATTCTTTATCTGAACCTGAATGCCGGTCAATTTCTGGATGATCGATTAATTCAAACCAGTAGCCTACCTGGGCATCACGCACGCTACTCTGCGCAGTGAAATATTTGGCCTGCAACGCTTGGTACTGGCCCAGCTGCTGATTCAATTTTTCTAACTGCTGACTGCCTGAAGTGGTTGCTTGATCTGTACCGGTTAAATCGGATGTCCATGCAGGGCTAATGCTCCAGGCTTGCTCCAAGCTTAAGGTTTCATTGTCCTGCAACTCACTATGTTGATGATGACTGAGCAGGCTATCGGCTTGATCTTGAGACAGACTGCTGGCTTGCCAACGCTGTACCTGAATTGCGGTGGATTGCAAATAGCGTTCGGCGATAAAACTGGTAATGCTATCTAGGCGTTCTGTGGCATGGCTACGATGAAATCGGATTGATCTTCTGCTTAACGCGCTATATTGATGATTATCATCAATCAAACGCAGTTTCTGCGGCTGAATCGCGGAGGAAGACACTGCAACTCTGTGTTCAGATTCATCAATCAGCCAGTTAATGCCTTCACTGCGCCACAGTCGTGTCAGAAATTCATAATCGGTTTCATTGGATTGCATCACAAAAGGACGGATATCGTAGTCTCGGGTTAAGCCTTGGGTATTTAGACTTAAGCTGGCTGCAAACAAGGCACTTTTACCTTGCCATTCTTTAAACAGTATTTCACTGATATCACGCACGCTTTTGTTCATAAACACACGACTATTGCGGCGCTTGTGCCAGAGTGCAGTCGCATCTTCAATGGTGATTTTATAGAGGGTGAGTGCCCCATCACTCTGACCTTGACTGGCGCCCGTAACCACACCTGTGATTCGAGAGAGCTCACCTAGATCAGTCACTTGGTCGACAGCTACTCGGCCGCCTATAAATTGCTTCAGGGGAATATAGGCATTGGTCGACAGGCAAATCAGTTCTGCTTTCAGTCCTTGATTGATTTGATGTTGTCCTTCAATTCTTTGAATAAAGACCTGAGGATTGAGCAGTTGGTTGGAAAAATATAAATGCAGGGCACGTTTTTGCAAACTTAAGCCCATAGCTTCAATCACAGTATGGATCGTATTTAATATAGTCATTTATTATTCTAATAATTTTATTTTTATTCGTGGCTGCATTCTAGGAAATGTTGTTTTTTTAGTCTAGTGCATTTTTTGTTATTTTGATAAAAAGCTGCATTCAGCTAAATGGATCAGATGAGTTAAAAAATGTAGCGATTAAACCAGACTTTTATTTTTCAGCCCCACGCTTGCTGCTACACTAAAAAGAATAACAATATTCAAGAGTTCGGGTCATGATTGACATCCATTCCAAACTGCCTGCACAAGGTGTCACTATTTTCAGTGTGATGACTGCAATGGCACATCGCCTGAATGCCTTAAATCTCTCTCAAGGTTTTCCAGACTTTGCAGCCCCGCCTGCCTTATTAAAAGCCTTAAGCCAAGCCACTTTAGATGGCTTTAATCAATATGCACCAAGTGATGGACTGATTTCGCTACGTGAACAATTGGCACACCAGTTTTTAAAACGCGACCAACTGGTGATTGACCCGATTACCGAAATCACCATTACCCCAGGGGCAACCATTGGAATTTTTTGCACCATTCAAGCACTGATCCATGCCGGTGATGAAGTCATCATTTTCGATCCCTGCTATGACAGTTATGGCCCCAGCGTGCAGCTGGTGGGTGCTCAAGCCATTCATATTCCTCTGCTTTCACCGGAGTTTTCCGTGAACTGGAATCAGGTCAAGGATGCTATCAATGACAAGACCCGAATGATCATTGTGAATACCCCTCACAATCCTACAGGTGCAATCTGGTCACATCAGGACTGGCTAAATTTAATTGAACTGATTCGTGATAAAAACATTGTGGTGCTATCCGATGAAGTCTATGAACACCTGATTTATGATGGTCAAAAGCATTATTCTGCGCTGTCTTTTCCTGAATTGCGTGACCGAAGTATTGTGGTTGGTTCTTTTGGTAAAACCTTTCATGTCACCGGCTGGAAAACCGGTTACTGCATTGCCTCACCTGAACTGATGAAACTATTTAGACAGGTATACCAGTTTGTCAGTTTTTGCGGTGTCACCCCCATACAAATGGCACTGGCAACTTTTATGCAGCAGCATCCTGAACATATTGATGGACTGGCCGACTTCTATCAGGAAAAACGTGATCTGTTTAATGCTGGCATTCGTAATTCACGCTTTCATTTTACCCCGTCGCAAGGGACCTATTTCCAGAACTTGAATTACAGTGCCATTCGCCCCGATTTAAACGATGTCGAGATGTGTAAATTTCTTGCGGAGCATCATGGCATTGTCGCCATTCCTGTTTCCGTTTTTTATCAGCAAGCACCGGAAAATTTACGTTTAATTCGTTTTTGCTTTGCCAAAAAAGATGAAACCCTAGAACAAGCCTCTGCAATTTTATCTGCCGTTTAAGTTCATGATTTGTTCATAAATTTAAGCCTTAGTTACTGAACAACTAAGGCTTTTTTAAGCCAATTCAGGTAGTGTGAGTTTAAATCTGAAAATGATAAAAACACCTTTACAGGACGTTCAATGCCTCAACATCAATCCCTGCTCACTCAACAGAAATTATGGAAAACCTTTTTAATTTTCCTGTTGCCGTTGATTGCGACCAATATTTTGCAAAATCTTTCAGGAACGATTAATACCGTTTTTGTTGGGCAAATGATGGGGGTAAATGCCATTGCAGCAGTGGCTGTGTTCTTCCCGATTTTGTTCTGTCTGATGGCTTTCGTGATTGGTCTTTCAGCAGGCGCAACCGTATTGGTTGGACAGGCATGGGGAGCGAAGAATGTTGAAAAAGTCCGCTGTGTGGTTGGTTCAACCCTGTTTATGACTTTAATTGGCGGCAGTATCATTGCCCTGTTGGGGGTGCTTTTTGCTGAACATATCTTGCTTGCCTTAGGCACAGATCCTGACGTCATGCACCTGTCTCTGCCTTATGTGCAGTGGATGCTTGCCGGTAGTCCATTACTGTTTATCTATATTATTTATACTTCAATTTTACGCGGTGTCGGTGACAGCACCACCCCGCTGATTGCGTCAGGCATGACCATTCTGATAGGCGTACTGATTACCCCGGTACTGATTGCAGGATATTTTGGCTTTCCGAAAATGGGCATTGTTGCGCCTGCCATTGCCACCATTGTCGGTTATCTTGCGGTACTGATCTTTCTGGCCGTGTACCTGAATAAAAAAGATCATCCGCTTAAACCGGACCGTCATCTGCTCAGCCATATCCGTCATCAACCTGAACTCAGTAAAATCATTCTGCGTTTGGGCATTCCCACCGGTGTGCAAATGGTTACCACATCCGTTGCCGGTTTGGTGATTGTCGGCCTGGTCAATCGTTATGGTTCACATGCAACCGCAGCTTATGGTGCAGTCAATCAGGTACTGAACTACATTCAATTCCCTGCCCTGTCTATTTCTATTGCTGCATCCATTTTCGCAGCTCAAGCCATTGGTGCAGGAAAATCGGAACTTCTGAACAAAGTGACGCGTACTGCACTGGGTATGAATATCCTGATTACCGGTGGATTGGTGGCCTTGGCCTATCTGTTCTCAAAATATCTGATGGCGCTATTTATTACCGACCCGACGGTGGTGGTCCTTGGGCAGCAATTACTGTTTATTGTGTTGTGGTCGATTATCTTCTTTGGTGCGAGTGCCATTTTTGCTTCAATCATGCGTGCCAGTGGTACCGTGACTATTCCAATGCTCATTAATATCGCCGCGATTATTGGTATTGAAGTGCCGTGCGCCTATTTGTTTAGTCAATGGTGGGGCTTGCAAGGCATTTGGTATGCCTATGCTCTGGCATTCGTCTGCTTGTGTATTTTGCAGGGACTGTATTATCAGTTTGTGTGGAAGAAAAAAACCGTAACCGCCCTGATTTAAGTGCCTTCCTTTAATCAGCGCATTGATGAAAACAAGCCTCTACCAAACCTTGATTGAGGCGATCCACATCCTTATCCCATATAGGTTATAAGGATTTAATTTTATCGTATTTTTCAAGCGCCTGATTCCTTGCTATAACCCTGTTGAAAATGAATGATTACAACAGGGTATGACCATGTCTAAACGACAAATTAAACTGGGTGCTTTTATTCCAACCACCTCACAGCACGCAGCAGGCTGGCGTCACCCGCAGTCTCGTCCACAAGATCATTTAAGCATTGATTACGTTATAGAACTGGCGAAAACTGCAGAAAAAGGTTTGTTCGATGCCTATTTTCTTGCCGACGGTTTATCGGTGAATTGGAGTCATGGCGCGTCTAAAAACAAGCAAAGTATTGGTTATAGCGACAAGGTTGTCGGCTTTGAACCGGTGACTTTATTTGCTGCCATTTCAGCAGTCACCAAACACATTGGTTTTATTGCAACTGCTTCAACCACTTATGAAGAACCTTACCTGCTAGCACGTAAATTTTCCTCTTTAGACCATATCAGCAAAGGTCGTGCGGCTTGGAATGTGGTCACCACCATTTCGGCGGATACGGCACGCAACTTTGGTTTTACTGCACATCCGGATGCCAAAGTCCGTTATGAACGTGCAGATGAATTTATTGAAGTAACGCAAAAGCTTTGGGATTCCTGGGAAGATGATTCATTTTTATATGATAAAGAAAGCGGTCAATTTTTTGATGCCAGCAAGCAGCATGAACCGCTACATACAGGCAAATATTTCAATGTACAAGGTTCACTCAATGTCCCTCGTTCACCGCAAGGCTACCCGGTCATTGTACAAGCGGGCCAGTCGGAAGATGGTCGTGAACTTGCAGCCAAATATGCCGAAGTTATTTTCACTGCGCAACAAAGCTTAAGTGATGCCCAAGCGTTTTACCGTGATGTTAAAAGCCGTTTAAGCAAATATGGGCGTCATCCTAATGACCTGAAGGTAATGCCGGGCGTATCGGTATTTGTGGCTAAAACTGAACAGGAAGCCAAAGAAAAATATGAATTGCTGAATAGCCTGATTCACCCGGATGTTGGTTTAGGCTTAATTTCCGGTTTAGCTGGCGATATTGATTTATCTCAATTTGACCTGGATGCACCATTCCCGAGATTGGAAGATATTGAGATCAAGTCCAGCCGTCAGCAAATGATGATCGAGATTGCAGCCAAGCATAACTTCAGCATTCGCCAGTTATATGAACATATTGCCTCTGCCCGTGGTCACTGGACCTTGATTGGCACAGCTGAACAGGTGGTCGATCAACTGCAACAGTGGTTCGAAAATGAAGCTGCGGATGGCTTTAATGTATTGCCACCTTCGACCCCGGCAGGTCTGAATGACTTTGTTGAATTTATTGTGCCAGAACTGCAACGCCGCGGCCTGTTCCGTACAGAATATGAAGGCACCACCTTACGTGAAAACTTGGGGCTGAAACGTCCTGAAAACCAGCATGTATTAGCAAGATGCAATACTGCTGAAGCCTCTTAAGAGCTTCTCCCTCTAAAGTGCCCTTCGGGGCATTTTTTTATGTCTTTTTTAAAGATCACAGCATTTTGATTGATCTAAAAAATAATATAAGCATAGAGATTTTCCTTCTTCGCCCATAGCGAGCTTTTCATATAAGTACTGCATTTTTTCTACTGTCTCATTTGAAACAAAGCAACGATTTTACTGCTTAATTTTAAACACATAAAACTATTATGCATTTTAACTTATTGTTTATTTTATATTTTTAACTTGGCACAAAGATTGAGTTATATATTTTGAATATTATTAAAATCCAGAGGATATAACAATGTCAAAACGTCAAATTAAACTCGGTGCTTTTATTCCTGCGACCGCTCAACATGCTGCTGGCTGGCGTCATCCTGAATCACGCCCTCAGGACCACTTGAATCTTGATTACATTATCGAGCTGGCAAAAACCGCAGAGAAAGGTTTATTCGATGCTTACTTTTTAGCAGATGGCCTATCCGTCCGTTGGGGTTCGGCAATTGAAGGTGAATTGGGTTTAGGAGATAAAGGTGTCGGTTTTGAACCTGTGACCTTGTTTGCTGCACTGTCTGCAGTGACCAAAAATCTGGGCTTTATTGCTACAGCATCGACTACTTATGAAGACCCGTACCTATTGGCACGTAAATTCGCTTCGCTGGATCATATTTCGAAAGGTCGTGCAGCATGGAATGTCGTGACAACCGCATCCCCAGACACTGCTAGCAATTTTGGTTTAACCCAACATCCTGACCCGAAAACACGTTATGAACGTGCCGATGAATTTATTGAAGTAACCCAAAAGCTTTGGGATTCCTGGGAAGATGATGCCTTTATTTATAACAAGGAAAGTGGTCAATTTTTCCATGCCGATAAAATTCACGAGCCTAAACATAAGGGCAAATATTTTAGCGTCCAGGGGCCACTAAACGTCTCTCGCCCACCGCAAGGTTATCCTGTGATTGTGCAAGCGGGACAATCTGAAGATGGCCGAGAACTTGCGGGTAAATATGCTGAAGTCATCTTTACTGCGCAACAAAACCTGGCCGATGCACAGGAATTTTACCGCGATGTCAAAAGCCGTCTGGTCAAATATGGTCGCCAGCCAGATGACCTGAAAATCATGCCAGGTGTATCCATTTTTGTGGCAAAAACCGAACAGGAAGCGCAAGAAAAATACCAATTACTGAATAGCCTGATTCATCCAAAAGTTGGTTTAAGTTTACTGTCAGGTCTATCGGGTGGGATTAATTTAGAAAAATATGATTTAGATGCGCCATTCCCGAAACTTGAAGATGCCGATATTAATTTCTCAAGCCGTCAGCAAATGATGATTGATATTGCGCGTAAACATAATTTTACTATTCGCCAGCTGTATGAATATATCGCCAGCGCACGTGGTCACTGGACCTTGATTGGTACGCCTGAACAAGTGGTCGATGAGCTACAAAACTGGTTTGAAAATGAAGGCGCGGATGGCTTTAACATTCTGCCGCCAACTACCCCTGCCGGCCTGAATGACTTTGTTGATTTTATTGTGCCTGAGCTACAACGCCGCGGCCTGTTCCGTACCGAATATGAAGGCTCAAGCTTACGTGAAAACTTAGGACTGAAACGTCCTGAAAACCAGTATGTTTTGGCACGTCAAGAAGTAAAAGCCTCTTAAGTTAAAACCTGTTGAATCTCCCTCATTGGTGGGGGATTTTTTATGCCTGATTATTTTTAAATAGCTATCAAAAAACCCGCTTGACGCAGGCTTTTGGATCGAATATAGAACGTGACTACCAGGCAAACTGGTAATCGGAAAACTTTGCTGGCTTACTGTGAAATTGATCTTTGAATGGGTCACTAAAATCGAGCAAAATATCATTTTTAATATTGTGCAAACGCACATCTTCACGTTTACGCGGATGCGCAACCGGTACATCCACAATGCGTTTAATTCGACCTGGATGTGGCTGCATCACCACCACGCGATCCCCTAAATATACTGCTTCTTCAACGTCATGGGTCACAATCACCATGGTGATTTTTTCTGCTTGCCAAATCCGCTGCAATTCATCTTGCAGGTTTTGACGGGTTAAGGCATCCAGCGCACCAAAGGGCTCATCCAGAAATAAAATTTCCGGACGATTGACCAAACTGCGTGCAATCGCCACGCGCTGGTTCATGCCGCCGGAAAGTTGTGACGGATAAGCATCTTTAAACTTGGTCAATTTGACCAGTTCTAAATGCTCATCAATGATGACATCTTCTTCGGCACGGCTTAAATTGCTTTGATGCAATGCAATGCGAATATTTTCTGTCACACTTAACCACGGAAAAAGACGATGGTCTTGAAACACAATCCCGCGGTTTAAACTGGTGCCAAAAATCTTTTTGCCATCCACCTGGATCTGGCCTTGATAGCTATTTTCCAGTCCCACCAATAAGCGTAACAGTGTGGATTTACCACAACCACTGCTACCGACAATACTAATAAATTCACCCGGTTGAATGTCTAAATTAATATCGTCCAGTACAGTTAATGCTTCATCATTTTGAGTCGGATAGGTTTTACTGAGTTGCTGAATAGATACATGGCCGGTCTGTTGCTGTGTCATATCTCAATTCTCCTGTAAAGCTTGAGGCAATGGCGAATTAAAGCTTCGCCAATGACACTTCCGTCGATTTGATCAACACCACCACTTCAGAACCGACTTTTAGATCAAGGTCTTTGACTGAACGGGTACTAATAATTGAAGTAAAAAGACCGGCTTTGGTTTCCACATTTATTTCTGAAACAACGTCACCTTGTAATACTTCTTGAATAACGCCTTTAAATTGGTTACGTACATTAACGGCTGTGATTGTCATTATAATTACTCTGTGTTTATGATGTTGTTAATATAAAATACTTTTGGCTGATCATTTATCTCGATTTAATATTTAGTTATGCGCGCTTTATTTATCTATTTAACAGATATATTTATCAAAAAGCATTTATGCAGCAAAACAGATAATTAAATATCGTTTTATTATTTATTTTTCGATATTAAATATTTCATGATGAGCTGAATTTTTATAATGAAGCAAATCATATGTCTATATTAACGCATCCTAGCGTCAGTCAGACGGTTCGCTACGAACGCGCAAGAGCGACCGTCTTTGAAGATCCCCTGTCAAAGGCGCTACTTGAGCGCATTGAACAAATTGCGCCAAGCGATGCCAATGCCTTGATTATTGGCGAAACCGGTACCGGTAAAGAACTGGTTGCCAGACAAATTCATGCCCTAAGTCACCGTACCAAAGGTCCTTTTATTGCGGTGAATTGCGGTGCTTTAACCGAATCTTTGGCAGAAAGTGAATTATTTGGCCATGAAAAAGGTGCGTTTACCGGTGCAATTCATCAGCGTATTGGCTGGTTTGAAGCCGCACATAATGGCACCTTATTTTTAGATGAAATTGGTGATTTATCGCTGTCGATGCAGGTGAAATTACTGCGGATTTTACAAGAACGTGAGATTGTTCGGGTCGGCTCGCTCAAGCCGATTCGGATTAACGTACGTATTATTGCTGCGACCAATGTCGACCTTGAAAAAGCAGTACTGGAAGGTAAATTCCGTGAGGATTTATTTTATCGCCTATATGTCGCTTTGCTACGTATTCCCAAGCTTTCAGAGCGTCGCGATGACATTTTACCCTTGGCTAAATTCTTTGTGGAACGCTACCAAACGGATCCGCATGCAACGCCGTTACGCATCAGCCCACTGTCGGTAAAAAAACTATTACAACATCGTTGGCCGGGTAACATCCGTGAACTGGAAAATACCATTCACCATGCAGTTTTGGTCAGTCAAAATGGGGTGATTGAACCGGACGATATCCGCTTTTCTAACCTGTTACATAGCCGCAGCAAAGGGCAAAATCAGGGCGTACAGCAAAACGATTTGGAGCCAAGTGCATTGCCGGAAATTTTGGCCAATACCGATGCTGAAAAATTATTACAATCCACCTTTCAGCATTTGTTCCAAGCCTCACAACAATTGCCACAACTGAATATCAATGAGTTGATTGAAGAGCAATTTATTCGCAGCGCCTATAGTTACTGCGAATACAATCAGGTGCATACTGCAAGGTTGCTGGGCGTGACCCGTAATGTGATTCGTACCCGCTTAATGAAATATGCATTATTGTAACTGGATGAATTTTTAATATAAAAACTCAAAATCAGCCTAAAAAAGCAGATAATCATCCTTTTAAAATTCCAATTTAAGCGCTATTTAAAATTCAGAAATTATATTAATTTTCACATTTTATACCTATTAATATTTTTATTTTATTAATCAAAAAAAAGCAGTATTTTAATACTGCTTTTTTAAATCTTTATATTATTCCGACGGATTACGTTTCCACGCAGTAAAGTATTTTTCCAGTCCAATCAAAATATAGTTAAATGATAGACCGACCAGTGTAATCACCAAAATACCGACAAACATTTGCGGAATTTCAAAACTAAATTGTGAATACATAATCAGGTAACCCAGACCGGCTTTGGCACCGAACATCTCAACCGCAACCAGGGCAAGAATAGAGATCGCCCCTGCCAAACGGATACCCACGAAAATAGTCGGTACAGATGCCGGCAAGATGACTTTACGAAATAATTGATACGGTTTTAAACCCATGGTACGCGCTGATTTAATCAGCAACGGATCAACGGTTTGTACACCAGTAATGGTATTTAACAGAATCGGCCAGGTGCACGCATAAACCAGCAAGCTGATTTTAGAAGCTTCACCAATTCCTAAGAATAAAATGAATAATGGCATTAATGCCAGCGCAGTGGTATTACGAAACAGTTCCAATAATGGATTTAAGGTTTCTGCCACCAGCTTATACCAGCCAATAATGAGACCCAGTGGAATGGCAATCGCTAAGGCCAAAACAAAACCAATAATCGAGCGCTGAATACTGGCGCTAAAATGCGTGCCCAATTGCCCGCTTTGATACAGCTGCCATGCTGTATCTAGTACCACAGACAATGGTGGTAAAAATGCCGGACTGACTACGCCTAAACGCGGAAGACTTTCCCAAAGTAATAAAAACAGAACAATGGCAATACTGCGTTTAAAAATCGTATTGAGCCAGTTCAGTTGTAAGCGTGGTTTTGCCGCAGTATAGCTTTGGCGATGCGGAATCGCCTGTTGAGTCGATGACATGATGAATATTCCTCTTATTTATTTATGCGTGAGCAAGCTGTTTATCTTTTTCGAGTGCCTGCGCCTTAATCACTTCTTCGCTAAGCTGCGACCAAATTTGATGACGAATTTTGCCGTATTCAGCCGTTGAACGGATGTCCTCACCTTTGGCTTTCAGGCTGGCTGGAATGTCGATAATTTCCTTAATCCGTCCCGGTCTAGAGGTCATAATTGCCACGCGTTGACTGAGGAAAATCGCTTCATCAATACTATGGGTGATGAAAACAATGGTCTTTTTCGAGCTTTGCCAGATTTTCATCAGCTCTTCTTGCAAGGTTTCACGGGTCTGTGCATCCAGTGCGGCAAACGGCTCATCCATCAATAAAATTTCAGGCTCATACGCCAGGCTGCGCGCAATCGCCACCCGCTGTTTCATCCCACCTGAAAGCTCATTCGGATAATGCTTTTCAAAACCGGATAGTCCGACCAGTTGCAGATAATACTGGGCTTTTTCACGGCGGGTTTTCTTGTTTACACCTTTGGCCTCTAACCCAAATTCAATATTTTCTAAAGCGGTCAGCCATGGATACAGCGCGTATTGCTGAAACACAATGCCGCGATCCAGACCGGGTTGGGTAATTTGCTTGCCGCTGAGTAGGATTTGTCCCGAAGATGGCTTGGTTAAACCGGCAATCAGATCCAGTAAAGTCGATTTACCGCAACCACTTGGTCCAACAATCGAAACAAATTCTCCTTGCTGAATATCTAGAGTGACATTTTCAACCGCCACGAATTCAGGTTTGTAATTTTTACTGCTGGGATGATTTTGCGCAGGAAATACCTTACGCACATGATCTAAATTTAAGGCACTGGTCATTGTTATATTCCTTTCTAATCTTAATTTTTGAGCGTTGCATAAGGATTGAATTCATTGCTGTAGAGCGTGCTGACATTCAATTGATTCGGTTTAAGTTTTTGCTCTTGCACCAAGGCATTGACCCATGGCTCGAAGTCTTGAGTTTTTTGTACGCCGCCCAGCGCATGCACACCAGTTCCCGTGTAATACGGAATCAACACTTTGGTTTCGTTACGCTGACGTTTATCAATAATGTTTTCCATACGCGCCACAATTTGCTCTTTTGGCGTGTTATGCAACCACTCTTGCGCACGCGCCACGCCGCTGACAAAGGTTTTTGCGGCATCAGGGTGTTGGGCAATAAAGTCTTTGCGCATTGAATAACTGCCCGCAGTAAATGGCCCGTATAACTCAATATCTTTAAACACTGGACGTACGCCACCGGTTTTTAAGGCACGTTTTTCCAAAATTCCGGAAAATACGGCAATATCAATTTGTCCATTACGCAAGGCTTGCTCGGCACTCACAGGTGGCAGCACAATCAGCTCAACATCACGAATCTCTTTTTCAGTTAAACCATGACGCAACAAATAATCTTTGACGATAAATTCGTAATGTGCGCCAAAGGCATTCACTGCAACTTTTTTACCCATAAAATCACGTGCGCCACGAATCTTGCTGTTTTCCAGTACATAGAAACCTGCATTCATCTCTTCATCACTGCCATAAGAGGCAACTACAGGCACAACATCCAGCCCTGCGGCAATGACTTTCACCACGGCGCCATTAAAGGCTGAAGCAAAATCGACATCACCAGAAACCAGAGTCAGTAAGTCTTGTGGGCCGCCTTGTACCGTACCGACATAATCCAGTTTGATTTTGCCCAAATAGCCCAAGTCTTGCGCCAGTTCAGGTAGCGACACTAAACCCGGGTAACTTTGATAACGTAAATAGGTGACTTCTGTCGTGGGATTTTTATCGACCTGCTGCGTGCTACAGCCTGCAATCACACTTGCACCGATCACTGCAGCCAAGACCGCTTTTTGCCAAAATTCAGGAAGTATTTTCATTGTTATTTCTCCTGGCTACGCTGCTGCCAGCGCAGTACTTTTCGTTCTATACGGGCAAGGATGCTGTTTAAAATCACCCCGACAATACCAATGCTCAGCATGCCTAAAATAATCAAGGATACATTGAACTGTTCGCGACCACGAATCACCAAATTACCGAGTCCAACCCCATAATTGGCCAATAAAAATTCTGAACCTACGGTTGCCAGCCATGCGAAAATCAAGCCCAGTTGCAGACCGACAAAAATCTGCGGACTTGCTGCCGGTAAAATCAGTTTGCGGTAGGTATATAGTTTTGGAAATTGATACACTCTTGCGACTTCGCGGTATTTCGCGCTAATGCTGCTGACGCCTTCTAAGCTATGTAGCGCCACAGGGTAAAATACAGAAAGACTAATAAATAAGATTTTGGCGCCGTTGCCATATCCTAAAAAGGTCGAGATCAACGGCAACCATGCAAATAGCGATACTTGGCGTAACACATTAAAGCTGGGCGCAAAAATCCAGCTGACCCAACGCGTGGTACCGAGTGCAACGCCAAACGCTACACCCAAGCTTGTGCCAATGGCATAACCGGTGAAATTACGGCTTAGACTTGCCACAAAACCTTGCCAGAATTCGGGTTGGCTAAAGCTTTGAATTGCACCGCTTAACACGGTCAATGGCGATGGAATCAGTTTCGGATCGAGCCACTGTAAAGCTGAAGCGACTGCCCAAAGTACAATAAAGGCGATCGGTAAAATCAAGGCGTGTAGCACTTTAAGACTTTTTTCAAAGCCTGAATTTACGCTGATTGCTGATTTTTCAAGACTGAGTTCTGACATGATTAATCCCCTACTCGCGTTGCGTAAAAACGAGCCAGGCGTTCAAAGGCGGCCAATACGCTGTCCAGAACAAAGCCCGTGATGCCAATTAAAATAATGCCCATGAAAATAATATCCATCTGCATGAGCTGGCGTCCCCAAACCATCAGAAAGCCAATGCCTTCACTGCTTGCCAGTAATTCCACAAACACCAAAGCCAACCAGGCTTGCATCACACCTTGGCGCAAACCACTAATGATCGCAGGCAGGCTTGCCGGTAAAATCACTTTGGAAAAAGTCTGGAATTTAGAGAATTGGTAGACTTGTGCCACTTCAAGCAATCGATTTGGCACTTGTTGAATGCCTTTAAAGGTTGCAATCAATACTGGAGAAATCACAGCAAGTGAGATCGCAACAATCTTCAAGGCTTCATCAATGCCCAAGAAAATCATTAACAGTGGAATCCAACCGATGATTGGAAATTGAGTGAGTAAATGAATACTTGGCAAGACAAAACGTTGCGCACGCTGAGACAATGCAAACCAGATCCCAAGGCTCAAACCAATACTGACACCTAAAGACACACTCCATAAAATACGTTTGGCACTGATCAAAAAGTGAAATTGCAAATCACCCGACTGCCACAGTTCAACGGTTGTGCTCCACACCAATTGTGGTGCTGGCAAAATCTGTTCCGGCAGCCACTGTTTGAGTGTTGCTACATACCACACACCCAGCAACAACACCGGTAGCAGCAGACCACAAGCCAATTGCAAGGTTACTTTTAGGTATTTCTTAAAAAATTCAAATGCACTACGGTAACTTTGCCACTGTACCGAATGTGCGGTTACATTGGTAAGGCTCATGATTCTTGTCCTTCTACTATGTGTTGTGAATCATCAGGTTTTAAAAAAGAGATAAATGCCTGATCACGAGAGATCACTAAAATCAGTCCAATAAAAGCCAGACCAATCGGGAAAAATAGATTTTGCAAGCCCAGACTGGCGCCAAAGGCTGCCCCTAAAAAGCCGCCAAACAAGCCGCCTGCCGGCCCAACCAAGGCCAAAATCGGAGAGATTTTTGCCATGGCAGTTTGTTCGCCCACTTTGGCAAAAGACATGAAATTGGCAATGTGCAACATGCCTAAACCGAGTCCCAACATCAGCGATGCCGGCCACATCCAAAAAGTAATGGGTGTGATGGCTAAAATGAGTAATGCGCTGCTGATCAAGCTCAGTCCAATCCAGTAAAACTTGGCATAGCCAATCAGTTCGGCCAAACCACCTAGTGTGAATAAAGAACCGACAAAGACGATCCCTTGTGTGGTGAGCAGCATCACCGCGACGGATTCAGACAGGGAAAAACTTTGAATGGCGATAACCACAATGAAAAAACCAAAATAATTATTCGCGACACTGCTTAAAAACTCTAAGGCGCAAACCATACGCAGCGCTGCATGGGTTTTCAGTAATGCCAGCGGTGCAACTACATCACGCCATTGAAAGCTGGGTGCATTGGCTGCGGTTTGATGAATCTGCTGAAAACAAAATGGCGCAAAGATTAGTGTTCCCAAAAATAAAAACGCCACCCAGTAAAAGCTGCCGCCATAACCAAAATGCTGGATCAGCAATACGGTTAAAGCCGGTGCAATCAGGAAAAAACCCATCATGTGTGAACCGCGGAACCAGCCTGCTTTGGCCGGGCCGAGACGTTTTAAATTGCTCAGAAAAACGGTATTAATTGAGACAAAACGCATCGGTAAAACAAAGCTCACCAATGCCGTCACAATGAGTAAATACCAAGCACTTTCCTGTAGCGGTGTCAGTGCATATAAAGCTGCACCCATCACACTGCCCAGACTAAAAACTTTTAGGGAACCCAAACGCTGCACCAGAACACCAATGGGCAGCGCCATAAACAAGATACCGACACTTTGTGCTGCAGCAATCAATCCAAGCTGAAGCTCTGTCGCTTCAAGTTGCACGGCGTACAATGAAATCAAGATACGGGCAACGCCCACCCCAAGACCTGCAATAATTGTCAGCAGCACAAAACTGCCCATGAATTTCGCGGTTAGAGGGGTAGAGACAACATTGCTTTCAATCGGATTCATGACCACATTCCTGAATTATTTAGGCTGGCCATTGGCATTAAATTGACGCCAATAGTTCTGCAAATTCAGTTCTTTTAAAGCATTGTTTAAATACTTCGGTTCGTACCAGGTTTTGGTATCGACATCGCGGCGGATGAGTTTTGCCTCTTTGGCAATTTGTAATGCGCTGTCGATTTGTGCGCGGTGAAATTCATCCAGTAATGGGCTGTTACGATCTTTGAGGTTCCAGCCATCCCAGGTTTTTTGATAGTCGACCAATGGAATACCGCTTTGTGACCAAAGCTTATATTGGGTGACACGGTTGGCTTCTTCCGAACTCCAATGAGCTTGTTTAATCAGTGTAGTGACGACACGTTGCGTGACTTCCGGATATTGTTTTTCAAAATTCTCAGTCACCCAAAAATGCGCCACGGCTGCAACTTTTGGATCTTTGATTTCAATTAACGTTTTTGCGACTCCACGTGAAACCAAACTAAATGGTGAAGTAATCGTGGCATCAATATCACCTGTTGCGAGTGATGTACGAGCAGAATAACCATCTTGCGAAATCACGCGTAGATCACGTTCGGTAAAGCCATATTTTGCCAATACACGGTTAAAGACGATTTGACCATTCGTGCCTTTAAAGATTGAGAATTTCTTACCTTTTAGATCAGCAAAAGATTTCGCACTAGAACCCGCTGGTACCACCACGTAAGTCGGGCCAAAATGTCCAGTGGAGAACAACACTTTGGTTTTAAGTCCAGTAGAACGACCCACCAATGAAGGTAAGTCCCCGTGTAAAGCAAAGTCGACTTTGCCATTGGCTAAAGCCTCATTAGTTGCGGGGCCTGCACCCGGGAAGAATAACCACTTCACAGCAATACCATCTTTTTTAAATTCTTGTTCCAACACACCACGTAAATTGGCTGAAGCGGCAAAACTTCCCCCCACTTTAGGTTTGCCACCCTCACCGGCACTTGACATAGAAATTCGAATTTCTTTGGGATTGGCAGCATGGATGTGTAAACTTAAACCGAGTGCAGAGAGCGCTAAAAATGTTGCGGCAATTTTTTTTGAAAAAAGCTTCATCGAACTGTTCCTTAACAATCAAAATTAAAAGGTGTACTGAAATTGTGCTTGCAATTCGTTGGTATCTTTTTGAGTTGCGGTCTCAATGTCATAGAGGTAATGGTTGAGCTGTAACTGGAATTTGGTGGTTTGCGCAAAAAACAGGTTTAAGCCGAGTGAGTGAATGTCGTATTCACCAATGCGACCACTTGCAGTATCGAGATAATCTTTCTGATTTCTATTCGGGTTATAGCTGTCATAACGGTAGTAACCCTGAATCGATTTCGGCCAGAAATCGTCAAATTTGGCATTCGATTTAATACTGTTATAGAACTGGTCACCCAAGGTATAGAACGCGGTAAAGGTATGCCCTTCTGCTTTGGCTTCTTTAACCGCAAGTGCAGCCGTGTCGATATAATCGGTCTTGCCTTGCAGATATTCATAGGTCACGCCAAACGGTGCATGGTTATAATAAATATCGAAACCTAAACGGTCTTTCTTGGCTTTATTGTCGCTAATACCTGAACCGGATAGTTTTGCTTCGCCTTTGATATAAGACGCACCGACCTTGAATTCACGTAACCAGCTGGCATAGTCCACAGGCAAAGTGAATGCCACACGGCCAATATAATCCTTGCCATTATTGTCATCGGTTTTGTTGCTGCCATTGCCATTGGTCACACCAATTGCATATTCAAACAATGGCGCACGATAGTTCGCACCGTAGTCCACAAAAGGCTTGGCATCGCCACGAACAATCAGGCCGTTTTGACGGGTAAATAAACCCAAATATGTTGGTGCAGTTGCAGTGCTGATGGTGGGGCGTAAGTCTTCAGGTGACTGGACATCTAGACCAAACGGTAGCAATTGTTGACCCAATGTCAGGTTCAGTTTTGCTGTCTCGAGTCCTGAGTTAGTCGAAAGCACGTGATAACGCAAATAAGCATCCAGCAGGTTAAAATTGCTGTTGTTGCTGCCATCATTACGTTTTGAATAACCAAAAGAGGCTTGGTAATCGAGGTTTTTGCCTTCGTTATAATCTTTAAACAAGTTACCGCGTACGCCCAGTAATGCCGTACCAATATCAAAGGTTGATTTAGGCGTATTGGGTGCAGTGTTATTGTCTTGCACATTGGCACGCAGTTGCACCGTACCGAATAAAGTCGTATCACGTGCCGACTTCACCGTTTGGCGCTCGTACTGACGCGACTGATCATATTTATAGTTTTCTACATCGGCACGTAAACCTTCCACATCATCTGAGGTTGCAGGTGTTGGACCTGCAGCCAATTCAGATGCTTCAATATCTTCACTGCTATAACTTTCTATACTGTCATTCACCGGTGCAACAACAGCCGCTTTGGTTTGGGGTTGCGCTTCGACAGCATTTAAGCGTTGTTGCAGGGTTTCAATTTGTTGTTTCAAGCTGCTCAGCTGCTTTTGTAAGTCAGCGTCACTGGCAAAACTCAATTGACTGGTTGCAGATAAAACTAATGCCACTGCAAGGTTTAAGGATGTTTTTTTCATACTCTCATTTCACTTCTTTTTTGTGCCCCAAAGCGCAAAGCTGCCCCAACCCCAAGCCAAGGACTTGGGGGTAAATGTAGTGCGTTGGAAATACGGGTTATGCGGCCTGTTTGTTCTTCAGTTTTTCTTCCACTTGCGTGCCTTTGAAGAAATCCGGGTTGTTTGCAGTATAAAAACGGTAAGGGTTATCAAACACCAAGGCTTTAAAGTCAGCTTCAGTAATCGCACCTTCTTTGACTAAATCCCAAGTTTCAGCCAAAGGTTCAGTCAGCTCTGGTACATCCCAGTGACCTGAATCTGATGAAAATAAAGCATTTATTTTTTGATTAAACGGTGTTGCTTGAGGATGCAATGCGCCAACAATCGTGCGGTCATCAGCTTCGTTACCGAAGTAGAAGTTTGGTACCCAACGATCAAAAATATCTTGTTTGTTTTGTACTTTAGCTAAAGCAAAGTCATTAATATCTTGCGGATTTTGCTCACGGTAATGGGACGGCAAAATAATGCCAAAAATATGCTCAAGAATTTCATCATCGCTATAGTCACGACCCCGGAATAGCTCTTGACCATATTGGCGATACAAACTCAGCACCAATTCACGATCAACATTTGCAGGGTTATATTGCTGAATATGCTCATTACCGCGTTTTTCAAAACGGTCGACCAAATGCGTCAATACATTGGCGCCCCAAGCTGCACCTGCTTCTAAAAGTGCGATACGTAATTGTGGGAAACGCTCGGTCACGCCACCAAAGAATAATGCTTTCGCCAATCCTTCAGATGCATCCGCAAAATGGTTAATGTGGTTAAACATGTAGTTGGTTGGTGAATTACGTGCCACCCAACTTTGACTGCCTGAATGGGTCGAAAGATTAACCCCAAGATCAATACTCTTTTGCCAGAACGGATCGTAATCATGTGCGCTATCGATGCCAAAAAAATCTAACCAATAGGCATAGCGACGTAGTTCTGCATCATCTGGGTATTTTTCAGCGATCGATTTTACCGGACGGCGAATCGAACCCGGAATAAGCGCTGTTTTTAAGCCCAAACTCACTGCATGTTGTAATTCTTCAATCCCTTCTTCTGGAGTATTCAAAGGAATAGCAGCCACTGGGGTTAAACGGTCGGCATAAGGACGATAAATATCCGCATGATAATGGTTAATTGCACGCGTTAAGCTACGGCGTAAATCATCATTGCTTGAGTTAATTGGGAACAAAGAAATATTTGGGTAAAGCACCGCATAATCTGTTCCTTGCTCTTCTAGACGTTCATATAATAAACCCGGTAAAGACACCGTTGCCAAATCATAAGAATTTTGTGCAGGTGACGCCCAAAATGGTGGACGGAATAAACGCTTGTCTTGACGCTCTTGTGGCGTTGCACGATACCATTCTGCAGCCAGTACATTTAAACCATTACTGTTTAAATGTTCACGAAAGGTGTCAACTATTTTTGCGCCACCATATTGTGCAATATAGTCTTCGAGCAATGGACTGAATTCATTGGTATGAATATCCGTATCAATCACTGGATAATCCAGCTCTGCTTTCACTTCCGCTGAACGGGAATTTCTGGCTTTTAAAGCTTGTAAACTGGTCATGGCTATTCCTCTAATTTTCATTGTTCTGTGATTCTTATTTCGCAACAACCATGCCAACTATTTAAGTTATTGTTTTAAATTAACTTATTAATTTTATTCCAACTAAGCCTGTTGGTTTTAACGCGGTATATCTGTTGATATTTCAACACTTGCTTATTTAAATTCAGCTCGATTCTGTATTTTTATTTCTTATTTTTAGATATAAGGGCTTTTTAGACTTAAATCCTGTTTTAGCCAGTTTCGGGATATTTCAGATATAAAAAAACCCGCTATGCGCGGGTTTAAATGGCTAGAATTTTAAGCCGATTTCTTGTTCTTATTGCCCAATTTAGTGGCGAATGCCATGATACGCTGATAACCGGTCGGCAAAATGCGCTGCATCAAATCAACAGCTTTGGCATCGTTACCAATCAACAAACGGCGTTTATCTTTTTGCACTGCTTCAATAATTTGACGTGCGGCTTCTTCAGGTGGGCAACGTAATAATTTATTAAAGGCTTTAGCCGATTTTTCCGGATGCATACCTAAAGTTCGTATACTGTCATTCATTTTTGCCGCATTGGCAATATTGGTCCGAATACCGCCTGGGTGAACACAGAGCGCACTTACGCCACAGTTTTCCATATCCAGTTCCTGACGCAGCGATTCAGTAAAACCCCGTACCGCAAATTTGGTCGCGTTATAGGCAGACTGGGTCGGTTGTGCCGTTAAACCAAACAGACTGGAAATGTTGATGACATGCCCATCACCCGACTTCTTGATTAAAGGTAAAAACTCTTTGGTGCCATAGACCACACCCCAGAAGTTAATATTGACAATCCATTCCAGTTCTTCGTAACTTGCCCCTTCAACGGTTGAACCCAGCGCGACCCCGGCATTGTTGAAAATCATGTTGACTGAACCATGATTTTGCACGGTATCCGCAGCCCATGCTTTCATGGCATCGCGGTCAGCCACATCCAGTTTTTGGGTGGTTACACGCACATGACTGTCTTTGACCAGTTCAACTGTTTGCGCCAAACCTTGCTCATTCACATCACTTAAGGACAAATGACAACCCTGTTTTGCCAAAAGAACCGCCAACTGCTGGCCAATCCCTGAACCCGCACCGGTAATTGCAGCGACTTTATTTTTAAAATTTTTCATGACTCATCCTTATCCAATTTTTTCTGCACCATTCACCTAAACATCGCGATTATTTTTCTGTTGTGATGAAGTGCAGTTCATCCATCCAATATAATTTTGACAATACATATTGTCAATATAATATATGACCAATAGCAAGATCAAAGCGCATCTGGCCATTTGTGACATAGGTCTACGAGTAAATTATTGTTAATATAAGGCAAAATCTAGATTTAATTCGGCAACTACATTTATGACTGAACCATACGAAAATCTTGAAGAAAAACAAAATAAGCTGTCGCAAACTAAAGAACGTCAATTTAAAGGCCTGTCTTTAACTGAGCGTAAACAGGCACGTCGTGAAAAGTTGATTGAAGCCGGCATTGAAGCTTATGGCACGCATGGTTTTTTTGCGGTGACGGTAAAAGATATTTGTAATGAAGCCAAACTGACCGAACGCTATTTCTATGAATCTTTTAAGAAAAGTGATGAACTTTTTCAAACCATCTTTTTAAAATTGATCGATCAATTGCAGCACAATGTCATGCAAGCCATCATGCAGGCATCAACCGATCCGCGAAAAATGATTGAATCTGGCTTAACTGCATTACTGACCACCTTAAAAGATAATCCACGTATGGCACGGATTATTTATATCGATGCCATGTTGGTTCAAGAGCTGCATAATCAGGCCACCATTCATGAAACCATGCTGCGTTTTGACCGCATGATTCATGCCTTTGTCATGTTAATGATGCCGCATATTGACCGTTCCGAGCGTGAAATTTCTTTGGTTGCAACCGGACTAAATGGCTACGTCACTCAAATTGCGATTCGCTGGGTGGTGAGTGGTTTTAAACAGTCCATGCAAGAAGTTTTATCGTCTTGCAGTATTGTTTTTCTGTCGCTGCTGGATACTTTCTCAGAAAAAGAAAAAATATTGAAAAAAGAAAGTTCATCTTAAACAGCCGAGTAAAATACATACAATGTGTTGAATTCATTATATTTAGATGCCTGATTTAGTTTTAAATTTTCATTTTTCAGCAGAAAAATTGTCACATTTCTTTGCGAAAATTGGCATATCGCCCTTTTCTGCAATGATACTGTCATAATTAATCTTTGTAATAAGCCTGTCATAAATACAAAACGGTTCACCGTTAACATCAAATAGGATATTGCGTTGTGAAAGATGACTATATATTAATCGTCGATGACGAACTTCCCATTCGAGAGATGATTCATACCTCTTTAGACATGGCAGGCTTTCAATGCTTACAGGCAGAAGATGCTAAACAAGCCCACCAAATAATCGTGGATCAACGCCCTGCGCTTATTTTATTAGATTGGATGTTACCGGGTGGGATCAGCGGGGTTGACCTGTGCCGCCGTTTAAAACGCGATGAAAGCTTAAATGAAATTCCAGTAATTATGCTGACTGCACGTGGTGAAGAAGACCATAAAGTACAAGGCCTCGATGCCGGTGCAGATGACTATATGACCAAACCTTTCTCGACCCGGGAACTGGTATCACGGATTAAAGCGGTGTTACGCCGTGCCAATGCCTTAAGTGGCGAAAAAACCATTGATGCCAATGGTCTGGTGCTTGATCCGGTCAGCCAGCGCGTCAGTTTCGGTGATCATATTTTAGAGATGGGGCCAACAGAATACCGTTTGCTGGCATTCTTCATGACCCATCCAGAACGTGCCTATACCCGCGCTCAATTGCTGGATCAGGTTTGGGGTGGTAACGTATATATTGAAGACCGTACCATTGATGTGCATATTCGCCGTTTACGTAAAGTGCTGGAACCTTTTGGGGTAGACCGCTATATACAAACCGTTCGTGGCACAGGTTACCGTTTTTCGACCCGCACAGATGTCGCTTTAGGTTAGCCGTTTTTTAGGTAAATTGCGTTTTATGTATGAACCCTACCCCATCCCAGAACTTGCCCGAGAACATAAACGGTTCCGCTACAGCAGTTTATGGAATTTTGCCAAGCAAGATTTACGTTTACTTGCCTTTTTACTGCTGATTGCAGGTTTAATGGGTATCGGGATGGGGTATTTCTGGATTTTTATTTTTATCGCTTTTGCGATATTTTTCGCTTTTCAATTACGTTCACTATATTTGGTGAATGAATGGATTTCCAATCGCCCTTACGATGTTCCACCCAATTTAGATGGGATTTGGGGGGCATTGCTGTTTAATGTTTATCGTGCACAGCGCCAAGAACGTATTGTACAAGCAGAAATGGTCGGCTTAATTGATCGCGCGCAATCGTCCTTGGTTGCCCTGGCCGAAGCTGTAGTTTTGATTGATGAATTACACCAGATTGAATGGTGGAATCCCGCAGCGGAAAAGTTGCTCGGAATTCAACCCCTAGATCGGGGGCGTAATATTTTAACCCTGCTGCGTCAGCCAAATTTTATTGAATATTTTAACAATATAGATCAGGCACCCGATGGCTTAAAAATGAAATCTTCTGCCTTTGAAGACCATTATGTTCAAGTCAAAATGACCCGTTTTGGTGGCGAGAGCCGTCTATTGGTGGCTTATGACGTTACCCGCATGCACAATTTGGAACAAATGCGTAAAGACTTTGTCGACAATATTTCCCATGAACTGCGTACGCCCCTAACCGTACTCAGTGGTTATATTGAAACCTTTACCGATCAGGAAGATTTAAATCCACGCTGGAAACGTGCCTTTGACCAGATGCAGGCCCAAACCAGACGTATGAACGCCTTGGTCAATGACTTGCTGTTACTGTCACGTTTAGAAAGCAACAAGCAGATTGCCAAGAACCAGATCATTGAAATGCCAGGGCTGATGAACCAGCTGTTTGATGATGCTCAAGCCTACAATGTTGACTATCACCATACGTTGAATTTAGATATCGACAGTCATTGCGACCTGATTGGTTCAGATACCGAACTTTCCAGTGCCTTCAGCAACCTGATTACCAATGCCATTAAATACACGCCTAAAGGCGGAACCATTACCATGGGCTGGCATGATGATGGCGAGCACGGCATCTTTACCGTTGAAGATACCGGCATCGGGATTGACCCCAAACACTTGCCGCGTTTAACCGAACGTTTCTATCGTGTTGATAGCGCGCGTAGCCGTCAAACTGGCGGAACCGGTTTAGGGCTGGCCATTGTCAAACATGTGCTGATGCAACACGGCGCACATTTGGAAATTGAATCTAAAGAAAATCAGGGCTCGACCTTTAAAGTGATTTTTCCAAAAGAACGCCTCTATCACATCAACTAGCCGTACCGTACAGATTGGGCTTAATCTAGGCCAGGTTCTGTTCTTTAAACTTGGCACGCTGGTAAGCTGGACGCTCCGCCAAACGTTTTACATAGGCCGCAATATAAGGATATGAGCCTGATGTTCTTGACTGAATGGCCTCTAAGGGAAAACCCATCTGAATATCGGCAAAAGAAAATTCGCCTGCGACATATTCATGCTTCGCCAAATAATCTTCCAGATAATTAATATGATCTTTTAAACGCGGTTGAATAAACCCGGCCTTCACCCCTGCGGTGATTTTTTTCGCAACCGGTTTTACCAGCCATGGAACCTGTTTCGGTACATTGCTCATGACCAGTTGCATCACCAGTAAAGGCATCAATGAGCCTTCTGCATAATGCATCCAGTAGCGATATTGCTGCTGATCTTTCTTGTTCTGCAGTTTAAATTGCTGCTGCTGATCATAGTTTTCTTGCAGATACTGCAAAATCACTGCAGATTCGGCAATGGTTTGATCGGCATCGGTCAACACCGGAGCTTTGGCTAAAGGATGAACCAGTTTTAGTTCAGGTGGCGCGGCAAAAGTCGGTAAGCGCTTATAAAACTTCACCTGATAATCCAGAGCCAGTTCTTCTAAAGCCCATAAAATCCGAAAGGAACGCGATTGATCTAAGTGGTGTAAGGTAATCATTATTTTGCTCTCTATTTTTTTCTGCATTGACTATACCCATAGCCCTAAAAAAATGACATCCTGCTTTACACAAAATGTCATTTCGATCTGCTCATCAACTTAGACCAGTACAGTATGAATCTCCAGGCTACGTAATAAGGTCTTGGTCACTGGCGTTTTACTGCTGATCTCTAAAACCTTTTGCTTCAGCTCATCCGATAAAGGCTGTGCAAAAGACAAACGCCGTTCAATCCACTCTTTGCCTTGTTTATTGGCATTAAAATCGGCTTCAACAGAAAATTCGCCCAGCTCTATGTCTTTATGACTGGCATACATTCGCAGCGTGATCATGGTACAAGCAATCAGACCTGAACAAATCAAATCATAAGGTGCAGGGCCTTTATCTTGCCCACCAAAAGATTCGGGTTTGTCGGTGATAAATTGATGCGTTCCAGTCCTGATCTCGCCCGACCAGGGTTCAGCCAAGCGATGTACTTCTGCATTTGCAATAATGGCCATGAGGGTAATGGTTCCTAAATATTAGCTTTATTTTTAAAGTTGATCTTTATTTAGAGGCACGCATTTTCTCCGGGAATGCCGGCGCTTCCAAACGTGGTCCCGGATAATCAGCGATACTACCAAAACGTTCATGTTGTTCAATCCAGTGGTCACGCGCCATGCAAAGTTCTTCCTGGGTACGGCCAACAAAGTTCCACCACAAGAGTATTGGCGACTCAAAAGGTTCACCGCCCAGCAACAGAATACGGCTGCCCTTATGCAGCTGAATTTCAATTTCGGCAACACCCGGCTCCAGAACCACCATATTGTCTTCAGTCAGTTCATGACCATTCACCACAGCAGCCCCATCCAAAGCCATGAAACCATATTCAAATTTTGGATTGAGTTTAATTCGGGTCGTGGTCGATTCTTTGGCGGTTAAATCCACACCGAGTAATTCTGTATGCACGGCTACCGGCGATTTGGTTTTTAAAAACTCACCGACCAGTACGGTAAATTCAACCTGATCTTTTTCAACCACAGGAAGTTCTGGGTAATGATCAAAGCAGGGTGCCATATTTATTTTATCATCAGGCAGCGCTATCCAGAGCTGTGCCGCATGCATATGGGTTTCAGTGTCCGGAGCAACTTCAGTATGTGAAATGCCGTAGCCTGCTGTCATTAAATTGACCTGCTTGGGGCGAATCAACTGTTTTGTGCCCAGACTGTCGGTATGCATCATGGTGCCTTCAATCATCCAGGTGAAGGTCTGTAAACCGATATGTGGATGCGGTCCAACATCCAGGCCATCACCTTGCGGAAAAGTCACCGGACCGGCATGATCCAGGAAACACCATGCGCCAATTAAGCGTTTATGGCGACTTGGCAAAGCACGCTTGATCACGGTTCCCTGCCCAATTTCCGCGCTACGTAAAGGAAATTCCTGAATAAACTGGTTCACGTATTTTTCACAATCATCTGAATCAGAAAGCTCTGTATAGTTGCTATTGGTCATATTTTTATCCTGAATCGTATGGACTAAGCGTGCTTTAATGGCCTGAATTTATGCTTATGATCATATAGGCTCTTAGCGATTCAGCCTATAGCTAAGTTAATACGCTGAATACCATATGTAGGACAATATTATTTTTGAAATTTTCCTTAATAAAACAAGACCTTTATTTTTTATTTACTGCAGTATTTGTCTCCTATTCATATGAATTTTATATATAAATAAAATTTTGTCACAATTGGCTTAACCATTCATTGTTTATCTTATATACAAAATTTAGTGCTCCACCTATTATTCTTGCTTTATGAATCCCACACAGAAAGGGGTATCTCCATGTTGAGCGGAGATCAACAAAATTTTTATAACAACAATGATAAGAATCCTCATCAGACTGGGATCAATGAGGCTAAAAATTTACATCATGAAACTGCTTATATTTTACCCAAGCAGCTGTGTACGATTGAAAATCGAAAAGTGATAGAACAGGAATTACAGCATCCAGCCACACGTATTCCGGACCAATTTGAACCATATTACCTGGACTACCAAAATAAGCACCAACGACAATTTTTAAAATGCGTCAACTTTATAGGCCAGATTACCTTTTTAAGTTATTTCTTTGTAGACTGGTTGCTGATCCCTGAAATAGGCATGCTTTCCGGTATTTCCCGGCTCATTCTTGTGGTCTGTGCCATATTAATCAACTGGCTCGCATTTCGTTACTGTAAAAATATTAAAATTCTGGATAGCTTGCTTCCCGTCTATGTGGCGGCAGCAGCTGCACTGTGGCTGGGTCTTCTGATCTTGTCACATAGTGCGCTGGTGACAACCTATATATATGCTGCAGTAATTTTTATTTTATTGGGCAATTTGTGTGTACAAGTCTCTTTTCGAAATTCAATTTTCACCTCTGCGCTGATTAGCGCTGTCATATTTCATGGTGTATTTCAGCTGGTCAGCCTGGAGGAAATTGTTTTATTTTCGCTCATCTATGCCCCTATTTTATTCCTCAGCATGTATATCAGCTGGAATAATACTTTAAATTCCAAACGCAATTTTTTGCGGGTTCTATTAAATGACTGGAACTACTATGCCTTAAGTGAACTGGCGCATACAGATGAGTTAACCCAGCTCAATAACCGTCGACAGTTTTTGCAGGTTGCCGAACAGACCATTCAGAAATGGCCAAAATATAATTTAGCCTGTTTATTGATGCTGGATATCGACTTTTTCAAAAAAATTAATGACACGTATGGACATGATGTAGGCGATGAAGTGCTTCGGATCCTTGCTGAAATTGCGCGTAAGGAAATGCGGCATACAGATGTCTTGGCCCGTTTTGGCGGAGAGGAATTTATTGCATTGCTGCCCAATACCACACTGGAAGATGCCATCGCCATCGCCAATCGGTTATGTCGAACCATTGAAACTCATCAAATCTGTATTAAAGATAAGCTGTTTTTAAATTTTAGTGTCTCGATTGGGGTGTCCCAATTACAACCCAATCAAAAGGATTTGAGTTTACTGATTAAAAATGCAGATATTGCCCTGTATCAAGCCAAGAAAAATGGCCGCAATCAGGTGGCTATTTATAATTATGGCTAATTCAAATCAATTCCTAAAAAGGCTCTTCATCAAATAATCCTGGTCAGTTTTATCACTAGAGATACGAACTCGGCTTAATCATTTGATAAAAACTTACAACTTATTGATGTAAATTAATTGTTTATTTGGTTTTACGGCTCCTTTACCATAGAATAAAAATTAATCTATTACATCTATAAAAAAGAATAAAGCACACTTCTATCAATTTAGTAGAAAAATATAATGATCGATAAATATAAAAAAGAATCTCGTTACTCTATTCAAGAGATTTTAAACCGCCCTTTTGCGCGGATTCCTTCATCCCTGGAACATGAATTTCATAGCTACCAAAAAGACCAAATTTTTAAATTCTTGTTGCAAGTCAATATTCTTGCCCAATGTGCCTACGTCTTTTACAGCATTGCAGACTGGTATATTCTTGCTGATGTTGGCCTGCTTGCGGTGTGGTTAAAACTGTCTTATACCGCTTTGATCAGTTTGGTCACGGTACTGATTTACACGTTTAGTCGAAGCCTTAAATTATTTGATTTAATGTTGCCCATCTCGATTATTGGGGCCGCTGCGATCTGGTTTTATTTACTCAATTTATCGCATAGTCCAGACACGCCCATTTATTTGTATGCCTCTTTAATCTTTGTGGTCTTGGCCAATCTGTGTGTACAAATCCGTTTTATTCCTGCAGTGGTCATCTCGCTGATCATTTCTGCAGTGATTTATACCGGGGTTTATTGTGTTGTTAATGCTGACTGGCATCAAATAAAGCTATTTTCTCTCATCTACACGCCGGTATTTATGTTCAGTCTTTATATCAGCTGGACTTCAACCCAAAAATCAAAAATGTTATTTTTACATAGCAAATTAGATGAAATTAATTGCCAAGCACTTAATATCATTGCGCATCCCGATGTCCTGACCGGGTTGCATAACCGTCATCAATTTACCCAACTGGCCGAGCAAGAAATCCAGTCGGCGCAAAAATTTGCCCATCCTATTTGTTTATTAATGTTCGATGTAGATGAATTCAAAAAAATTAATGACAGCTATGGGTATGATATTGGCGATCAGGTTTTACAACAGATCGCCGAGACCAGCAGCAATATTTTACGTGCCAATGACGTGCTAGCGCGTTTTGGTGGTGAAGAATTTATTATGCTGTTACCACGCGCCCATTTGGAACAGACCCGGCAAATTGCTGAACGTTTACGCAAAGCCATTGCAAACAGTCATTTAATCACTGATGACGGCACCAAGCTTCAATATACCATTTCCATTGGCATCGCTGAATTTAGTGTTCAAAACCCAGATTTGAATAGTGTTATTAAACGTGCTGATGAAGCACTTTACCAAGCCAAAAAGAATGGACGTAATCAAACCCGAGGTTATCAGCCTTTCAAGCCTTAATTTTTTGCTTAAATAAAAAAGGACGCAAAAGCGTCTTTAATAATTATCTTCATCAAAACGATCTTGGTCGATTTTATAAATATGAAAACTGCGCTCGACTTGCACACCCAATCCAAATTCAATCATGAGTGACGTGAGTTTGTCGCCATCAATTAAGACAATTCCAGATTTTTTAGCTGATTCAATCGCTTCTTTACTAAAATTTGATGTCGTTATAAAAACACCTTTCTTTGCGACTTGATCCGCCAAAGCACCTTTAAACTGCTGAATATCAGGACGTCCGACTGTATTTTCCCAACGTTTTGCCTGAATATAAATTTTATCTAGCCCTAAACGGTCTTCACTAATCACACCATCAATTCCACCATCGTTAGTTTTACCAATCGCTTGAGCAGCATCTTGATGTGAACCTCCGTATCCTATCTCTACAAGAAGATCGACTACTAATCTTTCAAAAAAAGATGGACTATTTTCTTTTACTAATTTCAAAAGATCATTTTTTAATGAAGAAATTAATAGCATTGTTGTATTTTGAATGATTTCTTCAGGTGTTTGAGTCTCACTTTTTTTAGCAGCATCAATATCTCTAACTGTATCTTTTCGGTTGTTTGACTCTGAACCAGAATTAGTTCCTAAGTGAAATTCTGAAAATCCATCAAACCTCATCAAAAAATCATTTGTGATGGCGGTAATACTATTTAAATCCAGTTTTCTGCCTTCTGCACTTAATTCACAAAATGCACGCTTAGGTTGTGAAATTAATCCTGCTTTTACAAGATATGTTTTCGCCCAACCAACTCTACTTTTAAAAATATTATTACCACTAGCTAGCGATTTATTTAATTCTTCTTCAGTTAAGCCTGATCGCTGAGCTAAAATTTCACTAGCTTGTGAAATTTTAATTGCCTCATCTCGCTCTGATAATAATTTCATCAATGGCAACATGAGTTGATCGTAAGTAGGCAATGCCATTTATTCTCTCATTAAGTATTTAATTTTTAATAATTATAGGATAAAAAAAGAGCGCCTAAGCGCTCTTTTTCTAGTAATTTTCTTTAGAAAATTACTCCCATTCAATTGTCGCTGGTGGCTTAGATGACACGTCATATACAACACGTGAAACGTCAGCAATTTCGTTCATGATACGCGTTGAAATTTTATCAACCAATTCATATGGAAGATGAGCAAAACGTGCTGTCATGAAGTCCACAGTTTCCACTGCACGCAGTGCAATTACCCATGCATAACGACGACCATCACCCACTACACCAACCGATTTAACAGGCTGGAACACAGCGAAAGCTTGAGCAGTTTTGTCATACCAACCGCTGGCACGAAGTTCTTGCATGAAAATATCATCTGCTAAACGAAGAATGTCAGCATATTCTTTTTTCACTTCACCCAAAATACGCACGCCCAAACCTGGACCTGGGAATGGATGACGGTAAAGCATCTCAAATGGCAAACCTAAAGTTGTACCTAAACGGCGTACTTCATCTTTAAACAAGTCACGAATTGGCTCAACCAACTCAAATGCCAAATCTTCTGGCAAACCGCCCACATTGTGGTGTGATTTAATCACGTGCGCTTTACCGTTTTTAGTTGCAGCAGATTCGATTACGTCAGGGTAAATTGTACCTTGAGCAAGGAAATTCACGCCATCTAGACCACGTGCTTCTTCAGCGAATACTTCAATGAATTCGCGGCCAATGATTTTACGTTTTTTCTCAGGATCGACCTCACCTGCAAGTGCAGACAAGAAACGTTCTTCAGCATCGGCACGAATTACACGGATCCCCATGTTTTTCGCAAACATCTCCATGACTTGCTCGCCTTCGTTCAAACGGAGCAAACCGTTATCTACGAATACACAAGTCAACTGATCGCCAATGGCTTTGTGGAGAAGTGCAGCAACTACAGATGAATCTACGCCACCTGAAAGGCCAAGCAATACTTTTTGATCGCCAATTTGTTCACGTAATTGTTCAACGCGTAGGTCGATAATATTTTCAGAGTTCCAAAGATTACGACATCCGCAAATGCTGTGTACAAAGTTAGACAATAACTCTGCGCCTTTTGCAGTATGGGTGACTTCTGGATGGAACTGTACACCGTAGAAACGACGTTTTTCATCGCTTACTGCTGCAAATGGACAGCTTGGAGTGCTGGCAGTCACAGAGAAACCTTCTGGAATTGCACTCACTTTATCACCATGGCTCATCCAAACATTCAGTTTGTTTTCACCATCGTTTAAATCACCAAGAAGCTGGTCACGGACTAAAACGTCAACTGCCGCATAACCAAATTCATGCACTGTGCCCGGCTCTACTTTACCGCCAAGCTGTTCAGACATGGTTTGTAAGCCATAGCAAATACCCAATACAGGGACACCCAAGTTAAATACAACTTCAGGTGCGCGTGGACTACCTTCTTCATGAACACTTTCAGGACCACCCGACAAGATGATACCGTTTGGATTAAATGCGCGAATGTCTTCTTCAGACATGTCATAGGCATACATTTCAGAATATACACCAGCTTCACGTACACGACGTGCAATAAGCTGACTGTATTGAGAACCGAAGTCCAAGATCAGGATGCGGTCTTCAGTGATTTGAGTATTGGTAGTCATGACAAACAACTATGTAAGGCAAACGAAATAAGCGCTGCATTCTATCATTTTTCGCTGCATTAAGCACACTATTCGCACAAGGCTCGTATTCAATTGATTGCATGATATTTTGATCAAAAAAAAGCACCCTTTCGAGTACTTTTTTATGTAGCTGTTTTTTCTATTTTAAGCGCCGCCATATCTTCGATCCATTACCATGAGTGACAAGCTCACCAATTCGTTCAACTTTATCAAATATATTCAAACCTGTTGGTTTCCAGAAGTCATCTGGCCTATCAATGCTGGTTATACCAAGTCCATTTATCAGATTGATTTTCCATTTTTCCAATTTGAACGACATCAATATCCGCCGCTTGACCTGTATTGGTATCCACTTCACCAATCACCTTAACTTTATCACCTGCTTTCAAGCCCATCGGTTTCCATAAATCAGAATCCACTTCCATCCCAATTTTTCCCGAGCTATCTTTCAATTCAAAATGATCCTTCTGTGTTTTTCTGACAATTACGCCAGAGAGCGTGACCGCAGTTTCATCCGGGAGTTTTTTTGCTTCTGCAACAGTCACCATGTTTTGAGCAGCTTCAGTCATGATGACCTGATCACTTTTGCCTGCCCATACAGATGCGGTAGAAAGCATTGAACCCGTAACAAACAGTGCCAATAATATTTTATTCATGATTGATTCCACTAGGGTAGCTTCATCAATCTTTATTGAAGCAAAATTCAGACAATTTGTACGCAGCTTTTATGTAGGGTAGGCAGCCTTTATGTAATTACAAAAATGTAATAATCCAGCTTAAATCGTCCTGTTCTTCTAGATTTAGTGATTATTTTCAATTGTATAATCCGTACTGGATTTTCCTGCGCCATACAACATCAGCAACAATAATCCATCGGTCATGGCAATATTCTTCATCAAGTGAACATATCATCTGGAGTGCACGCACCATGGAAAATATAAGCCATCAGCACACTTGCAACCAGCCTTATCAAGGCATCGGCTTGCGGGTCTTGAACCAGATTTTTTATTTCATATGAGAGTTAAATATCGGCTCAGCTATTGATTTCTATTTTTAATGACCCGTTCATCCTAAGCCTGTTTTCATAAAGCGCCAAAAATAATTTGCAAGCTAAACCGCTGCAAAAAAGAAAAGATGAAAGCGCAATTAATTTCCTTTCTGGTACTGACTTTCATGCCCCGGACTGCTAGGATTTCAGCACATTTTTGTTGCCTGTAGCCCCATGGAACTGCTTGATTTTATCTTACATGTCGATGACCATCTGCTCGAATTTATCACCAATTATGGCATCTGGATTTATGCCATTCTTTTCTTAATTATTTTTGTGGAAACCGGTCTGGTGGTGATGCCGTTTCTACCGGGTGACAGCTTATTGTTTGCTGCAGGAGCATTGGCCGCTTCAACCGGGGCAATGGATCCAGTGGTTCTGGTGATTTTACTGTTTACTGCTGCAGTCTTGGGCGACACGCTGAATTATCATATTGGTAAATTTGTCGGACCGCGGGTTTTTGAAATGGAATCACGTTTTATTAACAGACAGCATTTGATTTACACGCAAAAATTCTTTGAGAAACATGGTGGAAAAACCATTATTTTTGCCCGTTTTGTTCCTTTTGCCCGTACTTTCGCTCCCTTTGTCGCAGGGGCAGGTAGCATGAATTATAAATTCTTTCTGACCTATAATCTGATTGGCGCATTTTTCTGGGTCGGTTCATTTATTACCTTGGGCTATTTATTTGGCAACATGCCAATAGTCAAAGACAATTTCACCCATCTGATTTTTGGCATCATTATTATTAGTGTACTGCCCGGCATTATTGGTTTTATTCGCCAGAAGCTGAAAAAGGCAGCTTAAACTGGTGTGTTGTACAGCTGTGAAATTTAAAAGAAACGAATCACCACAGGCAACATTCCCAGCAGCAGCAACATGGCCGATCCTTTATATAAGAGATCGGCTTTTATTTGCGTTGATTGACCTGCCAGAATTGCACTTCCAAATGACATCCAGAACACTACAGTAGGCAGCAGCACCAAACTGAATACTGCAAACACTAAAACAAAATTGGTTGCACTGTTCCAGGTTTCAATTGGTAAAACGCCAGCGGCAAATAATAAGGCTTTAGGATTTTTAAAGGTGGAAAAGAACAGCTGTCGAGGCCGGATAGAAGGATGACGTTGATTATGCTTTTCTAAATCGGAGACTTTCCATAAATTGAAGGCCATCCAAACCACATAAATGGCACTAAAAAAATGCACAATATGAATAAAGCTCGGCCAGACTGGACTACATAAATGAATCAGCAATGCCCATAAATTAATGGCATAAAAATAGCCCAGCAGCTCGGCTGGAATAAATAAACTGGTTTTGGCAATGCCTTGTTGATGTGCAGAGCTTGCAAGTAATGCGTTAGTTGGACCCGGAATCATCAGAACCGCAATCACCGCCAACACAAAAAGCCAACTCTCAATCATAAATACCTGACATCACCACTAAAGAGTGGCACACCTTATACGAAAGTCACAAAAAGTGACAAGTATTTCGATTATAAAATCATGACCTTAGGCGTTTAGTTTTTACACTTTAAATAAACAAGTATTTGATCTTAATAAAATTTACCTGAAACATTTTGCTAAGATTTTATCACCCTGCTGTACATTTAACAGCCACAACAGCGTGATAAATCGATGAATTATTAAGCTTTATTGCGAACAATAATTGGGCAATTCTTAAATTGAGCCGCCTGAACCACAGCTTCCTGCTCACCCAATAGGCGGGCCAATTCCGTTTTTTTGGTATTTGAAGATTGTCCCATATTGACTGAAACACTCGGACCAATTCCCCAGCCACCACGACTGCCCCAACCACCACCCACGCCTACACCTACGCCTACACCACTACGCTTGGGCGGCTGTACGCCACTGTCGATATATTGCTGGATACGGTTATATTCACTTTGTAATTGCTGGCAGTTTAAGGCTTGATACTGCGTTGGAGATACATAACTCGGTTTGACCGTTGTTGCACATGCACCCAGTAAAAGAGTACTACCCAGTAACAGGCTTAAATATATTGTTTTCATGGGAAACCTCACATCTTATTTTGCTCAATTTCATTGAACAATGATTGATAGGCTTGCGTCAATTTATGATCGGTAGCCAAGTGAATTAAAGGCTGGTTTTTAAGATGAGATTCTTTCATCAGAATCGATGGAGGCAACATACTTTCTAACACAGGCAAGCCTTCATCTTTAAGTTGTTGCACCACTTCACGGGGCAATTTTGCCTGTGCCTGAAACTGATTAACCACGATGCCTTCAATTTCCAGACGCTCATTATGATCGTCTTGAGTTTCAATGACGTTTTCAATCAAGGTTTTTAAAGCCCGTTTCGAGAAAACATCACAATCAAAAGGAATCAGGACCCGCTCTGCGGCAATCAATGCAGACAAAGTAAAGAAGTTAAACGCGGGTGGCGTATCAATATAAACACGGTCATATTGACCTGCCAGCTGTTGCAAGGCATCGCGTAATTTATAAATTTTATGTTTCGACTCTAAAGCATGTGCCAGTGCACCCAAGGTTGGACTGGCAGGAATCACATGCAGATTTTTAAACGGTGATTGATGGACATAGCTTTCCAGACCTTTGGAACGATTCTTTAAAATCGAACCAATGGCATTGCCTAAAAGTCCCTTATTTTGGGTGCTGCCTAGAACTTCTTCAAAGTAGTTTTCAACATTCGGCTCCAGCGCAGGTTTATCAACCGAGTAAGTCGCATCATCCCCCAACAAATATTGACTGGAATTGGCTTGTGGATCGAGATCAATCAGCAAAGTTTTAAAACCTTGATGAGCACTGATTGCCGCCAGATTTACGGCAATACTTGACTTGCCTACCCCACCTTTCTGATTAAAAACCACACGTGTCCGCATTGCCGCCCTCTATTATGCTTTATATTTATGTATTGCTTGCAGTTTAACCTACTGGCCTTGCTTCAAAAACAATTATGTCTAACAATTAACCGAAATTTGGCTTGATGATGACCAGACCAATAATCCCAATCAACGCTACCACAGCAATAACTAAGCCTGCACGACGTTGTGCCAATAAAATACTGTCATCTTTTTTATAGGCCTTGATTAAAGATGAAAATAAAACCAGGAATAAAACCACTTTGGCATAGAACCACGGTTGTACTTCAAAATTTTTGATCACTAAGGAGGCGACACCGGTCAGTATAATGATGGTCATCGACAGATGTTGTAACGCCACCAAAAGTTTCCGTGCCACTGGATTAGGCTGGTTACCCTGAACCCCAACAAACAGGGTAAAAGCCCGGGCAATCACCACCCCAATCAACAAGGTCACAATACTCATATGTATAATTTTAACAGTCAGCTGCATGTCCATTATTCAACATTCCTTATTCAGGTTTGGGTGCATGCGCACATTCAGGACTTGGTGTCGCTTGTCCTTGCCATTCTGAGGGAACAAAAGCATGGATGGCCAATGCATGAATACGGCTCGGACTCAGCAAATCTCCCGCAGCAGCATAAATTTTTTGATGACGTTGCACCAGGCGCAGTCCTTCAAAGCTATCACTCACCACAATCACTTTAAAATGGGATTCTTTACCGGGGAAATAGCCACCATGACCTGAGGATTCATTCACCACTTCTAAATGGGTGGGTGATAAATTCTGAAGACGTTGGATCAGTTGTTGTTCTAAAGTCATAATAATACTCCCAAATCATTTAAGCGCTGGGTTTAGTATAACGTGTTCCGATTCAATCTTTATCCTGAAGCAGCTAAATCATTCAGCAGTTTTAGCGAGAAATCATCCTGATTCATATTGTTTTTGCTTACAAAAGCGCCACAAGCTTAGAAAATGGTTTTATTTTATGCAATTGATACAAGTTTTTTCACAAAGTTATTGACCCTATTTTTGCATCCTGTATTATACACGGCATGCGGGAATAGCTCAGTTGGTAGAGCATAACCTTGCCAAGGTTGGGGTCGGGAGTTCGAGTCTCCTTTCCCGCTCAAATTTTTTAGTGTAAGTTTTATAAAAAACTGCTCAATAAGCGGGAATAGCTCAGTTGGTAGAGCATAACCTTGCCAAGGTTGGGGTCGGGAGTTCGAGTCTCCTTTCCCGCTCCAGATTCAAAAAAGGCCCTCATCGAAAGATGGGGGCTTTTTTCTTGTTAGTTTTTACAGATATTAGCTAATACAGGTAGAGTTGGAAAAATTTGTCTAAAAAATAAAACCTATTTAACTATTTGTTTTTAAATCTTAATACAATCAAATCTCGGTGATATCAAGGGAGAGCGAGAATCGTGATTTTCGCTTTCCCCATCTTTAAGCAGAATTTTTTATTGCATGAAATTTCTTAATTAAAAAAGACCAGTATCCATCTTAAACAACTTTAGTTCTTGGCTCAGAACTTTCTTGATGAGCAATTACGGCCTGATTGCTATACACCTCTTTCCAAGGAGAAATACCGTAAAAAGAGCCATTCAGTTGTGAATAGAGAATAAGTTCTCTACGGAAATAAGAGAAATAATGAGAATCGACCTTTCCGGGATTGGCCCAGAACTTGGACAAAGCATATTGATTGGTCAGTTTTGGTAAATTATATAAAGCAAAACCCAGCACTTTAACCGGTATTTGATGGAATAATGCCTGAATACCGGTTGTGCTATTCACAGTCACCAAACCTAAGCCATGCTTTAACAGGGTAGGAAAATGTATATCACAAAAGTAATGAACCCGCCCTTGAATATGGAATTGCTTAGCATACCGATTAATGAGTTTTTTATAATTTCGATATCCTCGATCCATTGGGTGATGTTTCAAAACTAAATGCATGGATTGATCTGCATGCTGGCCGAAGTCTTTTAAAACCAGTTCAATATACTTTTCTACATTCTTTAAATCACTATGTATTTTGATTTGCGAATCATTATGTACTTGCAACGAAAAAATAAAATATTTTTTTGAATTTTCCTCTAAAAATTTATTAAATTTACGCTGTTCAAAAAGTTTATTTTTAACACTTCGAATACTCGATAATGTCCAGAATCCCACTTCTTTTATTGGGTGAATACCGCGATGATGCTCATAATCTGGATATTTAAAAGAAAATAAAACCCATAATATATAATAGGTAATAACACTCATCACCATTTTAGAGTAGCTATTCTGTACATCAGTGATGTTGGAATTTAAATCATTACGATATTCCACTCCCTGTACCTTATTATTATCTAAATGGTTCAAAAAATTAGAAAAAAAGTTAACGCCATTTTGTTCAAAAGTGATGTAATTCGGGCGAATATAACCCTCTTCAAAAGCAAAAAAATTAATATTGTTTTTTTCCGCTATCACTTTTGCTAATTTATGATATTTCCTGCAATCGCCAAAGCAAACAATAGCATCGATCTCATGCTCTATTAAAAATGCCTCAATCCAACCTAAAAAATCGCCTAAACGTCCCTGATAATCAAAAACGTTCTCTTTGGATTTATAAAAAAACCGGTCTCCACCATTAAAGTTAATTTTATAACATTCAATATTTTTACTATTTAACCATTGCGCTAAACGATGAAAAAAATCACCCATTGGTCCTTGTAAAAGTAAGACCTTATTAGCCAGCAGTAATTTATCTACATGTATAGACATGAATGAATTTTACCTATTTTGAATTTTTTTAAACTTTAAAAAAATATCCTTCCACGTTTCTTTTGAAGTTTCGGCTGGAAAATTCATCTGGCTTTGAATGTATAAAATCACATCTTCAGCAGAAACGAGTGGAATATTCATACTTGTAGTGTTTTTAATATTATATACCGCATATTCTACAAGTGTCACATACACTAAGGTATCAATATCTAAATTTTTATCTCGTCTCTCACACCGGAATTTATCTTGTGTTAACCCCCAGCCTGCATAAAAAGGCAGACCATAACAATAAACCTTTAATCCTCTTAACAATGCCTCAAAACCGCTTAATGAAGTAATGGTATGCACCTCATCGCAAATTTCAAAACATTCTAAAATTGAAGCGTCCAATTCAATCTGATTGGCAAACTGCAACACGACCTGCTCTTCAATTTTCCCCACTCTAAGACCAGCATGAACATCAGGATGAGGCTTGTAAACAATATATGCCTCTGGATTATTGGTTCTAACCTCTTTAAGTAAAGCCAGGTTAGTCTTTATTTCGACTCCCCCCAACTGTACTGACATATCATCTTCAACCTGACCAATGACCAATAAATTTTTTTGATCTTCCGAGGGTTTAATTAATTTTTTTGCTACACCTACATTGTATTTGGAAATATTGAGTTCAACCAATAAATCACGCAGCTTCTGGGCGCGCTCATATTGGGTATAAGTTAATTCTCTAGTTTTTAATAAATTTTCTATTTTAGAGGGTTGTGTTGCATCGTAATAAATACCCACATCATCAAACACTAAAGAACAGGGACGGATCAGCGAGGCACCCAGACCAATCGAACGAATAAAACCATCCTCGACTGTTATCACATTTTTATAGCCTTTATCTTTTAGCAGTTTTGCTTTTTTCCCCCAAGCCAAAATATGATCATTCTGATTGGGTTTGAAGAATTTTTTAAAATTAATTTCAACTTTTGGAAAAGCCAAGAAGTCTCTTATAAATTTCCTCTTCCAGGCACTAAAACCATAGGCGCTAAGCTTCAAGGGTAAAGTGGCTTGTACTTCAATATTCGGTATAAGTAAGGCAATAATCTCTTCTAGCTCACAGCGTTTATGGGTGACTGGTGACACATAACGCGCATATTTTAGATAGGCGCAGGCAAAAAGATGCTCTAAGGAACGATTAACTCCTCTGCGCCCCTGAAGAATCTCTAAAGGAGCAAACTTATCATTGGTTAGCCCCCAACCTGCATACCAGGGAACACCAAAGCAATGAACCTTTTTGTCACACATTAAAGCTTCAAAGCCCAATTGAGAACTTACAACATAAACTTCATCAATTAGTGAAAGCAGATCAATAGGATTATAATTTTCAATTAAAATTTTTATATTTGAATGATTTAAATCAGCTGTTGAAAAATGCCCCTTTGATTTTCCTGCAATCACATCTGGATGGATCTTTACCCAAACTATTGCATCTGGATGATCAAGACATGCTTGTTTAAGCATTTGTTTAAATATTTCAGGAGTTGCACCCGCATATTTAATCGATTGATCACCAAAAGTTTGATCGACAACCAATATATTTTTTGCTGTTTTTGAAAACAGAGAAGGATCAAGTTTTTTGAATTGTTGATTATATTTAGTGATTTTATGGTGCAGAATGGCCTGAATCGCAGATGTAGCCCGCAGATTTAATTCTTGATTTTCGAGTTGAAGAATCAGTTGTTCCAAGTCAGATGACTGTAAGGCATCAAAATAAATTCCGGTTTCATCGACCACAAGGGAAAGAGGGGCATAGCCATCCTTGCCTAAACCGAGAGAACGGATAAAACCATCTTCTAGACACAAAGCTTTTAAACCTTTTTTTTCGGCAAGCGCTTGGGCTTTAAAGAAGCTTTTTTTACGGCCCCAGCCCAATATCACATGCCTAATTCTCTCTTGAAGAAAGGTGTTCAAAAAGAGGATTTTATAAATACCTCTTTTTCTTTTAAATATCATTCAAAAAAAACCCTTAGTCTACGAAGATTAGAGTTTTTCGCATCCTTAAAAAAATCATAAGGTTTGTACCTCAACTTATTTAGCTTGCGCTTAAATTTTTCTACTGGATTTTTTTGTTTATTAGCCTCTGTAAAAGAACTATTTTGGTTTAACAAAGAATCAGGAGTAGATATTTTCCTAGTACATTCAGGCGAAGATGTTTTTTGCTTGCCTCCTGATATTTTTGAACTTTGTTGTAGAATATCGAGACCAAATCGTTCAAACAACGGAGAATTAGTTGACAAGAAATCTTTAGGTTCACGTAAATATGTCATAATTTGTTTATTATTAATTTTAAGATCATAAAAATTGATTTTTTTTGTAATTGTTCGCTTGGAGCTATCTGATTCAATACGTTGTGAAGTTGTAACATCACCAAAGGAGTAAAAATTATTAACTAAGAAATCTATAAACGTATAAGCTTTGTTTTGATCAAACTTAAAATCACTACTAATAATTTTTTTTGCTAATAAATTTAATTTCTGGTCATCCTTATATTCATACTTCAATACTTTATAATTTAGATTATCGTGTTCATAAAATGCATTACCAAATATATAACATGGTTTAGACATCATCATACTATACATGCCAACTCCTGAATTAATTAAAGCTGATGCCTCACAAGCTTCAAGAAGATCTAAGAAATGTGTATCATCATTTACAATTTTTGCATTGCAAAAATTTAGATTCCCCACTTCAAGAGGGTGTTTTTTAACCAGAGTAACCCAACCATAGGTTTTTAATACTCCCGCCAATCTATCAATTATATTAATAAAGTTATCAAACCCCTCAATATCGCCAGAAAAATATTTAATTACTGTGTCTGATGGTCTTTGGAGTGGAACGAATAATATTTTTTGGTTTGAAATATTTAATTTATTCCTCAGCCCTTCACCACCTAATCTCACCCCTTGTATCTCAAGAGCATCTGAATGATTCAAACAGTTATTTATATAACACTTAATATCATTAATTTTTTTATTAGAGAGAATACCATCAAATTTAATTTTGTAACTTTTTGAATCTGAATTGAATCCACAAGGATCAAAAAACCAACTATTAGGTAAAGCGCCTCTTTCAAAAACCAAATATGGGAAATTATTCTGTCTACACCAATTATAAATTTTTAATCGCGATTCATTACCATAAGGATTAGGAAATAAAATCAATCTAATATTATTCAAACGAAGCATTTCAAAAAAATTATCGTTTACTTCGTAAGTAAAATTATTAACACAATCATATTCACTTACACAATGCACATTACCAAGATGTGGAAAAACATCTCTTAAACAATTGAATGCATTTGTATTTTTCTTACCAAAAAAAAGCACATTTGAATACAGATTATCAGATTTAACTAAAGGTTGAGGATGTAATCTATCTTTATCAAATTTTGTAAATGCATTAAAAATTCGCTTTCTATTTTCAATTAATTTTTTGGTATCATAAAATGAATTTTTTTTAGGTCTTGGATGCCATAAATGGAATATTATTATATTCATCATTAATGCGGGCCTACCGAGGATAGATAATTGACTTCTAAATCCGGAATACTCATATGAAACCCAGTTTTTTGTATCCTTTAGATAGTTGTCAGCTCTTGGAATAACATTATCTTCAATCATTAATCTATGATACAGATCAAAATCTTCATAGCCATGACCATTAAATTCAGGATTATGGCCTCCAATCGAAAGGTAGTGAAATCTATCCACAATCATCACAGATGAACAAGCTGCAAAACTTTCAATATTGTCTTTATTCCCTTTTAAATATTGTAGATAAATTTTATGATATTTATCATCATCCTCTTTTAACGTATTGAACTCCCTTGTACCTTCTTCAGAAAGATACAAACAAGGAATCGCTAATACCTTAGATTTGCTATCACTTACTCCCCAATTTTTAATAAGATTTAATAGATTATCCCAAAAACTTGGAGCCATACGTAAATCAACATCCAAAAAAGTTATAACTTTTCCCTCTGCATTTTCTACTCCAAAATCACGACATCCGCCTAAAGAAAAAGGTTTACCTCTTGTATCTTCAAATAAGTATCTAATATTATTTTCTTTACAGATTTTCTTACATGATTCTGAATAATTCAGCGATGATCCCGAGTCCACCACCAAAAATTCAATATCATTATGGTTAGGCAAAATTTCACATAAATTCTTTAATCTAATAAATAAATAATCAGAAATATTATTTTCACAACGAAATGGAATTATTACAGATAGCTTAAACATTCAAAAAACCTTCAAAAAATTATTTAGAAATTTTTAAATTATTTCGAGATATAATTAAAAAATTATGAATTTTAAAAACATTTTCAACATTTTTAAAATAAAAACCATGCTTATCATCTTCAATCTTATTTAGATAAAATAATATTTTCTTAAAATCAATTTTTTTAAAAAAATCTAAATTTAGTTTATCCATTGGATAATCACCACAAGCATAGTAGATAGCTGAATTAACTTCTTTATTTTTTATAAACAAATCAATATCAACCCATTCATTTCGAACTCTATCAAGAGTAACCTTCAAATCCTTCCAAGCTGATTCATATGATAATTCAAAATTTATTTGAGGATTCGATACTATAATATTGGTATCAAAAAACAAACCATAGTTCAAAGCTGCGTACCCTGCCATAGAACTACCAAAAAATGTTACATGACTAGCCCCATATTTATCAATAAATGGTTTAAGCATTTTTTTGTAGGATTCACCTTTGTCTTTCTCGAGATAATATGTATTCAAAGGATCTTTAATAAATAGTAAACTACACTTTTGCTCGGAAACTAGTGATTTTAGAAAAAAATAACGCTCTCCAAAATTGTGGGTACTCATTGCAATAATTAAGGATTTATTTAAATTTTCCTCTATATTATAAGGGATATATATATACTTTTTATTCTCAAAAAGAGCTTCATGCTTTTGAACAATTAAGTTCAATTCTTCATCTGATATCATAAAAAACCTACAAATCCAAAGCAACTTTTGCCGCTACCGCAATTTGGTAAAGTACTTGAGTAATACCACGAGTTAGCTCAATACCTTTAGTCTGAGCTTTAGGTAAAACTAAAATTTCATCACCCTGCTTAATTTTTTCACCTTTACGTACAAGTTCAGCTTTACCATTTTGACGAATCACAATCACTTTGGATTTATTCGATTTTTGGCTAAAACCACCGACTTGTTCAATATAATTCTTGGCACTTAAGCCATTTCTATATTCAATACCATTTGGGAAAGCAACTTCACCGTGTACCATAATCACAGATGTTTTCTCTGGAATATGTAAAATATCACCTTGTTCCAATATCACATCTTGGAAAGTATCTGGATTGAGTACCACTTGCCCTTTAGGCTCTACCTGACGCGCTTTTACGATAAACTGCTTCACCAATTCTGCATCGCGTAAACGCAAAGCTGCTTCTTCCTGCGTGCTTGAGCGGGCATTGAATGTGGTTTCTTCTAACTTATCTAAAGCAACATTCAACATTTCTTTTTGCCGCTTGGCTACAGAAGGACGGAACAATTGTAAAGATTCCACTTCCGCTAAGGCATTTGGTTGCAGCTGCGTTAATACATCACTCAGTTTGGCGCCATAAGGCAGTACAATAGCGTGGGCACCATTATGTGCACCATTAACACGCACTTGAATGGTACCCGCATAGCGGTCAGCCGTAACAGTAACAATATCGCCATCTTCCACCATTACATTATGCGCTTGGTTCAGCGAGTAATATTCACTTCTATACTCTGCACCTTGTCGACGCTGAATACTGACATTGGTTGCCCCTGGCTTAAGCTTGGCAAATGCCAATGCTTGTGCCAGCGTGACTGCAGGCGAGTTAAACTCGAAATCATTCTGGTTATAGACTTCACCCGACACATTAAAGGTATGAGTGCGCTGTCCTACAACAATTACATCCCCATCTCGAAAAGAGAAAGGACGAATTTGGCCTTGTAACAGGAATTCATATAAGTCGACCTGCTGAATTGTTTGACCATTTCGCATGACTTTAATATCAATATAACTGCCACGCTCTGGATCTACCCCACCCGCACGATCCAAGTAAGCAATGACACTATCATTCGCCACACCACCATAATTACCAGGCTGATTCACAAAACCAGTGACCATCACTTTTACTGGCTGAGCTTGCTCAAGGGCTGCATACACGCCGACATTAGACACATAAATACGTCGTACCTGCGCTTCAACCACCGATTGCAGATTGCCATTGCGAACACCCGCCACTTTGACCGGTCCGACATTCGGAATAAAAATATTGCCTTGTGGATCGACTGTTTGGGTGCCATTAAACTGATAGGCGCCCCATAGGCGTAAATTAATATTATCGCCTGGATTAATTTGATAACTACTATTGAAAGTCGATCCCGCCGTTGACGCAAATGCCCCTTTAAAAAGCTGCGAACCAAACATTTTATTTTGAGTAGGATATTTCATTGAGCTGCTTGGAGACAGCTCAACCACTGACTGGCTATTGAGCAGTGTGGCATTATTCGTACTTGCTGTATCCAAATTTCCGCCATTCAAGGTCTGAGACACTTCGGTTGGCAGCAGACTTGAATCGAATGCATAAGTTTCCGTCGCACACGCCAATGATAAAACTGATAATAAAGCAATTTTTTTCATAATTTATTCTCTGTGCTCACGGATAATTGAATGGATCAGTAATCCAATACCAAAAATAATGTTCAATAAAAGAAATGAGGTAATACTGATATAAATTTTACGCGGATATAAAGCATCCTGGGCTAAACGAGGTGTGGCAATCACCACCAACTTTTTCAGCTTACGTGAAGCTTCTAAACGTGCCTTTTCAAGAGAGACCAGGGAAATTTTATAAAGATCGGCTGCAAATTCAACTTGTGCTTTGAGTGCTTCAAAATCTGCAACATTTTTATTGAGCTTCAAATTGTTCGGGGAAGTCAGTTTTGAACTTTCAGTATTAATTTGCTGTTGTAATGCTGCAATTTGACTACGTAAGGCCACTACTTGAGGGGCTTCAGGGGTCAAGTAACTGAGTAGAGCCCGTTCTTCGGTTTTCATTTGCGCTAGACTGCTTTGCAAGCCTGCAATCAGGGTAGCGACAGCTTTGGCTTGTAATTCAGGATCGAAAATTTCATTTTCATTTTGATACTGGAGTACCGCCTGACGTGCCTCATCCAACTGTGCAGTAGCTTCCGTATACTGTTTCTGCGCAAATACCTGTTGCTCTTGTGCGATGGTCTGTGAAATTTCATTAATAAATTGATCACTTTGCTTCAACACTTCTTGATTGAGCTTAAGCGAGAACTGTGGCGAGAAACCTTGCGCATGCACATGCAACATCATGGTTTGCTCATCAAGCTCGACTTTAATCATTTTATTAAAGTATTCGACCAAGTCTTCCACCGAAGCATCTTTAGAAAGTGCAAATATCGGATCATTAACCGATGAAAATTCCTGACGCAAATGCAACGTTTGATCTAACTGCTCAATCATATCGCGAGAGCCAATATACTCTTTGAGAATCTGGGAATCCTCACGGCTAGTATTGGGCACTCCCAACAAAGCGCCTAGTCCTGCAGTATCGGCAACTGGGGTATCAGCCACCTGCTTCACCAACAAGATGGAAGAAGATTCATAACGATCTTTAGCAAAGGCAAAAAGATAAAATATAATGATCAATACGGGAACTAGAACACAGCAGGTATAGGCGATCCAAAGTCGCTTATTTATTTTAGCTTGCATACGCTTTATATACCTCTACTGCATCTTGCACATTATCAAAATATTCTGCTTTGCCGTCTCTTACCAAGAAAGCGACATCACAATTACGGGTTAAATCTTTTAAGTCGTGAGAAACCATAATAATATTTGAATTTTCTTTAAGTTCATCGAGCAGAGCCTGACTCTTTTTTCGAAAAGAAGCATCCCCTACAGCACCCGCTTCATCGAGTAAATAATAATCAAAGTTAAAGGCCATACTTAAACCGAAACCAATCCGGCTACGCATACCACTTGAGTAACTTTTCATCGGCATATCAAAGTATTTACCAATTTCAGCAAACTCTTCAACAAAATTTACCACATGTTCAACTTCTTCAGCCTGACTCACATATAGTCGGGCCACAAAACGTACATTTTGTCGGGCAGTTAAACTTCCCTGGAAGCCACCTGACAACGCCACTGGCCATGAAATTGTTTTATTGGTAATAACCTTGCCAGAATCGGCATAGTCAATCCCACCAATGACACGCAGCAAGGTACTCTTGCCTGCCCCATTTTTACCCAATAAAGCCACACTTTTATTCTCAGGTAAAATCGCATTTAAATCTTTAAAGACATAATGCCGACCTTTGGGTGTCGCATATGATTTTGTTAAATTTTTTAATTCAATCATTTTGATTTCACCATATGTCGCTCAAAGCGTTTATACAGTAATAGCCCAATAAATAAAGAAATAATCATCCAGATTATAAAGTAACTTAAACTAATTCCCGGTACTAAACTATAACTAGGGGCAACAGCATGACGCATTAACTCAAAGATATGAATCAGGGGGTTATAAAGTAAATATTCGCGATATTCCACTGGAATAATATGAATGGAATATAAAATACCCGATAAAAAATAAAGAATTAAAAAAAATACTGAAAGAAATTTATTTAATTCTTTTGAAAAATCGCCAATCACAACAAAAATAAGACTACACGCCATCATGAATATGAATAATAGTGACCAGTAGCCCAAAAGCTGCGGAATCTGTTCAAAACTGATGCTATAGCCAAACCATACAAATGCTGCAGTAAAAGCGATATAAGCTGTGAATTTCAGCAGAAATTCGAGAATATTACGCGCGAGTAAAGCATCGATCGGTTTTACTGGGCGATAGCTAAATAGCCCTCGGTTGGACTCTGTTGCACTAATCGCAAGGGTGACCCCAGTTCTAAACATAAAGAATGGAATGATGCCATTGATCAAAAAAACAGCGTAATCCATACCGGGTAATGTTCTCTGCATGACTGTACCGAAAAGTACCACCATTATCCCAATAGTTAATAAAGGCTCTAGAAAAACCCATAAATATCCTAAACGATATTGACCAAAGCGGGTTTGTAATTCCCGAAGCAATAATGCACGTATAGCTGCATGCATCACTTGCAAACCACCACGAGCTTTCAGTCGAGGGAGTTTTTTCAGTTGAGATTGTTCTGGAAATTCCATGTATATAAGCTTTTTATTAGTGAGTCATATTAAGTTAAATATGTGGATGACATCATACCGATATCCCTAATCTTTATAAAGTAGATTGTGAGTTAAGCTCAATAATGGATCCGCCTATTCGACTAAAGATAAGTTTATTCTTTTAATACAACTGACAAGTCTATAAAGAAAGCATAAATTCCCGCCAGATCACCTGCATACGATGATGTTTATTTCTTAGTGCTATATCGGCTCTTTAGTCATCTGAAATAGAAATAACGGTCTAAAATCCAAACAATTATCAACATTCTGCATAAGCTTGTCGTTATTTATACATTTCAACTGTTTAAAGATTGTGCATAATCGCAGGCTTTTAAAATAAAGGCCTCTTTTCAAGCATTCTACGACTGTGTATAACAATGGGCAGTTTAGGGAAATCAATAAGCATAGGCAAATGACGTCAAAACACGTTAGACTATGCAGCAATCAATACAAGCAAAATGTCATTTGAGACAAAAAGAAGGTGAAGGTTGATGCCGCTCAATACCGTTGAAGAGCTCGTAGCAGATATCCGTGCAGGGAAAATGGTCATCCTGATGGATGATGAAGATCGTGAAAATGAAGGTGATTTAGTCATTGCTGCGACACACGTGCGTCCAGAAGACATCAACTTTATGATCACGCATGCGCGTGGTTTAGTTTGCTTAACGCTTAGCCGCGACCGTTGTCAGCAACTCAATCTACCTTTAATGGTTGATGCAAATGGTGCGCAGCACGGCACTAACTTTACCCTTTCGATTGAAGCTGCAAAAGGCATTTCAACAGGGATTTCTCCTGCTGAACGTGCACATACCATTCAAACTGCAGTTGCAGCACATGCAAAACCGGCTGACATTGTACAACCCGGACATATCTTCCCACTCATGGCACAGCCAGGTGGCGTACTGCACCGTGCCGGTCATACTGAAGCCGGTTGTGACTTATCGCGCTTGGCGGGCCTAGAACCTGCTTCGGTGATTTGTGAAATTATTAATGAAGATGGCACCATGGCGCGCCGTCCTGACCTTGAAGTTTTCGCCGAAAAACATGGTTTGAAAATGGGTACCATTGCGGATCTGATCCACTACCGCATGACCAATGAACAAACCGTAGAACGTATCGATCAACAAACTTTAGATACTGAATACGGTACATTTGATTTATATCGTTACCGCGAAATTGGTAATCCAGACATTCATTTGGCTTTAGTAAAAGGTCAACCGAAAGACGGCGTAACCACTGTTCGCGTGCATGGCTTTAATCCGGCACGTGACTTGCTTAAACTCAATAAGCAAGATGGTGAGCCTGCCTGGAACTTAGACCGCGCATTGAAAGAAATTGCCAACAGTGATCGCGGTGTCCTGGTCTGGATTGGTCAACGCCATTTACAGGATTTGGGTCCTGCACTGGACAGCTTGACTGCACCAAAACCAACAAAATCCAATGCTGCCCTTTCACAGCAATATCAAACCATTGGTGTAGGTGCACAAATTTTACGTGATTTGGGTGTTGAAAAAATGAAGTTGCTTAGCTCTCCATTACGTTTCAATGCACTATCAGGCTTTAACTTGGAAGTGGTGGAATATATCACCGCACAGCAAACAATTTAAGAAATAATCGAGGTTGCCATGGCAGTTCGCCGTATTGAAGGTATGTTACATCTCGCGAACGAAGACCGTTATGCGATTTTAGTGGGTCGCTTTAATAGCTTTGTTGTTGAACATTTGCTAGAAGGTGCAATTGATACGTTGAAACGTCATGGCGTATCAGAGGATAATATCACTGTTGTTCACGCACCTGGCGCTTGGGAACTTCCTGTGGTTGCAAAAAAACTTGCCGCTTCAGATCGTTTTGATGCGATCATTGCACTTGGCGCCGTGATTCGTGGTAGCACGCCTCACTTTGATTTTGTTGCTGGTGAATGTGTCAAAGGTTTAGGCGTTGTTGGCCTGGATGCTGGCTTACCAGTAATTAACGGTGTATTAACTACGGATAGTATTGAACAAGCGATTGAACGCTCTGGAACAAAAGCAGGTAATAAAGGTGGCGAAGCTGCCCTTACTGCGATTGAAATGGTTAACTTGTTAAAGGCTATTTAACGCTATGTCGCAAACACTTCAAGCAACTTATGCAGCGAAACGTAAAGCACGTCGCTTTGCTGTACAAGGAATTTATGAATGGCAGATGAGCCACAATCCAGTGCATGAGATTGAAGCACGTACCCGTGTGGAAAATGCCATGCACAAAGTGGATCTCGGCTATTATCATGAATTGTTGACTCAAGTGGTTGCCAATCATGAAGCATTGGATGCGCTCTTAATCCCTGTGCTTGACCGCGAAGTTAGCGCCCTTGATGGCGTTGAACTTGCAACTCTTCGTCTGGGTGCCTATGAATTGCAAGATCATCTTGAAATTCCATATCGCGTCGTTTTAGATGAATCGATTGAGCTTGCTAAACACTTTGGCGGTGCAGACAGCCATAAATACATCAATGGTGTATTGGACCGTTTAGCCACCAGCTTACGTGCAGCAGAAAAGCAACAAGCCGACTAATTTTTCAGTAGATTTGTTGTATGGCTGAGTTCTCGATCATTGATACTTATTTTAATCGGCAGATCAATTCATCTGTCGATTTAGGTGTCGGTGACGACTCAGCCTTGCTCACTCCCCCTCCCAACCAGCAACTGGTCATCTGTGCCGATACTTTAGTTGCCGGGCGACATTTTCCTTTAGATACAAACCCGCATGCCATTGGCTGGAAATCTGTTGCCGTCAATTTATCCGATATTGCTGCAATGGGTGCCAAACCACACAGCATTCTTCTTGCATTGAGCCTACCCCAAATTGATCATGACTGGCTGAAAGGTTTTAGCCAGGGTCTGTATGATTGCTGCGATCAATTTGGTGTGAGTTTAATTGGTGGTGATACCACACAAAGTCCTCATCTGACCATTTCAGTCACTGCCCTCGGCTGGATTGAAGCAGGTCAGGCCGTGACACGTTCTGGCGCACAAATCGGTGACTATGTCTGTGTTAGCGGTCAAGTCGGTGATGCCGCTTATGCATTGCAACATTTAGGTCATCATCTACAGAAACGTCTGGATTACCCCACCCCGCGTTGTCAACTCGGTCAAAAGTTAAAAGGCCTCGCCTCAAGTATGATTGATATATCTGATGGCTTGGCCCAAGACCTAGGACATATCCTTAAAGCATCGCATGTCGGTGCAACCTTAGATTTAGACCAGCTACCGATTGATGCTGCTTTAAAAAAATTACAACAAGAAAAGCAGTGGCAATATGCACTCGCAGGTGGCGACGACTATGAACTATGCTTTACAATCAGCCCGCAAAACTATGAAAAGCTTTTGCAACAACAATTAGATGTCGACATTACCAGGATTGGAAAAATTGCCCAAGAAAAAGGCTTAACTTTTGTGCAGAATGGCGTAGATCATTCGCTACAATTTCATGGATACCAACACTTTGCATAAACCCAGCATTAATTTTAAAAACATGTCCTGGCCAAACCGCTGCATCGTGTTTTGTGGCGTTGGCTTCGGCTCTGGTTTATTACCTAAAGCACCAGGGACTTTTGGTTCAGCATTTGCATTACTATTTATTCCTATTTGGCTAGTATTGGGCTTTGTTAACTCTATATTTGCTATTTTTGTAATGTCACTTATAGGCATCTATATTTGTGGTCAAACCGCCAAAGTCATGGGCGTGCATGATGATGGGCGTATTGTCTGGGATGAGTTTGCCGGACAGTCGATTACATTTTTGCCTCTCATTTATTTAGGGCACATGAGCTGGTTATGGATATTGGTTGGATTTGCTTTATTTCGTTTGTTTGATGTATGGAAACCTTGGCCTATTCGCGTGATTGACCGTCAAGTCGGTGGCGGCTTCGGCATTATGTTTGACGATATTATCGCCGGCATTTGGGCTGCACTATGCATTTACATTTATTTATCGTTCATGATGGCTTAAGCTAAAAATTGTAGGATTACAGATGTCTACTAGCGTTATTATTCTTGCTGCAGGTAAAGGAACACGTATGCGTTCTAATTTACCGAAAGTATTACAACCTCTTGCAGGACGTCCTTTGCTGCGCCATGTCATTGAAACGGCAAAAAAACTCAATGCAAAAAACATTATTACCATTTATGGCCATGGTGGAGATAAAGTACAGCAAGCCTTCGAACAAGAGAATGTGCAATGGGTTGAACAAGCAGAACAACTCGGTACAGGCCATGCCGTTAAAGTCACCTTACCGGTACTTCCTAGCGATGGCGTTTCACTGATTCTTTCCGGCGATGTGCCTTGCATTACCCAAGAAACCCTGGAAAAGCTGTTGGCTGTTTCACGTGAAACAGGCATTGGCTTGGTGACATTAACCTTGAATGACGCGGCAGGTTATGGCCGTATCGTGCGTGAAAACAATAAAATTCAAGCCATTGTTGAGCATAAAGATGCAAACGATGCACAGCGTCAAATTAAGGAAATCAATACCGGTATTTACTGTGTCAGCAATGCCAAACTGCATCAATGGTTGCCCAAACTTTCTAATAAAAATGCCCAAGGTGAGTATTACCTGACTGATATTGTCGCTATGGCAATTGCAGATGGCTTAGAAGTTGCATCTGTAGAACCGGAACGTGCCTTTGAAGTTGAAGGCGTCAATGACCGTGTTCAGCTTGCTGCTTTAGAACGTGAATTCCAGAGCTATCAGGCAAAAAAACTCATGCAGCAAGGCGTGCATTTAATCGACCCTGCCCGTTTCGACTTACGTGGTCAATTAAAAGTAGGTCAAGATGTGCGGATCGACATTAATGTGGTCATTGAAGGTGATTGCGAATTTGGTGACAATGTTGAAATTGGTGCCGGTTGTATCATCAAAAATACCACGATTGCTTCTGGCAGCAAAGTTCAACCCTACAGTATTTTCGACAATGCGATTGTTGGCGAAGATGCGCAAATTGGTCCATTTTCCCGTTTGCGTCCAGGTGCCAAACTGGCAAACGAAGTCCACATCGGCAATTTTGTTGAAGTTAAAAATTCAAGCATTGGTCTCGGGTCTAAAGCCAATCACTTTACCTATTTAGGTGATGCAGAAGTCGGCGCAGGCTCGAATATTGGGGCCGGTACCATTACCTGCAATTATGATGGTGCCAATAAATTTAAAACCATTATTGGTGATTCAGCTTTTATCGGTTCAAATAGCTCACTGGTTGCCCCGGTGAGTATTGGCAATGGTGCAACTGTGGGTGCCGGCTCAGTCATCACACGCGATGTCGCAGAAAATAGTTTAGCCTTTGAACGATCAAAACAAGTCGCTAAAGAAAACTATCAACGCCCCCAAAAATTGAAAAAATAAGAGGATTATAAATATGTGCGGAATTGTCGGTGGCGTTGCTGAACGTAATATTAGCAATATTTTAATTGAAGGCCTAAAACGCCTTGAGTACCGTGGTTATGATTCAGCAGGCATGGCACTGATTAATGGCGGCCATGTACTGCGTGAACGTCGTGTCGGTAAAGTCATCAATCTGGAACAGGCAGTCGCAGAAGCCGATATTCAAGGCTCACTCGGTATTGCACATACACGTTGGGCAACCCATGGTAAACCGACTGAAAATAATGCCCATCCGCATATTTCAGGTACGGTGGCTGTGGTTCATAACGGCATCATTGAAAACTATCAAGAACTGAAAGATGATCTTGAAGCGCTTGGTTATGTGTTTACTTCACAAACCGATACTGAAGTTGTGGCACATTTGGTCAACGATGCATTGAAGTCGACACCTAGCCTTTTAGCAGCAGTACAGCAAGTCGTTCCGCAGCTTAAAGGTGCGTATGCTCTCGGGATTGTACATACCGATTATCCGGATGAATTGATTACCGTTCGTGAAGGTTCGCCGCTAGTGATTGGTGTCGGGATTGGTGAAAACTTTATCAGTTCGGATCAATTGGCGTTACTTCCCATTACCAACCGTTTTATTTACCTCGAAGAAGGTGATATTGCGCGTTTAACCCGTAATAGCATTGAAATATTTGTAGATGGTCAATTGGTTCAGCGTCCTGTGAAAGAATTGGATGCCACGGTAAGCAATGCTTCTAAAGGTGAATACAAACACTACATGCTCAAAGAAATTTATGAGCAGCCAGAAGCGATCCAGCAAACCATTTCCCAAGCATTAAATGGAAATGTTTTACGTGAAGATTTCTTAAAAGATGCGGTTGTTGATTTTGAAAAAATCCAACAGATCCAAATCATTGCCTGTGGGACCAGCTACCATGCCGGCATGATCGCAAAATACTGGTTCGAGCAACTGATTGACCTGCCTTGTCAGGTTGAGATTGCCAGTGAATTCCGCTATCGCACCCCTGTGATTGTCAATAATACACTTTATGTGTGTATTTCTCAGTCAGGTGAAACGGCTGATACTTTGGCGGCACTTCGTGATACACAAAAACGTGCTGCTGCAAAAAATCTAGACATTGCGACCCTGACCATCTGTAATGTGGCAACCTCTTCAATGGTTCGTGAAACCAACCATAGTCTACTGACTTTGGCGGGGCCAGAAATTGGGGTTGCATCGACCAAGGCCTTCACCACACAACTTGCAGCACTTCTGCTGTTGGTTTTAAAAATCGGTCAGGTGAAGCAAAGTATTACTGCGGAAAAAACCACGGCGATCATTACTGATTTATGGCATGTACCCAAAGTAATTTTAGATACGCTGCAAAAAGATAAAGATATTTTGCGTTTATCGGAACTCTTTGTAGAGAAACAGCACTGCCTATTCCTTGGTCGCGGTACAGAATTTCCTATTGCACTTGAAGGCGCCTTGAAACTGAAAGAAATTTCATATATTCACGCTGAAGGTTATGCCGCAGGTGAACTGAAACACGGGCCATTGGCACTGGTTGATAATGACATGCCTGTGGTGATTCTTGCCCCGAAAGATGACATGCTGGATAAACTCAAATCCAATATGGAAGAAGTTCAAGCCCGCGGTGGTGAATTATTCGTATTTGCCGATGAAAACAGTGGAATTAAAGGAAAAGACCGCCAGCATGTGGTCCATGTTCCAAGTATCAGCCCGATCCTTTCTCCAATTGTTTACAGTATTCCGGTACAACTCCTGTCTTACCATGTCGCAGTACTGCGTGGCACCGATGTCGATCAGCCACGCAACTTGGCGAAATCGGTCACTGTAGAATAAAAATTTAATATATAAAAGGCTGATTAAAATCGGCCTTTTCTTTATAGAGAGAAAAAAATGACGCAACTGACTTGTTTTAAAGCTTATGATATCCGAGGTAAATTAGGTGCTGAACTCAATGAAGAGATCGCCTATAAAATTGGCCGTGCCTATGGTCAGATTTATCAACCAAAATCAGTCGTCATTGGTTGTGATATCCGCTTAAGCAGTGAAGCATTGAAACAGGCCACGATCAAAGGTTTAAATGATGCTGGCGCCAATGTTTTAGATTTAGGCATGACCGGTACAGAAGAAGTCTATTTCGGTGCATTCCATCTTGACGTTCAAGGCGGAATTGAAATTACTGCAAGTCATAATCCAATGGATTATAACGGCATGAAATTGGTACGTGAAAATGCACGCCCGATTAGTGCGGATACCGGACTCAAAGAGATTCAAGCTTTGGCAGAAGCAGAGAACTTTACTGAAGTTGCAAAAAAAGGGATAACTCAAAACTACAATATTTTGCCTGAATTTATTGAACATTTGATGAGCTATATCGACCCGGCTCAAATCAGCCCAATGAAATTGGTGATGAATGCTGGTAACGGTGCAGCAGGTCATGTGGTAGATGCAATTGAGGAAAAATTTAAACAGCTGCATATACCGGTTGAATTTATCAAAATCAATAATGAAGCTGATGGAACATTCCCGAATGGTATTCCCAACCCGATTTTAATTGAAAACCGTGATAGCACCCGTGATGCAGTCATTCAGCATCAAGCAGATATGGGGATTGCCTGGGATGGCGACTTCGATCGGTGCTTCCTTTTTGATGAAAAAGGCCAGTTTATTGAAGGTTATTACATTGTCGGTCTGCTTGCACAAGCCTTCTTGCTGAAACAGTCTGGTGAGAAAGTCGTTCATGACCCTCGCCTGGTTTGGAATACCTTGGATGTGGTTGAGCAATATCAGGGTATTGCTGTGCAATCAAAATCAGGTCACGCCTTCATTAAAGATGTGATGCGTGAGCACAATGCGGTTTATGGGGGCGAGATGAGTGCACATCATTATTTCCGTGATTTTGCTTATTGCGATAGTGGCATGATTCCGTGGTTATTGGCGGTTGTGGTTTTATCTGAAACTAAAAAATCATTATCTAGCCTGGTTGAAGAGATGATTTCGAAATTCCCATGTTCGGGTGAAATCAACTTTAAAGTTACGGATACTCAAACGACAATTCAAAAGATTTTTGATCACTATGCAGATCAAAAACCTGAGATTGATTACACGGATGGTGTGAGTTTAGATTTTGGCGTATGGCGTTTGAACGTACGTGCTTCAAATACTGAACCACTATTACGTTTAAATATCGAAAGTCGCCGTGACAAGAATCCAAAACCGATGCAAGACTATGTGAATGAATTAACGTTACTCATTCAGAGTTAATTTAATTTCAGCAATAAAAATGGGAGCCGATATGCTCCCATTTTTATTTAGACCCATTAATTTTTATAACCAGTGGGATTTTGTTTTTGCCAGTTCCAGCTATCTGCCAACATATCTTCTAAAGCATATTGTGGTGTCCAGCCTAGCTCTGACACTGCACGTGCATTATCCGCAAAAGAGGTTGCCACATCCCCTTCACGACGTGGAGCAAATTCAAATGCGACCGCTATACCGTTCACTTTTTCAAACGTATTTTTAACTTGAAGCACAGATGAACCATTGCCGGTGCCGATATTCCAGGCACGACAACCTTGCGCATTTAAACGGTTATTCAAGGCACATAAATGCGCATTGGCCAAATCGACCACATGAATATAGTCACGCACGCCTGTACCATCGACAGTGTCATAGTCCTGACCAAAAATAGAAAGTTTCTCTCGGCGCCCTACTGCCACCTGAGTCACATATGGCATCAAATTATTGGGAATCCCTTGTGGATCTTCACCAATACGTCCACTTTTATGTGCACCGACCGGATTAAAATAGCGAAGTAGCGCAATCGACCAACGTTCATCTGCAATTGATAATTTTTGCAAGAGTTGTTCAACAATCAGTTTGGTGTAGCCATAGTTATTACTTGGCATACCTGTTGGCATCTCTTCATTTAGCGGAGATGTATTTGCTTCATCATAAACGGTTGCAGATGAGCTAAAAACCAAATTAAAAATTTCTGCGCGTTCCATTGCTCTAACCAGGCTAATAGAACCGGCAATATTATTATCAAAATAGGTCAATGGAATTTGCTGACTTTCGCCCACCGCTTTCAAACCGGCAAAATGAATTACCGCATCAATCGGATATTGCTGAAAAACCTGATCCAGAACTTGTGCATCACGAATATCGCCTTCAACAAAAACCAAGGTTTTACCGGTCAACTGTTGCACACGGTTAAGAGATTCTTCTGAACTGTTGCAAAGATTATCCAGAACCACAACTTCATGTCCTGAATTTAACAGCTCCACACAGGTATGCGAGCCTATATAACCCGCCCCACCTGTTACTAAAATTTTAGCCATGTGTTTTCCCTAATAATATCTGGATCAACCCTTGAGTAGAGGCATCTAAACTCGAAATATCTTCTACATCTCCATTTAAAATCGGCAACAGCTGATTGGCAATTTCTTTGCCTTTCTCAACGCCCCATTGATCGAATGGATTGATATTCCAAAGTACAGACTGTACGAATACCTTGTGTTCATACATGGCAATCAGCATACCTAAACTATAGGGATTTAATTCTTGCAATAAAATGGTCGTGCTCGGTTGATTACCCGAATACTGCTTATAGCGCGCTAAATTTTCTAATTCATCTTGATCAAGCGCCTGATTACCAAATGCCAATAAACGCGACTGCGCCAGACAGTTGGATAAAGCTAAATGGTGCTGCTCGACCAAGGCCTCAGCATTTTCTGCATAGGTAAACTGGTTGGTATTATAGCGTTGCACAGGTGCAATAAAATCACAGCTTACTGCCTGTGTACCTTGATGTAACAATTGATAAAAGGCATGCTGGGCATTCGGCCCGACTTCCCCCCAGACAATCGGGCAGGTATCCAAAGTGACTTTTTCACCATTGCGCTGAATCGACTTACCATTCGATTCCATTTCTAGCTGCTGCAAGTAGGAAGCAAAGTATTTCAGGCGGCCATCATAAGGCAGTACTGCATGGGTTTGAATATCAAGGAAGTTATTGTTCCAAACACCCAGCAAGCCCATCAGCACCGGAATATTTTGACTTAAAGGCGCTGTTTGGAAATGCTGATCGATGGCGTGTGCACCGGCAAGCAACTGCTTGAAGCCTTCCACCCCGATTGTCAAAGCAATCGGCAGGCCAATACATGACCAGAGAGAATAACGACCGCCAACCCAATCCCAAAGCAGAAACTGGTTTTCCTCGGCAATCCCCCATTCCGTCATTTTTTCAGGTTTGGTCGACACCCCCACAAAATGATGTTTCAGCATCTGGCTATGTTGGCCAAAGGCTTTTTCTAACCACAAGCGTGCCGTTTGCGCATTGGATAAGGTATCAATGGTTCCAAAAGATTTCGATGAAATAATAAACAGGGTGGTTTCTGGGCGCAGCTTATGCAACAGCTCGGATAACTGACTGCCATCGATCGTGGAAACAAAATGTACATTCAGTGATTTTGATGTCGCTTGCTTAAAATCAGATAAAGCTTGGGATACCATCAGTGGTCCAAGATCTGATCCACCGACCCCGATATTGACGACATCCTGAATCACTTCACCGGTTGCGCCGCGACATTGGCCTGCGTGAATTTTTTCTACCAGGGCAAACATGCGTTGTAATTGAGCATGCACCTGACTTGAAAGTTGCGGATGTAATGGATCATTCTCAGGAAGGCGCAAAGCCCAATGCATTGCTGCACGCTGCTCGGTATAATTGATCTGCTCTTCAGAAAAAAGCCGTTCAATCCATTTTTCCAGATTTTGTGTCTCAGCAAAATGAATTAATGCATTCAAGACATTCTGGTCAATACGATGCTTACTAAAATCTAGCACAAGCTGTTCACATGCCACTGAGAATTTTTCGAAACGCTGATCATCTTGCGCGAACAAGTCATTTAAATGCAGCTGCTCAAACTGTTTTTTTAAAGGATTTAATTTCACTAAAACGGATTTATCATTATTGACTATAAAAGGCTGAATAGGCTGTGTCATTAGCGTCCAACTCCCATATAAGCAAAGCCTTGTGCTTTAACATAATCCGGATCAAAAATATTACGGCCATCTAAAATTAAGGGATGCTGCATGGTTTGAAGCAGTCTCTTGTAATCTGGACTCCAGTATTGCTTCCATGCAGTCAGTAAACACAAGGCATGGCTGTCTTTTACAGCTTCATATTGATCGGTACAATAAATCAGGTCTTCACGATGCCCATATATTTTTTCAATTTCAGCGAGGGCTTGAGGATCATGTAATTTAACCTTGACCCCTTGTGCCCACAAGGCATTCAGCATGACGTGAATAGGCGATTGTTGAATACGAGAGGTATTTTCCTTAAATGCAGCCCCCCAAATGGCGACGGTTTTCCCGTTCAAGTCACCATGAAAATAGTTCCATAATTTTCTAAATAAAAGCTCTTTTTGCTGTTGGTTAATTTCCCAAACCTGAGCCAGTAACTGGCTTTTAACCCCAGTACCAGAAACCGTATTGGCCAAAGTCATAATATCGTGTGAGAAGTTTTCCCCACCAAAGCCGGCACTCGGATACAAATAAGAAGCACCAATACGGCTATCTGCAGCCATACCCTGACGGACATGCTCAATATCAATGCCCAGTTTTTCTGCGACTACAGCCAAGTCGTTAATATAACTGATACGTGTTGCCAACATGCCGGAAATACTGAGCTTGGTAAATTCAGCATCTAAAACAGGCATAAACAGATACTGTTGCTGACGGGGAAATAAAGGACGTAACAATTCCCGAACCTTGTTCTGAACTTCAGATCGCGTACAACCGACAATCAGCTGTTCAGCTTGCGTCATGCTGGGTAGCGCATTACCTTCCTGAATCATATCGGGTAAATACACCCACTCATCTTGGGCAAGAATATGCTGGAATTTCTCAGTACTGTGCAACCCCAAAGTTGAAGCATTAATCATCAACTTGGGATGAATAATGGGGCGTTGTTTGAGCTCTTTTAGAAGTTCGATGCCTTGGGCTTCTTCAGCAGGGCTTAAACTAAAAAAATAAACATCGGTATCTAAAGGAATTTCATTGAAGTTGCAATATTGAAGAAATCCATTTTTTGCTTGTTTTTCCAATAAATGCTTAACCGCTTCATCTTGTGCATAGGCCTGTTCTGACGATGTCTTTTTTAATACATCACACCAATACACCTGATGTCCACACTCTGCCAATAAAGCTGCCATTACACCGGCATAAAGGGTTTGTCCAAATACCGCAACTTTCATAAAAGCTCCTAATCTTATAATTTTATAGTTTTAACTCTTTAATTAAGGCTTTAAAATCTTCACCCAATTTTGGATGAGCTACACCATAATGCAATACTGCTTTTAAATAACCGAGTTTGCTACCACAATCGAAAGTTTGACCTTTCATACGATAGGCTTCAATGCAATCTGTCTGATGTAACATTGCAATCGCATCAGTCAATTGAATTTCATTACCTGCACCTTTGGGTGTCTGCTCTAATAATTGCATAATTTTTGCAGGGAGTACGTAGCGACCAACCACTGAAAGATTAGAGGGTGCTGTTCCCACTGCAGGCTTCTCTACAATACCTTGCATGATAACGCTTTCAGCCACTGCCGGACTTTCGGCGACATCAACAATTCCGTATTGATCGACCAGATGCTCAGGTACTGCTTCAACCATAATTTGTGAAGCGCCAGTCGCTTCAAAACGCGCGATCATTTTCGCCAGGTCATTTTCAGCCTGATCATCTTTAACCAGCACATCTGGAAGTAATACAGCAAAATCTTCGTCTCCCACCACGGCTTTTGCGCACAATACCGCATGTCCTAAACCAAGTGGCTGTGGCTGACGAACACTCACAACACTGACATGTGGAGGTAAGATTTCAGTGATTTCTTTGAGCAAATCAAATTTCTTTTTATTTTCTAATGTGGTTTCAAGTTCAAAATTGCGGTCGAAATAATTTTCAATGGAAGCTTTTGAAGAATGAGTCACCAGAATAATTTGTTCAATCCCTGCCGCAACTGCCTCGCGTACTACATATTCAATGGCTGGACGGTCAACAACCGTAACCATTTCTTTGGGAATCGACTTACTGGCAGGTAAGAACCGGGTACCTAAACCTGCTACTGGGAGAATCGCTTTTTTGATCATTAGCATACCTAAATATTAATTTACTTTAATTTCTTTGCCACGTTGATAGCCATCAACATAATGCTCTAACTGGATCAAAGCCCAATTTACATCCTCTTCAATGGCTGTCAGCGTATTCATTTTTTCAAAAATTTTAATCAGCTCATCCAGAGGATAATGCTTTTCGAAAGATCTTAAAATACGAGTATGTTGTGTAATTTCAGTATCTTCATGATCAATGAGTAACTCTTCGTACAGTTTTTCACCAGGACGTAAGCCGGAGTATTGAATTTCAATATCTCCCTGCTGCGAATCTGCTTCTCGAACGGTCAACCCACTCAAGGCAATCATTTGTCGCGCCAAATCCTGAATACGAACCGGTTCCCCCATGTCTAACAGAAAAACATCACCGCCTTGTCCCAAAGCACCGGCCTGAATCACCAGCTGTGATGCTTCCGGAATAGTCATGAAGTATCGGGTTACATCGGGATGGGTTACCGTGATTGGACCGCCTTTAGCAATTTGCTGCTTAAACAAAGGAACCACTGAGCCCGATGAACCTAAAACATTACCAAAACGGACAATACTGACTTGGGTCTGGTTTTGTGCTTCAGCCATGGCTTGACAGTATAATTCTGCCATACGTTTTGAGGCACCCATCACATTGGTCGGACGTACTGCTTTATCTGTTGAAATTAAAACAAAAGTTTCAACCCCTTTTTTTACCGCAGCATTCAAGCTAAATGCAGTACCAATCGAATTATTTTTGAGTCCCGCAAGTGGATTACACTCAACCAAAGGTACATGCTTATATGCGGCAGCATGATAAATTGTTTGTACTTGATATTGTTCAATCACCCGTTCTAATTTTGCTTGGTCCAGCACAGTTCCCAAAATAGGAATAATCTCAATATCGGTATTTAAATTCAGCTCTTTATCGATACCATATAACGCAAATTCTGTAAGTTCATAAATCACTAATTTTTGAGGCTTATTTTTAATAATTTGTCGGCAAAGTTCTGAACCAATTGAACCGCCCGCACCCGTCACCATCACGACTTTATTCAGGATATTTTTAGCCAATAATTCTTGAATAGGCGGGATGGGATCGCGACCTAACAAATCAATGATATCTACTTCCTTGATGTCTGAAACGCGAATTTCCCCATCCACCAATCGGGTTAAACCTGGGATTTCAGTAATTTTAAGATGTGCAGGCTCTAAAAACTTGAGTATTTCACTTTTACGTACACGTCCTACAGAAGGCAGTGCAATCAGTATTTCATCTACCTGTTGTTTTGCAAATAAATTTAAAGCATGGGCAGGATGATAAACTTTTAATCCGCCAATTATTTGACTCGACAATGAAATATCATCATCAATAAAAAATACCGGTAAATGTTCATCGGACCTGTAGAGTGTAGCTGCCACCTGTTGACCGGCATATCCGGCACCATAAATTGCAACACGTTTACGCGGAATATCGGACTGTAAATAAGACTTCACCACCGCTCGAATCATGCCGCGACTTACCCAGATCCAGCTAAACATCAAGAAACCAAACATCAAGGGAATAGATGTTGGAATAAAAGCATCGGTCGAATATGCCATTGCGTATAGACCCACAACCGTTAAGGCAGTTGCAAGTGCTAATTTAGCAATGAATACCTCATTGAAGCTACGGACAATAAAAAGATAAACACCACAAACCAGTAATGAACAAACTGCCAAAACACTGACCCATAAAGAGCCAAAAGCCAAGTTGGGAACAACCTCTGCACCAAGGTTAAACTGACGAATAGCATAACAAAGCCAGATAAGAACAGGAAAAACCAAAAAGTCTAAAACGATTAAAAAGCTTTGTTTCTTGTGTCTTGATGCTGTAGCGAATGGAACAATAATTGATTTCACTGGAAAGGCTTCTTTTTCAATTCGATTATTTTATATAGATTAGATATCTCTTGATTTAATCTAGATCCCCACATTGACTGCACATATTTCATAATGTGGAACACATAATTTTATGCTCCACACTACTCAATACGCTATTAAAGCTGGCTAATCACATGCTGGATACCCGCTACAGTCTTATTCATGCTTTCTTGACTTAAAGTAGGATGGACCAAAAACATCAGACTGGTTTCACCGAGTTTTTGCGCATTTGGCAAACGCTGTGCCGGACGCCATGGCGTGCCATCAAACGCGTGCTCGAGATAGACTTCTGAACAGGAACCGCTAAAACAAGGCACATTCAGCGCATTGATGTCCTGCATGATCCGGTCACGTGACCAGCCTTCAGGCAGCTTTTCGGTATTGACCTGTACATAGCATTTATACGCTGCATGTACATAATCTGCAGATGGTCGATGCACGGTAAAATATGGACTGCTTTCAAATACGGTTAAAACTTTTTCCATATTTTCCGTACGTTTTTGAGTCCATTCTGGCATTTTTTTAAGCTGAATACGGCCAATGACGGCCTGCATTTCCATCATGCGCCAGTTGGTACCAAATGAATCATGCAACCAACGGAACCCCGGTGGATGTTGCTTGTTATAGATGCTATCAAAATTTTTACCATGGTCTTTATAGGACCACATTTTTTTCCATAGTGTTTCATCATTGGTGGTGACCATACCGCCTTCACCGCCAGTGCTCATGATCTTGTCCTGGCAGAATGACCAGGCAGCAATATGACCAATGGAGCCAGCAGATTTACCTTTGTACATTGCACCATGCGCCTGCGCACAGTCTTCAATCACGTACAAGCCTTTATCACGAGCCAATTGCATGATCGGATCCATATCACACATCCAGCCTGCCAAATGCACACAAATGATGGCTTTGGTATTTGGTGTGATGACTGCTTCAATAGTGCGACGCGAAATATTTTGAGAATCCAGTTCGACATCGGCAAAGATTGGATTTGCACCTGCTGTGACAATTGAACTGGCAGAAGCTAAAAAAGTACGGGAAGTGACAATCACGTCATCCCCTGCTGCAATGCCCAATGCCTTAAGCGCGACATCTAAAGCAACTGTACCGTTGGCAAGTGCTACTGCATATTGAGTTCCCGCAAACTGTGCAAATTCTTTTTCGAATTCACGGCATTCTTGTCCCGTCCAGTAATTGACTTTGTTGGAAAGCAAGACTTGCGATACGGCATTAGCTTCTTCTTGACTAAAGCTTGGCCATGGTTCAAATGCAGTGTTTAACATATTTTTTGCCTTAAATTAAATACGGATGAGGCGATCGCATTTAGAAAATACGAGACCATCTTGATATTGATTGAATGTAATATCTAGTTTTTCATTCGATAACCAAGCTAAATAAGCTTGAATCGTATTCATCCCTGCTTCATGTGAGAAAGGATATCCTCCACCAAATCTTGGATTACACTCTAAAACATATAACTCATCATTGTGTTCAAAGACATCACAATCCAAATTACCAATATGTTTTAAATTAACCGCAATTTTTTCTCCCACATCTGAAAAACGTTGATCAATAATAGAAATAGCTTTATCTGTTTCACCTGCCCGCATAGATAATTTCTTACGAACTACTGTAGTAAAGTATTCTTGATCCAAGTTATTCACAATATCCATACCATATTCTGGTCCATTCAACTTTTGCTGAATTAATATGGCAGCGTTTAATTCGTTCTTGCTTGCTTCAAACAAAATCGTTTTTTTCAACTTAATCGTTAATAACTTATACGCTAATTCAAACTCTTCTAGACTTTCTGGAAATTCAATTCCAATAGAAGCACTGCCCCACCGTGGTTTTAATACGAGAGGGAAAGTCAATTGACCTGATTTAATTGCCTGTAATGCTTCATCATAATTGGTAAAGGTTAGTGGTGTATTTAAACCAATAGATACTAAGAAATCACGTGTTTTAATTTTATCAAAACAAATATCAATCACTGAGCTATCTGAAACCATCACTTGTGCACCAAGATCAGCAAAGGTTTGTTTATGGCGAGCGAGAATAGGTAACTCAAGGTCATTTAAAGAGATAATTGCTTTAACCTGATATTCTTTCACAATACTAATTAATTTTGGAATGTAGTCCTCACTATAAATAGAAGGAACAATCAAACTGATATCTGCATCAGACATTGCTGGAGCCAGCTGGCTCATATCGGTAGCCAAGACTTCACCTTGACCATTTAATACTTGTTTACAATAATTAATGAGATAATTACGACGTCCGGCGCATGTAAATAAAATATTCATAAGTTGATTTAAGCCAAAAAATTAAAAATTCCACCAGTATGCCAAAATACAATATTACCTTGCAGATTGTGCTTTAAAATATACTGCTGCATACCCCAAAATGCTTTACCACTATATGTGGTATCTAAAGCAAAGCCATAATCACGAATTGAATCATCTGATAATTTTTTCAATTCATCATTATATTGTTCATAACCACCACACAAGTAATCATCTAAGACAATAGTTTCATGTTGTTTCGCAATAGAAAAATTATCACAAAGCTTATTATAAAAATTAGATACATGTTCTTGTGCAGATTGCTGATTTCTTGCAACGGATACGCCAATAACTTTACAAGGCATATTTTTCTGCGATAAACCTGCCATGATTCCTGCTTGGGTAGAACCGGTACCACAGGCAACAAATAAATAATTTATTGCTAATTGCGGATCCAGTTGAATAACAGCATCAATATAAGCTTTACCGCCTTGAAGATTATGACCACCACCCCACAAATAATAAGGTTTTAGGCCTATGTCCTGATATTGCTGCATCGATTGATCCATCATTGGACCAATATCTACAGGTTGTTCAACAAAAATAATCTTCGCACCTGACATTCGCATTATTTTTGCATTGCCAGATTCTTTTAAAAAATCTTCTTTATCACCATGTAGTACTAACGTACATTGCAAATGATGTTGCGCGCAAAAAACAGCTGTTGCTCGGCAATGGTTTGACTGAATACCACCCGTCGTTACTACAGCATTATATGAATCATCTAGAATTTCTTGGCCAATACTATCAAGTTTGCGACCTTTATTACCGCCACCTAAAAATGGATATAAATCATCACGGATAACAGTAATTTTTTGATTAATCTCTGCTTGATAGATTTTTTGATAGATAATCATAAAAGTATAATCTCTTTGCTTTCATAACTTACTTGATGCTGAAATAAATTTTGATCAAGATCATCTATTAAGCAGCCATAATAATAACGATCTATAAGATTATTCTCTCTTTTAGTTTCACAACGTAAAATACCTTCTTTCTTAAAACCGATTTTTTCATATAAGTTTTGAGATGCAAAATTATCTGAATCAATGTAAGCATAAACTTTATTTATTTTTAGAATTTCAAAAGCATACATACATTGTAAAAATAATGTTTTTTTACCTAGGCCTTTTGCTTTAATGTCAGGGGCAACAAAAATATAAGATTCCATTTTCAAAGTATCAGCATCGAGTCCGGTTAAACCAGACATGGTTAATACTTCTCCATCTGATGTCTCGAAAACAAAATCTTCGCGTTTACTATTGTTTTTATTAACATTAAACCACTGAATGGTATTTTCTAGTAAAATAGGTGGTTTGAAATGCATGGTGGAATAAATCCGCGCATCATTCATCCATTTTACCCGGAAAGGTAAATCTTTTTCATCTAATAAACGCAATTTCATTTTATAGCTCGTTCAATATCTAAAGGCTTACCTATTGCACCAGGAATAACAGCAATATCTTTTCGTTGAATCACGTTTTTAATAGTTAACAAAACAATTTTAATATCTTTAATTAGACTGATACTTTCTACATATTGCGCATCAAGTTCTAAACGACTATCCCAATCTAAGAAATTGCGACCATTAACTTGAGCTAGTCCAGTAATACCCGGCCTTACGTTATGACGTGTCGCTTCACGTTGATCATAATAAGGTAAGTAACGCACTAGCAATGGTCTAGGTCCTATTAAAGACATATCACCTTTAATGACATTGATCAGCTGCGGAATTTCATCTAGGGAAGTCTTGCGAATAAAAGCACCTGCTTTTGTTAGACGTTCCGCATCAGATAATAAACTTCCCGACTCATCTTTTGCATCGCTCATCGTTTTAAATTTTATAATTTTAAAGATTTTCTCATCTTTTCCTGGCCGTAATTGGAAAAAAAATGGTGTTCCTTTATTCTGCCACCCAAGTAAAACCATTATACAAATAAAGATCGGAATCAGCGTAATAAAGGTTATTATGGAGATCAAAAAATCAAAAAATCTTTTAAAAAAAAGCTTATACATACGTTAACCTAATAGAATTTCAATCAAAGACTGATTAACTTTATTCGCATCAAATTTTTTTCGAGCAAGTTGGTAACCTTCTAAACCCATCGAGGATAAATACTTAGGATTTTCAATAAAAAAAATCATCTTTTCAGCTAAAGCTTGCGGATTCCACTTATCAACAATAAAACCATTTACACCATGTTGTACTGTTTCGCGACAGCCAGGAACATCAGTCGTAATCACAGCACGACCAATCGCCATAGCTTCTTGAGTACTTCTAGGAATACCTTCACGATAAGATGGCAAAACAAATACATCACTTTTTGCAATCCAATCTTTGACATTGGATACGTAACCTGGATAATCAATAACCCCTGTAGCAATCAGTTGATCTAAATCATTTTGTTTGAGTGCACCCATATTAGCATTGTCTATAGCACCTAACACAGTAAAGCTTGTCTGAGGATATTTAGCCTTCACAATTGTTGCCGCTGCCACAAAATCATGAATCCCTTTTTCTTTTAAGAGACGACCAATAAATAAAAAGTTGAGTCCCTGACTAAAATCCCGCTCTTGAATCGCACTATAAGGATAGCTTTCAAGGTTTAAACCTATAGGACCCAAAACAACCACCTCTTTAACATTAATATTATATCGATCAATTAAATCTTTAGGATCATCGGGATTTAAAAACAAAATTTTATCGAGTTTGGGTAAACTTAACTTATATAGAAAGACTTGTATCACTTTAATTAACTTAGTTTTTTTCGCCAAGCCTTCAGGTTGATCGGTAAAGGGATAACCTAACCCCTCAAGCATACCTATTATGCGTGGCACTTTTGCAATTCTGGCTGCTAATGTCCCAAAAATTACTGGCTTAGCAAAAAAAGAAAATACAATATCTGGATCAATATGCTTAATTTTATTAGCTAAAATATATGTCTGCTTAATATCCGCCAGTGGATTTAAACCACCACGATTTAAATGATAAATTATAGGAATAACACCTAAACTTTCAACACGCTTTAGTTCTGACTCATCCCTATATTGTGAAATAAAGGCGTAAACTATATGACCATTTTTTTTTAAGGACATAATAAGATCTTTACGAAAGCCTAAAAAACTAGATGCAACTGTACCTAATAAAACTATAGTACTCATTAATTAACCTTAGGATTAATGTTTTTTAAATTATAGCCAAATACTAAACAAAAAATCCAAACAAAAATAAAACTAGAACCTACTTCAATAGACCAAAACATTTGCATCAAAACTAACATCATCATAGGAAAAACAAATTTACTTCCATTCTTACAAAAATATTTATATATCAAAAACAATAATAAACCAAACCAAAAAAATAGATTTGAAATTAAGATATTTTTACCAAAAATAACACCAATATTAATATAATTATTATGAAAACCTAAATCAAATGGGCTATAAAAATCCCTACCAAGACCTGTATAATTCATTATATCAATCCCATAAGACCACAAATCTAAACGACCATTACTTAAGTCATCTCCTAAAGAATTATTTTTATTAAGAAATTCATTAAAGATATTAAAATAAAGTGATATAAAGCCCACAAAAATGATTGTTATAAAACTAACAAATAGAAACCTAAAAGAAATTTTCCTAGTTCTAATTTTGACTAAAAAAAAGTAAGATAAAATAACGAATATACATATTGATAAAGACGATCTACTAATAGATAAAAATACACCCAGAATTGAAAAAAATAATGAAAAATACAAATTCCAATGCGGTTTATACTTCAACTCAAGTATAGATATAAGCAAAAAAACAAAAGATGTACACGAGAACAACCCATATATATTTGGATTACCAAAAACTCCAGAAAAGCCTGGCAAATTATTATCATCAGGAATTAAAAATCCTAACAAATGAATAAAAATACAAAAAAAACTAAAAAAATTTAAAATAAAAATAAATGAGTGTTTTTTTAAATTAGATCCATATGAAATACTTGTACTCAAAAAAACAAAGTACAAAATAAAAACATAAATCATTTCATAAACTTGAGAAAAAATAGGATTAAATAAACAAAATAAAATTGTAGGAAAGTAAAGTAAAAATACTATAGCTATTATTTTTGGTATTTTAAAAAAAAATAAATATAAAATAGAAAAAATCAGCAAAAATAATTCTACTAAAATTAATTTAAAATCAAAAACTTGACCATATTGAACAACACTCAAAGGAAAGAGTAGTGCAAAAAAAATAGTTGGAATAACCTCTCTTTTCACGAGTTAACCCTTATAATATTCTAACCATTTATTAATAGTATTTTCTAAACAAAATAAATTTTCCACTCTTAATCGTGCATTCGTTGTTACCTTATCTTTAGTTTCTTCATCAATTGAAAGTGCATGAAATATAGCATTCGCTAATTGTTCTGGTGACTGTGGAGGAACAAGAAAACCACAATTTCCAACCACCTCCGCCACTCCCCCACAATCTGTAGCAACCACCAGAGTTTTACAAGCCATTGCTTCAGCGACAACCAAACCAAATCCTTCATATAAAGAAGGTAAAATAAATATATCAGCAGCACTCATTAATTCAGGAATGTCTTGGCGTCGTCCCAATAAGACAATATCATTCTTTAACTCTAATTCTGATATTTTATTTTCAATTTCATTACGTAATTCACCATCCCCTGCAATGAGTAACTTAACTTTTTTGACCTCTCTATTCTTTAAGACTTTAAAAGCATGTAATAAATTTGGATAATCTTTTTGCTTATTAAAGCGCCCCACAGCCAAAATCAGACAGGAATCTGAGCTTATATTCAGCTCATTCAAAATTTTATCTCTAGCCGCAATCCGATAAAAAAACTTACTCAGGTCAATTCCATTATAAGTTGTAATGATATCAGTACCTTGCACTGCTTTTTTTGATATAAATGCTTGTGCTGCTTCATTACTGACATTTGTAGTTAGATCCGCCAAATGATGAGTGATTCTATATGCATACATTCTTAACGGCCCACCTTCATCACTATTATGAGCTGTACAAATCAGTCTCTTTATAGGTGTTGCTAGTCTGACTAAACGAGTAAGAATATTTGCATGCACCATATGTGAATGAACGACATCAGGAGAGAAGTTTTTAATGAGTTTTAAGAGATGAGCATAAGCCTTAGGCATGCTTAATAAACTGTTTAAATCTAATTTAATAATTTCTATATCATCGAAACAAGGTTTGGTTAATATTTCACCAGTCAAATAGGCTATCTTTACACTATGCCCTTTTTTATGCATTTGATTAGCAAGGTCACAGACAACTCGCTCTGCTCCACCTTGACCTAAGCCAGTGATAACATATAAAATTTTCATGTTTAACGCATAACCTTTATGTAAATATAATACATATAAATATATATGATACCACTTAAACCAAATATTTTATTTTTAAAATTTAAAGTATCGTCAAATTGTAGACCTTTAATTTTAAAATAAAAATATTCTCTCATTGCATCCGATATACCCCTATTTTTTGAAAGATAACCAATATAGCCTTGAAATAACTTAATATATATACCGACATACAAACTATTATTGTATATTTTTTTTCGATATAGATTTAAAATAAATTTAAAGCTTTCTATATTTTTTTCAACATTTTTTTCATTTAAAGAATGAATACTACTTTGATTATTAATTCTATAATAGTATAACGCACGGTCTAATAAGAAAATATTTTTAGATTTTATAAGCAAATCCGGAATAATAGCTACATCTTCAAAATAGACCCCTACTGGGAATTGAATATCTTTAAAAAGATTTTTTTTAACGACATTAAGCCATGAAAACCAAGCACCTTTTTTAAATATAAATTCTAAAAGGTTTTTGTTATTTACACATAACCCTGTAAAATTTTCAAAATCTAAAACTTTTCCTATACTCTCATCTTGATTTTTAAATTTAGCAGCATTAAATCTTATTATATCAGGACCATACTCATTAATAATAAATAAAATTTCAGAAAAATAACTACTATCAATTAAATCATCTGAATCTATAAAACTAATATATTCTCCTCTAGCCACAGCAATTCCATTATTTCTCGCAACACTTTGACCCATATTTTCTTGCTTTAAAAGGATTACGTTCTTACGTAATAAGGGATCAATTTTCAAAATTTCACTTTGGAGAATATCAATAGATGTATCTTTACTACCATCATCAATGAATATAATTTCTACTTCTCTAGGTAATATTTCAAAAATACTCTTAATACAATCTAGAATATACTTCTCAACATTATAAATTGGTATTACTACGCTTAGTTTATATTCCATAAAATACAACTTAACCTTTTAAAGACTTTTCTAATCGAGAAATTGAAATTTGACGATATTTTTCAACCATGTTATTTACTTCTTCATAATCAATATTATCAAGAAGTAATTCAGTGTTTAAACCATCAATATTATTAACCAATCGCTCTTTTAGATTAAATATACTTAATATAGATTCAAAACGGGCCATTCCTCGACCTGCATTACCTAAACATATAAACTGCTTATTAAATATAATTGAAAATACTACACCATGAAAAGAATCTGTTATTACATAATCTGAACAATATATTGCATTTAACCAATTTTCAATAGAAGGATAAGTATAGTCTTCTATATTAGATATATGTTTTCTATCTTTTATTTTAGATTTAGGTTGGGCGTAATAATTATTTTTAGAAAGAAAATTAGAGACATAATTAATGATTTTTTGTTTCTCCAAATTTGGATCAAGAATATAACAAAAAATTCCTTTATATTCTTTATTTTCATATTTACTTTCATTAATTAACTTTAAATAATCTTCAGCCTTTAATAATAAAGTAGGATCTAGTACATGCTCAGCAACAGCATTTAACTTATTCCGACATAGCTCAACAGCAGAAATTTCACGCACTGAGATATAATCAAATTCATTTAATAACATTGTATATTTTTTTGTTGCCTTTAGGCTAAATTCCCAATCATTAACTCCAAATGATGCAGCATAAGCTACCTTTTTTATACGTTTGTTATTTTTCAAAAAATCTAAAAAAAAACAATCTATATTTGGCGAATATTGTTTACGCCAAACCTGATCACTACCAACCACAATAGCATCAAATTCTTTTTTAGAAAAATATTCCTCCAGCTTATTTTTTTTATTAATTTCAGTAGAGGTAATTATTTTATTATTTATAAATTTATCGTGGTTAAGACTGATTAAATCATACTCATTTTTAGTAAAATAATATATTTTTCTATTTAATATTTTATGCTTAATTGATGCAAAAAATTTATGTAGATTTGATAATTCTTTTTTCTTAAAATCTATAGTCTCTGGCTTACACCCTAGATTAATTAATACTTTTTGCAAAGCATATGCCTGTAAAGTACCACCAAAATTTGTATGTAACGGCTGAGTTAATATAGCGATTTTCATTTGGTATTAGCACCTTTAATTAATTTTACTAGGCGTAAAAAATGATGATTCATTTTAGTAAAAACAGCTAATTCATATAAGCTTTTTTTCATTTCTATATGAAAAAAATTAAGATCTTTTTTCTTTTTCCAAACTTCTATACTTTTTGACCTAGTTTCTAGCCGCTTTCTTTGAACCAAATTAAAAATAAAATTTTGTGAACTTATAAACCGAATACGTTTATTAGGTGTTATCGTTTCAGTCATCTTAATTCTATACGATAAACCTTTATGCCTATGATTAAAACTTCCTGACTGAGATTGCATAATTTTATCTTCACATATTAGCTCTAGGCATAAATCTTGATCATCTAAGCCTTGTTGAATTATTTTTTCCGCAATTTTAGATCTGCTAATAATAATATTATTGCCTAATCCATCTTTATCATAAGGATTAATCCAAGCATCTCCTAGAGAGATATCGGCTAATTCTGTTACAACATCATCACAAAAATCACAAGCATTTGATTTAAATAACCCTGTACCCCACATATCTCCTAATTTTTTCATTTCAACCATATGTATTTTATTATTATTTTTTTCTATACAAGAAAAATTATAATCTAAAGCATAGCTATCTTTATTTTTTACACGATATTGTGCATTTCTATACTCAACAAAACAATCAGCTGATTGAGCTAAGAAATCAGTATAATATTTGCTCTTTAAACCACCACATATTATCCCAACCACAAATGGTATTTTTTCTTTTAATCCAGGATAGTAATACTGTTTTAACCGTATTGCTTTAATGAAACAAGCCACCCCTGATACTGCAACCTTTCCCTCTAAAGTATCAATTTTTTCAAATAATTCAGACATTGTAACTGGTATATAACGGGTTTTTGAAATTTTAGTAATATCCTCAAAATCAGAATAAAACTGATATAAATATTCACCATTTTTTTCTTTGACTATAAATAACTGATCTACTATTTTTTCTTTTAATAACTTTTTAAAAATATATGTAGCCACACCTCCTGAAGAGGAGGTTTCTCGAAACTGCTTAGCGTAACCTACATATAAATTAGAATAATAACCTAGCTTCTCATGATAATTCTGAGAATTATTTTTAAAAAATAATTCCCCTAGTTCATCTTCATTTTTTTGTTGCTTAGCAAACGGACAGACCTTTAGCATTTTATCCTGTGTAGAATTAACTCCTAGCTGCGGTACTAAAAATCCATTTTCGTCCCAAATCATTTTAGCCTGCTTACTTTCATCTTCAGAAATACACACACCGCAGCCAGTACATAAATCGTTCTTTACTATGGATTCTATACTCATTTCAAATAACCACTAATTTTAGAAAATAGAAACTGTCTTTCTGAGGATCGAAATCCAAACATAACAATACTTAAAATAACACTAAAAACTATTAAAACTGATACCAATAAAAATGATAGGAAATCATTATCCACATCAACAATATTGGTAACGAACGATGCTAAAACAAATGAACTTAATATAACAAATATGACTTTTAAAATCACAGATTTCAAATAAAGTAAAATACTAAAATTTATCAATCTACTTATAAAGTATAATCTCAACGCTAAACTTATTAAAGCTATTAACAATGCGATCCAATATACAATTATTGGTTGATTCCAAATTTTTAAGCCATAGTAACTAAGGGGCAGATTTAAAAAAACGAATAAACTAACTACAACTTGGTATAATTTTATTTTTCCAGTTGCTTGTATTCCCGTCATTAATGAACCAGATAGGCAATCAACTAATAAAATAATAAGTGCAAGTTGTACAAAACTCACTAAATATAATGGCAATTGGTTTAACCAAAAAATTAATAAATATTTAGTATTAAATAAAATAGGCAATACCACTATCAAACCTAAAAAGAAACTAAATTTAGAAGAAGTATTAATCAATAAATTATATCTCTCAAAATTTTTTTCTGCATAACTTTTATAAATTTGGGGATTGATTGCCGTCACAATAGAATTAACTAGATTACCTATAGCAGAACTGACATTTGCAGTAATTGTATATGCAGAATTTGCCACCACGCCCACAAAAATATTTAATACCACATTTATCCCTTGTGTTTTTGTCACAAAAGCAAAATTACCAAATACATTCCATAAAGAATATAATAACATTTCTTTCAATAATTTAGGTTTAAATTGTCTCAACTGTATTTTTTTTTGTATTTTTTTTGAACAATATAAATAATAAATTAAAAAAATAATTAAGGAGGAAGCTACAAACATTAAAGCATATTTTTCTAAAATATAACTCTCAAAAATATACAAAAAATAAATTATACATAATTTCATTATTGCATCCAATAAAGATAAAAATGCAAAAAAAGACATTTTTTCTTTTGCAAGTATTAATGCGTTAAATGGTGATTGAATAATTGAGATAAGAACCACCATTATTGAACAATAATATATAAAATATGCTGTATTAATAAATTTATAGTCAACCACTAAAAATCTTATTAATATAAAATCCTTTAAAACAAACAATAAGATAAATATAAATATTCCTATACCAATGTGGAGCATAAGGCTATTAGCCCATACTTCATTTACCATTTTTTCATCTTTCTTCCCAATATAATAGGCTAAATATCGTTGAGTGGATGAAATCATAGCTCCATTAATAAAGGAAAAAAGTACGGCTATTCCAAAAACCAAGTTAAATAATCCATACTCTTCAATACCTAATACTATTAACAACTCACGTACTGAATACAAACCAACAAGAGTAATCACAATAGTTCGTATTGCTAAAAAAACTGAATTTTTTACAATTAAACTATTATTTCTCATAAATATCAGACCAACATAAATGTATTAAGCTAGATTTAAAAAATTACAATCTAAGATTACTCTCACAAGCATCAAGAATATATTTCAAGTCATATAGCACATAATTTTCTTTAGCCAATGCTTTAAAATCAGCTATCGACATATTCTTGAATTCATCATGTGCAACAGCCAATATGACTGCATCATAATGATGCTCTGGTAATTGAGTAATGGGCGTTAAACCATATTCATGCTTAGCTTCATTTATATCGACCCATGGATCATAAATATCTAAGTCCAACTCATATTCTTTTAGAGCTTTCACCATATCTACAATTTTCGTATTGCGAATATCGGGACAATTTTCCTTAAAACTCAAACCCATCACTAAAATTCTGGAACCTACTACTTGTATACGTTGCTTCACCATTTCTTTAATTAATTGTGTAGCAACATATTCCCCCATACGGTCATTTAAACGACGTGCGGCTAAAATAATTTCAGGATGAAGTCCAATAGACTGAGCTTTATGAGTTAAATAATAGGGATCTACACCAATACAGTGGCCACCAACCAAACCTGGACGGAAAGGTAGAAAGTTCCATTTGGTTCCAGCAGCTTGCAATACCGCTTCCGTATCAATGCCCATTTTGTTGAAAATCAATGCTAATTCATTAATTAAAGCAATGTTTACATCACGCTGTGTATTTTCAATGACCTTCGCTGCTTCAGCAACCTTTATACTCGGCGCTTTATGCGTGCCTGCTTCAATAATCAGGTTATAGACTTGATCGACAAAGTCAGCTACTTCAGAAGTAGAACCAGAGGTGATTTTTAAAATATTGGTGACACGACGGTTTTTATCCCCCGGATTAATCCGCTCTGGACTATAACCGGCAAAAAAGTCCTGGTTAAATGTCAAACCGGAAACTTGCTCTAAAACAGGAATACAGGTTTCTTCTGTAGCACCCGGGTATACTGTCGACTCATAAACAACCACATCTCCCTTTTTAAGCACTTGTCCAATGCTAGTCGATGCTTTAACCAAAGGCGTTAAATCGGGTTGTTTAAACTCATCTATCGGAGTGGGCACTGTTACAATAAAGAAATTACAGTCTTTTAAGTCTGCTAAATTTGCAGAATAACTGAGTTGAGTAGTTTGTTTTAATTCTTCTGGTGAGACTTCTAAAGTATGATCCTGCCCACTCTTTAATTCATCAATTCGTTGTTGATGAATATCAAAACCCACAACTGGTACTTTTTTCCCAAATTCAACCGCTAAAGGCAAGCCGACATATCCTAGACCAATCACGGCAATCTTGATTTCTGACAAAGTTAGCATTTTTGAGCCTTGGTTATTTATACAATCTAAGAGTTAAATAAAAACGAGCGCAATTGTAGCAGAAACACAACTATTTTCCGTTGTTAATTTATATAAAGATCCATTAAAAAAAACCAACTAAATATTTTTGGAAAAAGTAGGTTTCTATTACATTGAATAGTAGGTTTATTTTTTCCTTCTAACACATTTCATCTATTTACCCCCCATAAACAACTTACAATTTGCTATATTTTTTTCGTAATTAGAAAGGTAGAATAGCTCGCGTTTAAGTTTTTAATAATTTTTACAACAGGATTTAGAGTGAGAAAAATTCAATATACTGCTTTATTGGTTTTAAGTTGTTCCATAACGGGTTGTGCAGTCACTTCTGGTTTACAAACTTATGATTTACCAAGTGAAGGAGTTTACCAAACGGATTTAGGCACTCAGGTGAATGTAATTCAACTCACTCAAGAATCTTTATTTGCGGTACAACCTGCCGAAATTAATCTTCGTCAAGATTATGCTCATTTATTTAATACTTCCCATAAAAATTATAAATTAAGTAGTGGTGATGTTCTTTCTATTTATTTATGGGCTTATCCAGATATAACCCCCCCCACCACAACTATTAGTAATGAACAATCAGTACAAGCTAATGGCTATCAGATTGACCAAAATGGTTATATTCAATTTCCTATGATTGGCCGTTATAAAGCAGCAGGAAAGTCATTAACCCAGGTCAATCAGGAATTACGTAGCCAGCTTTCCCGTTATTTAAAAACCCCTGATGTAATTGCACGCGTGTTGTCTTACCAAGGACAGCGCTTTTCTGTACAAGGCAATGTAACCAAGGGCGGGCAATTCGCACTGAGCGATCAACCTGTCAGTGTATATACCGCTTTAGGCATGGCAGGTGGCGTGAACTCCCAGCAAGGTGATAACGCTTCGATTACCCTGGTTAGACAAGGTCGTACATATAAACTCAATACCATTGAGTTGGAAAAAGCTGGACTCTCTTTACATAACTTATTAATCCAACCGAATGACACCTTGTATGTCAATTCACGTGAAAACCAAAAAATTTATGTGATGGGCGAATCGGGTAAAAACCAGTCCTTGCCTATGCGTGATCAAGGTATGAGTTTAAGTGATGTGTTAGGTGAAAGTTTAGGCTTAAATCCGCTGTCTGCCAGCCGCAGTAAAATTTATGTGGTACGTAGTCAGCCGAATGCTACGCATACTGAGGTCTACCAGATGGACTTGAGTAGCATCGCTGATTTTGGTTTAGCCAATCAGTTTAAAATGCGCAGCAATGATATTGTCTATGTTGATGCTTCAGGCTTGGCGCGTTGGCAGCGTGTGATTAACCAGGTTATTCCTTTTTCCAGTATTGTGAATACTGCAAATAATTTAGGCAATTAACATGAATATTCAAAATATTCTTGTGGTTTGTGTTGGAAATATCTGTCGCAGCCCAATGGCCGAATATCTGTTAAAACAGCAGTATCCGCAGCTTCATATTGAGTCGGCAGGTATTTCCGGTTTAACCGGCCATGCTGCAGACCCCAAAGCACAGTTATGCATGCAGCGTTTATGCATCGATATGCAGCCGCATGTTGCCAAAAAACTGAATAGTGATCTGATTAAAAAAGCCGATTTAATTTTGGTCATGAGCCAGAATCAGCAAAAACATCTAGAACAAACTTGGCCTTTTGCTAAAGGCAAGACCTTCAGATTAGGGCATTGGCAAGGTAGAAATGTACCTGACCCCTACCAGCACGAACAATTGGTCTTTGATGAAACCTGTCAGCTCATACAAGATTGTATTAGCGACTGGACACAACATATTTAACTTTTTGATACTAAGATTATGAGCCAAACCTCCAATACCGAAGATACAATTGATTTAAAAGAGTTGTTTTTTTCACTCATTGCTCAATGGAAACTCATCGCACTGTGTGTGATTTTAACTCTGGTCTGTGCCTTACTGTATTTAAGAGCCACGCCCGACACCTATTCGGTCGATGCACTGGTACAAGTCGAAGAAAGCAAAGGTACCTCTGCCGCGTTACTGGGTGATCTTTCCAGCATGATTGAGCAAAAACAGCCGGCTCAAGCTGAAATCGAGCTGCTGAAATCACGTTTGGTGCTGGGTTCAGTCATTAAAACCCTTAACCTAGATTTAAATATTTCCGGTACAGAAAACAGTTTTTTTGACCGTTTACTGAGCCCGCATGCCTATAAAACTCAATATCAGCCAAATGCTGTTTTATTCCAGGATGACGCCAAGTCTTTTGAAGTGCGAAAATTTGAAGTCCCAGCCTATTATCTGGACAAGAATCTGCTGCTGAATTTTGATGCCAATCAATTCACCCTGACCGATGCAAAGACCCAGCAAGTCGTTTTTAATGCACCGACCAACCGGGAAAGCCAGCATACTTCCACCCATGGTACCTGGAAAGTGGCGATCTATACGCAAGACCCGCTCAAAGACAGCTATACTATTCGGAAAATGTCTTTGCCTGCAGCCATGAATTCAATTACAAAGAATTATTCGGTGGCTGAAAAAGGCAAATTGACCGGCATCCTGGGGCTGAATTATCAGGGTCAGGACAAAGAACATATCACCAAAGTTTTAAATTCAATTCTGGTGGCGTATAGCCAGCAAAATGTCGAACGCCGTTCTGCTGAAACAGCGCAAACACTTAAATTTTTAGATGAGCAATTACCTGAATTAAAACAGCAGCTGGATGTGGCAGAGCGTGAATTTAACAAATTCCGTCAGCAATACAATACCGTCGATGTGACCAAAGAATCTGAACTGTATTTAACCCAAAGTATTACCCTAGAGACCCAAAAATCACAGCTGGAACAACAAGTCGCTGAAGCATCCGCCAAATATACCAATGAACACCCGGTGATGCAGCAAATGAATGCCCAACTGGGAGCGATTAATAAAAAAATTGGCGAGTTAAATGACACCTTAAAACAGTTGCCTGATTTACAGCGTCGCTATTTGCAGTTATACCGTGAGGTTGAGGTTAAAACTCAGCTCTATACAGCATTGCTGAATTCTTACCAGCAACTGCGTATTGCCAAAGCCGGGGAAATTGGCAATGTCCGCATTGTAGATACTGCGGTTGAACCAATTCAACCTATTGCGCCGAAGAAATTACAGATTTTGATTTTATCCATCTTCCTTGGTGGTTTCCTGGGAACTTTGCTAGCTCTACTGCGCAATATGATGCGTTCGGGTATTAAAGATTCAAGTCAGATTGAAAATGAACTGGATTTACCGGTATATGCCACAGTACCTCGCTCACCTGTTCAGGAAAGCCGCATTAAACTGCTGAAAAAGAAAAAACATATTCCTATTTTAGCGATTAAGAATGGTGACGATATTGCAATTGAAAGCTTACGCAGCATGCGTACTGCCATTCACTTTGCCATGAATCAGGCGAAGAACAATATCATTATGATTTCCGGTCCTGCACCGGAAGTCGGTAAATCCTTTATTTCTACTAACTTGGCGACAATTTTAGCGCAAAGTAATAAACGTATCCTGATCATTGATGGAGATATGCGTCGTGGTTATTTACATAAATATTTTAACCATGACAACCAGCAAGGTCTGGCTGAATATTTAAATACTCAACAAAGCATTGAAAGTATTATTAAGCCTACTGAAGTTCCCAATTTAGATGTGATTACACGTGGCAAGAGTCCAGTGAATCCTTCCGAACTTTTAAGTTCCGCAAAGCTAGCGGAACTTTTAGAACAAGTTTCCCCGCTGTATGACCATATTATTATTGATACCCCGCCTGTGCTTGCGGTGACCGATGGGATTATCATTTCACAATATGCCGGTGTGAACTTGGTCATTGCGCGTTATGCAAAATCGCAGATGAAAGAGCTGGAATTAACCCTAAACCGTTTTGAACAGGTCGGTGTTAAAGTGAATGGCTTTATTCTAAACGATATTCAACGTGGCACTGGCGGTTATGGGTATGGGTATGGGTATGGGTATGGGTATGGGTACAACTATGCCTATGGCTATAAGGCCTCAAAAGACAAGGATTAAAAACAGATTTGATCCATATCCATTAACTTTCTTAATTCCAAGAGCCAGTAAGTTTGATTCACTCAAAGACCGGATGGTTGATTAAGAAATTTTTGGGAGAAAATCAATTTTTTTGGTTATATGGTTAAGAAATTAAGCGAATGTTATAAGGCGTCAAACTGCTTGGGACTTATCCAGTTCACCTCAGTTCGGCGCCTTTTTCTATTGGAGTATTTTTTATAAACGGAGAATAATTTATCTTGTTGTCTAATGGATCAACATATCACCTGAATACTGCTGAAAACACTTAATCCAAAATTTATATAGCATGACTCTCCCCTTCAACAAAGGATAGGTTTTGTTGTAAATGCGACTACACGCAATTTAAAAATTCTTCTGAACCATTGGGAAAGTGATCCAGAATAACAACCTCATGTCCTGAATGTAAGTTCCGTACAAATAGGTGAATCCCTATAACCAGCTCCCCTGTTATTAACATTTTAGCCAAGTGCGTTCCCTTGTAATGGGCAATTAAGCCAATACTGTGACTTAGTCTTAAATACCATCGACGGATCATTGCAATAGGTTCTACGCACAACACTCCAGAAGCCCCAATTTAAAAGCTCGATAATTACCTAACATCTGGGATTAAAATTGGACGACATTTTTTCCTAACATTTTGATCAGTTTCATACATTGATTAGCCGAGATAGAACCATTAAAACCCTGCAAAAAGCATTTACACAGCAACGAAATGCTCTTCTTAAAAGGGTTAAGCATTTAGGCTGTAAGAAGATATAAAAAATAGTCGGGTTATCATCGGCAGAGTCTGGTTAAAGCAAGGTTAGCTGCATCAAATGAGTCCGGAAAATTAATAATAAGTAATTTTAAGGGAAAGGTAAATGAAACTGATACAATTTGCGCTGCAGCGCTGTTCAAATAGTAAATAAATTCAATGGATTAAATAGACTTTATATCCTTTACCAAACAATATTTATCACTTCCTATATGTGAATGGTATTTGGATGATTTAACTTTAAAATATTTATTGCAAAATAGAACAACACCATCTTAATTTATAGTATATTTCATATCTTATAAAAATAAATTCTAAAAATCATGAATAAGAATAATATAAACCGATTAGTGGGTATTGATTTACTAAGAGCTATTTTGATTATAATAGGTGTTTTCTATCATGCCTCCTTAGTAGTCGCCCCAGTATCATGGCTATATACAAGCCCACATTACAATTCATATGCAATAGGACTTTTTTCTGAATTCATCCACCTATTCAGAATGGAAACATTCTTTCTTTTAAGTGGATTTTTCTCCACATTACTTCTAGAAAAAAAAGGAAAAGCCTATTATATTGAAAACAGAAAAAATCGCATATTAATTCCCTCAATACTTCTTTTTTTAATTTTAGGTATACCACAATATTATTTCCTTATTTATAATGGAACATTCAATTATGACTCCATGATATCTCACTTTTGGTTTCTTCAAACACTAATAGCCTTTATTGCAATTCAATACTTTTTTTTAAATAAAATAAATTATGAAAAATATATTATATTATCTTTATTTTTATATTTTCTATCCCCACTCGTTTACTATTTATTTTCAAAAATTGAAATTATCAATCTATTTAACCATTCTATATCTCAAATTCTTAAATATTTTATTTATTATATAATTGGAATATATTTATATTTTAATTATGACAAGTTAATCAAAAAAAATAACTTTATAAAAATAACAACCATTGCAGTATCTACTTGTATTATCTTGACAACTTTAACTAAAATAATTTTGAATAAAAATGGATTTCTATTTACAAAAATTCTCCCTATAGATATTATTTTATTCTTGGAGAAATTCCCACTTCATGACATAGTAGCATACACTTTACACTTAATTTATGCATTATCCATCAGTTTCATTTTGATCTATATTTTTTCTAAAATAAATCACACAAGCAAACAAATTACATTTATTGTGAAATCTTCATTATGTATTTATATACTTCATCATCCCCTGATTATAATTTTTGGGAAAATTCTAGACAATTATAATTTGAATTTATTTTCTTATTTCACACTGCTATCCACTATTGCACTTTTAATACCATCTCTTATATTTTATATTTTCAGAGAAAATAGTTTTTTTAAAAAGATTTTTGGATTGGATTCTATAAATCCACAAATTAGAAATGAGACACTTGAAATTAATCAAGAAAACTAAGGTCTGCTAGGCTGTGTCATCAATTAAGCCAGATTATTGTTGAGGCAAGATAAATCGCTGACAGGAAATTTTGAGCCAATTTATCATAGCTTGTGGCAACACCACGATACTGCTTGAGTTTGGCGAAGAAGTTCTTGATCAGATGTCTTGCCTTATAAAGATGTTGTTCATAATCACGCTGATCAATCGCGTTACTTTTAGACGGCATCACGATCTAACCCTTGATCTTATCGATTGGATCACTCACCCGATCGTTAAAATTGTAGGCTTTATCCATGAGCCAAGTCTGACTTAACGATAAGTCCAGCAGCACATCAGCACCATTTAAGTTATGAGCCTGCCCGGCGGCAGTGAGATAAATCCTGTTGGATTGCCTAAAGCATCAGTACGAGCATGAATTTTGCTACTTAAGCCTCCTTTACTGCATCCGATCGCCTGTTCTTTTTTTCCGGCACTGTGTTGATGAGATGGCATATTCATTGTCACACTCATGTGACAGCACTTCAAAAATCCTCTGCCACACACCTGTTTTAGCCCCCAACCGCTAAAGCGAGTATGCGCGACTCTAAAATCCCCAAAGCGTTATGGTAAGTCTCGCTACGGAATACCTGAACGATACCGATACAATACTGCTTCAACAAATAAGCTGTTGTCTTTCGCAGTTACTCCAACAGTACTCGCTCGTCCGGGCAAACAGATCCTTAATCTGTTCCCACTGATCATCTCTTAATGCATAGCGTTTGTCATGAAAAAATAATGAGGACCGTTTAGATTCTCTCAAGCTAATTGATGATAGGCTCTAGTACTTATAAAGATGTTATTAACTTTAATTTCTTTAAATTGATGATTCCATAATTCGAAAGGTTAGCTTGTTTTGATAGTAGAACTGATAAATACACAAAGAAATATAAATCCCTGAAAAATAACAAGTGATACTCATCGGATTCGAATAGATTGACAGCTTCTATTTGTTCAATGGTATGTTGGTCTTTTAAAATTTGATTTTGATTAATGACTGATATACCCGCGATTGGTATAAATCTTTGCTTTAAATCGATCTACCAACTACTCTACCAATTTCCTACTAGCTATATGTCCATTAGATAAAGCTGTACTTATGATATGGTAATACCCCCATTTTTAATTGAACTAATGGGTAGAAAATCCAAAGCCCTGATATGTGCTGAATTAGCAGGAGACTTTCACTTGGGATATGCTAGGCAGCTAACCGATAAAAGTTCTCTGCTATTTGATTTGGCGTTTTAAAATCCAAACTCTTTTGAATTCTTCGCTGATTATAAAATAACACAATGTATTTTGTAATATCTGCTTTAGCTTCATCTCTGGTTTTATAG
>NZ_SJNZ01000009.1 GCF_004331155.1 Acinetobacter terrestris
ATACGAATGCCTAAACCAATATTTATTTAGAGAGCTTAGTGAGGTTCAAGACTGTACAACCTTATGGCAGTACTTTTATAATCATGAACGACCTCATATGTCAGTAAATGGTTGTCCACCTAATTTTAAACAATAACAAGGGCTTTGGATTTTCTACCCATTAGTTCAATTAAAAATGGGGGTATTACCCCAACATATGAACAGTCTGCTAAAAAATTCTAATTTAACATTCTAAAGTGATTATTTCTATTAGAGGCTATTTTGAATTTATATAAGAAATTTCATATTAATCAAAATTAAAGATACGTTTCAGTTTCTGTTATTTAGACTATTTCTTTAATCTTAATTTAAGCTGAATTTAGTAGAGTTTAGATTCTTCTTATAGTTAAAGATTATGAACTTGTATTCTGCTTATAAAGGTAAAAAAGGTCTGAAACGGATTTTAGCAGCGACCATTTATTCACTCTCAGGATTTAAATCAGCTTTTAAAAATGAAGCTGCATTTAGGCAAATCGTATTACTGAATATATTCTTAATTACGGTCAGCTTTTTTATATCGGTCAGTCGTGTTGAACAGGCCATGATGGTCGCGGTCTGTTTGTTGGCACTCATGATTGAACTGATTAATTCCGCTATTGAAGCGACAGTGGATCGTATTTCACTGGAGCGACATGAACTCTCTAAAAATGCCAAAGATATGGGAAGTGCAGCCCAATTTACGGCGCTGACGCTTATCGTACTGACTTGGGGCATTATTTTAATTTAATGCGAAACAATCATTCATCTTGAGCGGCTCATTATGCAAGATCGTTCCTACTTTCTATTGAAGCAAAGCTTACTCTTGGCTTTGGGTTTTGGGGTACTTTGGAATTTCTTCAGCATCGGTGGCATGCTCGATTTAAAGCTCATTTCTCCCTTTGTTGACCTGACAGGGCAATTTCCACTTAAAAACCATTGGGCATTGGCGGAGCTAAATCATCGTTATGTTAAAAATGTTTTAATTTTGGTCTATCTGTCTTTTTTATTGGGCTGGCTGGCTTCCTTTAAGTATCAAGCCTGGCAGATCAGACGTTGGGAATTTGGCTATTATTTTGGCATGGTGATTGTATCAACGCTGTTCATTGGTATTTTAAAATCCCAATCAGCACATGCGTGCCCGTGGAATATGACTCTTCCTGGTCCTAACGCTGTATTGTGGAATTTCAGTGCTACTGCGGGCCACTGTTTCCCTGGAGGACATGCTTCTAGTGGCTTTGCATTAATGGCAGGCTATTTTGTTTATCGACGCTCGAATCGTACTCGTGCCTATTTTTTCCTGTGTTCTGCCAGTATTTTAGGCTTTGCCATGGGCTGGGCACAAATGATGCGAGGCGCACATTTTCTCAGTCATAATCTTTGGACCGGCTGGATCATCTGGTGTATCAATGTGATTGCCTATGCGCTGTTTTATCATAAATTGCCTCAAGCTAGGCGGCATTAAATAGCAGCTAAGGGAAATTTCACCTGTACAGATAAGCCACCCAAGCTTGCACTTCTGGAAAATTCTAGTTGTCCGCCTAAACGTTCTACGGCTTTATCTACAATAGATAGACCTAATCCGCTGCCTATTTCTGCATGATTGTGAATACGGTAAAAACGTTTACGGATTTGGTTAAATTGTGCAGGATCTATACCACTTCCACTATCTTCAACTTGTAGAATGGCCCAGCCTTGTTTCTTAAAAATGGAGACGTTAATAATGCCCTTACTCGGCGTATATTTAATCGCATTATCCATTAAATTATAAATGATGGAATGCAGCGCTGCTTCTTGTCCTTGAATCAACATATCCTCTTGTTGAATTACACCTAAATCAATATCTTTTTGAATAGCAAGCTGAATAATTTGTTCAATACACTGGATGGTGAAGTGATTGAGATACAAAATTTGTAGCTGTTCAGTAGAACTTAGCACCGCATCCTGTTTAGCCAGACTTAGCAACTGATTTACTAGGTGTTGCATACGCAGAAGCCCCTGACTTAAATTCTTCAGCGCATTATTGTGTGGAAATTGCTCTAGTAAAATTTGCAGTTGCAAGTTCAGTGCAGTGAGGGGTGTTCTTAATTCATGCGCTGAATCGGCAACAAACTGGCGCTGTTCCTGCTGTGCTAAGGAAATGCGGGAAAATAACTGATTCATTTCTTGAATGGTCGGCATGAGTTCTACAGGATAATTCTTGCTTTGAATCGGACTCAGTTCCTGGGCTTTACGACTTGCTAACTCTTTTCTAAAGTTATTTAAAGGCCGGAAGTTTTGTCGAATCAGCCAGCTCAAGGCTAATAAGGCAAAGGGAAGAAATAGAAGATAAGGAATAAACATATTGGCCGCTAATTCCAGAGCCAAGTATTGTCGTACCGATTTTTGCTGGCTAATCTGGATCTGAAAATTTTGCTGGGGCAAAATATAGGTATCCCAAATGCCATGTTCCGTTTGCTGCGTATAGAAACCTGCTTTTTGTACGGCTTTAACCAGTAGACCCTGCGGGTGAGCCAGTTGATTGGCATCAGCATAGGACCAGATATCAACAAACAAGTCCTCTTCGCTATAACGCTGATTGACATCAATCTGGCTTTGTACTGGCCGTGGATGATTTTTCGCGATACGCTCTGCCAAACTTTGCATCTGAGCATCTAAAATTTCATTAATTTCTTCCAGTGCAATTCGGTAGGCTGCAAAGATTAACACGCAGCCGAGTATGACGCTAAATACAGAGACATATAGAATTAGCCGTTTTTGCAGAGAATAACTGGCTTGCATTTATACGGATCCTAGACGGTAACCCAGACCACGTATGGTGCGAATAAAGTCCTTGCCCAGTTTGGCACGCAAATGATGAATATAAACTTCAATCGTATTGCTGGTTACTTCACTGTCAAAATCGTAAAGTTTATCTTCCAGATTGGTCTTGGAAAAAATTTTATTGGGATGGGTAACTAACGGAATCAGAATTGCCCATTCACGATGAGATAAATCCAGCTCTTTTCCCTTAAACTTAGCAGAGTGCTGTTCGAGATTTAGAACTAAATCACCGTAGTGCAAAATTTGATGGGGTTCAGATGCGGCACTGAGTTGACCACTGCGTCTTAACAAAGCCTGAATACGAGCCAACAGTTCATCAAATTCATAAGGTTTAATTAAATAATCATCTGCACCCTGATTTAGACCATCGACCCGATGCTGCAATTCATCGCGTGCCGAAATAATTAACACAGGTAAATGCGGATAAGATTGACGAATCTTTTTCAGGACCTGCATGCCATCCATCATCGGTAAACCAAGATCAAGAAGTACCAGTTCACATGAACTCTGCTGAAGCTGCTTTAATCCATCCAGGCCATTATTGACCCAGATCACTTCAAATTGATGCAGCTTTAACAGTGTTTGCGTAGACTCTGCAATCATAAAGTCATCTTCAATAAGGAGAATTTTATGCATGGACTAAGCTCTTTGCTGTAGTTGTGGATGCGGTAAACATAGATGGAGCATATCATTTTCAGGGTCACTTACTTGCGTTTTTATATTCAGCAAACTTAGTAGGGTTGGAAACAGATAATCATGACTTAAAGAATGGTTAACCTGACTTTTTAAACAGGCGACTTGAGAGACATTTTGCTGCTGCCAAGCATCTGAAAACCACATCAGCATTGGTACATGAGTTTGTTGCGTGGGTGCTACTGTATAAGGTGCACCATGTAAATAAAGACCATGCTCGCCTGTGGATTCCCCATGATCAGACACATACCAGAATCCGGTCTGATAATGCTTTTGCTGTTGCAAAGTTTTAATCAGCTGACTAAGCACATGATCCGTGTAAATGATCGAATTATCATAACTGTTGCGTAATTCTGTAGCACTACAACCTTGAATAGCATTGCTATTACACATTGGTTGAAAGGGTTGATAAGGCGCTTTGGAGCGTTTGAAATAGGCAGGTCCGTGACTGCCCATTTGATGTAACACAATCAAATGCGATTGGGTGTCATCTTGTTTAAGATGGCTTAAATAGTCCTGCAAGCTGTCGACCAGTATTTCATCCAAACATTCGCCACTGCTATCGCACCATTTTTGTTTCAAAGCAACAGGAATCTGATATTGCTGTACCCGCTCACAGGCACCTTTACAGCCAGAATTGTTGTCGATCCATGTCGCCTGATAGCTTGCGCGTTGTGCAATATCGAGTAAGCCTTCGCGATGGCTAGCCAATTGTTCATTATAACTTTTTCGTGGCATACCAGAAAACATGCAGGGAACCGATACGGCAGTTGCCGTACCGCAAGAGCTGACCTGAGTGAAATTAATAATTTTAAGTTGAGATAATTCAGGATTGGTATTTCTAGCATAACCATTCAAAGCAAAACTTTCAGCACGGGCTGTTTCTCCTACCACTAAAACCATTAATTTGGGTTTTTGTCCCGATTGGATCGGCTGGATCAGATGTGCATCTTCACCGAAGCGGACCAAGGGTAAGTTCTGTTTTGGTGCTTTTTTCTGATAATAAGACAGGCTGGACGCAATTGAATTTTGTGGCGAAATCATGCCTTTTAAATCACGATGTTCACGAAAGATCGCTGCATAATCAACATAAAAGAAAAATAATAAACTGAACATGAGCAAAGCGGAAAATACGCTACTAAGCAATTTTTGCATGAACTGCTGTCCCAGCGATGTTTTTTTAATCTTTAAACACATCACTACCCATAAAGGGAAAATTACAAAAATAATCGTCCAGATCAGCAAGCGGATCGACCAGAGATCTCGGATTTCTCGCGTGTCTGTCTGCAGCATATTCTGGATTTGATCTGGGGTAATTATCACCCCCAGACTGTTGACAAAATAGGCACTAAAACCGCCCACAATAATTAGTAAGCTCGCCATAAACTTGGCATTCCACTTCCAGCTCAAGCATTGAAAAATAAGATTATAGGTGGTAATGATTACAAGACTCGTAGCGACCAGCAGAAGTCCAGATTTCAGGTTCTGATAAGGGGTAAGTTGATGAATTTTTTCATAAAAGCTGTAATTCAGAATTAATCCGAGCCATATTGCCAATAAAAGATTAAAATATAAAAGAGAAATGGATTTTTGCTTAGTAGCACTGGTCTGGGCAAATAATTTATTTATGAAGAGCTTAGACATCATGAATCAATCAAAGACTTTGAGATGCTTTAGCCTAAAACTACAAGCTTAAAAATGGCTTAATAAATATATTAATGGGAGCTTATAGCTCCCATTGTTGTGCTGCTGTTATTCCCACGTAGAAATATCTATGCGATAAACCATTTAAAATGTCCTGTTTTTAACCATAAGAGTCAAGCACAGGATTCAACTTTCTTTGTTCAATAACAGCTTTCTGAGCTTTACGGCTCGGCATACTTTTCTGGGCACGGGAGCGTTTATTCTGTTTCTCCAACTCCTCATGCTGTTGCTGGATATATGCCGGGACTGAACCTAATCGTTTATAACTTGCTTCTCCATAATTAACTTAAGAACTGGAAACCAATGCTGCACAAATAGCTCGTTTCTCTGGCTTAGATAGCTGATGTGCTAAAAGTCCTTCAATGGTGAAAACAGCGATTTTTACTCTATAGCCGTGCAAGAGGCTGGAATTGTTGTGATTAAATGCGTACAAAAGTGGATTAGCTTTTTAAGCTAACGTATCATATTGATTTTATATGATAATTTAATTAAATTCTGTATAAGTTATAATATATTAATTTTAGGGCATTTAAACAATTTGCAATCTCTCATTTTTAAGAACTTTTTAATAACAACTTCAAGTTAAATATTTAATTTTTAAACTAAATACAATTCCTTCCTGAGTGTTATAAACGCTTGCTTCTCCATTATGTAACATCATGATAGATTTAACGATTGATAATCCTAAACCACCAGTTTTTGCTTTGGCATGTCGACTACTCTCAATTTGATAGAAACGTTCAAATAAATGCTTCAAATGTTGTTTGTCAATAAAAACATTTTTAGTTAATACTTCAATATCGATATGATTTTCCGTAGATTTTGTTGAAATCACAATGTCTTGATCTTCAAATCCATAATCAATCGCATTAATTATAAGATTAGACAGCGCTCTTTTTAACAAATCTGCATTAGCATATATTTGAATTCCCTTTTCTAACTCTAAAACAAATCTCATGAGCCTATCTTCAGCCAAGAATTCAAAATAGTGGACCAATTCTAAAATAAGGTTGGATAAGTCAATATTTTCTTTTTCGATAATATAATCACTGTGTTCAGAACGAGCGATGAACAACATATTGTCTATCATCTTACTTAGTCGTTCATATTCCTCAAGATGAGAATATAAAAGCTGCTCCAGTTCTTGTTGTGACCGAGATTGCATGAGCATAATTTGTGTTTGACCCATTAAATTATTTAAGGGGGTTCTTAGTTCATGGGCAATATCTTCAGAAAACCGTGCCAATTGATCATAATTAATTTGAATTTTTTCTAACATAGCATTCATTGCTGAACTGAGTTTATCAACTTCAACCGTAGTACTTTTAACTTCGATTCGCTGATGTGGTTGAGTACCCTGAATTTTATGTGTTTGCTCAATCAAGTCATTTAAAGATTTGAGTAAATACAAACCCACCCAACGTCCGAGTAGGCTTGCCATTACAATTCCCAATAAGCTATAGAGAATCAATTTCCATAAATATTGATCTAAAGTAGATTGAGCTTCATCAAGTTGTGTGCCAGCAATCAGTTGATAATGTTGATCATTAAAAACAACAGTTTTATAGGCCAAACGGGTTGTGGCAAATTCAGATTGATTATCCAGAAAGGTAATGGTTTTTGATTCGGCCATATCTGGAATATGGACTTTCAGTGGATTAATCTCAATTAAGGCTTGTTGCTGGTTTTTTAAGATTAAAAGATTATCTTCTTTTCCCAGCATATTTTCATACAGACGAGGGTGTTGGACTAAAATCTGAAAACTTTCTTGATCTTGTAAAAAAATTTCGATGCGTTCAACACGTGCAGTTAAATTCTGATCCCGTTGTTTAGCTAACAGGTGCTGCATGTTGTGATAAGAAAGTAAACCAATAGCAAAAAATACACTGCAACAAATAATACTGAAGGAAATACTTAAGCGTGTTGTTAAACTCAGATGCCTTAGCCGATTTTTCATTTATGTATGCTTAAACGATATCCCATACCCCGAACAGTATGAATTAATTTGGGCTGAAAATGGTCATCAATTTTGGCACGTAAACGACGGATAGCGACATCCACCACATTGGTGTCTGTATCAAAGTTAATATTCCACACTTCAGAGGAAATTTGAGATCGGGTTAATAATTCACCTTGATGTTGCATTAATAAGTGTAAAAGCAAAAACTCTTTAGCGCTTAAGTCGATTTTTTGATGGTTCCGATAAACAGTACGTTCAAGCCGGTATAAAATTAAATCTTCAACTTGATAATATTCAGACTCGATTTTTACACTGCGTCTCAATAGGCTCTTGACCCGTGCTAATAGTTCAATATAAGAGAAGGGCTTAATTAAATAATCATCTGCACCTAGTTCTAAGCCTTTAACCCGATCCAAGACATGATCTTTCGCAGTCAGCATGAGTACTGGAATTTTAGAAAAAGTCCTTAAGGTCTTTAATACTTGCCAACCATCAATTCCAGGTAACATGACATCTAAAATCATTAAATCAAAGTTTTTTTCTTGTAACAACGTTAACGCTGTTAATCCATCATGAGCAATACTGGATAAATAACCAGATTCATTTAACCCTTTGGCTAGAAATTCAGCAATTTTGGTTTCATCTTCAATAATAAGTATCTGCATCCAAATAATATTATATGAATTTGTCTGTTTCCACATTACAAATCCGTAATCTTATTGTCATGCAATCATGACTTTATTTTGTATAAGCTAACTTATCTCTTAATCTAGCTTAATAGAAATGATGAAAAAACTTTTATTTATTCCGGTACTTCTATTTAGTTCAATCACCTATTCAGCTCCTAAAACCAGCTATGTCATGGATTTAAACCTCGCCAATCAACTGGTCACCAATGTCATGCAGGCATGTAGCACTACTGCTAAACCTGCGGCTGTAGTGGTTTTAGATCAGAGTGGCAATGTCCTAGCAAGTCAACGGCATGAAACTGTGGGTATACATAATTTAATCGCAGCGCAAAGGAAAGCTTTTACCGCATATTCAAGCAAGGTGACTACCTTACAATTTATGCGTAATGCTCAGAAGAATGTTGATTCACAGAATTTAACCAGCTTACCTGAATTATTACTTTTAGGTGGAGGAGTGCCCGTAGTTTATAAAAGTCAGTTATTAGGTGCAGTTGGTGTAGCGGGTGCAGGTGGGTCAATTCAAGATGATCAATGTGCACAACAGGGTATAGAAATTACACTCAAACAAATTTAAATCAATTTAATTCAGGATAAATTCATATGAACAAGTTTTTTTTATTCGCTGGCAGTTTATTCATTTCAAGTTGGGTAATGGCGCAAAATCCTTTAAGTGTGCATGTTCTTAACTTGGAAAGTGGATTGCCTTCACCCGATGTAAAAGTTACTTTAGAAGAACAGAAAAGTGGAAAATGGATACAGATTTCAGAAGCTAAAACCAATGAGCAAGGTCGTGTAACTGCATTATTTCCAGAAAATAAAACTTTAGATAATACGATATATAAAGTCACATTTAAAACAGGAGACTGGTTTAAGAAAAATAAGCAAAATTCTTTCTTTCCGGAAGTTCCGGTGATTTTCCAAACCGATGGCTCGGTAAAACACTATCATATTCCCTTATTGCTTAGTCCTTATGGATATTCAACCTATCGTGGTAACTAAGCTGAGTAAAATAAAAGCCCTAACTTTTATAAGATTGGAACTTCAGAATATTGGTCTTATTTAACATAATAGCCCTTATACAAAATGTAAATGTTAGGACCCATTTAAAGTGTCTAATTTATGATGGGTTTTTATCACCATGGACTGGATATAAAATATAGATGCTGCTCACTCTGTCTGACAAAGAAATTCAACGTCTTGCTGTTCTGCAAGACGTTCGAGATCATCGTATTACCCAGGTCCGTGCTGCTGAAATCCTCAATCTTTCCACCCGTCAAATTACCCGGTTATTGCAGAAGCTCAATCCAGACGGTGTTTCAGGCATGGGCTAATGCAGCTGGGCCTTGAGCTTTGTATTTCTGCAGTAAACGTCTGATCTGATGTTCTGAAATATGAAGTAGCTGAGCAGCCCGAGATTGAGTTATGCATTGATCAAAGATTTCCTGCAAGACCGACAATCGTTTAAGTTCTTTATCCGACATAGACACCAACATATCAAACCGTGCGCTTCGATAATCGCAAAAGTGCATATTCTAAAAGCGGACATTTTTATTGGTGAGAATATAGATACTTTAAATGGGCTCGGACAGTCATACTTCGTATAATCCGTACTATGTTGATTTTAGAAAATCTTAATCTTTAGCGAATATAATCTTCAGTTGATATAATTTGAGCATAAGCGAATTCAAAAGCGGCCATTATTGTGGCATGAACATGCGCTGCTGGTACTGTAACACCATTAAATTCCTGGTCTAGTGTTGCACACGCATCATGAATCACTTTTACCTTATAACCAAAATCAGAAGCAGCGCGAACAGCAGCATCAACACACATATGGCTCATAGCACCCATTACGACTAGCTCAGTCACTTGATTGCTATCTAAAATTTCTTTGAGATTCGTGTTTAAGAACGCATTGATGTGATTCTTAATGATCACAGTTTCATCTGCGTGCGGTTTAACTGTGTCCTGAAATTCAATACCGTTTGAGCTGGGTTCAAATATAGGAGATTCAGCATTCGCAATATGTTGGACATGAATCACTTGAGTACCCTGTTGACGGGCCTTGGCAATTACCTTCACTGCATTAGCAGCAGCCTGTTCAATATTGACCAATGGTAATTTACCGGTAGGCAGATATTCATTTTGTAAGTCGATGACTAATAAAGCTGATTTTGACATGTCTTTTCCTTTACTTAACTAGTATGTGTTTTGTTCTGCTTATGATTTTAAAAAAGTGGAAATTCCACTTCTTTAAGTTGCTTTAAAATGAAAGCGTTTCACCATCGATAGGAATTAAAACCTTATCTTGGATTCCTTTGTCTTTTACATATTCTGCAAGCTGAGCACGTGTTACCGACATATGGTTAATAGCATCCATGTGGACAGCAACCACTTTAGCATTTGGGGCTTTCTGAGTTGCGCGATAAGTATCTTCCTTACCCATAATAATGGATTCTTTAAAGCCATTAACCAAGGCGTTACCGGTATTCAATACAATTACATCAGGTTTAAATGTTTGAATCGCTTGCTCAACTTCAGAACGCCAAATGGTATCACCAGCCACGTAAACCGTTTCATGGCCCGCAGCTTCAAATACCACACCCATTGCTTCGCCTAATCCAGCTTTAAGCTTAGGAATACGATACATGGCATCCGTACCGTGTTGGCCACCAGTTTTAGTCAATTTAATCCCTCCAAAAGTCGCTTGCGTTAGTACACGAACCTCTTTGAAGCCTTGGGACTGAATGACTTTTTGGTCGTCTTTATTCTGTACAAACACAGGCATGTCTTTCGGAATAGCCGCTTGTGCTGCATCATCCCAATGATCTAAATGGGTATGAGTCACGATTACTGCATCTACACCTTGTAAAATCGTTTCAGGCTTGATGGGTAAATCGACTAATGGATTGCGTAAATAGCTACGATGAGTATCAGGGAAACCTTCATAAAACCCCTTTTTCGCAAACATTGGGTCAATTAAAAAGGTTGTATCGGCATAGCTGATTTTAATCGTTGCATTGCGAATTTCTTGTATATGGGTAACTTTAGAGGTATCTCGCTGAACCACCTGATCATTCGCATATAAATGGACTGAAGCGATTGCCAGAGAGAGTGCAATAACAGAGCGGCTTAAAACTTTATTCATATTCCAGATCCAATCATTGAGTCATACTTGGATCATGATAGAAATCATCCAATAAAAAAATTGTCCTTAAAGACAATCATCGAAACTATTGGGACAAAATGCTATAGTCACAATTTTCGCGGAGAGAAATGGAGTGGCTATACCTACTATTGGATTGTTCGTTTATCCCAATATCAATCCGTTTCACTTCTCCATTCCTCACATTATCTTTAATATTAAAATTGAAGATAAGCCATTATTTAACCTTAAAATATTTTCTATAGATGGCCAGCCCGTAAAAACAGAACAATCCATGATCATTATTCCTGATGGCGGCATCGAACTCATCAAAGAGTCGGATCTCATTATTATTCCTGGATGGGATGATTTTAATCACAAGCCTGAACAAGTCCTGATTGAAGGCCTAAATTGGGCATATCAGACTGGAATCAGAATCGTGGGACTATGCTACGGGACCTATGCATTGGCATATGCGGGTTTGCTCGACCATAAAAAAGCCGCTACGCACTGGATGGCTGAACAAGATTTCAGTGAGCGATTTCCACAGGTTCAGCTCGATCATGATGCCCTATATGTAGAAGACCAAAGGATCGTAACCTCTGCAGGAACAGGTGCAGCGTTAGACTGCTGCTTGTACTTGGTACGTGAAATCTATAATGCACAAATTGCTAATAAAGTCTCTAGAGTAATGGTCATTCCACCTCACCGTGAAGGTGGGCAAGCTCAGTTTATTGAACAGCCAGTCGCAGAATCGAGCCAAGATGCACAAATTAATCTATTACTTGATTTTTTAAGAAAGAATTTAGCTTTACAACATAATATTGAAAGCCTCGCTGAACGGACACATATGACACGCAGGACATTCACACGGCATTTCAAGAAAGCTACGGGCATGACCTTAGTCGATTGGCTGAATACTGAAAGAATAAGACTAAGTTGTGAATTATTAGAAACCACAAACTTGTCTATCGAAAAGATCACCGAGCTTTCAGGGTTTAACAATACAGTGTCATTTAGAAAGAACTTCCGTGAAAAATATGGCACCAGTCCTCAGGTGTGGAGAAAGTCTTTTGGGATCATTAATGAGAATAATCCGCCTCATGTAACGTAATACTGCTTATACGGAGCTATTTAAAATAACTAAAATAAAATGTTTATTAATTTTAAGTTGAATAAAAAAACAGGCTGAAATTTACCTTTGTAATAATGGGTAAGTTTTTAAGCAAATCTGTAACATTCTGCCCTTAAAATTGATTAAAAAATGATCAATTTGTGGTTTTATGTGCAGTTCATAAGGATCTAGGACCTAAAAATATCCCCAATTTCTGTGGATAAAATTTAAGCCATTTTGTAGTCCAAAGCGTACATCAATCTCAGTTCTTTGCTGCTATACCAGATAGTGGAAATTTCATATGATGGGGACATAGAGAGCAGGAAGCTCCATACAAGAATAACAATAGACAAGCACAAGGATAGTAAGGTACGACAGGAGTTATACCGAGCGAACCAATACGAAAAACCCCGACAGGATAATCTGCACCCCGAAAGTTGGACACTCTTAGTCTAATTTGAAGGGTGCTTTTTAATGGCTTAGATTCTCATATGAAGTGCAACAGAGATTAAAATACTGGAAGGGAGCAAGATGAGCTAGCATTCTGCATCCGACCGACCAAAGTCAAAGTTGCATCATGAACTATACTCATCTTACTCAAGAAGAAAGATATCAGATTCATACCTTATTGCGCGAAGGTTTTTCTAAACGTTATATCGCTTGGCGATTAAATCGCTCACCTTCAACCATTTCCAGGGAAACTACACGCAATCGAGCAAGGAATGGTTATTTCGCTAAACATGCTAACCTCTTAGCTCGAAGACGACATTGTTCAAATCCCAAAATAATTCCTCTCGAAACTTGGACACGTGTTCTTGCTTATCTGCATCTTCAGTGGAGTCCTGAACAAATCGCGTCCCATGTTCCAGTCAGTTCACATTCTATCTACCGCTACATAAAGCGAGATAAAAATAGCGGTGGTCAGCTATTTCAAAATTTACGCTTTAGAAATCAGCGAAAGAGGAAATATGGTAGCTCTGAAACACGTGGTCAGCTGAACAATCGCAACAGTATTCATGATAGACCTAGTGAGATTGAACAGCGGAGCCGCTTTGGCGACTTGGAAATAGATACAATTGTTGGTAAGAATCATCAACAATCACTGGTCACTATTGTTGACCGTAAGACAGGTTATTTGTGGTTGAAAAAGTGTAGCTCACGTAAGTCTGGGGAAGTCTGTCGAACAACGATCAGCCTACTCGAGCCGATTAAAGATCAGCTCAAAACAATTACAGCAGATAATGGTAAAGAGTTTAGTCTGCATGAATATATTGCTCAAGAATTAGAAATTGACTTCTATTTCGCTGATCCCTATAGCGCCTGGCAACGCGGCACGAATGAAAATACCAATGGCTTAATCAGGCAATATATTAGAAAAGGCAGTGATCTGAATCAGTATACGGATGAATATATCTCAGAAATCACACAACGTTTAAATCAGCGCCCAAGAAAAAGACTCGGCTTTAAAAGTCCGAGTCAGGTATTATGGCAACAACATGGCGTTGCACTTCAACTGCTAATCTAAGTGGCTAAATATTCTCAAGAATTTAAATTAAAAGTTGTGGAGCATTACTTGTCTGGTCATGGCGACTCTGTAACAGGTCAAATTTTTAATGTTCATAGATCAGATGTTCAAAAGTGGAGTAAAGCATTTAAACTTTATGGCATGGCAGGCTTAGAACTCAGAAGATCTAAAACAACTTTTACGGTTGAATTTAAATATCAAGTTGTTAAAGCAATATGTGAGGAAGGAGCTTCATTAAGAGAAACGATGCAACGCTTTCATATTAAAGAAACAAGCACGTTAAGAGATTGGTTGAAACAATATAAAGAAAACGGTATAGATGGCTTGAAACCGAAAGCTAGAGGACGGCCCAAAAGCATGCTAAAGCCAAAGATAACGAGAGCTCAATATACTCAAGCAGATCAGGATAAAACCCATGAGGAACTGCTTGAGGAGTTGGCATATCTACGTGCTGAAGTTGCTTTCCTAAAAAAGCGGAGAGCCTTGATTCAGAAGCAGAAAGAACAGGAAAAAGTCGAACAGCAACGGCTGCAAGATTCATATCTGAATTAAGGCAAAACTACCCACTAAAGCATGTGCTATGTGCAGCCAAGATGGCGCGTAGTACCTATTTTTATCATCAGAAATCATCAAAAATCAATGATAAATACAGTGATTTAAAACAGCAAATCAAAGTGATCTATCATCAGCATAAAGGGCGTTATGGGTATCGCAGGATTACGCTTGCATTGAGAAATACAGGTTTGATCGTGAACCATAAGTGTGTACAGCGATTGATGATATCTATGAAGCTTAAATCACGTATTAGGGTTGTGAAATACCGTTCGTATAAAGGGCAAGTAGGTAAAATTGCAAACAATGTATTGCAGCGTCAATTCAAGGCTGAGCGACCTAATCAAAAATGGGTTACTGATGTGACTGAATTTAATATTCGGGGGGACAAGCTTTACCTATCTCCCGTCATGGACTTATTTAACGGTGAAATTATTGCATTTCAAATGGAACGTAGACCAGTATTCGGACTAGTCAAAGATATGCTTAAAGAGGCTATAGAGACACTCAACCTAAATGAGAAGCCAATGATCCATTCTGATCAAGGTTGGCAATATCAAATGAGATTTTACCAGAAACAGTTAGCAGAACGAGGGCTCACCCAAAGTATGTCACGTAAGGGGAATTGTTTAGATAATGCTGCTATGGAGAGCTTCTTTGGAATACTTAAATCTGAATGTTTCTATGGAGAAGAATTTAAATCAGTTGATGAATTGGAGCAAAAAGTGAAAGAATATATTCACTATTACAATCATGAAAGAATCAAGGTTAAATTGAAAGGACTGACCCCTGTAGAATACAGAAATCAGTCCTTAGAAATTGCCTAACTTACTGTCTAACTTTTGGGGGTCAGATCAGGATGCCGGGCTTTTTTATTACATATAACTTGTCTTCTGAAAAGAATAGAAAAATTAAGAGTTTTTGATTTCACTACTTCGACTTAACCACCTAATCCATATTCATTTAAATATTCTTAAACGCCTCAATGGCACGAATTCGGGTTTGTTTCAGATCTGCAATCGGTTTGGGATAGTTTAAATTTAAATTGGAATTTCTGGCATAAGGCTCATGCAGGGTTTTAGCATCTAAATGGGCCAGTTCAGGGACCCATTGGCGAATATAGTCTCCATTTGCATCAAATTTTTGCGACTGACTAACAGGATTAAATATACGAAAATAGGGTGCTGAATCCGTTCCGGTAGAAGCACACCATTGCCAGCCGCCATTATTGGCTGCCAAGTCACCATCAATTAAATGCTGCATAAACCATTGTTCACCCAGTCGCCAGTCAATCAGCAGGTTTTTGGTCAGGAACATGGCCGTGATCATACGAACTCGGTTATGCATCCAGCCCGTTGCCAATAATTGTCGCATCCCTGCATCTACAATCGGAATACCGGTTTGCCCTTGCTGCCAGGCAGCCAAGTCTTCGGGGGCATCACGCCACTGGATTCTTTTTGTGTCTGCCTTAAAAGGCTGGTGTTTAGAAACCTGCGGAAAATCGAATAAAATATGCTGATAAAACTCGCGCCATAATAATTCATCCAGCCAGGTTTGCTGACCTAAATGTGCTATATGGAAATGTCCCTGCTGTTGACGAAAGAGGGCCTGAATACATTGACGGATAGAAATCATCCCTAAATTTAGATAGGGCGATAACTGGCTGGTTGAATCCAGATAAGGAAAGTCTCGCTCTTTCTCATAATGAGTGACTTTGTCATTGATGAAATCATCCAATAACATTAAGGCATATTCTTCGCTGACTGGCCAACGATTCTGAAGATCTGGTGAAGGTTGATTTGGATATAGATCTGCAAAAGTACAAACCGGCTGATCATCAAGAGAATCAAGCTGAAGAGCAGCCTGTACTTCAATTTGAGGATAACACTGCGGTAAACTCACGCTGAGCCGTTCATAGCAATTTTTCTTGAATGCGCTGAACACCTGATAGGGTTGATGGCTCTTATTGCGAATGCTGCCCACAGGAAATAAAGTGCGGTCATGATATAGCTCGAACGCCTTATTATAGGGATCTAAGATCTTTTGAACCTGTACATCTCGCTTTAATTCATTGACGCCCAGTTCAATGTTGGCATGTATGCAATTAATATTGAATTGTTGTGTAAGCTGCAAAATACCTTGGGGAACATCTTTCCAAAAGGGAATATGACGAATTAGTAACGGAATATTCAAGTTTTTGAGCTGTGTTTTAAAAACCTGAAGTTGTCTTAAATAAAAATCTATCTTAACAGCAGAGTCGTGGTGTAAAGCCCATTGTTCAGGTGAGATGATGATCAATGCAAGGCAGGGTCCCGCTTGTGTGGCATGCCAAAGAGCAGTGTGGTCTTGAATGCGTAAATCCTGCCGAAACCAAATGAGCTGCATGAACGTATAATGTCTCGAGAAGATTATTGATTATTATTCTATGCAATGTTGCGACATAAAAAAAGCATGAACATTAAGTCCATGCTTTAGTGGCTTTATTATGTAAATTATTTTTGAGTCTGCTTGGTTTTGATTACATCACTCAAGTCATATCCAATCGATTCCGCGTAATTCAAATATTCCTGTACGACTTCCGGTTGGGGCTGCTGTGAGCGTGAGAGAATCCACATATATTTTTTATCGGGCTCACCGACTAATACCGTTTCATAATTCTCATCAATTTTTAATACCCAGTAATCACCACGTCCAACTGGCAACCAACGGATGATTTTAGGTAAAAAACTTACTTTAAGTTTAGAGTTGGAAGGGGCATTTTGTACAAAAGCTTCACCAATCGTCTGTTTGAACTTTCCATCTTTTGTATAGCAACTATTGTCGACTTTAATATTACCATTCTTGTTCAAAGAGTAGTTTGCGGTCACATTGCTGTCGCATTTTCTTTGAAAATATAAAGGTTTTCTGGCAACTTCATGCCAAGTCCCCAAGTACTTATTTAATTCAATCTTTTCAACAGCCTGTAATGGCTCAGTTTGGGCATGCGCTAGAGTTAATATACTGCTCGCACCAATCGCCATAGCGAATGTAATTTTCGCCAAGTTAAGACTTGGTCCTTTACTCATGTTAGTCATAAATATTTATTCCAATAAAATAGAGTAGTAACTTCATATACTTACCTTAATTGTTTTTTTAACATCTGGTGTAATATTATGTAATAAAGAGAATGAAATTTATTTAATCAAAGACTTGATAGCATTTTATAAAGTTTATTTTAGTTAGCTTAAATAATTATTAAGTTAATTTTACGAAAATTTCGTTCTGTTTAATAATGACTCTTGTAAAAAATTCTTCTTTTCAAAGAATTAAATTTTATTAACTGATTAAAATTTTATCTATGTTTTGATTAAGTAAAAAATGTAATTAATATTTTTTAAAATATTTAAATAAATTGATTTTAATGAATCATTTATTCTGATTTAAAAATATCGGACTTTACAATGACAAGAAATGTCACATGAGCCTCATAGCTTTCTCTCAAGGGATATGCAAATTTAGAGTAGTTACAAACCACTGTGATTTATTTTAAAAATAGGATGAATATAAAAATGGCTAATCAACAGCAAAATCAGCAAGATCAACAACGTCAGCAGCAGCAACAAAATGATCAGCAGCGTCAACCGAACCAGCAAGATCAACAACGCCAACAGCAGCAAAATGATCAACAGGGTCAACAAAACCCGCAAGATCAGCAAAGCCAACAACAGCAACAGAATGACCAACAGCGTCAGCAAAATCAACAAAACCCGCAAGATCAACAACGCCAACAGCAACAACAAAATGATCAACAGCGTCATCAAAATCAGCAGAATCAGCAAAAGTAACGATGATAGATAAAAGAGCGCGGATCTTAGATCCGCGCTTCGTTTATTTTTATTATTTGCCAATTCATAAAATCTTGAATATTAAGAAGTGAGACTTCTAAAGAAAATTTTATTTATAGGGTCATGAAGAGTTTATAGCTTGATTTCTAAATGCTTTTCGATGGTGAGGAGGGTTGTTTCTGTTGGGTAGATTATTGATGAGTTATTTTATTTGCCTTCTATTTCGTTAATTCTGATTCTATAATTCCGACCTTGATCACACGAATCAAGCAACTATTTTTGTGGTCTCTACATGATACTATTCCACACTAAATCTGCTTTAATTACTTTTTTAATTACTTTAAATTTTAATTATGATTTATTTAAATAAATTCTGTTTATATAAATTAGATAATCAGTGAAGTCGTCATTATTTTAGTAAAGTTATTTCAGCGTTCCGAAAAAACTCTCCATAATGCTCTGCAATAAAAAGTTCGGCTTCTTTTTGACTGGTAAAAATTTTTGAGTCTTCTTCATCAGTCGTCCAGTGCCATTGACTAAACATCGTAAAATGCAACTCTGATATCTCGCAAGTATATGAGTCGTTAAATTGATCGCGATAAGTTAAAAAATTACCATCTTTTTTTATGCAATAGAGCGCCATTTGCTTTTCTACCTCGCCTAAAGTAAAAATCAGATTGTAGATGAGCAGGGGAACTGAAATAGTGTTAAATTGTGATCTGCAAGTTAAAGTTGTTTAATACAGCCTTAAAATGATGTTTTTAAAATATTTATTCTATTTTGATTCCCGATAAACGGTAAATAAACTCCAAATAAAGATAAAGTCAGCACAACAAAGCCCTTATTAAAGGGCTTTAAGATATGAAAAAACATATTTATCCTTCTAATCTCGCTGTCCTTTTTTCTTACCACCGCCATCTTGTTTATTAACGGTAGCCCAAGCGATACGTTCTGCCTCTTCTTCAGAAACACCACGTTCTCTTTCACTTTCAAAGATATGTTCTGCCTTGCGCTTTTGCTTATCGGTATAAGCCGATTTGTTATCAGTAGGCATGTTCAATCCTCCTGTTAATTTGCATCAATATTTATAGTTAAAATATGACTTAAGCCATAAAAATAATATGCAAAGTTTTTGTAAATTTTAATTAAGACTTGTTAAGTTATAAATAAAATATATTTATCAAATTGTTATAAATTTAATTAATTGAATTATTTATCATAAAACCTATAATGTTAAAAACAATAAGAAATCCATAATGACTCAATATAAATCATTATGGATTTGTTTTTATTTAATTATGGTTTAGCCATTTATTATAGTTCCGCCATTAACATGAATGACTTGTCCAGAGATATAACTTGCTTCGTCAGAGGCTAAAAATAAATAGGCAGGGGCGACCTCACTGGGTTGTCCCATGCGTCCCATTGGCGTGTCTTTACCGAAGTCTTTCAACTGTTCCTTATCAAAACTGCTGGGGATCAAAGGGGTCCAAATAGGGCCTGGAGCCACAGCATTTACGCGAATCCCTGTTTTATTTTTTAAGAGATTTGTAGATAAGCTGCGTGTGAATGAAGTAATCGCACCTTTAGTGCTCGCGTAATCTATAAGTAAATCATGCCCATGATAACTGGTGATACTTGTCGTATTAATAATCGTATCACCCTGTTTCATATAGGGGATTAACATTTCAGTTAAATAAAACATTGAAAAAATATTGGTTTCAAAAGTTTTAAAAAGCTGTTGTGTAGTGATATCTGTAATGTATTTCTGTGGATATTGCACGCCTGCATTATTAACTAAAATATTGATGGCTTTAAATTCTTGCAGAGCCAGTTCTACCATTTTTCTTATTTCATCTTGATGCTGTAAATCACATTTTATAAGTAAACAACGTCGTCCCTCATTCTCAACCATTTGCTTAGTCTCAAGCGCATCTTGATCCTCTTCTAAATAGCAGATGCAAATATCTGCACCTTCTCGGGCAAATAGTACGGAAATTGATCTGCCAATTCCGCTATCTCCGCCAGTGATTAACGCGACCTTATCTTTTAATTTATTGCTTCCTGGATAATTGTCTTTGATTATTTCTGGTTGGGGATCCATTTTGGATTGAATACCGGGTTGATGGCTTTGTACTTCTGTAGATGGCGTCTTAGGATATTCATTCATATTCTTTTTCCCATTTTTTAAATGTGTTGATCATATGTTATTTGATTTTCATATTTTTTTATTAGAGAAAAACATTAAATAACATAATGCATTAATTAAGTTAATAACTTATTTATTATTAAAAATAATGAATAAAGAATTAACCTTATACTTAAATCTATATTTAATGAATCCTATAAAATTTTTTATGCAATAAATTTTCTAAATTTAATATGAATAAATGCTCAAAAGGCTTAGTTTTATTATGCTTTAGGCAAAAAAATATGGGCTATAAAAGCCCATATTCTAGAATTTTTACATTCTATCCCACGCATCTTTTACAGCGTGCTTAGCTTGATCCCATTTTAAACGAGACTCTGCTTTAAAATTATCCCATTTGGTTTGAAGGTCAGATTCTGAATCTTCAAATCGGGCATTTTCCCCATATTCAGAACGTGAGTTTCGACCAAATTCATAAGCAGAAGACAGATCTCGATCATAATCAATGTCTGGAATGTCACGCTGTAAATCACTGTAGTAAGGGCGATTAGTATAGCTGTCTCGCCAATACTGATCAGTTTCGCTATTTGGAGTACGATTTTGATTTTCTACATTCGTGGTCATTATTAACTCCTGATTTTTGAACCCGCAAGAGAAAGTATTGTTTAATCATCTCTACCGGTGAAAGTATGAAATCTAATTATCACTACAGTATTTATTACTGCGGATTATTTTGCTCATTTGGATTTCGTTTAAAATTTTGCTGCTGTCCAGCTTGTTGACCTTGATTGTCATTTTGCTTCTGCTGTTGGCGTTGCTGATCTTGTGGGTTTTGCTGATGTTGTTGACCCTGTTGATCATTTTGCTGCTGTCCAGCTTGTTGGCCTTGATTGCCACTTTGCTGTTGCTGACGTTGCGGATTTTGTTGCTGTCCACCTTGTTGACCGTGATTGTCATTTTGTTGTTGCTGTTGGCGTTGCTGATCTTGCGGGTTTTGCTGATTTTGTTGACCCTGTTGATCATTTTGTTGCTGCCCAGCTTGTTGACCCTGTTGATCATTTTGTTGCTGCCCAGCTTGTTGACCTTGATTGCCACCTTGCTGTTGGGGTTGATTTGGATTAGCATTATTTTGATCTTGCTGATTATTTACAGTAGTCATTTTTACACCTCATAATATATATTTTAGTGAAATCTTAAAATCTGTTTAAACCAGATATAATTATTATTAGCATGAATTTTTAATTAAAAAACAAAACAGATGTTACATATTATGTAATATTTAATTTATGTTATTTCAATACAATTTATATAAACAAGCTTATCAATCATTCAGTAAAATAAGATTAAATAATTTAAATCTAGATTACAAGATATTAACTATTTTTAATAATTTTAATTAAACTTTTACAAATAAAATTAATTAGTTTTTTTAGTTTATCTTCCTTTTTTCCTTTGCAAAAACAACGATAACTATATATTTTGTTTTTATATAAAATAGAATAGAAGAAAGTACCTACAGGTTTTTCTTTGGTTTCTGAACCACCTGGTTTAAGCAGCCCTGTACATCCAACATATATATCTGATTTAAATATTCTTTTTGATTTTTTAACCAATTCCTCAGTAATTTCAGAAGATTCTGGCGTGTATTTCTTAATCATTTTTGGTGAGATTTTTAAAACATTTTCCTTGATTTTTAAGTCGTAACAAACCAGACCACCATTTAAAATATCGCCCGAAAAAGGAGTAAGGGAGAAGCGGTAAGCCAAATAACCTGCAGAGGCACTTTCAATAAAAGTAATATTAAGTTTGTTTTTGGCTATTAATTCAGAGCATTTAGTAGTCATATTTATAACTTTATTCAGACTGAATAAAATTATTTTAAGCAGAGATTTAGATATTAACAATATAGTTTTTAAATGTATTTTTTATCACACTTTTTGATTTTTGTAACTTAAGTGTTTGAATTATATAAACCAATGAAAACCAATTAAACACAAAATAAACGAATAATAACAATTAGAGTTTTTCACCATGTCATATTGATCAATGAGGTTTATAGCATACTTACCGCGTGGAGAATAAAAATGCCAGTAGCAGTAAAAGAACAATTGCTAGATTTACTTGATAAAAACCATCAAAGTTACTGCGATTTAGTTACTTTTTTTCTAGATTCAAATATTTCTACACCCGATAAGGAACGAAAAGCATCCGCTTTTTTAAAAAAAGAAATTCATGCCCTCAATTCAAGTTATTCCGATTTCCCTTCAAATTTAAGTGAAATTCATGAATGGATTGTGAACAGTAATCATAATCAATGTCATGAATATCAGTTATATAAAGAACGAAGAAATAGCGGAGCAGAGCGTGAATATTTTAAAAATGTGGGTCAAGCATTTGAATTTTTAATTAAAGTTGCTCCGGTAAAGCGGGTAGACGGTTCATGGTTATATAGCATCGTTCATTACTGGAATGACCCAGTGTTTAGAGACCTAATCCAGATTTATGTTGAAGAACTCGGATTAGGCTTGCCCAAAGCCAATCATGTCACCGTATATGATGATTTGCTTTTCAGCTTAGGTTTAGAGCATTTCGTATTAGAGCTAGAAGATGAATATTATCATCAACCTGCGATCCAATTAGCGCTTGCTTACGCTCCGCCAGAATTCATTCCAGAAATTATTGGTTTTAATTTGGGATATGAGCAACTGCCGTTACATCTTCTGATTACCAATTACGAACTTAAAGAATTAGGGATCAATTCCCAATATTTTAATCTGCATATCACCATAGACAATATGGACAATGGTCATGCACATTTATCTATTAAAGCGCTTGAGAAGATTTACAGTAAGTTCAAGGATAAAGATGCCTTTATGGATAAAGTAAAGGCAGGCTTTGCTTTAAATAATAAAGGATTATCATCACGGCAGATTATTAAAAACCTCAATTTAGAAGCCATGGTGCTTAAGATTTTTAAACGTAAAGCTTTAGTAGGGAATGTGATCCACAGCGATAAATGCAAATTGAATAATCGGTCTATTAATGAATGGCTTTCAGAGCCGAATTTAGTCGAAGAATTTGTAGATCTTCTGATTGAGAAGCAATGGATCAAGATGAATAGAGATCCTGAAGAAAGCCGCTTCTGGCAGTTAATTAGTCATGAAGAAGGGAAAATGTACGGCGTCTTTAACTCCACAGAAAAGCAGATTATTTATGACTGGATTGCAGGAGAGCATTCTAAAAACTTTGATTTAAAACATCAGCGAATTAATTCTGCGCTTAAAAATAAAAATGATTTTATGTTCAGTTACTTGTCTGATGGAGAGCTGGAAGATATTCAACAGCAGATTTCAGAAACCGGCAATCTCGCTATCAAGATGAATAAGTTGCTTCCTTACCTAGCCCCTCATGCACATCATAATGAGGTTGGCCTTTGGTGTACCCAGCGTTTTGTCGACTTTCTCTTTCCATTTCTGAACGATAAAAAATCATCCAGCTATTAAATTTGATCTAAACATAATTTTTGAATTGAAACAGTTTTCCACCCACAAAGTCATACTTTAACCCACAAATAATAGGTAGGAATATGGACCCTAAAGTAAAGAAAAGTGAACTCGCAGGCACGGACAGTTTAGATAAACAAAATACCAATGCAAAACTGCAACAGTTGGATGAATTCCGACGTGATCCGACAGGAGAGGCGCTGACCACCAATCACGGGGTCAAAATTTCCGATAATCAAAATAGCTTAAAAGCAGGAGTGCGTGGTTCAACTTTACTCGAAGATTTTATTTTAAGAGAAAAAATCACCCATTTTGACCACGAACGTATACCCGAACGTATTGTGCATGCGCGTGGTGTAGGTGCACACGGTTATTTTCAGGCTTATGAAGGCAATGAAAAATACACCAAAGCTGGTTTCTTGACCGACCCATCAGTACAAACACCTCTTTTTGTACGTTTCTCTACTGTACAGGGACCGCGTGGTTCATCAGATACAGTGCGTGATATTCGTGGTTTTGCCATCAAGTTTTATACTCAAGAAGGCAACTATGACATGGTGTGCAACAATGCGCCTGTTTTCTTTGTACAAGACGGGATTAAATTTCCAGATTTCGTGCATGCCCTGAAACCAGAACCGCATACTGAAATTCCAACTGCTCAATCTGCTCATGATACTTTTTGGGATTTCGTATCATTAGTTCCAGAAACGGCGCATGCAGTCATGTGGGCTATGTCAGATCGCGGAATTCCTCGAAATTTTCGTTCAATGCAAGGTTTTGGGGTACATACCTTCCGCCTTATTAATGCCGAAGGTAAAGGTATTTTTGTTAAGTTTCACTGGACGCCTAAACAGGGTCTAACTCAGCTGGTCTGGGATGAAGCTCAGAAAATAGCCGGTAAAGATCCTGATTTTCATCGTCGTGACTTATATGATGCGATTGAAGATGGAAATTATCCGGAGTGGGAACTGGGTATTCAGGTCGTCAATGAAGAAGATGAAATGAGCTTCGATTTCGATTTGCTGGATCCTACAAAAATTATTCCAGAAGAGCTGGTGCCTGTTATTCCAATCGGCAAAATGGTACTGAATCGTAATGTTGATAATTTCTTTGCTGAAACTGAACAGATTGCCTTCTGTCCAGGTCATATTGTTCCCGGGATAGACTTTACCAATGATCCGCTATTGCAGGCACGTTTATTCTCTTATACCGACACTCAGCTGAGTCGTTTAGGCGGGCCAAACTTCCATCAATTGCCGATCAACCGAGCAGTATGTCCATTCCATAACAACCAGCGCGATGGCATGCATCAAACATTTGTGCATCGCGGACAGGCGCCATATGAACCGGATTCTATTGATAGCAACTGGCCAGTAGAAACTCCGCCTGCTGCACAGGACGGTGGTTTTGAAAGCTATCAGGAACGTATTGACGGCAATAAAATTCGTGCACGTAGCGAGTCGTTTAACGATCACTTCTCGCAAACGCGACTTTACTACCAAAGCTTGGCACCACATGAACAAAAACACGTGGTAGATGCCTATGTATTTGAGTTAAGTAAAGTTAAACGAATACATATCCGTGAACGTGAAGTGAAAGAGATACTGGCGAATATTGATTTAGATTTAGCTCAACAGGTCGGTTTAAAATTGGGCATTGAAGTGCCTAAAAACTCGGATAAAGATCTTAAAAAATCTTCTGTTGAAAAATCTGCCAAGATCAGTTTCGAAGCTTTTATCCCTAAAGATATTAAAGCCAGAAAAATTGCTGTACTGGTCCATGATAATGTTAATCAGGCAAATGTGGATGCCATTCAACAATGGGCAAAAGCTGAAAGTGCGGTGGCGCATATTCTTACCCCAACCCCAGGTCCTGTTTTAAATGACAAGAAAATGCCATTGGCTTCAGACGGTATGCAAAAAGGCGAGCCTTCTGTTATGTATGATGCAGTAGTAATTGTAGATGGTGACAACTACGATGTGGTTAAAATGGATGGGGTAGCGACTCACTATATTTTAGAAGCCTATAAGCATCTCAAACCAATCGTTTTCTTGGGTGACAAGAAAAATCTGCTGAATGATCTACAGTTAGTGGTAGATAAAGGTACTTTACATGATGAAGGCTTTAATGCAGTCAGTGACCAGTTTAAAGAGCTGATCCGTAATCATCGTATTTGGGCTAGGGAAGCAATTGCAGAAGGTATTCCTGCTTAAGTTTTCATGAAGCATATATCTATGCTCATTCTCCTGTAGAGTGAGCTATTATTTAAATGAAGGGAACATTAATGTTCCCTTCATTATTTGCGATGTATCTTATTTTTATAATGAAAGCATAGGAATCATATCTTCATATTTTTTAAAATTCTATTTATATAGATTAAATAAAAATTTAATCAATGAGCTTAATACTGTTCGCTTTTTATGTAAGATTGAATTTAGTCCTCTAGATGACAAATATAGTCCAAGACGTCATCTGTCATAATGCTGAAACGACTATTCCTTGGCACATAAAATGACTGTCCAGCATAATAAATCTGGCCCTCTAGGTTATTTGCGATCTGAACATGACACTTACCTGAAATGATTTCTATACGTTCCGGTACATGCGTTTCAAAGGTTAAAGGGCGTTCCGTGGGTAAAATGACGCCTATTGTTTTTTTTATTCCATTTTTGAATTGAATTGTACGGCTAATAGATAAACCATCAAAATAGATATTTGGCTTTTTAACCACAGAAACGAAATCGAATTGAGTTGACATTAACATGCTCCTGTAAAGGTATTTTTATAATTATTGAGCAATTACAGAATATATAATGGCAATGAAAACAGGTACCTAAGATATATAGTTTTTTGTTTAATTGTGTAAATTTTATATAGCTATTTATTGTACAAAAATATAACATTAAGACTTATAAACACTTAATAATCTTGGGCTGTATTATCTTGATGATTCAACTAAAAAATACAGATGAAATTTCAGTATAATTAATAATTAAAACAAATACATAAGATCTTTTTGCTGGTCTTATTAAATACTAAGCACAAGCATTAATTACTTGAATAGTGTATTTCAGGTTGAACCTGAAATTTCCTGTTTATTCTAGCCCAAGCGTATAGTTGTAACAGTCAATGCTCTTGTTTTGAGAGAAAAGACTTATTATGAAAATTGAGCTTTAATTTAAGTCTATCTGCAAAATAATCTATAAATTTAATAGCTTATTTATAGCCTCTAATCTGTATATTTTTTCACCATCCGGTCGGTTACAAAACAGTTTTTAATTTTTTAAAAAAGGCAATTTATTTACGTTTCTTTTGTGTATAATTCCGCCAAATTCAGCCTCTGTACAGTGATTGGTTCTTCAATAAATCTACAGAGGTTTTTCTATGGAAATCATTTTGGATTCGGATGCCCAGAACTTTCTTATCGTGGTGGCACACACATGTTTTCTTCCAAAACAGCACATCTAGACCATGCAACACAACATCATGCTCAGCAGCGTTTATCTACACTCTTATGCTTTTTCAGCTTAGGATTGAGTACAGCCGCTTGGGCTCCGCTTATTCCTTATGCCCAGCAGCGACTTCATCTTAATCATGCCGACTTTGGTACATTGTTACTGAGTATCGGTTTGGGTTCCATGATTGCTATGCCGGCAACAGGACTATTGATTCAAAAAGTGGGTTGTCGCGCGATTATATCGGTCGCAATTTTACTTTTATTAATGATTTTACCGACTTTTGCTTTGAGCAATAGCATCATCATTATGTCAGTAGCCTTGTTCTTATTTGGTACCGCTGCAGGTAGCTTAGGTGTTGCTATTAATCTACAAGCTGTAATTGTAGAAAAGAATAGTACTAAAAGCATGATGTCGCAGTTTCATGGTATGTGCAGCTTGGGTGGATTGGCTGGGGTAATGACGGTTACCGCATTGCTTGCGATGGGTATATCACCACTGATGAGTGCTTTGGCAATTTGCAGTTTATTGGTCATCATCGGTTTAATTGCTGTTCCGCATAGTTTGTCTGAAATTGAAAAAGACAAGAAAATTAATCCTGAAGAAATAAACAATAAAACGAGAAAATTTCCTAGCCCACTGGTTCTATTGATGGGTCTGGTGTGTTTTATCGCTTTTCTTTCCGAAGGCTCAGCCATGGATTGGAGTGGTATTTATTTAGTCAGTGAGTATGGCTTAAAGCCGGCATTTGCTGGACTTGCGTATACATTTTTTGCTATCGCGATGACGATTGGACGTTTTGCTGGTCATCATTTACAAAGAATGTTGGGCGAAAAAAATATCATTATTTATAGTGCTATTTGTGCCTCACTGGGTCTTTTCACTGTAGTTATGGCACCGCACTGGATAGTCGTATTAATAGGTTATTCTTTACTGGGTTTAGGTAGCTCGAATATCGTACCGGTGATGTTTTCACGTGTAGGTCGTCAAAATGTTATGCCTAAAGCAGCAGCATTATCATGTGTGTCGACGATGGCTTATAGCGGATCTTTATTGGGACCTGCCTTGGTGGGACTGACCAGTGAAATCATGGGACTCAGCCTTGTTTTTGGGATGATTGCAGCTTTATTAATGTTGATTACCTTTTTAAATCATTTTACTCAGGTTAAAGCTTCTTAATTCTTATCCGCCCAATGAAGTAAATATAAGCCGAAATATCATTAGATATTCCGGCTTTTTAGTGCTTAGAAGAAAGCTGTTTTCTTAGGTATATATTTGCTGATGAGCACGCTGATTATAAGATTTCCGCATAGAAGGTTTAAAAATATTGAATAGCTCAACTCGTCTAAGATCTTTCAAGAAAGCATTCCGCCAGTCATTAATATCAAAACGTTTTAGACCTTGCATTAAATGTTTGTAACGCTCTATACGTTCTGATCTTGACATGGTTAAAGCTTTTTTTAATCCTTTAACCATATCACCACAATTTTCCGGATCTACAATAATGGCCTCCGACATTTGCTCAGCGGCACCGGTATATTTAGAAAGAATCAAAACACCAGGATTGTTAGGATTTTGTGCTGCAATAAATTCCTTTGCAACCAGATTCATGCCATCACGTAATGAATTGACCCAACAGATATCGGACTGACGATAAATTTTCATCAAGGCACCATGCTCTACCGTTTCATTCGTACAATTGATGGGTTGCCAATTATCCTGTGAAAATTCTTGATTAATTAACTCAACTTTTGAATCTATAAGATCGTATAAATTTTTATAAGCCGGGATATCCATACGACATGGACACGCGATTTGTAAATCGGTGACGTGTTTATGATATTCAGGATATTCTTTCAGAAATTCTTCAAAAGCATTAAAACGCTCAATCAATCCTTTGGAATAATCAATCCGATCGACGCTAATAATTGTTTTTTGATCCGCTAAATCATCAAATTCAAATACAGGATGAGAATTTTCCAGTTTTCGTTGAGCGACTTTCTGGATAAGTTCGGGATTAATACCAATTGGGTAGCATTGAATCGTGATCTGACGGAGATTATAGCTTAATACATTAGAATCAATGACCTGAGAAGCCAAGAAATGATGGCAGACATCCATACATTGTTTTTGGTCGTATTCAGTCTGTAAGCCGACCACATCATAATGACAAAGGTCTTGAATGATTGTTTGGGCTGTGGGAATTAAATTCCAGATATTGCTACCCGCAAAGGGAATATGTAAAAAGAATCCAATTCTATTTTGCATGCCCAGTTCACGACAATAACGTGCCACACTGAAAAAATGATAATCATGTACCCAAATAATATCGTCTGGATGAGCGACTTCAGAAAGTTGTTGGGCAAATAAACGGTTGACGTCTTGATAGGTTTTAAATTCTTCTGGCTGATATTCTATTAAGTCTGCACGATCATGCATGGCGGGCCAAAGGGTACGATTTGCAAAACCACAATAGTAGCCGCTGTATTGTTCTTCAGTGAGAGGGGTGGTAATGTATTCCACGCCTTTATATTCAGTCGAACTAAAGTATGGCTCCTGGTGATTTTTAATTTTTTCACCATTCCATCCTAACCATATTCCCCCAATATCGTTCAGCGCATCTTGTAAAGCGACTGCCAAACCGCCTGCAGTGGTTTTATCGGGATTAGGTAAACTCACACGATTCGACAATACAATTAATTTAGACATGCTTTTTCTCCTTTTGATACTTGAGACTGTCTTGAAAGAGGTGTTTTTAAAAATTGTAAATATAAGTCCAGAAAATGAGCGACGTCTGCAACATTTTTAAGGCGACAGCACGCTTGGGTTTCTTCCTCTCCAACTTTTATACTGACGCCGTGATAGTTATTTATTGTTTTAAAACCGGATTCATCCGTTTTATCATCCCCAATAAAAATGGGTAAAAAATTTTGAAAATTATAATGATCTAAAATTTTTTGGATGGCTTGCCCTTTATCAGCCTCTGCAGGTAATAACTCAAATACGTATTTACCTTCATTTATTTTAAATTCTGGCTGCATGCGCTGGATATCATGTGCAATTTTTTTTGCAATTTCAGCCAGTTCTGGATATTGACGATAATGTATGGCGACTGAATAATCTTTATTTTCAATTAATAGCTGAGGATAGCGAAGGCAGGCCTTTTGAACATTGTGTTGCAGCAAAGAAATATCACTTTCATCTACCAATGTATCTAATTTCTGGTCTGAATCTAGGTGTATTTCTAAACCGTGCGTCCCTGCAATAGGTAACTGAAGGGGAGAAAATAGCTGAGAAGCGACTTGTACAGAACGTCCAGTTACAGCAATAACCGGGATATCTAAATCTTTTAACTGCTGTAAGGTTTGCAACGTGGTTTTAGGAATAAAACTTTGCGAAGGATCCGAGTTAAACTCGGAAAGTGTCCCATCTATATCCAGAAATACACAGTATTGTTTTTCTTTAGAATGCTGATGAGAAATAACTTGTAATACGTTTGAAGAATAAGATTTATTACTTAAACATTGGCTTATAGCATTATACATATTTGATATCTACTACTTATTCTGATGAATAACTAATAGCATCAAAAATTTGAATATCGAATAAATTTATTATTAAACCTACATAATTTAAATAAAATTTACATATTTTCTTCTTATTTTAACTCTGTTATTTTTTGTTTTTATTTACATATGCTTACGATTAATTTTAGCATGAGGTATCGTTTTTTATATTCAAAAATTAACAACAAATCGCTTAAATGAACACGAAATTAATGTGAATTTCGTTATTTTAATGGGTGAATTTTTCATCTAAAAATAAAAGTGTTTCTGCTATGTAGCAAGAATAGCCAAGCTTTTAAACTTGAAATCTTTCATTTCAAAATAATTGTCCCCATATAAATATATGACCCACACATAGCCCTACCCAATTAGGGGTACTGCTTAATTTGCTATGGGCAGGAGGTCAACGATATGCTTCAATTTTTCCGGAAGTTATTCTGCATGCACACTTATGAATATTTTGAAGAAGTTGAATGTCGTAAGTGTGGAAAAACCAGACATTGATTAGTTGAAGGCATGATTTTAAGTAAGAAATGTCATATTGAAAAAATTTTAAGCTGGTACCAGTTTTTAGTAAAAAATTTAAGTCTCCATTGAGTAGGTCTTAAAAAATAATTTTCTAAAACCTTATATTTAAAAAAACTAAATATGAGAATTGCTTAATAAGCCTAATCATGCACTTTTATATTCAAGTGGCTTTTATTGCTTTATTTTGGATCAAAAGGTGAGATCCATGGATTTTTAATAAATGAGTCCACTTTAGGTGAGCTCATTTATTACTCATTACGAATTATTTTGTGTGTTTTACCACAAGTACCGGTACATGGCTTGAGGTCAGAATCTCTTGCGCGATACTGCCGAGAACGGCTTTTTTAAAACCGGTACGCCCATGAGAACCAACGACAATTAAATCAACACTTAACTCATCAGCAAGTTTAGCGATAGCCTCACCTGGAGATTGACCGCTAAGAAGTTTGGTCTGGGTTTCAATACCTGCATTGGTAAATTTCAGTCCTAACTCCGCCAAAACATTTTTAGCATGAGCTTTTGCTTCCATATAGTAATCCGTTATTCCAGGTACATTTTTATAAAAACTGACGCTGGTTAAAGGATCTATCACGACAACGCTGGCTATGGTGACTTTACTTCCCAATGCTCTGGCTAAAATCATGGTCTGATCAGCTGCAGCAATGGCAATAGGGGAATCATCAACAGCGACTAAGATGTGTTGGTAATCCATGATACGTTCCTCTTGTTTCAAGATTCGTTATCTACCTAAAGATTAACATAGCTAGTGTACGGTGATAAAAAAGGGTAAAAATCTATCTTTTACTTCTCTTAGCTTGTGAAAGCATTAACGTTCGCAGTTTTCATAGTCGTTATATTTCAACTCATCCGATTGATTATCGGTAATCCTCAACAGGACTATTTACTCCATTTCAGCAAAACATTAATAGAATCATGATTTATAACTGGATGATTGGCTTGAGGCTAACCCGTAACCCAATGATTTAAGAGAATGCTTTAGCTGCTGATCAATCTGCCCAGATAGACGTAGATAAGAAATATTTCAAGGATTTTTTTAAATCGTCACAACTGTCAAAACTATTGGTGACTTCTTTGAAAGCAGAAGTGTATTCACGTTTGTAGGGCTTGCCTGTTAAGGTTTCTGCATGCGTATTTTCATAATCATAGATTGCAGTGCGAAGATATATTTCTAAGATTTTTTTATGTTCGGGAGAGGCACAGTTTTTTTGAACGATTTCATCCGTAGACTGACAATCGAGTTTGACATGACTATAAAATTCATTCGAATTTTGATAAATATTATTTAATGCTTTTGATTCGCTTGCTGATAAGCATTGTGCAGCATGAGCAAAACTACAAGTCAAAGCGATATAAATAGCCAGCAAATGGAATTTCATTTTTTTATGCCTTATTATTTTTTTTCTTAATCTAACCATACAGTCAAAATTTACACAACTACAACATTATAAAATCAGATGAAATAAAAACCTATCCAACTGAATAGGAGTAAAAGTAATGAATAAATTGCGTCGATAAATTCTAATAAGAAGGGGAATATTAAAATAATTAATTGTTATAAATTAGGGAACCATATCGGCTCAAGCTTGGGTTTCCAACGGAATACACAGCACCAGCCGAATGTTGTAGCTTTAAATACAAGTTCTGAGTCATATACTTCAACAAATAAACTATTTTTAGCCATCCTCCTCATTATTATGAAAATAAATATTAAATATGAAAAAAACTTGAATATTAATTTAATTCATGTATTATTAACTCAACTAGAAAAAAAGTCTTGTTTCGGTAAATCTTCTTTAAGTATCGCAGTTTTAGTCATAATCCTTCGTTTTTTCAGATTTTAAGTTCCATTCTTTATTATTTTCCAAGTTACAATCAGTCAATAAAATGGCTTAAATTATTAAAAATCAGTAGGATTTATTATGTCAAACTCAAATGTTGTTAAAGGTACTGTAAAATGGTTCAACGAAACTAAAGGTTTTGGTTTCATTCAACAAGAAAACGGTCCAGATGTTTTTGCTCATTTCAGCGAAATCGCTAGTTCGGGTTTCAAAACCTTAATGGAAGGTCAACAAGTAGAATTCAGCGTTGCACAAGGTCAAAAAGGCCCAAATGCTGTAAATATTGTTGCTATCTAATAGATATCAGAATACAAAAAATTAGATAAATTAAATGTGATGTAAATTACAAATTATTCTTCTTATTTTGTATGCCAAAAAAGCCGAGATTCTCGGCTTTTTTGTGTTTATATACCCTGTAATTTAAATTGCTCGACAGGGCAGTGAACTTAACATTTTCTTCATTTCTTCATTTCTTCATTTCTTCAATTCTTCATTCAATCCAAAAATATCAGCCTCATTTGATCTCTTGAACATCTGATTGCAAAAATCATCTGCAAATTTTCAGTTAAATTTGCCATGATGCTATACACAAGCCATTAGGTTTCTGCGTAGTACTCATGGAGTTATTAGAGTGAATCCAGATCAACAACAAGATATACCTAAGCGGGAATCACGCATTTTTTCAAAAAGTTTTGATTATTCTTTAGATTTCAAAAAGATCAATTTTAGAAAAAGACCCGAGCTGTATCGTATTGGTCGGGGTGAACAAGGGGTACTTCTGGTAGAACCCTATAAATCGGAAATCCTGCCTTATTGGCAATTTGCCGATGAAGATAAAGCTCTGCACAGTAGCGAAAAGATCTATGCGTTATTTTTAGAATATTTAGAATATGATGACTTTGTTGGTGCGGATATGGCCAGAAAGTTTTTGCAAATGGGTTATACCCGCGCGCGTCGCTATGCAAATCATAAAGGCGGTAAGAAATATCAAGGTTCAGTTCCGGCAGATCAAAAAGGGCTGAGTGGGGCACATGGTCGTCCAGAGTTAGCGCGTAGTGCAGAAGATCCTGTTAAAGCTGCGGCAGCACAAATTTTTAAGAAAAAATGGGATGAAGCCAAATTAAATCAGAAGTATCTTGAATTAAAAGAAAAATTTAATGCGTTTATTCAGGAAAATAATAAGTGTCAGCTCTAATAGATGAGCTAAGGATGAGGATCAGTCGCCCTCAGAAATTTAACTGTATTGACATCATATATATTCTAATTATTGGTCAGTCGTTTGTAATAAATACAACATGCCTAACAACTCAAAGATGATCACGCCAATATTATTCTAAATGGGTTCAATGCAGCGCATTTTAATCGGAAAGCAAAATAAAATATTATTGTGAAATCATATAATTAAATTTTATTAAAAATAATTTAGATCAGTGTACGCTGCTTAATAAACTGAAGGGTGCTACAAAAAATCAGTCTGAAATTATCAGCAAATTAAAATATTTATTTTATCTTTCTAACAACATCATCCTGATTAATATAAAAGAATTTCGAAAAATTACAGGATAATAACTATATATCAAGGATTTAATGAAATTATTTTAATTGAAATGATCCAGTTAATTCATCCCTAACAATAAAAATAAAAGGAAAAAATAAGGACCCATAAAATGAAACTATTAAATGCACTCTATGCTGCTATAGGTGTGGGTGTCACTGTTGTTGCCCTCACTGTGGGTGTTGTCAATAAAACGGTTGCCCCAACGCAGCAGACCATCTCAGACTTATCTTACCTAAACCCTCAAACCACATCGAATCCTCCCTTAAGTGGTTCAAGCAATCCCATTATCTCGCTTAAAAATACCAAGTTAGGAACGCGCTTAGCTGAAAGTGAAATTCAACGTCCTTTACTCAGCAATGCCAATGCTACATGGAGCAATTACACTCGACCTGAGGAATATCCTAATATGGTCACGCTGCCATCACAATGGATTACGCTACGGGACGGTACAAGAATCGCAGTTCGGGTGACATTACCTGCAGACGAAGCGGGTAATGCGATTCTAAAAAGCTATCCTGTCATTTTGATTCAAACTTCTTATAATACCGGCGCTGCAGGGCAATTATCGGACATTGCGGGCGGACCCAATCCTGAATTTGTTAAACGCGGTTATGCAACGGTGGTTGCGGATGTACGTGGTACAGGCAGCTCTTCAGGGAAATGGCAGGCTTTTGACAGTATTGAACAACAAGACAGTTATGAAATTATTGACTGGGCCAGCAAACAGTCCTGGTCAAATGGCAAAATTGGTTTATACGGTGTTTCCTACTTGGGGATTACCAGTTTATTAGGTGCATCGACACAGCATCCTGCGATTAAAGCTGCTTTCCCGATGGTTCCAATTGGTGATGGTTACCGTGATATTTTATTTAATGGCGGTCAGCTCAACACAAACTTTATTCCAGTGTGGCTGGGTCTAGTTGGTATACTGGGCGCTTTACCTGTTGATGCTCTCCAAGACGATCCGGTTCAAGGTCTGACTTTAGCTTTGGAAAAAATTAAAAATACCTTATTTGAATTTCAGCTGCCATTGACCTTAGATGCGTTAAAAGGCACTGAAAATTCATTTGACAATGATTTCTGGGGTGAACGTTCAACCTTTAGAGTATGCACCGAAAATCAAAGTCCCAACCTTGGTCGTTGGCGGTACGCGCGATTTGTTCCAGCGCAGTGAACCTTTATGGCTAGAATCACTGAAAGATCATACGACAGCAAAAATTATTATCGGTCCTTGGAACCATTTGCAGGCAGCCATGGGTACAACAGACGGGGATAGCAGTTTGCCACCGCTGACCAATATTGCACTGCAATGGTTTGACCAGTATGTCAAAGGCATGGATACCCAGGCGGATAAAATGCCAAACGTGACCCAATGGGTCTAGGGCAAAGAAAAATATGTCACTACGACAGATTGACCACATACAGCGATGCAACCTGAGCGCCTGTATTTAAATTCTCTAGGTAAACTGACAGCAGCGAAATCTACATTTACTGTGGGCGAGAACTTTATTTTAGAAGCGCCCACTTTTGGCTTATGCTCCAATACTGTTGAAACCGTGACTATAGGTGTAGCTGCATTGCTGCCATTACCGTGTTTGCAAAACAATAATATGTCGAATGTACCTGCGGCTGTATTCAACTCAGAAACCATGCCATCAGACTATTATTTAAATGGCCCTATGCAGGCAGATTTATGGGTTTCTTCAAGTTCAAAAGATATGGGCTTGGTGGTTCGGTTAGCGGATGTAGATCCAAAAACAGGCAATGCTAAAAATCTGAGTACCGGTATTTTGACTGCTTCGCTACGTAAAGTAGATGAAAAACGCTCACGTTATGTGAATGGTGTGATGATCCAGCCTTGGCAGACCTTTAAATATTCTGATATGCAGCCACTGGAGAAAAATAAACCCGTCTTGATGCAGATTGAAATTTCGCCTACTGCTGCTGTTATTCCAAAAGGACACCATCTGCAGGTTTCTGTGGTTGCCAGCGATATTTGGAAAGGGGTCGCGCCAATTACCACCAGTTTAAGTTCTTCATTGAATGGTTCTATTTCAATTTACTCAAACTCTCAATATCCCTCAAGTATTGTGCTACCAAAAGTGCCGAATCAGTATTTAAGTCAATAATTCTTTCAATCTTTTGTATACGAAAAATCCCACGACAGTTTGTTTTGGGATTTTTTAAAGCTTAATCGCGAATGTGAAGAATATTCATTAATTTAATGGAATAGGTTCATGAACTTGCTACGAGAAGTAATAATTTTTAGGATTGAGAAAGTCCAACAAGCCTAATATTCGATCTTTAACTTCTAAGCTTTGAAATGAATGTTGTTGAATCTTATCCATGATCTTTTATGAAATTCAGTTTTTAATGTCCAAGTATGTTCGACATAAAGATAGGGTTTATATCTAACCTTTGTATAGAGTCATTTGGATAAAGTTAAACAGAGTGAATATGCTGATATTTTCTAAGCTTGAGATGAGCTAAATTCATTATGTATGATTTTAGATGCATTCTAAAGTGACAGTTATTCCTGCTCAAATAACAAAATAAAAATGTTCTCTAGAGAAATTTCAAGCCAAATACTAAATTCAATTTATGCTTTTTAAAAGCATCTTTTCTAAGTAAATATTTTAGCTATCTTTCGAAATAAATTTTTGTTAATTATTGTTTCTTATGATTTTTATATATTATATAAAGACAAAGCCTAAAATTTTTTATCAACCATTTCACCTTGGTTTAATTAATTTATATTATTAAAGATTGGTTACTCAGTTTTTCTATCTTGTTCCATTATTAATATAATAAAACCAATAAACATGAATTTTATTCATCTTTACTTGAGATCAAATCATTTTTATTCATGTTTTGATTCAAGTATAAATTACTTCATACAGAAAATTTGTTTTTATCTAAAAAAATAGGGTAGTGCATCACCATGAGTAAAGAGTTTGCATGTTCAATTAAACGTATTCGTTTCGATGAAAATTATCATCCTGCCAATAACACACGTCTGACCACGAATTTTGCCAATTTGGCGCGCGGTGAGTTTCGTCAAGAGAACTTGCGCAAAACTTTAAACATGATGACCAACCGTTTTAATGCTTTGGCACATTGCGACAACCCAACCGCAGACCGCTATTCAGTTGAAATTGACATCATTTCTTTTGATCTGGATGTTGCAGGCGACGGCAATACCTTTCCTGTGATTGAAATGTTGAAAAGCACAATTGTGGATCATAAAACCAATCAACGTATTGATGGCATGATCGGAAATAGCTTCTCATCTTATGTACGTGATTATGATTTTAGCGTGGTACTTCCAGAACATCGCAACAAAAAATTGGCATCGGGGGCACCAGAACAATTTGGTAATTTACATGGCAAGCTATTTCAATATGTCTTAAATACTGAGGCATACACCGCCAACTTTAATAAGGCACCGGTGATTTGCCTGAGTGTTTCAACCACAAAAACCTATTATCGTACTGCCAATGTGCATCCGGTATTGGGCGTTGAATACAAACAAGATGATTATTCACTCACAGATGAATACTTCCACAAGATGGGCTTACAGGTACGTTATTTCATGCCTGAAAATGCTGTTGCGCCTTTAGCATTCTATTTTAACGGTGATTTAACCCGTGATTACACTGATCTAGAGCTTATCAGTGCTATTAGCACCATGGAAACCTTCCAAAAGATTTACCGTCCTGAAATTTACAATGCCAATGCGGCGGCAGGGCAAGTGTATCAAGCAAGTTTGAACTATCAGGATTATTCACTCACGCGCATTGATTATGACCGAGTAGAGCGTGGTCAATTGGCGGTGAAGCAAGGGAAGTGGACTGAAGAAAACTTTATCAAGCCTTATCAAGAGATTCTTGAACAATGGGCTGCAAGTTACACAGTTCAAAACCGTGCTGTTTTAAAAGATATTGCTGCCTAAAAAACATGCTGCTGAATTCAGCGAAATAGATACGTTAAACCAAATATAGAAGACACTGTACATGAAACTATTATTACCAACCTCAACAGCAGGCAGCTTACCAAAACCCTCTTGGCTTGCAGAACCAGAGAAGCTTTGGTCGCCGTGGAAATTGCAAGGCGAAGAGTTGCTCGAAGCCAAACAAGATGCATTGCGTTTGTCATTACAAGAACAAGTACATGCAGGGATTGATATTGTCAGCGATGGCGAACAAACCCGTCAACATTTTGTCACTACATTTATTGAACATCTTGATGGTGTTGATTTTGAAAAACGTGAGACAGTGCGCATCCGTAATCGTTACGATGCCAGCGTACCGAGTGTAGTTGGTGCAGTCAGCCGTCAAAAACCTGTTTTTGTGGAAGATGCTAAGTTTTTACGCAGCCAAACTGATCAACCGATTAAATGGGCGCTGCCAGGTCCTATGACCATGATTGATACGCTGTATGATGGTCACTATAAAAGCCGCGAAAAACTGGCGTGGGAATTTGCCAAAATTCTTAATCAGGAAGCACGTGAATTAGAAGCTGCGGGTGTTGATATTATCCAGTTTGATGAACCTGCCTTTAATGTGTTCTTTGATGAAGTGAATGATTGGGGCGTGGCGACATTAGAACGTGCACTTGAAGGCCTAAAATGTGAAACCGCCGTGCACATTTGTTATGGCTACGGGATTAAAGCCAATACCGATTGGAAAAAAAGCTTGGGTTCAGAATGGCGTCAATACGAAGAAGCCTTCCCGAAACTGCAAAAATCCAAAATTGATATCGTGTCTTTAGAGTGCCAAAACTCTCGTGTGCCAATGGATCTGATTGAACTGATTCGCGGTAAAAAAGTAATGGTTGGCGCAATTGATGTGGCAAGCAACACCATTGAAACAGCAGAACAAGTTGCTGAGACCTTAAGAAAAGCACTGCAATTTGTTGATGCGGATAAGCTTTATCCTTCAACGAATTGTGGCATGGCGCCTTTATCGCGTCAGGTGGCATGTGGCAAGCTGAATGCTTTAAGTGCAGGTGCGGAAATCGTCCGAAAAGAACTCTCTGCCTAGGACCCACCAGTTTCGTGATGTGTGAAAGGTTAACTCGTTTGGTTTGATTGGATATTCCTGATCAAACCAGCAACCCTCACTTCAATCAAAAAGATGCATCATTTCTACTTACAACTCATTCAGATGATAGACCTACGTGAAGCAATTGCATGCTATGGCTAATTCTAAACAACAAATTACCTTTCATTTAAGGAACAAAGTGATGATTGAAGCAGCAGACTTTAGAAATGCAATGTCTTTATTAACCAGTGCGGTCCATGTGGTGACCACAGCAGGGGTATCTGGTCGTTATGGATTCACTGCATCTGCGGTATGTAGTGTAACGGATACACCGCCGACATTATTGGTCTGTATGAATAAAGCATCTAGCTCACATGCACATTTTGTAGACAATAAGATTTTAACGGTGAATGTTTTAGGCGCGCAGCATGAACATCTTTCCAAAGTATTTTCATCGAAAATGAGTTCAGAAGATCGCTTTAAACATGCAACTTGGACAGCATTAAAAACGGGCGCACCAGTTTTAGAGGATGCTTTGGTGAGTTTTGATTGTGAGATTGAGCAAATTCAAGAAGTCGGAACACATACTGTTTTTATGTGTCCTATTGTAGCGATTCAACAAAGTCAGCTTGAACACAGTCTAGTTTATTTTAATCGTGCTTATCATCATGTGGGTGAAGCAGAAATCGCTTAAACCAACTTTTTCAATATGAAACTCTTAAGCAAGTAAATGTATTGTGGAATTAATTATTTTATTAGCCATATAAGTAGCCAGTATTCTAGTTTAAATAGTCATTGCACAAGCAACAACAAAGTTAGAAATAGGCTATGTGCATAATATCTTATTTAACATAATATACATTATACGAAATGCGATTGTTAGAAACCATTTAAAGTGTCTATATTCTCACCAATAAAAATGTCTGGTTTATGATGATTTTTATCACGATGGACTGGATATAAAATATAGATGCTGATCACTATGTCTGATAAAGAAATTCAACGTCTTGCAGTTCTGGCACATATTCAACAGCAGCATGAAGAGTTGGAAAAACAAAATAAACGTTCCCATGCCAAGAAAAGTATGCCGAGTCGTAAAGCTCAGAAAGCCATCATTGAACAAAAAAAGTTAAATCCTGTGCTTGACTCTTGTGGTTAAAAACAGGACATTTTAAATGGTTTATCGCATAGACATTTTAATTGGTGAATAACAAAAGATATTTATAAAAAGCCACGAGTATGTGGCTTTTTATAAATATCTTATAGAACTTCAAACTCAATCCGACGGTTCTTCTTGCGACCTTCAGCTGTTGTATTATCTGCAACCGGTTTATTTGAACCTAAACCCTCAACACTTAAACGATCTGTTGGAATATTTTTTGCAATTAAATAATTTTTAACAGCATCTGCACGATTCTGGCTTAAAGTTAAATTTTTAGCTGGATCACCTGAACTATCCGTATGACCAATCACTTTTACTTTCTTCCCAGCAACCTTATTTAATGCAGTCGCCATCTCATCCAAAATTTTGGTGCCTGATTCAGCCAATATTGCACTTCCAGATTCAAACTCAATAATTCGGTTTTTTAAAGCCGCATCAATAATTTTCTGTTCTGCCTGATTCACTGTTAATTTAGCATTTAAACGATATGGTGTTTCAACCAAACTCTGAAAATTTGCTGTGGTTGGCTGAAGATCATTTTGATTTGATATTTTTCCAATTAATTCAACCTGTGTACCACGTACAGACAATTTTCCTTGTTTAACTTTTTTTAGGTCCTCCGTAATGACTTTTGCAACAGAATCACTCCAGCCATTTGGTGCAGATACAGCACGAACCTGAATTTTATCAATTACTTGATCTGCACCATAAACAGCAAACATTTTATTCAAAATCGCTTGTTTACTTGCTTCATTGGGTACAGCACCTTCAACTATAATCGGTTCTGCGTAGGCAATAACTAAGACACTAGACATAAAAAAAGCGATATAAGAAATACTTTTAATTATTTGTTTTTTCATAATTTTTATTCATTAATAATATTTGTTAAATAATTTTATAGCTTGGCTTAAGCTCAAAAAGAACAATTAAGCACTTATTCTCATTAACTGTGAAAATGAATGAATCGTTGATTCAAGTGCTTCAGTAATCCTTTGATTTATCAATTGAATTAAAGCAGATTGACCACAGTTTTCTAGGAAGTCGCCACGTGCAGGACATTTACCATAATAAAGTAGTAACGTTTTTATTTCATGCATCATGGTGTTGCTCCATGAAGATCCGTTAATGGCGACATTGCACTATCTTTAACTGCCGTCACAGGTGTCGGTGCTGCTTGAGCAGCGACAACACGTATGGCTTTACTATTTACCACATGATTAACCAATTGCGTGCCAGCATAGCCCCGGCTTGAACCAATCTGTCCTGAATTGCCACTAATTAAACGAAAATTCACTTTCACAGCCAAGTTCGGATTTTTTTGATCTTTCCAAATCAATTCAAAACTACCATCGTGTTGGGTACGTTGCGCACTATCAATTAAGCGATTAATGCCATATTCACCCGGCTCATCAAAAATCGTATGGGTCTGCCCTTCCAAATCTAAGACTGTAATACGCGCACCTGGAATAGATCCCGGGTTTGGCCAGACAAAATTCACCCATTGTTGAATGCCATTTTCATAGACCATTCTTTGTCCATCAATATCAATGGTATAAGAAAATAGCTGGGTATTTTCCAATGGGTAAAACTGGAAATTAGATTGATTGGTTGCCGCAGGTGCTGTGGTCTGATTCAATTCTCCTGTTGCCATACCATGACTTGGTGCTACATAACTCTGGAAATTCATGACAAATTCAGGATTCAGACTCAGCCCTAAATCTTTCCATGTTTTAGAGGTCAAGGTATAGCCACGACGAATCACCAATGGGTCAAGATTGTCTTTCACAAAACGTGCAATGCTGCCATTTTCACCCAAAATTTGATTAATTTCATGACTGGTTGCTTGTAAGCTAGCAGAAGAATTAAATGGATATTTCTGGCTTAAATTCGCTGTAAAGGGCTGATTGGCTTGTAGCATCCACAACTTATTAATTTCATCCTGAGCAGGAATCAATAAACTATCAAATGACTGTGTTAACGGACTCATCAATAATTTTTGTAAAACCTGTTGATCCAATTCATTCAGACCAACGGACATTTTTTCATCAATAATTTTTTGGGCACTATTAAAGACTGAATTTTGGTCATTAATGGTTTGCTTGACTATAGTCATGGCTGAAGGACCAATATCCCCTGCACTTTTTAGATCATTAAACTTGCTCCGTACTTGGGCAAGTGATTGCATATATTCATCGAATAAAGATTTGTTCTGCTGATCATCACGCTTACGCAGCATTTGGTAGAACATCTGGAATTCTTTAGAAATCACGCCCTGTGCATGATTTGATGTTTGTTGTGCCACTTTAGCTTCATGATTACTTAAAACTTTAGCTTTAAACCATGCCATGAAACCTGTTTGTGGTGCAGCGAGTTCTGCTTGAACAACAGGATTATCCCAACTGGTTTCTCTCGCAATATGAGTGATCATAAAACGAAGTGGTGAATTTTCTGGTTCACCTAATATTTCTATATTTTTAGCCTGTTGTTTAAAATTATTGGTTTTTGCGTAGTGAATGCCATTCAAGAATTTACGCCATTCAGCAATATATTCCTGTTTATACAATGCAGTTAACTGCTTGCGAATCTGGTCGGGACTTCCACTAAAAGTCAGGTCATCCGATTGTGTGCTGTTTAACACCCAATCCTTACTATCCGTTGGACGGTTCGCTGCTTCATCAATGGCTTTTTCTACATAATCAGACCATGCTTTATAGGTAAATATGCCAGGTAAGGCATAACTGCCCAGTACTGTATTTTGGTTATTCTCCCCAACTAACTGCTTCATAGTGACGGTTGGATAACGAACTGCTGCACGCATTTTTATTTCGTTATAGACACGGTCACGTGCAGGCATGCCACGAATCACGGACAATAAAACCTGACGCGTTTGATCGACCAGCAAAGTATCCGATTCAAGAATAGGAAATTTCTGCTCATTGGTTAGGGTCATACTATAGGATAAAATTTGCTCCGCTTTCTGTATCATTTCACCACGCGGCATTTGTCCTCGATTTGAATCCAGCCAGGAGCGCCAGAAACGTGTCACTTGATCACTTAAATGACTTGCATCCATATATTGTGCGTTGCTCATCATTAAATAAGCCTTTAATGCGTTATAAGCATCTTGAGGATTGGTTTCAGACGGCTCTAAATATTGTTGATTTTTAGCAACCTGTTTTATTTCTACATTGACATGATTGGTTTTTAAGGTGGTTTGATTGCTTTTTACCCGTTGCAAATACTGAATAATATTTTGCTGTGTCGGCTGTAAAACAATTTGTTTCACGCCTTTTAAATATTCCACTTTTAACTTATCACGCAATTCATTGCCTTGATATAAGCCAAAACCCAATTGAATAGGCTGATCTTGCTCAAACTGATCAAGTTGTTGCATACGCTCTTGTAAAATCAACAAGGCGTTCAATTGGGTGAACAGTTCTTGTCCTGACTGTTTTTCAAGTTGCATAACCTTGTCCAGATCAGCCTGAACATCAGCAATCAATTGTTGATTATTACGATATGACCATACCCATAAACTTAAAATAATCGACACACCTAACAAAGCCGCAATAAAAGCAAGATAACGCTGTTTCTTACGTCCCGGATTAATATGCTGTTTAACCAGATTCTTGTCTTTTAAAATCACATCTGAAAATAAGCCTTTCAGGAAGTAGCCATGATTTTTGGCAGTCAAATTGGTCGGTATACCACTTTCACTATTTGGGCTTTTAAATAAATTAAAATCCTGTGCAAGCTGTTCTGTCATTGGACTTTCGACCCTGCCTTCCTGTAAGGCACTGGTGAAATAAAAGCCACGGAACACCGGTTTAAACTGATAGGGGTTTTCTTCAAATAAAGTCTCAATAAAGGTTTTTAGGACAGGTTTTAGGCTTTTAAACTCCAAAGGAAATGTCATTACACTCGGTGAGATATTTTGCGAATGACGACGACTGAGATGCGTAGTGCTTAGTCCTTTTAAACCATCATATAGAACAGAATAATGCTGTTCAAAAAGCTCAACGGCATTATTTGCAGAATTTGGGTCATACTTTAAGGTTGCACCCCACACCTGATCAAATTCATTGACTTCATAACATTCAAAAAACTCAGTAAATCCAGCAATTAAATCCATTTTGGAAAATACCAGATAGACCGGTGCAAGAATCTCTAAACGTTCGGTTAAGTCTTGAATGCGTGCCCTTAAATTTTTCGCCAGTTTGATTGATTTTTCAGGACTTTGACTCACTAGTTCAGCAATACTGACAATCACAATTAAACCGTTAATTGGTGCTTTAGACCGGCTTTTCTTTAATAAACCTAAAAAGCCTAACCATTCTGAATGGTCTTCAGCATAAACCGAATAACGCCCGGCAGTATCGAGCAAAACCCCTTCAGTTGAGAAAAACCAGTCGCAGTTTCTCGTCCCGCTTAAGCTTGAAGAAAGCATTTTTTGATGTGATGCTTCAAAGGGAAACTTCAGCCCTGAATGATAAATAGCCGAACTTTTGCCTGCTGCCGGATTACCAATCACCATATACCAAGGTAATTCATATAAGGCAGCATTGCCCTTTTTATCTCCCAGTTTTGACTTACAAATCAACTGGATCGATTCCTTCATTTGCTGATTGATCAGTTGTAATTCATCTTTATCTTTCTGTTTGCCATATTCAGCCTGGGTATCGTTTTGAATGGTCTCAGCAAGGACCTGCCCTTGTCGAGCATGACGATATTTTTGAATCAGCCAATATATGCCATAGCCGATGAGTGCCAAAATATAAGCTGTGACTAACGCCCAAAAAATATTTCGGGGAATGATATTATATGAAGAAACCAATGCCACCAAAAAAGATAATGCAATGATGGCTTTAGGATGAGTTAGATACTGCCAGACATAGCCTAAAATGATATAAAACATGCGATTCTCGTTATTTTCTTAATTTTTATTAATATTTAGATGACTTGTTCTTCAAATTGATCTGATTCATTAAGCGCTTGAAAAAAAGCATGGCTTAAAACTTGATCCGTACTGTATATCATTGCCGCAAGTTCCTCTGGCAAATGCATGCCCAACATAAAGCCAAAAATTTTTGCGAGTGATTGTGTATTCCCAAACATTTGTTTTATGTATACAAAATGATGATTTTCTATTAAAGCTGGGGTAAATATCTGATTTATTTTTTTAATCACCGTGATATCAGTTGCACCATCTAAAACCAGTACAAAAGGTTGTTCCTGCTGGGTGTATTTCGTATGACGAGGTACGGCCTGATTTAAACATGTTGCTAGATCATGGACATTGAGTGCAATTTTAAGTGACTTGATGGCTTCTGCATGGTCAATCTTTACGTCCCGAGCAGCTACGCACCAACTGGATGCAAATTCTGCTGCCAAATAATGATCCGACAGCCACATTTTTTCATCCAGCAATTCTTGATCAATCTCAGAATCCACATTGATCACCAATGACACTTCATGTAATTGTGTTGATATTTGACCTAATAAATTCAGCCAGTTTTTATAGGAACTTTGCTGATTTATAAAATGATGTTCGATATGTATTTGCTGCGAAATGATGCCCAGAGATTCTACAAAATTAAGCAGCATTTCATTGTTTGAATTTTCATCCCAAACATGCAATAAGTTGTCTGCTAATAAAATATGAATATTCAATCGATTTAGACGCGGCACTTGTTCAACCTGAACGTCTTGATCATCTTCATGCTGTGCTTGATAGTCGGGGTCGATCCATGCAGGATGCATGCGATATTGGTATGCCAGTTCACTATCATAAAAGAATGCAGACTGTTTTAAGTGTTGAGCCACCTGCAATAGAATTTCACTTTGCTGCTCTAACTGGTGTTGAATCAAGGTTTGGATTCGTTGCAAACGCCCCTGCTTCTCTTCTATATCGTCGTCATCGTTCTGTTGTTCCAATACATTATCCAATGCTGTAATTCTGTATGACAACACAGGTAAGCCATAAGCATTGGTTAAGTGCCGATCCAACTCAGGACTTTTAAAGTTTTTTAATGCATTAATAATGCTCTTATTTTCACCGAATGCATTGAATACAGATGATGAGAAGATATTTAAATTCAGCCATTCAACATCTTCAACTTGTTCATTAATTTCTGATGTTTTTTTATTCGACTGTGGTTCCAATAAGGCTATTTTTTGCTGCTGTTTACGCTTTTTATATGCATTGTAAGCTTTATAAATTAAATAGGGTGCAAGCAGAATTAAAGATAAAACTAATGGTAAAACAATAAAATAGGACAATAAATTCATGCTAGATGGATCATATTGCACATCACGCCAATAATAAATAATCGCTATGCTGACCACTAGAAATATACTGCTAAACGTTGCTAAAACGAGTTTAATCACTAAATATCCCCCAATAATGCATAACAGGTTTCTGAATTATGTTCAGCAGGTTTAGGCATTAAAAAAGCCCCCTGCGCCAAGCCAAGTTGTAAGTTGGAATTTAGGCAAAGAGGCTGTAGTTCTTCTTTTTTTAATATCAAACGTAAATCCACCATGAGGGTTGGACTACACCAGGTGGTGAGGATTTTTTTAAGTTTTTCACTCATTTTCTGCTGGGGTAAAAAGCTGAGGTAATCTGTTCGGGACAATGGACCAATCTGGATTTCTATTTTTCCGTCGATTTGTCGAATACTTTCACCACAGAAGGTATTCACACCCAATAAACTTGTGCTTAAGCCGCCCAAAGTTATTTTTTGTGCATCGTCTAATTTGAATTTTTCTTTAATAAACTCTTTGATTTGAAAATCAGCTTTGAAAATACAATTTAGCATGGTGCTTAAAGCATAAGCCGTATTATTTTGCCCCTGCATTAAACCTGAAAATTCAGCGAAATAATCATCTAATTCACATTGATCTTGTTGTGAACTGACATAACCATTTAAAGCATGCAGAATATCAAGATAATCATTTTCTTTTTCTATTTCATAACGTACCGGCAAATGATAAGTTAAGCTTGCATCTACATATTGTGTAGTGAGCTTATGATTGAACAATCCCAGAAAGTTAATGGATTCTACTTTCTGCTGCCGACTACTGTGTTTAATTTTATGACTATAGGTATAAGGTAAAGCCCCTTGCATACCGGTTAAACCGACCATCAGATTGGTAATATGTATGTGTTCATTATCCAGTTTTAATGTTTCAATCTCAGATACTGGAAAATTAAGATTTAAAGAACTGTGAAATTTAAAGCTATTCGCCCAATACCCAGCTCTGGATGACTGCGGCACGTGCCGCAACAAGCGAGTTGCTTGAATAAACTCATAAGCCGTAGGTATGGTGATCAGATCATCTATTACAGAAGCTTCTTGCCACCAACGTTCTGCACGCATTGGTATAACTCCTGTTGACTATTTGAATCACTAACAATGACATCTACATAACTATTCATTTGAACTTTTAAATTAAAAACATGACTTAAAAGCTGAGTAAATATATATAGGCTATGCCCTCTAAAAACTTGTGCATCAATGCTTAAATTGACTTTAACGCCTCGTACAAATAATGGAAAAGGTTTCGCCTCAACCAGTTTCTGGGTCAAAGAAAAATGGATATTTTTAATCGAATCGATAATGAGATGATTTTCTTTTGATTTAGATAAATTATAAAGTTCTAAAAGTTCTTTAATATGGCTGACCGCATTGTCTTTCATTAAGGACAAGGTATTCAAAGACAGATGCGAAATAATACGCCATTGTTCTTTCTTATTTTGCTCAAAATAATAGGGCTTATTGGGTCGCTTTAATACCACTGCGCGCCGTGCCAAATTACTATCATTCAAATTCAGGATATTATTGGCCTGACTTAAAGCCTCATGCGGCAAATCTCGATTGCAACACAATAACCTGGTACTGATAAAATCAGACTTGGTACTCTGTGGCGATAAGTGTTTTGAAATAATAGAGTAGCCTGTTCCAACAAATTTATTTTGTAATTGCGTTGGATTGACACTATAGAAAAATTGAACGTCATTCTGATGATAATGACTCATCGCAAAAAATGGCAAAACAGGAAAAGTTCTCTGATCTTGATTACTTTTCTCCCGAATCATATTCATCTCAAGAATTGAATAAACTTGATAAAATTCGGGATGATGAGCATCTGTCACCAAGGAATATTCCAATTGTTTATGATTGATTTTCTGGGGTTCTGCTTGCTTATTAAATAGATTCACCACTGGCGTCGAGAACAATTTAAAGTTAGCAACATTTAATTCAGCATAATTTTGAATACATGCCTGATCATTCAGATTTAACTTTAAATGAATCAGCACTTCGAATTCGTTTTTCTCGATTGGTAAATGCTTTAAAAAATTTAAATTGAGATTTAGATAATTAAATTTTTCAGGAAAGCAAAAATATTCCATTAACAAACGGTAAGCTTGATGAGTATGCTGATCGATTGGTAATAAACTTTCTGTTTCATCAAAACCCACCACTTCAAATGGATTGGTGATTTCAATAAAATCATTCCCCACTTTTAATGAAAATCCAGTACTTTTATTGAATACGTTATCTAAAACCTGTAATGGGAAATTGGAAATTGCATCCAGGTAAATTGGCAATTTTTCATGAATTAACTGTTCTGTGCTTTGATTAAAAATTTCAAAACCAAAACTCAAGATCGCATTTTGATTTAAATGCATATGCGCACTTGGATTGGTCTTAAAATTTAGCCGATTCAATAAAATAGGCAGTAATCTAACTGGTCTCGTCGTTGTAAATTCACACTGTACCCCTTTAAAACTACGTGACTTTAATGCAGTTGATTTAGGAATTTCATGTACTGCAGTCAGTTGTTTAACCTTGTTGATATCCTCAAAACTCACCACTGAACATGCAGGGAAAGGTTTAAGGTATTGAGGAAACATCACCTCGAATAATGAGCGGGTAAAAACCTCATAACTATCTGCCAACTTTTTATCAATACGCGCAGCCACCAGTGAAAAAGCCTGAATCAAACGCTCAATATGCGGATCATCAATTTGTTCCTGATTGAGCGATAAACGCTGAGCAATTTTTGGATATTTTTGCGCAAATTCACGCGATTGTTGCCCAAATTCTTGTAATTGCTTTTCATAATACGGTAATAGTTCTTCAATCACGGAAAACCCACTTAAGATCGTGCGGAAATAACATATTGTTGTGTTATTGGTTTTAATAAAGCATCAAAAACAACCGGTTCAAATAGAGGATAAATGTTTAAGTAGGCTTGAATACTTAAACATAGCGCTCCCATATTATGACCATCGAGTAACATCTCGACTTTAATTTGTCTTAACCTCGGTTCATGTGCAGCGATTGATTGTTCAATGGATTGACAGATTTTGTCCCGATCAGTTGGATTAGCGGTGGATAATCCAACAAAATCAATAATCCCAAATTGCAAAATAGATTGTTTCGCTAAAGGAAAATCATCAATTAAGTCATCCAATTTTGCCATACGACTATTCAGCAAATCCTCTAAATCAGAGGCAATAGATTCCCGCAGTTGTTGAAGCGATATTCCCTGATAGTTTTTCTCTGTTTCAGGCAATAAACGGTCAAATAAAGTTGTTCTAAAACCATATGGATAAAGTTGATCTAGATTCATGTTTTTCTTATTTATTCATGTAATTGATGAAGAAATAGAGGCCAACATAGGTTAGCCACTATTCTTGTCACCAAATTATGCAGCGTAAGATGCTGTATTATTTGAAAGTGACCATTTTTTGGTTACAGCACCTTTTTGTGTGCCGTTAATATCTTGTTGATTATAGGTCCACTCTACCGCTGCATATTTCAAACCGAATGATTCTGTAGGTACACCTTCTTCATTTACGTGTGGCGTTACGCTAGATACCAGAACATGTTTCAACTTAATTTGAAGATATTTAATACGTTTATCACCATTGGCACGGTAAAAATCGATTTGGACTTCATCAAAGGTATGGCCAGCTGAACAAGCTTCCCAAAGTTTTGGACTTGTCGCATCCAGATCTTTAATAAACAGCATATCTGAATGTTCAACACGTTCAGCAGTATGCCCACCCACACTTGAAGATGTTGCAGATTTTGGTTGGCGGATATTGTGTGCCCAAGAGTTCACCTCAAGCCAATCTTTATGCTCTGAGTCACGAGATTCGCCGTCAACTTTATATTTTCCTCGAAATTGCACGTATATATCTTTCATTTTTATAAGTTTTCCTATTTTTATTTTAAGTTATTATAAATTGCACTCTGATTAATGAGAGGACTGAGGTAACTCAGTAACGAGTCGTAAAGAAACTGATAACTCATCCAATTGAAAATGTGGTCTTAAAAAGACCACAGACTTGTAGTGTCCAGGTTGAGCTGGATTCTCTACAACTTTTACTGAAGCTTCACGAAGCGGATATTGTGCTTTCGCTTCTTGCGAGGCTCCATCGTCTAACAAAACGTATTGCGATAACCATTCATTTAAAAATGCTTCAACATTTCCAGCAGAGGCAAAACTCCCCACTTTGTCACGCATCATGGCTTTTAAATAATGGGCAATACGAGAAACCGCCATAATATATTGAATCTGGCTAGATAAAGCTGAATTGGCATTTGCTGTATCGCTATCATATTTTTTCGGTTTTTGAGTCGATTGCGCACCAAAGAAAGCGGCATAATCTGTATTTTTACAATGCACCAGCGGAATAAAGCCTAAATCACTGAGTTCTTTTTCACGACGGTCGGTAATGGCAATTTCAGTTGGACATTTAAAAATTACTTCACCATCATTGGTTTTAAAGGTATGTATGGGTAAACCTTCAACCAAGCCCCCGCCTTCAACACCACGAATGGCTGCACACCAACCATGCATATCAAAGGCATTGGTTAAACGTGTCGCAAATGCATAAGCCGCATTCATCCATAAATATTCATCATGATTTTGACCAGACACTTCTTCTACGAAGTTAAATCCTTCAGTGACAGTACCTTCTTTAGGATGATATGGCAGACGACCTAATACGCGTGGCATGGTTAATGCGACATAGCGTGCATCGTCACTTTCACGGAATGAACGCCATTGAACATATTCGGCTGTTTCAAAAATCTTAGAAACATCACGTGGTCGATTAATATCTGTAAATGATTCAAGCCCAAGGATGTTGGGACTTGCTGCTGAAATAAAGGGTGCATGTGCAGCAGCTGCAACATGAGAAATTTGCGCCAACAAATACATATCTGATGGCGTGCGATCAAATTCAAAATCACCAATTAAAGTTGCATATGGCGCACCACCAAAAGAACCATATTCTTCTTCATAGATTTTTTTAAACAAGGTGCTTTGGTCAAAATCTGTCGCACCCTGGAAATCTTTCATCAGTTCTTTTTTAGTCGTATTAAGCATACGAATTTTGATGAGAGAATGTGAAGGTGTTTCCTGGCAAAAATAATATAAACCACGCCATGTTGATTCAATTTTTTGAAATTGTTCATGATGAATAATTTTACTTAACTGATTTGAAATCAAGGCATCAATTTCTGCGATTCGTTTATCAAGCGACAAAGTCATATTTTCAGAAACGATAATAGTTCCTGCCATAATTTCTTTAACTAATTCGCCAATCAAGCTTTTTGCTCGATCATGTTCTTCACCATTACGGGCAATACGGCTTTGCTCCACAATAGAGTCCAGCAAAGTGAATTCTTCAACATCGGTATTGGTTGCATGAGCAGTTTGTAAATTATTCATGTTCTGCCTCCGCGCTTAATCTGCGAACTTGATCAGTATTCTGTAAAACCTCATCAAGTAAGTCTTCAAGACGTTCATTATTCGAAATTTTGTTGCGTAAATCGGTTAAACGCTCGCGTGCTTCAACCAGTTTACGTAAAGGATCAACCTGCTGTACTACATTTTCCGGACGGAAATCTTGCATTGAGTTAAAAGTTAAATCGACTGACATACCTCCGCCTTCTTCAGTTAAAGCGTTTTCGACCTGAAAATTTGCACGTGGCGCAAGTGATTGCATCACCTCATCAATATTATCCAAATCAACATTGATAAATTTTTTATCTTTTAACTTTGTTTTTTCTAATTCTGAAGCAGCCGAAAAGTCACCTAACACCCCAATAACAAAAGGTAATTCTTTTACTTCTTTACCATCACCCACTTCTACATCATAAGTCAGTTGTACACGTGGTGGACGAATTCGTTGTAATTTCTTTTGCACACTTTCACGTTTAGCCATGGATGTTCTCCTATTTTAGTTCTTATTAAATGAAGCAAATGGGCTTGAACCAGAAGCTGTCGTATTGCCATTTTGTGGTTTGGCTTGTGCTATGGTGTTTCGTGCAGGTGCTTTAGCTGTTTTGAGTTTTGCATTGTTATTTTTTTGGTGATTCACCTGAGTGGCTTTATAAGCCGAACGGTTCAAGGAAGCATTTTTATTGAAAGTGTTTTTTGAGAATTTTTTTTGTTTAATTGACGCATCCGTGATGGCCTGAGCATCAGATGTATCCGGTTCAGGTAATGAGATCTGAATATAATCCGACAGTTTTTTAGCTGCAGGATAAGTCGTTTGCGCACTTAAATAACGTACTTCATTGGAACGCATATATTGCAAAGAACTCTCGGCTATACCGACCCCTGCAAGAAAAGCAACATCCGTAAGAGCAGCACGTTGAACATTTTGTTGATGTAAATTCTCTACCAACTGCAATGCTTTCAGATTTTTCCCAAGTTGCTGATATTTTTGTGCAGCTTGAATTAATAATTCACTTTGCAAGGCGATATTTTTCTTATTCTTTTTATCGCATATCTGGCTATAAATATTGAGTAAATCGCGGTCAGTTTCACCAGTAACTAAAGGATAGTCTTTCATACACCCTTTTTTTAGTTCAACTGGTTTTTCATTAGCAAAGGTTAATTGACTCACCAAGATCATTACAATCAAGGGGATAAAAGATATATTTTTATTCAAAAGATGCCTCTAATTATTCTAATTTTAAATTTTATTGTTTATCTGAGTTAAATCATGTTCCGCGATTTTCTCAATTTAGTTTAATTTTTATGACTTCAAATCAACGTTGCGAATTTAACAAAAAATAATCACTTCAAGTCAACAGGAAATTAACAGTAATCGGCAATTTTTTTCATGATTTATTGTTTATTTATGTAAAAGCAGCTAATTTTGGTCAAATATTTTTTAATATTTCAAAATAAATGTGTAGAATGTGCCAGATGCTTTAACAGATAAAAATATAAGGTATTGTTTTTAATAAAAATTAAAAAATAATAAGATCCACCCCATTCGGATTGAAATAAAAATAAAAACTGATTGTTCTTTTGGAATATTGAGTAACATATGAATAATTTAAAAATTTTGATCACAAAGTTATCTTCCTGTGCCCGTATAGCACTGGAAAAATCGGCCAACACCTGTATTTCTCAACAAAATTATGAAATAGAAATTGAACATTTCTTTTTAGAACTTCTACAGAATACTGCAAAAAATGATTTACACCTGTTATTAGAAAAGTACAAAATTTCAACTGATGGTTTAATTGCTGATTTAAAACAAAGTATTTCACAATTACCTAAAGGCAATGCACGAACCCCTATTTTTGCAAAATCAATTGTACGTCTATTAGAACAAGCTTGGTTATTGGCTTCGGCAGAACAAAGACCATTAATTCGAAGTGGGCATTTACTGGTTGCAATATTGACTGCATCCGATCTTTATCAAATTGCGACCCGTGCTTCGAGTTTATTTGAATTGTTCCCGATCGATACAATGAAGCACAAGTTTTTGGAGGTATGTTTACACAGTATTGAACAGGAATCTGAACAAAATGAACATTATCAAGACCCAACAATACATCCAGAGCAATTAGAACAAACCTCGAAAAAAACACCGGCTCTAGAGCAATACACCATTAACTTAACTGAAAAAGCAAAAAATGGTGCAATTGACCCGGTGATTGGCCGTGAATTTGAAATTCGCTTGATGCTTGATATTTTAATGCGCCGTCGTCAGAACAATCCGATTTTAACAGGCGAGCCAGGAGTTGGAAAAACCGCAGTCGTTGAAGGTTTAGCTCTAAAAATAGCCAATAATCAGGTTCCAGATGCCCTAAAAAATGTCCATTTGCATGTTCTGGATATGGGGCTATTACAAGCAGGTGCCAGCGTTAAAGGTGAATTTGAAAACCGATTAAAACAAGTGATTCAGGAAGTTCAAAATTCTAGTCACCCCATTATCCTATTTATTGATGAAGCACATACCTTGATTGGTGCGGGTGGCCAGGCAGGTCAGAATGATGCGGCTAATTTACTCAAACCGGCTTTGGCTCGTGGTGAATTACGTACCATTGCGGCAACCACTTGGGCTGAATATAAGCAATATTTTGAAAAGGATGCTGCGTTAAGCCGTCGTTTTCAAGTGGTTAAGATTGAAGAACCAACAGAAGCTGTTGCAATAGATATGCTACGCGCAATGATTCCGGTGATGGCAAAGCATTTTAATTTGCAGATTGATGATGAGGCGATTGTGGCAGCAGTACACTCCTCTCATCGTTATATAAGTGGTCGTCAACTTCCCGATAAAGCGATTAGCGTACTTGATACCGCAGCTGCGCGTGTTGCACTTACGCAGAATGCTCAACCGGTAAAGTTGGATCAACTTCAAGCACAACTGCATAATTTAAATCTTGAACGCGATATTCTGGAAAACGAGCATAAAAATCTACCGATTCATCATGAGCGTCTAGAAGCATTAGGTCTGAAAATTGAATTACTTAAATCTAAAATTATCGCTACTGAACAACAATGGCAATCTGAACTTAAAATTGTTCAAAACATTCAAGCGTTTGAACATAAAGATCAGGTAGCTGAATATTCAAATCAAGATAAGCATACGATTTCTGCCCTTCGTCAGCAATTGGCTGATATCCAAGGCGTATCCCCCTTGGTTTATGAATGTGTAAATACACAAATCATTAATGAAATTATTTCAGACTGGACCGGTATTCCTGTAGGGAAGATGGTCAGTGATGAAATTAAACAAATTCTGACTTTAGGGGACAAACTTGCTGAACGTGTGATGGGGCAAGACTATGCATTACAGCAACTGGTTCAAGGCATCAAAACTTCAAAAGCAAAACTAGAAGATCCAAATAAACCACAAGGTGTATTTTTATTGGTGGGTCCAAGTGGTGTAGGTAAAACTGAGACAGCTTTAGCCCTTGCTCACGAATTATATGGGGGTGAGTCTCACCTGATTACTATCAATATGTCTGAATATCAGGAAGCCCATACGGTTTCATCGCTTAAAGGTGCTCCCCCGGGATATGTTGGATATGGTCAAGGGGGCATTTTAACTGAAGCGGTACGCCGTAATCCCTATAGCGTTGTTTTGCTAGATGAAATTGAAAAAGCACATAACGATGTTCAGGAATTATTTTATCAAGTTTTCGACAAGGGCATGCTTGAAGATGGCGAAGGCCGTTTAATTGATTTTAAAAATACCACAATTCTTTTAACTTCCAATACAGGCTCGAGTGCCATTATGCAAGCCTGCTTGAACTCGCCTGTTGAAGAATGGCCAACGGCAGAAGAATTAATCGTTCATTTAAAGCCAAGTTTATATCAACAATTTAAACCGGCATTTTTAGGTCGTATGCGTGTGGTTCCTTTTTTTCCTTTACATGATGAATTACTGCTACGCATCATCACACATAAATTAGGCAAAATTACTGCACGTTTAGAACAACAATACACAACCAAAGTTACCTATAGTGAAGATCTGATTGAATTACTGCTTAGCCGTTGCACTGAAGTCGATAGTGGCGCACGCAATATTGATAACATCCTGAATGCATCGGTATTGCCTGCTTTAGCCACAGAGATTCTGGTTTGCTTGGCAGAACAGAAGTTACCTAAACAAATATTTATTGATGTTCAGGATGAAGAAATTATTTATCAACTTGACCCGATAGCTAAAACAACAAAAAAACGTACGAAAAAAGCCAAAGTTATAGAAGCATAATTTTAAAAAACTTTATTTTAAAAAAATTAAAAAAAGAGAAAGCCAGGACATGAGTTTAGAACTCGAAGCATTATTAAAAGCAATTTCACTTGAAGCCCCGTGCGGGATGGATTGTTCATTTTCCAATGAGTTTCATGCCATTAAGAAAGCAAAAACTCAGGATGACCCGCTGTTAGATCAGGGTGACTGGATTACTGAGCCTAAACAGGCAGACTGGAACTTTGTAAATAGCAAAGCCACTGAATTGCTGACTGAAAAAACCAAGGATATTCGGTTATATAGCTGGTTGATTGAAGCATGGTCAAAGCTGTATGGCTTTGAAGGTGTAGCCAAAGGTTTAGAGTTAACCCAACGGAGCTTAAGTGATTTCTGGATGTTATTGCATCCAGAAATTGAAGATGATGATTTGGATCAACGTCTGGGTTTACTGCAAGGACTGATTAATCAGCTGCCAGTATCAATCAAAAATATCCCTGTGGTGAATCTATCACCTTTTTATTCTTTAATAGATTATGAGGCTTTATTACATCAACAAAATTTACGCCGTAAACATACTGAAGATAATGATCAAGTTAACTTGAACTCATCACTTGAGCAATTTGAACAAGCACTTTTTAATAGCTCTAAATCTTTTCAGTATAAAAATTATCAAGCGTATTTAGAAATTTTGAAACAGTGGAATATTTTAAAAGATGTACTGAATGGCTTAATGGGCCTAGATGCTCCAAGTTTTGCAGTAATTGATTCTCAACTGGAATCCATTCATAGTAATCTAAAAAAAATATATAAAGCGGATGCCTTCGGTTCGCTAGAAGAAGATACAAATAAAATAAATCCTGAATCTGGAACAAAAATTTCGCCTGAAGCTATTCATTCACCTATTGAAATTGAATCTACAATCACCACAAGGCATCCACAAAAATTTCAACCGCAACTTCAAAATCATGTGGCAAATCGTGAACAGGCCATGCAAGTTCTACAAGACATTGCCGATTATTTTCAGGCCAATGAGCCGCATAGTCCGGTCAGCTATATGCTGCATAAAACCATTAAATGGAACCAGATGCCGTTACATGAATGGCTAAGCCAAGTCATAAAAAATGAAAATCCATTAGAAACTGTACATGAACTTTTAGGTGTACAAAAAAATAATCATGACACAAATAACGATGGGTAAATTAAATGTTTAAAGCAGAAAAGATTCTTTGGGGCGAAGGCTTATTTTTACGCCCACAACATTTTCAATTACAGGATGCCTATCATGAACAGCGCTTGAATCATACGATTCGTTCGACCATTCCTTTTGCTTATGGTGTGCAATCGATTCAGTTTGATGAAGTGCAATTAAGTACTCATGTCTTGGCTTTAGAAAAAGTGAACATGATTTGGCAAGATGGCGATATTTACCAGGCGCCTGCACGTGACTTATTACCCCAACCCATTCAAATGGATGATTTAAGTTTACGTGGTGAAATAATGGTTTATTTGGCCTTACCGTTGATTCAGCCGAATAAACGTAATGTAGCATTTGAAACCAGTACACAGCCTAGCCGTTATCATTCACATCTTACAGAAACCCATGATTTGTTTACTGATGCGAGTGCAGCAGATATCACTTTATTACGACGCCGTGCGGAATTTAAACTATTTGAATCCAATGTTGAGCCTAACCATGAACTGGATGGCTTCTTGTATTTACCCGTAGCGAAAGTTAAACGTCAAAGTTCTGGAAATTTTGAACTCGACCGTAAGTTTATTCCTCCGATCTTGCACATTGAAGCATGCGAAACACTGATTTCCGGGTTAAAACGTACATTGAATGTGATTAAGGCCAAGATTAAAACCATTCAAAGCAACAATCGTGAAAATGAGCAAAAGTTGATTGAATTCCGTTCAGGCGATATTGTCTCTTTTTGGTTGGTCAATGCCTTAAATACTGCACATGCCACCCTGAACCATCTATTACAATATCCGCATATTCATCCAGAACGGCTATTTTTTGAATTATTACGTTTAATCGGATCACTGCTCACCTTTTCTACTGCATATGAAGTTGATCAATTACCGCAGTATAAGCATCATCAATTACAGGAAAGTTTTTCCCAACTAGACGTTATTTTACGTGATTTACTCGATACGATTATTTCAAATCGCTATATCAGTATTGCCTTAAAAGAAATGCGCCCATCTTATTGGCTTGGAAGCTTGGAATCAGACAAAATTACGCGTGACACGCGACTTTATATCGCAGTTTCAAGTGGCATGATGCAAAACCATGAATTGGTTCAGTTGGTACCGCTACGTTTTAAAGTGGGTAATACCGTGGATGTTGAACAACGTGTAGTTGCAGCCCTTCCGGTCATTCCTTTACATCACTTGATGCAGGTTCCAACGGCAATTCCGGTGCGTTCCGGTGTTAGTTATTTCGAAATAGAACCAAATAATGAGTTGTATCAACGGATGCTAGAAGCGGAATCGATTTGTATTTATATCCCTGCAGGTTTTCAGGATATCTCGATTGAACTGATTGCAGTGATGCAATAGTTAAGGATCATTACCATGACTATAAACAATAATGCCCCTTCACTCTTTGAGGACGGCCAAATTGGGACGGGTTTGAACTCGAGCATAACTCAATCTAAAATCACCAGTACGGCTAATCTTGTCGATTTATTACATGACGGTTTCTATATCGTTTTTTTACTGAAGAACCAATATGTTCCAGCCAATGCAGATGAATTTCGTGACAAGATCTTGAGTCTGTTAAACCGCTTTGAAAATCAGGCACGAAAGTTGCTATTTTCAGCAGATGATATTCATGATGCCAAATATGCCTATTGTGCATTACTGGATGAAACCATTGTCACACAACAAGATGCACAGTTTTTTGAGTTGCAAAATCACTGGATGATTAGCCCATTACAATTAAGCCTTTTTGGTTCACAACTGGCAGGCTATCGTTTTTTTGAAATCTTGGAGTCGCTTCGTAGTCACGATAAAGAACGGCTGGTAGCATTGGAAGTCCTTCATTACTGCATGCTTCTGGGTTTTCATGGAAAATTCAGAATTGAGTCTATACAAAATTTAAGTCATCTGGTGGCACGTGTTGGAGATGAAATTAACTTTTTAAAAGGCAAAAAAACTGCCTTTTCTCCATTTTCAGCCTTGCCTGATCAAATTAAAAATATTATTCATCGCGAATTACCATTTTTTGGGATTTTAATCTTTTTAGCAATTTTTGCCTTATCTTCATTTATTGGCTTGAATTTTATGCTTTCAAAACAAAATAATAATTCATTAGCAGGTTATCAGAACATTATTAGTTCACCTGCCGAACAAGCCTATATCACCATTCATTTACCATAAAAGAAAATAAAAAAATGGCAAAAGAAAAACAGACATCTTTGAGAATATTACAGCCTTCAAAAAAGATACCTCACCCACGCGTATCGTATGGAGTTTTAGGTTTTTGTATGGGCGTTATTTTTAGCGCTATTGCAAGTTCTGTTTATTTACATCATTTCATTCATAATAAAATTGAAAGTAGCTTGCTATCCAGCCATACAGACCACTTTGAACAAGATAACCTAAAAAATAAGCCGCTTGCTACAGAGCTAGACACTCGTGTCATTGAACCGGATATTCAAATTCATCAACCGGTGCAATATGAAGAAAATCCAGTTGAATCTCCTCAACCTAGAGAAGACGACTTAAGTAAAGTATTTATAAATCAAGGTCAATCCGAGCTCGTAGCGAAAAGCCTAAACAAAACACCAGTAATACCCAAAGAAACCGCCGTGGCTCCATGATTCTTGTCATCTTTATTTGCTTTATATGTTTAGCTTGCAGCCTGGCTCTATTATTTTCTTATGAATTACGCGCTAAAGTACAACAATCTTTTCTGGTGCTTATTCCTCAAAGTAAGAAGCAATTAAATTCTGTCAGGTATTTTGCTCAACATTTAAATAATGCTGCAGCTCCTGAACAGATCCAGTCGCATTGGCATTTACAACAATGGTGGATTCTAGTTGCCGGCTTTTTTCTGTTTACCAGTATCTTGATTTTTGCATTTACGCGCCCGATTAATCCAACCAAAATTCAAGCCGATTATTTAAGAGAAGTGGATCCTCAAATTTATGCCTTGCTTGAGGGACAAATACTTTCACCACCACCCGAAGTGGAAGAATCACTCATTGAAGAAGCCATTATTGCTGCAACGAATATTGAGTCTGCTCAGCCCAATGTTCAGGCAAAAGTATTTAACCCAAATGTTGAAGATGTGTATATGCAGCATTCACATGCTGATCTGGCAGCAGCTGATCGCAAGTGGCACAAAATGAATCCGCGTTATAAACAGCGTTTACTGATGGTCTTTAAAATCATGCAGCAACGTCATGGTTATGAAATGGTGTTATTAGAAGGTTATCGCAGTCCAGAGCGTCAAAATACTCTGGCCGGTAACAGTAATGTTACCCGTGCCAGAGGTTTTCAAAGTTATCATCAATTTGGTTTAGCCGCCGATGTTGCCTTTAAGCGCAATGGCAAAGTTTTTATTTCTGAACGTGATCCATGGGCAATGCAAGGCTACCAATTATATGGGGAAATTGCAGAATCGGTAGGTTTGACTTGGGGTGGCCGCTGGAAATCCATTCAGGATTATGGTCATACAGAATATCGCATGCCAGGACTCAGAAAAACGGCTGAAATGGCTGAACAACTCACCTCTGAAGGTCAACTGTTGGCAAATAGCATAAATTAATACAGTAGCAGTTGAATTAAATTTAGCCGCTACTTTCGATATCTGAGCCTAGTTTAAGTATTTATTCATCTCATCCAGAACTTGCTGGGTTTTCTCTGCATGTAACCAATGCCCAGCATCTTCTAACACTGCAATTCTAGCATGGGGAAATTGCTGCCGGATCGCAGCAAAATGTTCATCTTTACTGATATATGCAGATTTACCGCCACGAATAAACAATGCTTCTTTTTGCCAAGGCTGAATCATATTCCAATTGATAATATCCGGATAATGGTTAAATAAAGCCTCAACATTAAATAGCCATTGGCCCTTATTAAATGATTTCATTAAAAATTGAATCACCATTTCTTCATGCAAATATTCACGCATAATCTGCATCGCTTGTTGTCGGCTTTCAATCTGCGCATTTTGTACTGTAAATAAGGCTTTAAAAATTTGATCGTGATGACTTTCTTTATATGCAAATGGTGTCATATCCAGCACGACCAATTGTTCCAAGCGCTCTCCTGCACTATTTGCCAATTGCATGGCAATTTTTCCACCCATAGAATGGCCAATCACAGAGAATTTTTGAATATTCAAAGCATTCAATGTTTCCAAAATATCCACTGCCATGACTGGATAATTCATTTCTGGCGAATGTGCTGAATGTCCATGATTACGGACATCAATTTGAATCACTGAATGGGATTGATAATATGCTCGTGCTAGCATGCCCAAATTACTTAAACTGCCAAAAAGACCGTGAATAAATACCAGAGGTGTTTTTCCTGTAGCCGCTTCATTGAGATGAATTTGATAATTAAGAATCATGGATTTCTTTCATTACATTTTTAGATAGTCTTATGTTTATTGATAACTCAGATTTAATCAATTGCCATTTTTTAAAAATCTATTTTTTGCTTAGGCTATTTGCGATTATCCAAAATGGATAAAAAAGACTCTTACTCTAAATATCATTGATTTTGGATAATTTTCAAGAACAAGCAAGATCAAGAAATACATGAGGCTGAATTTATAACAATATATTTAAAAACATATACTTATATTCAAAATCCCACAGGGTTGATCCTTAGCTATATTTAGACCTTTCCTGTTGTCTTACTCAATAAAATCGCTTATTTAAAATAATTTAAGGGCAATTTTAAATAACGAATACCGTTTGCTTCAGCTTCTGGACATTGCCCGCCTCTCATATTGATCTGGATCGCAGGTAGAATCAGTTTAGGCATAGACAAGGTAGCATCACGGCGGTTTCGCATCTCAACAAAAGCAGCTTTAGTGGTACTGCTATTCAGGTGAATATTGGTGTTTTTCTGCTCGGTAATACTAGTTTCACAGCTATATTCCTGCCGCTCTTTGGGTAAATAATCATGACACAAGAAAACCCGGATATTTTCATCTAATTGATAGAGTTTTTTGACTGAATTAAATAAATCATCAGCACTGCCCTTCGGAAAATCACAGCGCGCTGTGCCATAGTCCGGCATAAATAAGGTATCCCCGACAAATACCGCATCACCAATCACATAGCTTAAACAGGCTGGCGTTGGGATGTTATAGGCAATCAATTCACCAATGTTAAACTGTTCGCCATCTTCAAATAAATGATCAAATAATTGATGTGCATTTAAGTGTTTGATGTCTATATTATAAATTGCACTAAATGTTTCCTGCACAATGGCAATTTTTTTGCTCATTGCGATTTTGCCACCTAATTTTTCTTTTAAATACTGCTATGCTGTGAGATGGTCTGCATGGACATGGGTTTTCAAAATCCATTCTATGCTTAGGCTATTTTGATGTATATAGCCAATGATTTGATCTGCATGCGTGGTCTTGGTTGTCGCTGACGGCGCATCATAATCCAAAACACTATCAATAATTGCACAGCGCTGACTGATAGGATCAGTCACCACATAACTAAAGGTATTGGTCTTTTCATCAAAAAAATGCTGCACTTGTGGATGTTGCTTCATGAATTTCTTCCCATCAATTTACGATGAATTAACATGCCAATCATCATTGCGGCCATAAAATAAAGGGCTTGATAATATCCCAGACCAATCAAAGTCAGACTGGGTGCCGGGCAAATCCCTGCAATCCCCCAACCGATCACAAATATCAAACTTCCCATTACAAGCTTGTAATCTATCTTATTATTTTTAGGTAAATCAATTATATATACATATGCTGTTTTGAGAGCCTGATTATGCATTTCCCTTCGAAACAGAATAAATGCCACGGCGATTGCACCTAACATGACAAAGGTAAGGCTTGGCTCTTATTGGTGAAAAAATCTGGAAAATCTAATACTTTCTTAGAATTGGATATGCTTGAGAAAGCATCAAACCGATTGCAAGAAATTCATCAGACAAACAAGTCCGTCCATATGCATTTCATGCTAGAACGTTCCAATAAGATGAGAAATCACGTATCGATAAAGCGCCTGTAACGATAAATGTTAATTTTACGACCCTTCAACACTTAGACAGCCGTTTATTTCACAATTCCCGTGTACAGCCACAACTCATACGTGTCCACCCCTTAGACCTTACAACAATTAGCATCAAGGGACTCGCCTTAAATTCAATATTTGGCGTTTGCAGCATGCCATAGAAAACGGCACCACAAATAGCCCCAATACAAACCATAATGCCGGGGTTTTAAATATCGTTTGAGGATTTAATACTTGAGCAATGAGGCCGCTCACCCCAGCAATACGACCATTGACATACAAATATCCCACTACGGACTAGCCTATAAGTGTTCCACCTAGGAATGCGAGCAAGAAATCGTGCATGTATTAGTGCTCCAAAACAATATACTTTTAAATATTATATATAAAAATATATTTATATGATGGATATTTTGTGGATTAAATATCGAACGATGGAAAATTAGGCGAAACCACCCTATAAATCACTATACGTCTTACATGGCCTAAGTATTATAAAATATGGTTAAATCTTGTTTAATTTATTGCAGACCTTTTAGAAATCCAGACTAATCCCTCTCGCCAAGTCATCTCATACATCAATTAAATCACTGCTTACTTCTGCTGCCAAATCAAATATATCTAATCCTGAAGTCACCTCTGTATTGTCATTCTTATCTTGTTACTTGTGCTCAATTTCTGGCAAATCAAGATCTGCATCAATGGTTTCTATCTTTTGAAATGACCTGAAAAATTTATTACTCTTCTACAAAATTTTTCAGGACTTTTTCTGCAAACCACCATGGCAATTGCTGAGCATCAGGATTCATTTTTAAAGTTTCTGCAGATTGAATTTCTGCAATAAATGCCGCCTTTTCACCATTGGAAGAGTTATCAAAAAAATAGGTTCGATCACTGGCATCTACGGCCTGCATGAGTAAATCCATACTACGGTAATAGCGTTCAACAATCTTTTGTTCAGGTACAGGATGTCCACCCACACTGACCCGATATTTAACTCGAGCAATATTAATCATCGGATCGACTGTCGATACATAATACAAATAGGTCTTAAAACCCTGACGTTTGGCTTCTTGTAGAAATTCCACTTTAGAAACATGAGACATCACCGTTTCAAAAGTAAAACTGATCTTTAAGCGTAAAAATTCTAGGCGAATATAATCAATAATACGTGCGCAGAGATAGGAGTCTATTTCCGATGCATCAAACTGAATGTTCCAATCATCTAATAGAATAGGCTCATTTGTTAGTAAAGGAACCAACTGTCCAGCATTCGGACGTTTTTTCTGTTTGAGGAAATCTATTAGATCTTGTGCTTTTAAAGCAGGATGATAAGCCATCAAATCCAGTTGATGGCTATGCTTAAGGTTTTGTTCTAATTCATCGGCATTTAAATAAGCCCCAATATGATGGGGCAATAAATATTCTTTGACTGTACTTTTTCCAGATCCATTGGGACCAGCAAACATCCTTATTCTTGGTTGAGGCATTAAGTTATACAGCTGCCTCTTGTGTTCTCTTGCGTTTTAACACTTTAGGAAGATCATTAACGCTCACATAAGCCTTAGATAGGTCACGAATCACGGTTTCTTGTCCATTCACTTCGCGTTGTAGCAGTTGCTGTTCTTTTGCATAAACGACTGTCGCGACCGCACATGCTTTGTCAAAGGCATGACGAAATGCATGTATAGCAAGTTTAGGAATCATATCATCCTCATATTTGCCTGCTTTCATGATGCTATAAGCTGTCATGGAACAACTCCCGTTACACAAGGTATATTTCTATCTCATATTAACATAGTACAAATAATTGTCTATTTATACACCAACATAGAAATGTAACGCGTGGCTAGATGGATTCTTAATTTAATCATGCCATTTCATTTAAAGCGATTAATTGACTTACTGACTGACTAGAATCGCTTTAATCACTCTTTAATCATTTCGGAAGTAGTGATTAAAGTCTTCATCCATATTTTAAATATTGTTATTTTTAGATCCAGATACTTAAAAAATAAAAGCCACCTATTTAGTGGCTCATATCATCAATAATTTAATCGGTTGATTCTTACTTAAGCTTGGCCTTCTTTCCATACATCTTCATAATCTTCACGATCAATCATAAAGCGGAAACCTTCAGCCAAAGCCAGGTACGGAAGGACTTCAGGCAAAATATCCTGTAACTCTCGAACAGTCATGGTTTGAAAAAAATCTTCACCCTCTCCCATTTCCCCACCATAGATAAACCAGGCGACATTTTCTTCAGTTTCAGGCTTTTTACGAATCCCGACAATCGGTTCCTGATTTAAGGTGTCTACAGCAACCGCAACAACATCGTCACCACTGACTTTGATATAAGCAGAATCAAATTCCTCGCATAATAGCTTTTGTTCTGCGATTAATTCTTCCAATGGAGATTTCTGGTTCATGGCTTATACCTTGGTAAATTGAGCTGAATAAGACATTTTATCCTAGATCATAAATATGTAGGCAATCTTTTTATTTTCAGTGTTTTTTGTTAAACTTGAAATAGTTACAAAATCAAGAAATAACAATGAAAGCTAAAGATCTCACGATAATAGAACATAGCCACGGCGGCAGACGCAAAAATGCCGGGCGAAAAACCCAGTATCAAGAAAAAACGGTGGTTATGCGTGTGCCAGAGTCTAAAGTGCTGGAAATCAAGGCATGGTTACAGCCAAAGCCTGAAGATGATCGCATTAACAACATTCAACTGCATCCAATTCAAATTCGTACGCAGTTAGATATTCCTTATCCTCTGGAATCGGTTGCCGCGGGTTTTCCCTCTCCTGCTCAAGACTACACAGAAGACTTTATCGATTTAAATGAATACTTGATCCATAACCCGCTGAGTACATTTGTATTACGGGTGAATTCTTTGTCGATGAAAAATGCAGGGATAGATATAGATGACCAGATTTTAGTTGATCGTAGCTTAAACGCAGAACACGGTGACATCGTTTTAGCTTTAATCAATAATGAGTTCACGGTAAAACGACTGATGAAAGAGAAGCAAAACAATAGTCAACCTAAGATTTGGTTAAAAGCAGAAAATCCGGAATATCCAGATATTTATTTAGGTAGTGAAGATGAGTTGATTATTTGGGGCGTTGTAACCTGTATTCTAAAAAAATTACGATAATAAAATTATATAAGTGTATTAAAAGTGGGTTTTTCGATTTGAATGAAGCTTTAGTCAAATAAGTATTCTGATTGTCGCAAAGCATCTCACTTTTAATAAGATAAACAAAAGCCCCAAGATGAATCTTGAGGCTTTTTGCTTAATCCTTAGCGTTGCTGAGGATTTTTTTGCTGTTGCTGATTGTGTTGCTGTTGTTTATCACTTTGCTGTTGTTGCTGTTTGTCACTTTGTTGATTGCTTTGCTGTTGTTGACGTTGATTATCGTTCTGTTGATTAGGTTGTTGTTGATTAGCCATTTCCATATCCATCCTTTAGTTGTTAGGGATATGCCGTACTAATTACGACTCTTACTAATCTAACGCATATTTCCATTTCACCAACCTTCAAACTGTATCGACTTGATTCATTGTAATATTCAAAATATTAATTTATTGATTTGTAGTAAGTCACTCCTGGCTACCTTTACGCTGTTAACCCGAATTACACTGAAGCTTACACGAGGTTAAACCTCCGCATCTGATGCCCTATTGATTATTCAAAAAATTTTGATTTGAGTTTTCTTACTCATCTCTTTATGCTTACTTGATAACGTTACAAAATCAAGATTAAAATAATGAAACAACAACTGTTTGCTTTAATAGATATTAATAACTGTTACGTGAGCTGTGACTGTTACGTGAGCTGTGAACGCGTATTTAACCCGCAGCTGAATGGGAAACCTGTGGTTGTGCTCTCCAACAACGATGGTTGTGTAGTTTCCCGTAGCAATGAAGCCAAAGCTTTAAATATTGGGATGGCTATTCCATGGTATGAAATTGAGCAAGAGGCTTTACAGGCGGGAGTAAAAGTATTTTCAAGTAATTATGCGTTATATGGCGATATGTCACGGCGCTTCTTTTTAATCTTGCAGCAATACTTTCATACAGATGATCTGGAACCTTACTCTATTGATGAATGCTTTATCCGCTTAACGCCTTATGCAAAAAACCGGGATCTTGAACAATACTGCCGTGATTTGATCAGCATCATTAATCAATGGATTGGCTTACCCTGTTGTATAGGCATTGGTGCGACCAAAACCCAAGCAAAACTGGCGAATCATTTTGCGAAAAAAAGAACCGGCTTTAACTCACTGTGCTTTTTACCAAACTTGGACTTATGTAGTTATGAAAGCCTGCTTCAAGAAACACCGGTAGCAGATGTTTGGGGTGTTGGTCGTAAAATCAGCAAGCAACTTCAAGATTATGAAATTTATAATAGCTATGACTTAACTTTTGCCAATGAACATCATCTTGCCAGGCAGTTCTCGGTGCTCATTGCACGCACTATTCGTGAGCTAAAAGGTCAATCCTGTATTGCCTTGGATGATCCTGCAATCCCTTCAAAAAGAATCCTTTCCTCCCGTAGTTTTGCTTCAGCTTTAAGCGAAAAGCCCATCATCAAACAAGCCCTTATTTTTCATGTAAACCGTGCTTATAAACGCTTAACTGCACAACAGCAACTTTGCGCATGTGTGCATGTTGCGCTCTATGAAAAAATACCTTATCCACCCTATAAAAAGAGTGCTTCCCATGCAGTAGGACTTGAATATGCCACCGATGATTTACTGGTTTTAAACCACACAGCATTAAAGCAAATAGATGTTTTATTTAAAGAAAATAAAAAGTATGTCAAAGTTGAAGTGATGTTTACGGCGCTGCATTCCAAGCAACAGCATATTCATGACTTATGGCAGCCATTAGATCTGATTCAACAGCGTGATGATTTGATGAAAACCTTATTGGAAATGAAGCAGCGCTACGGTTCAGATTGCATACAGGTTGGTTACCATTCCGCCAGCCCGGCATGGCAAATGAAACAGCATCACCGATCTCCACGCTACACCACATGTTGGCAAGAACTTCTGACTATCGATGATTCAGCCCTAGCAGTTACACAAAATAAATGAACTGTTTTGGTCAATTCAGTTTACAATGTAAAAAATAGTAATAATTATAAAAAATGTCATTTTTTAACATTGCCAATTCCTTGCAAAGTTTTCATTATATAGCTCAGTTTTGACACGTAGCTTCCGCATTGATTCAAACAGCTCATAATAAAAATGTGGAAATATATGCCATAATGCGCAAACTTTGCTGGCATCTTGCAAAGTAAATTTGCAAACTTATAATTGGAGCAAGCTGAATGAGCTCGACCATTTTGGTTATTCATGGACCGAATTTAAATTTGTTAGGAAAGCGGGAACCTGAAGTTTATGGACATCTCACCCTAGAAGATATTAATCAGAAGCTCATCGCTCAAGCTCAAAATTCATCTCTTTCTTTAGACACTTTCCAAAGTAATTGGGAAGGTGCAATTGTGGACCGAATTCATCAAGCCCAGCAAGACGGCGTTCAGTTCATCATTATCAATCCTGCTGCATTGACCCATACTTCGGTTGCAGTACGTGATGCCCTTCTTGGTGTCGCGATCCCGTTTATTGAGGTTCATTTATCGAATGTGCATGCTCGCGAAGCATTTAGACACCATTCATATCTGTCCGATAAAGCCGTTGGCGTAATTTGCGGTTTAGGTGCTCAAGGCTATGCTGCAGCACTGAATTATGCCATCGAAAAAATCCAACTTTCTACGCAATCATAATTAGGAATACTGTCTCATGGATATCCGTAAAATCAAGAAACTCATCGACCTGATGATTGAATCTGACTTACAAGCGATAGAAGTTAAAGAAGGTGATCAATCCATCGCCTTAACTCGTCGCAATCCAGTGGTTGCGGCAGGCGTTCCAACCATGACTGCTGCTCCAGCAGCGGCACCAGTAGCAAAAACGCCACGTGGTGCTGTAGAAACTTCACCAATGGTTGGCGTATTCTATGCTGCACAAAGCCCTGGTGAACCACCATTTGTTAAAGTGGGTCAAACGATCTCTGCAGGCGACACTTTGGGCATCATTGAAGCCATGAAAATCATGAACCCGATTGAAGCCACTCAAAGCGGTGTGGTTGAAGAAATTTTAGTGAAAAATGGTGAAGTCATTCAATTCGGTCAAGCACTTTTCCGCTATCGCGCTTAAAACCACGGGGATTTATAAATGTTGCAAAAGGTGTTAATTGCAAACCGTGGTGAAATTGCGTTACGCATTACCCGCGCTTGCAAAACTTTAGGAATTAAAACCGTTGGCATTTATTCCGATGCCGATAAAGACCTCATGCACCTGCGCTTTGTTGATGAAGCCGTGTGTATTGGTCCGGGCGCGAGTAGTGAAAGCTACTTGAATATTCCAGCAATTATTACTGCTGCTGAAATTACCGGTGCAGATGCCATCCATCCAGGTTATGGCTTCTTGTCTGAAAATGCCGAGTTTGCGGAAATTGTCGAAAACTCAGGTTTTATCTTCATTGGCCCACGTCCAGAACATATTCGCTTAATGGGGAACAAAGTTTCTGCCATTACCGCGATGCGTAAAGCAGGTGTTCCCACTGTTCCCGGTTCTGCTCATGCAGTGACAACCAACAATGCATTGGCTGAAGCGAAAGAAATTGGCTTCCCACTGATTGTCAAAGCCGCGTCAGGTGGTGGTGGTCGTGGTATGCGTATTGTGGAACGTGTAGATACTTTGCTTGAATCTGTTCAAGCAGCACAACGTGATGCAGAAATGTGGTTCGGTGATGACACCGTCTACATGGAACGCTTCTTGCAAAAGCCGCGTCATGTTGAAGTACAGATTTTGGCTGATGGTAATGGTCATGCCATTCACCTTTTTGACCGTGATTGTTCTTTACAACGTCGCCATCAAAAAGTGCTTGAAGAAGCCCCGGCACCAAACTTACCTGAACAAGCACGCGCTGATATTTTAGAAGCCTGTGTCAATGCGTGTAAACTTATGCAGTACCGTGGTGCAGGTACATTCGAGTTCTTGTTTGAAGATGATGAATTCTTCTTCATTGAAATGAATACCCGTGTTCAGGTTGAGCATCCAGTTACTGAAATGGTAACGGGTATCGACATTATTGAACAACAATTGCGGATTGCGGGTGGGCTTGGTCTAGAGATTGAACAAGCTGACGTTGAATGTCATGGTCATGCGATGGAATGCCGTATTAATGCGGAAGATCCAAGCAACTTCATGCCATCTCCGGGAAAAATTGAGCATTATTATGCGCCAGGTGGTGCAGGTATTCGTTTGGATTCGCATATCTATCCAGGCTATAGCATTCCACCTTACTATGATTCAATGATTGCTAAACTCATTGCGCATGGTAAAGATCGTAAAACTTGTATTGCGCGTATGAAACAGGCATTAGAAGAAATAATCTTAACTGGAGTCAAAACCAATATTCCTTTGCATAAAGACTTAATCTTACAAGATGAAAACTTCTGCGCTCAAGCTATGGATATTCATTATCTTGAAAAGCATTTGCTTCAGAAATTAGAAGGTCAGCAAAAAGAAGCGTCTTAATACTGATCTCTTGAATGTAAAAACCGCTCTTTATGAGCGGTTTTTTTATATTTGGTTTTTTATATTTATAATTGTATAGCTTAGCTTTTAACTATTAAGGTAAAACGCGGCGTAATGTCGCAAAACATTGTTCTGCTTTTTCATTACTACAAAAATTAATGGTTGATGGATTTTTCCATTGCACAAAATACTGGGAAATTTCGCCGGTTTGATCTTCCTGAAGACCCGAGCAATCTTTTTCATTATTGTCATACTTTACCTGCAAAACCAGTGCGGGCAATAAAGTACGTTCCTCTTGGGATTGCTGATAGTCATAAATACCTGATGACCATTCTTGCCCACTTTTTATGACGACGTTGTTATTACTTTTAAAATTATAATATTCAATACATTTCTTATTATTGGCAACCTGCATTCCCCATAGACCAACAATTTCGGGACGAGTGGCGATACGAATCGTATTTGAACTTTCTGTTTCAGCTGCGTCAGCTTCTGTTGCCACAACTGCTTTATTGTCATTTGCCATCGTTACAGATGAGCATAATATAAGTAAAATTGTTAGATATGCGTTTTTCATACAGAAGTTCAAGGCTAAAAATCTCTCTCTATAACTTAGCATATTTTTATGAAAAACCAGTATTTATCACCATATTACAACAATATATTTACTCATTTTTATCTAAGAAATAGCAAGATAGTGACTTGAAAATATTAAATTATTCATTATGAAATTAAATAACACTGATCTGCTTAATAAGACTTTAATAACACCCTATGTTTTAACCGATGATCCAAATCTTCTGATTTAAATTTCAGGATAGAAAATTAAATTTTTAATGCTTAGGCTATATTCTAAAGCGATAAAGAACTTCCTCCTTTGGGAACCCTAACTGGATCATCTAAATCCCCTTCTATAAAACAGCAAGCCAATATTTTTCTAATTATTATTCTATTATTAGGGTCTGTTGACATTTGCTGTTCAAAAAAATAGCGAGAAAGTAGAATTCAATCGCCAAACCAAATTCACTCCTCGCTATGCCTCGTACAATGCTGAATGATCAACACTGGTCTAAGCTGAAATCTATTCTCTCCAATTTCGGTATTTATCTCAAACATAATTTAAGATTGTTTATTGAGGCTATCATCAAGCTATTTCGAAAAGCATCGGTGGAAATAGCTCTAAAATACATTTAGCTGTGGATGCCAATGGAAACCCTATCGAATTCATCATTGGTGATGGCACAACTCACGATGTGAAAGTTGCACCTGATTTGATCGATGGCTTGGATTTAAAAGAAACAAAAATACTATGTGCAGACAAGGGCTATGATTCTGGGCTACTCAGAGAGAAGATCGAAAAAAACCAAACTAAAGCTAATATCCCTAAGAAGTGTAATTCTAAATCTAGCAATCAACATATGGATTGGTATTTATATAAAATCAGACATTTAGTTGAGAATACATTTGCTAGGTTAAAACATTTTAGAGGGATTGCTACTCGTTACGACAAGCTAAAGCGAAACTACGAAAATTCAGTTGCTTTAGCATGTATCTTTATTTGGTTACCCTTATGAAATGTCAACAGACCCTAGTAATGAAGTTTTCTTTTATTGGAGAGGTATTTTAGCGACATGTTACTTATTTAGCCTATTTCTACTTAGCCAGCACATTATCAATCAAAAGCTTCGGAGTAAATTGGGTCAGTGTTGCTTCTTTATATAAAATCCATTACAACAATTAAAGTTCATATCAAAAATAAAACCAGGACCTTAATGAATCTTTCTGAATATCTACAATATGACGGGCTAGGATTGGCCAAATTAGTTGCAAATAAAGAGGTTTCATCTTCAGAATTACTGAATTTAGCCTTAGAGCGCGCAAATCATACCAATCCCAAATTAAATGCCATTATTGTCCCCATGCATGACTATGCACAGAAACGCACTCAGCAAGAATTAACCGGTCCTTTTGCCGGCGTGCCATTTTTAGTGAAAGACTTATTTCAAGAATATGCCGGCTACCCCACTTCATATGGCTGTAAAGGCTTAAAACGCATCAATCATATTTCTGAACACAATTCAGAAATTGTGAATCGCTGGGAAAATGCCGGCATTGTCACCTTTGGACGTACCAACACACCAGAATTCGGCATTAAAGGAATTACCGAACCTGATGCCTGGGGAACCTGTCACAACCCCTGGAATTTAAAACATAATAGTGGCGGATCTTCAGGTGGTTCCGCATCTGCTGTTGCAGCAGGTATTGTTCCCATTGCTGGCGCCGGAGATGGTGGTGGTTCTATTCGTATTCCCGCGTCTTATTGTGGCTTATTTGGATTAAAACCGAGCCGTGGACGTACGCCTTGGGGGCCACAAATGAGTGAGGCCATGCATGGTGCAGCCATTCAACACATCCTTGCCAAAACGGTACGAGATAGCGCAGCAATGCTGGATGCGACCCACGGCGCTGAACATAGTTCACTGTTTAAAATTGAACATCCAAAAAGCAGCTATTTAGATGCCATGCAACATCCGCCTAAGAAATTAAAGATTGCCTTTAGTACCCATTCGCCTATTGGCACCCATGTTTCTAAAGATGCAATTGCTGCCGTTCAACATACGGCGAAATTATTGGAGTCGTTAGGTCATACTGTGGTGGAAGATACCCCACCGATTGACGGCATGGCGCTAGCCAAAGATTTTATTACCACCTGGTTCAGTCAGTTTTCTTATATTCTTGACCAAATTAAACAACAATATCAGGCAAAAAATAGCGATTTCGAACTGGATTCACTCGCACTTGCTGCATTCGGCGGACAAACCACTGCACTTGAATATATTCACAACCTGAATAATTGGGGAGTCTATGCCACGAAAATGAATCATTTTTTTGATCGCTATGACTTATATTTAACCCCTGCAACTGCCACGGTCGCACCTAAAAATGGTGAAATTAAGATCCCCAACTGGCAAAAACCGATTTTGAAAAGCCTATTAAAACTTCGCAAAGCCCATTTACTGGCTCAAGGAAAACTGGTGGATCAAATTGTGAAAGAAAATCTAAAATGGGTTCCCTTTACCCAACTGGCCAATATCACCGGTCTTCCTGCGATGTCTGTTCCACTCTATTGGAATCAGGACAATTTACCTTTAGGTTCACAATTTATTGCACCTTTTGCCCGTGAAGACTTGTTACTGCAATTGGCGAATCAACTTGAACAAGCCCAGCCCTGGTTTAACCGATACAGTGAAATTCAGCTGTAAAATAGATTCTCAATAATATTGATTAAGTATTAAGCCTTAGGTCTAGGCTTGCTGGATCTGTTTCGGTAACCATCGAACAAACAGCAAGCCAACTAGAGTTGAAAGCCCGGCAATAATAAAAACCATCTCACCAGAGATCAGTTGCCAGTATCTACCCGCCAAGATACTGCCTATCGCTACACCCAAGCCCCACATGGTGCTATACATCGCTTGACCACGGCCTTGTTGCCCCATTGAAAAATTCTGAAAAATAACGCGCATGGCAATCATATGGAACAAGCCAAAACTAAAAGCATGAATGGTTTGTGCTAAAAACTGCGCAATAAATGAATGGGGTAATAGCCCCACAACAATCCATCTTGCTCCGGTCAGCAGCAAACACAGGCTAACCAGACTACGCCAAGAAAATCGGGTTAAGAACAGATTGGCAAAAGCAAACATGATAATTTCAGCTACAACCCCAACCGACCATAAAAAACCAATTTCAGTGGTGCTGAAACCCACTTGATGCAAGTAGTTACTGTAGAAACTATAAAATGGTGCATGGGAAAATAACAACACAAATTCGATTGCAAAAAATGCAGCCACGACAGGTCGTTTTAGGATTGGTAACAGTGGTTCTAATTGGGTTTGTGAACGCGGTGCTGTACTCGGTTCTTTAATGCTAAAGGACCAGATAAAAGTCAGAAATGCAATGCACAGCAACATGACCGGCAACATTGCAATCGGAACAATTTCCAATAAAGCCCCAATGCCAAAAACGCCTACAATAAAGCCGACTGAACCCCATTTACGGACTTTTCCATAGAGCTGTGTTCGCTTTTCACCTAACCAGAATAAAGTCACCCCTTCAAACTGCGCTAAAATGGCATTTTGAAAAAAACTAAAAATCAGCATGAGTAATGCGACGGACTGGAAAGTATTTGGAATCAGGAAAATCATGAACCAGATACAAGCCTCCATCCATGTTGCGATGCGTACCAGCAACATTCTCTTGCCAGATTTATCTGCAATCCATCCCCAAATAAACGGGGCAAAAAAGCGGGTCACAATGGCAATGGAAGATAAAAGCCCAATCTCCTGATAATTAAAGCCTTGATCTTCAAGATAAAGGCTCCAAAAAGGCATGAAGGTTCCTACTATCGAATAGTAAAAAAAGTAGAATCCTGCCAGTTTATGCTGGATGGGCAAGCTTAACATTTAGCGGTATTCCATTGTATTTTCAATAGCTTAATATAATTGATAGCTGCATCTCATGGGACGGATTTTTCATCCATTGTAATTTAAAAGCCTATAAATCAGTCTACAAACCAGTTTACAAACCAGTTTACAAACCAGTTTACAAAATATTAAAAAATAAATTTACGGCTTGTTTGATTAATAAAACAAGCTTATCTATTTGATGGGCTTTTTTATTTAAGATGGTTTTTTATATAAGATACCTGTTCTACCCAATATCGCTTCAAATCATCCGGCACAGTCAAATAATACCTATTAAAAAACCTTCAATTCGGAGGTTTTTGCTTTCCAAAGATATTAATTAAACATTTGTCCAAACTGGTAAACCGTAAATATAAGAATAAGAGTTGAAGATGATGTTACCAATACTTCCAGTACATCTATTGTATCCATTCCATTTTCCTCCTACTTTTATTGTTCTTTTTTTATACTTCATGATGCGGATTTTCATCAACAACACTTTAATGAAATAAGTAAAAAATTATGAAAATATTTGAGCATTAAAAAACCTCCCAAAGGAGGCTATAATTTATACAGATCGGTAGTATCAGGTTAAATGGGAATAGTAATATAGGTTCTTTGGAGGTGGGAAAAAATCATCATCCCAAAAATTAAAAATGTGAGTGCAATTGTTGTAGAGGAATAGATTCGCAATTTATTAACTTATAGTGTGTATAAGTACAACAAGTTACCTGATTTATGTTACAAAAGCAAACAAATTATTGTTTTTGAATATTTTTCTTTAAATTTCTAACTTTAATATTTATTCAAAAACACGCCTTTGTAGATACCAGCAAAGTAATCTTTTAGATCTATTTTATATGAAATCGAGCCGAAGCTAAACTTTTAGGATCATGTATACAGAAGCGTTCATAAATTACCAATACACTCTTTTAAGTGAATCATAATATTATCCATAGCGACTAGTTCGCTATGCCTTGAACCAGTTCGACTTAAGTTTTGCTATTTAATCAGCTCATCACAACAAAACTGCGAATCTTTTTTAGCTTGTACACGCTCTTTCACGGTTAGCTCCAATAAAAAAAGAAAAACCCCGTCAATAATGCATATTGAGCGGGGGTTTATGTGCCGTAACACGTCTGGCAATTTGGATAACTATTTTACTTCTTTCAGGCAATCACGGCACACTTTGATTTCTTCCGCTTCAACCGTGTAATCAACCTCTGTAGCACCATGAAGACCCAATAAACACATTAAAAAATGGAGCATATTTTTCTCCTAAAATAAAAAAGCTCACTTAGAACTATATGAGTAAACTAAATGAGCCATACTTAATATTTCAAAGTAAATTTAAGAAACTACAGCGCGTTTCTATATATTTTATATACCGTTAGAAAAATAAAAAATATACTAAAAGTTTAAAAAATACAAAAAAGAGTTCAAATATTACAAAAGCTTAACTAATGGTATTTTAATACATAAAAAAGCCCGCTTAATCGGGGAATTAAGCGGGCCAGTATTTTGTTTACCATTTAATTATTTTTACTGCTTTAACTTCTTGGAGTAGTAAGAATATAGCATCTAGAATTTATGACAAAGTATAGAGAATATAGAGAAACCGTTTATTCTCGTCAATTTTGAGTAATTTTTCTTTTCAGGATGAAATATTTTTTAATTTATTACGATTAATTTGATAATTCGCATACATGGAAAGTAATTGAACTACATTTTCAAATTTTAGCCAATAGCAGTGAATGTCTGAGCAAGATAAGTGAAAAGTTTTAGCAGTCAAAGAAAAGCTGAGATTTTTATTCTAGAGCATTGTAGAGCGTTCTTAGTAAGGCAGACGTTATTATTGAGGATGACTAAACTACTGAGGAATCAGCGCCTATTAACTTTGCATATAAGAAAACTTATTTGGAAAGCTACTTTTACTTTTCAAAATACTTCTTGCAGCCTTCAAAAAATTCCTCATTAAAGTTCATGGCTGGATCATCTTTATCATCATCACACTGATCTACCGACTTAAGCGTGTCCTGTGCATAACGATAACCGTTGTATTGTTCAGTTCCTTCTTTAAAACCGCCAAATTCTTCTGGTCTCATTGAAGATTGAAAATATATAAAGGCTGCAATACCGATAATGGCTAAAACAGCACTTATGATTTTGAATGGTTTTAAGTTCATTTTATTTATTGTTGACCTCTGGATAAAATAACGCCCCATAAAAGCAATTGCGCAGTTTATCTATTAAAAATTTAAAACAGTAAAAGCCCTGAATACCTGAATTCAAGGCGAATAAAACAAGGTTTATCTCGGTTGCTTTTGCGGATTTTGAGGGTGCTGATTGGGCTGCTTTTGTGGATTGGATTCCTGAATGTGCTGATTCTGCTGATCCGGCTGTGGCTGATTCGATTGCTTCTGTTGATCAGGCTGTTGATTATGTTGACTCTGCTGCATTGGTTGCTGATTAGCCATTTTATTTGCATCCTAGTGAATTAGAAATACTCATTACGACTTTTCACTCTACTCCTTAAATTTTATTATCCTATCTTGTATCTGTTTCAATTTCTTTCCATGTAAGCTCAATCAACATATATTATTGATTTAAAATAAATTGTTTAAATTTAAATTCACATTATTTACTGAAAGTATGAGAAGTATTAATCAGCTTTACCACATTTTCGGCATTCGTGAGTATATCCAAGCTTATGATCCCAGTTAAATTCATAAACATGAAAGCAGAATAGTTTACGAAGGGAATTAAGCATACTGTTGTCTCCACGAAATTATAGTGGGCGCACCCTCTATAATGACTTCATAATGATTTGACTAAAACATACCTCAGGATGAGGTCATATAAATTTCAACCAATTTCTATTATCTATTTTCCAGATATAATGGATTAAACTCATTGGCAAAAAATCCCTTATATCAATTAATCTAAATAAACAATCATATTATCCAGATAGGCTATATATTCTTTTTAAAGACAACAAAAAACAGGAAACATAAAATTATTTTAAGCTCTACGTATTACATCAAAGCGTTTCAATTCAATGATTAAGTAAAGATCATGCTCGGTACATTCCACCCTTCTCGTTTTCCTTACACGCCTTATACGCGATGTGATTAAAGGTTTAAAATGACTGGCTTTCGTAGAAATGGTTCTAGATTTGTAAGATTAATTATTTTTGCTGATTATTTTTGATTTAATGAGGATGAATAAAAATAAAGAGATCCCTCATGTGTGCAAATTTTGAAGCAATCAAAAGAAATCGAGCATTTCTTCTGGATCTGCCGGAGCCTCCATTTGAATTTCCCAATGATATTTTCCCGCTATATGACGCGCCAATTTTAATGCATGGTGCGGATCACCCCGAATGGGATCTGGCCAAATTTGGCCTTATTCCTTTTTGGGCCAAAGAATTAAAATACGGTCGTCATACCTATAACGCAAGAACTGAAAGTGTGGCTGAAAAGCCGAGTTTTCGGCATGCATGGCATAGAAACCAGTTTAGCCTCGTTCCTGTTGAAACGATCTGTGAACCCAAATATGTAGATGGTACACCACATTGGTATGGAATTTCTCGGGAAGATGGACTGCCTTTTACACTTGCAGCGATCTATGAAGATACGGTAATCGATAATAAACCGGTCAGATCAATGAGCTTGCTCACCATCAATGCAGATCATCATCCATTTATGAAGCAATTCCATAAACCTAATGATGAAAAGCGTTCCATTATTGTGATACCTGAAGACAACAGAATGGACTGGCTGAATTGCGACGCAAGTGAAGCTAATCAATTCTTCTTTGAAATGAAAGATGAATATGTGGCAACGCCCAAACAGCGTAAGTCAGAAAAACGCCAGTAGTAATATTCCAGTAATAGTATTTTTGATACATAAGAGTTTTAAAAGCTCTCAGTTCTGTCATATGAATTATGCTGTTCATTCAATAAATAAGGGCTTATTACTATAAAAGATCTCAGCTATAAGCTTTGAATCATCAGATCAAAACACCAGCAATCATTTTTAAATGATTATTTCATTTTCAATCATTTATAAAATTAAATGAAGAATCCATTCAGCGTTCAACACTATAAAACCTAAAATCTGGGATTAAAAATTATAATCCTCCACTCAAGTATACTCACTTAATGAAGAAATTAGCCATCCTCTTATTGCACTTTCCCGGATGAGTAAGATTAAAGATAATCAAGTTTTTCTTAAGATAGATTCAACAGAAGTAAAAAATAATTGGGTCATTGTTTAAATTAGATAGAACGAATAAGTCCTTTCTTTGAAAGAGCTTGTTTTTAGCTTGCTGTATTATATTTCAAGTGAGATCAACAAAATAACTTTCACCATTAACAGTCCATCTTATTGATTAAAATACTGCTTACAGCCTTGCAAAAAATCAGGATTAAAATTCATGGCGGGATCATCTCTTTCATCATCGCACTGATCTACAGACTTCAATTGATTGTCTTGGGCATAGCGGTAACCATTGTATTGTTCAGTCCCTTCCTTAACGCCACTAAACTCTTCGGTTTGTAAAAAATACTGAAATGCAAAAAATGCAGAGATACCCAGAACGGCTAGAACAGAGCTAAGTATTCTTAATTGTTTTGAGATCATTTTTATTTGCCCTATGAGCTTTATAAAATACAAATATATATGATTCTGTTGAAATTTTCTTTAATTTTTCATAACCATTAGATTTATTTTATAATGATTCATCATTTGTGATTCAAAATTTAACTTTTTAAAATCTAGATACATAATCATATTTTTATTAATTTATATATATTTTTTTTATATTTACATTCGACCGAATAATTTAAATAAACTATATCAAACTTCTATTTAAAATGATCTTTACATACCCACACTTCTCCATCTATACGGACACGATCAGGCCCAATTAATTCTAATTTTTTACCATAATAATTGGTAAGATTTATAAAATTTCCATTCTTATCATAATTAGCCCACACACCTCTTTGAATATCAGGACTCTCCAGTTTATAAAATGTGACTAATTTTTGCGGATAGGTTGTGGTCATGTTCATTTTACATAGCCCTTTAGTCGGTGAAATCGAGAAGATCTTGGTCTATAAAAAATCTCTCGGGTAGAATTTAAAATCCATTGATAAGTCCCCATAAGTCTAATTAATCTTTCATTATGTACACTTTTACGGTTTTAATATGCATAATTTATTCCTGTTATTATATTGAAAGAGGCCTAGACCCCTTTCAATATAGCATTGATATAATGAACTATTTTATTTCTCGCTTTGTGCTGGCTTTTCAGGCGATCGTTTCTCATTATTCCTATGGTCATGCTCTGGTAGGTGGTGAGGTTGCTTTATGGGTTGATTTCGTTGATTAGTAGACTCGGGTGGATTCTGAGATTTCGATTTAGACATAATAGTATCCTTTCTGGTCATGTCACTTAATGACAATATCAGTCCAATTATTAATCACAATATCAGCATATACTGAAGTTAACTTAATAAAAATAGCGATGATGTATCAAAATATAATATAAAAATAAAAGTATATTTATAAAATTAAATATTATTATCAAATAACCTATTAGTGAATAAATAAACATAGAAAAATGAATGATTCTTAAATCAAATTCTGATAAAGAATAAATTAATATAAATTTTCAGAAATATAAATTGTTGATTTCAATAATTTAAAAATAAATGTATAAATCACGTTTAAAAAAATATAATTTTTTAATAATATAAAATCACACAATCAAACAAATTCCATATATTCAATATTTTAATTATCGACAACACTACTCAAGTCGCTTAATAAAACATGAATAAGGATAAAAAATGTCTGATAAAATCCCAACAGTTTCTGATTTTGAATTAAATCGTTATCTTGGCACGTGGTATGAAATAGCTCGCTTGCCCATGAAGCATCAGCCAGAAGATAGTACGGATATCTCTGCTGTTTATAGCTTAAATGAAAATGGCACAGTTCGGGTACAAAACCGCTGCTTAGATAAGGACAAAGCTTTAGATGAAGCCATCGCGGAAGCCACTATTGTGGATGGACCAAATAGCAAACTTGAAGTGAGTTTCCTGCCTGAAGGTTTACGCTGGATTCCCTTTACCAAAGGCGATTATTGGGTTTGAAAAATTGATGCTAATTACAACACGGTACTGGTGGGTGAACCCCACTTAAAATACGTGTGGCTACTTAATCGCGATGTAACCTTGGATGAAGCGACCAAACAAGAATATTTAACTTATGCAGAAAGCTTGGGTTATGATTTAGCTGAAATCATTCACACTGTACATACAGGACATAAAACAGCTTAAAGCGCTTTAATAAAACTCAGTGAATAAAGTTCAGTTCAATAAAAAAGCACCCGAAGGTGCTTTTTTATACAGCATATTTTTAACTAATTAAACATTTGCCCAAAGGCATAAATCACTAGCATCAACATCAGCACAGATGAGGAAGTTAATAATAATTCTAGTGTGCTCATCATATACCACTCCCCTATATAAAGTGGATTACTCTTTATAGCCTTATCATACTCACCAATAAATGACAAAAAGTGACAAAAAGTGCTCAAAACCATACAAAATTGTAAAAATTAATTTCTTTAGAATTTCTGAAAAATAAATTTATTTTTAATTTAAAAGATATGAATAGAATCCTAAATCCTCTAAACCGCAAGTCACATGCACTCTTGCACAAAGAAAGAAATATCACGACTCGTTAAATGATGAGTAAGAAGAGAATTTTTATTGATACAAAACAGCAATTGTAAATGGATGATCAGATAGCAAAAAACCGCCATCAAGGCGGTTTTTAATTTGGATCAGTGATTATTTAAATGTTTAATTCACACGTGAGGTGAATCGGAACATTTCGTTAACACCTGTATAGAAGCTACGACCATCAAGGTTCAAATCAATTTCAACACCAGACTGAAGCATTACTCTTTTACCAACTTCAACCCATTTAAACCCATCGCGAGTACTTTGCATTTTTTTTGAAGGTACCAGCGATACAATAATTTCACTACCGTTTACAGATTTTGCTACTAAATTTTCAATTATATTCAACATTTACACCAATTTTTTCAACACATACAGAAACGCCACCATTGGCATTTCAAAATAACAACCTTTACTTTGATAATTCAGATTAAATAAGATTTATATCAATTTAAAAAAAGAACACTTTCATGTCATTTTTATTGTTGAAATGATTATAACAGAAATACTGATTTAAATACTAACTAATTATCAGTATGACCAATGACAATTGCATCAAAATATTTCAGAGCTTTCACTCCTACATCAATCTCACATTTTAAATTTAATGATGTTGTGCAATTAAATAGTCTGCAATCAACCGTGCCGACCATGATTGCGTGTGATTTACACCCTCATAGAAACCACAATGGCTGCCCTTTTTCGTGGTCACCACCATAATATTCGACATCTGTTGAATAGCTTCTTTATATGGATCAAAATTTTGAATATGGCAAACCGGATCATCCTCTGCATTTAAAATCATCAGTGGAATTTTAACATTTTCAAAGACCAGAATCGGGTTGGTTGCCTGATTATAGTCTTCAAAGCTGCTATAGCCAGCCAGCTCAAAACATTGATATTGAAATTCTAACAGGCTTGTACTCGCAAGCACTTGTGCTAAAGATGCTGTTTTTTCCCAAGTTGTCGTATAAGGATAAATAAAAGACTTAAATAACTTTCTGGTCATGACTTTACTGTAAAAAGGATGAACATTTTTAAAGCCATGTTCAGTGTCATAACCCGGACAAAGTGCAAACGCGGCTTTAAATGGCGTTTGTTCACCCTCTTCACCCAAATAACGCACCAGTAATCCTGTACCGGCAGATGAACCTACGGCATATAAAGGAGAATTTGGAAATTTTGTTTGAATATGCTGAATTTGTTCACGTAAATCATCAGTTGAGCCAAAGATAGAAATTTTGGGTATCGGCATGGGTAAATTGGCATGACCACGGCGCAAACACAGCGCTACACGCCAGCCTGTATGCCGATGTAAGTCACGTACCAGTTCTGACATACTTTCAGGTGTGCCAGTCAGGGTATGCATTAATATAATGGTCGGAGTGTCTGCTGGAAGATCAAGCCCATACCAGGCTATACCGGTGACACCGCCATCAGACATGTGCAACTGTTCAATGGCATCATATTTAAGCTGAATGGTTTTCTTTTTAATCAAGTCAAAATACATCAGATGCAAATGTGTATTTGACAACCATGGTGTTGGGCGATATTTCTGTTTCAGTTGCGGTAAAACATCGAGCATCTGCCGTGCTTCACCTTGTGGATGGAAATACAGCGTAGGGAATTCTGCACCTGTAATCTGGTCGATCACTTCTTGTGCCAACAGACTAATTTTTTTCACTAAAAATTTCATATTCGCTCCACCTTAAAAAGGATGCAACTGAAAATATTCAGTAAATGCCACTCCATGACTGTTTATATCTATATCCCTACTATATCACCCTAATTTATGCTTTAGGTAAAAAAGCAGCCATGCGTTGCCCCATCTGCGCGGCCAATGCTTCCAGACCGCTCTTTGGACGCAACATCACTTCAAAATCAATAATTTGGCCTTGATCATTAAACTGAATCATGTCGATGCCTTTAAGTTTTTTTTCACCGACATTGGCAGAAAACTCCAGTACCACGTTCAATCCATCTTCTGAATAAAATTCACGGTGATAAGTAAAGTTTTCGAAAATCTGAATGACATTGGTCAAAATAAAAGACACCACTTGCTTGCCCGGATAAGGCTGATACGCCACAGGTGAACGAAAAACCACATCTTCAGCAAGCAGCTCATTCAAGATAGACATATCAGCTGTTTGTAGCATTTCATGCCAACGTTGTACCGATGCTTGAGTCGTTGTTAAAGCCATTTCTATTTCCTTATGATTTTATTATTTCACTTCATGGATAGAGCAGGATTTTCTTTCTGCCCTACACCTGATTAAGCCCTCTCCTAAATCCTCTGGAGAGGACTTAATCAGTTTAAATCACTGCCGCCAAATCGGCACCTTGACGAATTGCGCGTTTCGCATCCAGTTCACCGGCTTCTTTAGCGCCCCCAATCAGGTGTACATTTTTGCCATCCGCTTGAAGTTGATCAAACATCGCGGTAAAAGGTTCCTGACCAGCGCAGATCACTACATTATCAACGTCTAAAACAGTCGGTTGACCATTCACCAGGATATGCAAGCCTTGGTCATCAATCTTTTCATAGCTTACACCTGCCACCATTTTTACATCACGGTGTTTTAAACCGGTACGGTGAATCCAGCCCGTGGTTTTACCCAAGCCTGCACCTACTGATTTTGCCTTACGCTGCAATAAATAAATTTCACGATTGGATTGTTCGACTTCAGCTGCTTTTAAACCACCGACATTTTCATAGGTGGTATCAATGCCCCATTCATTATAGAATTTTTTAGGATTCAGGCTTGCGCTGTCTCCTTCATGGGTTAGATATTCAGCCGTATCAAAACCGATACCGCCCGCACCAATAATCGCGACACGCTGACCGACTGGCTTGCGTTCTTTTAACACTTCCAGATAAGTCAGCACTTTAGGATGGTCAATCCCTTCAATCTCTAAATGACGTGGAGTCACACCGGTTGCGACGACGATGTCATCAAACTCTGATGCGCCCAGTTCTTCATAAGTCGCCTGATGGTTTAGACGTAACTGAATATTAGGCAATAATTCAATTCTGCGTTTGAAATAACGTAAGGTCTCATAAAATTCTTCTTTGCCCGGAATGGTTTTGGCAATATTGAACTGACCACCAATTTGATTGGCCGCTTCAAAGATAGTCACCTGATGCCCACGTTCTGCCGCATAGGTGGCAAAGCTTAACCCAGCCGGACCCGCACCAATCACCGCAATGTTTTTTGCAACAGTGGATTCTTTAAAGATCAGCTCCGTTTCATAACAAGCCCGTGGATTGACCAGGCAAGTGGCAATTTTCATCGAGAAAATATGATCTAGACAGGCTTGGTTACAACCAATGCAGGTATTGATTTCATCACTACGGCCTTGTTCTGCTTTTTGCACAAAGAATGCGTCGGCAAGCATTGGACGCGCCATGGAGATCATATCGGCATGACCAGAAGCCAGAACATGCTCTGCCATTTCTGGGGTATTAATACGGTTTGAGGTAATCAATGGAACCTTGACCAAACCTTTGAGCTTTTCTGTCACCCAAGTAAATGCAGCGCGCGGCACTTTGGTGGCAATGGTCGGAATTCGTGCTTCATGCCAGCCAATCCCGGTATTGATAATGGTTGCACCGGCTTTTTCAATTTCTTTTGCCAGTTGCACGACTTCATCAAAAGTAGAGCCGCCTTCAACCAGATCTAGCATCGACAAACGATAAATAATAATAAAATTTTCACCGACTGCTTCACGGGTACGGCGGACGATTTCAATCGGGAAACGAATCCGGTTTTCATAGCTACCACCCCATTCATCATCACGATGATTGGTCCGTGCAGCAATAAATTCATTAATCAGATAACCTTCAGATCCCATGATTTCTACGCCATCATAGCCCGCATATTGTGCCCACTTAGCACAGTGAGCAAAATCTGCAATGGTCTGATTCACTTCTGCTGTAGTCAAAGCGTGCGGTTTAGTAGGATTAATCGGTGCTTGAATGGCAGATGGCGCGACCAGATCAGCCTGATAAGAATAACGGCCGGTATGTAAAATCTGCATGGCTATTTTGCCGCCTGCATCATGCACTGCTTGAGTAATCACTTGATGCTTTTCAGCTTCTTCACGGCTGTCTAATTTAGCTCCACCGGCAAAGGTCAGTCCTGCCTCATTCGGTGAAATTCCCCCAGTCACAATTAGCCCCACACCGCCTTGAGCACGTTCGGCATAAAATGCAGCCATACGATCATAACCACCGGGCGCTTCTTCCAGGCCCACGTGCATGGATCCCATCAAGACACGGTTTTTAAGCGTGGTAAAGCCTAAATCTAAAGGTGCTAATAAATGAGGGTAATTAGACATATGATCTCCTTGGCGTGCCATTTGAGCTGGCGAATATGGTGCTTAATGCAACTTGTTGCATAATTTATATTCTAGATTTGATTTTTATGCAACATGTTGCATAATGATCTGGTAAATTTTTACTGACTGAGCCGTTTATGTCTTTAGCCCATGTTTTATTGACCAGCTTAATTGAAAAACCCAGTACGGGAATTGATTTAGCACGTCGCTTTGACCGTTCCATGGGCTTCTTCTGGAATGCAACGCATCAGCAGATTTACCGTGAACTGAGTGGCATGCAACAAAAAAACTGGATCTCAACCCTTGAAGAGCATGACTCGACCAGCCGAAAAAAAACCTATCAAGTTGAACAATTGGGTCGTACTGAATTAGCAGACTGGATGGTCAAACAAAGTCCACCTGCCCAATTACGTGAAGAACTCATGGTGCGTCTGCGTGCAGAAGCTCAACTGGGCGGCAACACTGTACTCCCTGAACTGGAACGGCATCTGATTTTACACAAAGAAAATCTAAAAATTTACCAAACTATTTTTGCAAAAGATTTCGCCAATGGGCAAGATCAGGACCGAACCCAGTTTATTCATAAAATGATTCTGCAACTTGGGATTGATTTGGAAGTGGGCTGGATTTCGTGGTTAGAAAGCATGATTCCACAATTAAAAGCATTCGATCAACAATAATAAACCAGGAAAACAACCATGTCACATTACCGTATGCCTGATGGCGAACAACTTTCTGTCCGCGAATTTGGCCAAGGACAGCCCGTATTGGTTCTGTCAGGTTTGGGCATGCAAAGTTGGCAATGGCTTCCGTTCTTGTATCCCCAAGCCAAGAACAATAAATTCATTATTCCAGACTGGCGTGGTTTTGGCGGTTCACAGCATTGCAGCATCCCTGAACTGGATGCTATTTCCAGTCACTGGCGTGATATAGACAGCTTGATTGAACAGCTTGAGTTAGATCAATTCTCGGTGATTGCTTATTCCATGGGTGCAACCACGGCCATGCATGGCATGCATTACAGCAATTTAAATGCAAAAATAACCCGTTATCTGCATATTGATCAAACACCAAAAATTTCGGTGGATGAAACTTGGCAATACGGTTTATTTAGCCAGCAACAGCCTAAATTTAAACAGCTCTTGGCAGAGATTTCACAGCTCCTTGCCTCAAAACCTCATGCACTTCAGTTATCTGATCTAGACCTAGCATCCCGACAACATTTATTGGAGCTCTGGTTTGGCTTTCTTCAGCTTCAAGCGAGCAATAAAGTTGCACCTTTAGTGGTCAAAATGGCATTAAAACAGCCAAAATTACAGTCCCTTGTTTTACCGATGCAGCGTTTGGACTATTTGGCCTGGTATGTGAATAATTATTTACATCATCAAGAAGACTATCGTGATGCCATTGCACAGCTTGCTTGCCCAAGCACTTTTTTTATTGGTGAACAATCCAGGCTATATCCTGCAGCAGGGCAAAAAATAATTGCCAATAGCGTAAAAAACTCCAAACAGATTATCTTTGAAAAATCTGGGCATACGCCGTTAATCAGTGAACCGATCAAATTCGGTCGCGAAATTGCTCAATTTCTTAAACAAGGCAATTAAATAAAGTAGTTAAATTAAACAATTAAATAGAGTCATTTACTATCGATCAATATTAAAAAATCTGACGATCATACTTGATGGCTTCCAGGTCATAGACTTGATAAACACTATCCAATAATGAACGGATATATTCACTGTGATCAGCGTTGCGGATAATCAAAAAGACCGGACTCACGGCGTCATCATCCAATATAGGAATATAATTCAGGTGCTTAAACTGCACGGTTTTGGCGCTCTCAGGAACAATACACAGACCTTCGCCTGCAGCCGCCAAACCTAAAGCCAGTTGAATATCGTCAACCACAGTTAAATTTTTAGGCTCTAAACCATATTCTGAAAATAGACCTTTCATTTGGGCTGAAAAACTCGGCTTGGGTAGCTTCGGATACAACAACACATGTTCCTCAACAATTTCTTCGAGTTTAACTCCCTGTTTTTTTGCAGCAAGCGCATGACTGGAATGCACGGCGACCATCAATGGTTCTTCACGCAATAAAATTCGCTTGATTGCAGGATCAGAAATTCTAACCCGACCAAAACTGGCATCAATCCGCCCCTCTTTAAGCGCATCTATTTGCTCCATCGCATTCATTTGAACCAGTTTGATTTTCAAATACGGCTGTTGCTGGCGAAATAAATAAACCACTCTGGGTAATAATCCATACAACAATGAACCACCAAAACCAATGGTCATGGTTTTTTTGATAATGCCTTCACGCATGGTGATCGACTTCATCTGGTCGGCACTGGCTAGCAGCTTGACCGCTTGCTGATAAAAGAAATACCCCACAGCGGTGGGCTTTAACGGACGACTTCCACGCTCAAACAGCAAAGCACCCAGCTCAGTTTCAAGATTTTGAATTTGACGACTTAAAGGAGGCTGGGCAATAAACAGTTTTTCAGCAGCCTTGGTAAAGCTCTGCTCCTCAACCACGGCAACAAAATAGCGTAAATGTCTTAATTCCATGACATTTTTCCTTTATTCAAATCTATATATTGATAAGAAGTCATAATAAAAATGGAAAAATCCAACCTTGTTTAACTCAAAGCAGCCACGCATCAAATTAAAGAAAAGCCCGGTATATAGATATTCCACTTTAGCCTTGTTATCTCAATAGGATAGACAATTCAAATCTGAAAAATTAAGCAAATTAAAATTGACAAACTGAAACGATAGACCTTTAATCTTATATATTGTTGCATAAATGGAATTCTTAAATGCTGTCAGATCTTGATGATTTTTATTGCTTTGCATTGGTGGTTGAACATGGGGGTTTTAGCGCAGCAGAACGCGCAACCGATATCCCCAAATCAAAACTCAGTCGTCGCGTCTATAATCTGGAAGAGCACTTGGGGGTTCGGTTAATTCAACGCAGTTCACGCCATTTCGCAGTGACAGACATTGGCATGAATATTTATCGCCATGCACAAGTCATGATGAATGCTGCGCAAGCCGCCCATGACCTGGTTGATCATTTGAGTACCCAGCCACGCGGCGTGATTAAGGTCAGTCTCCCTGTCTCCATCGCGCAGAATGAAATTGCCAAAATTCTGCCTCAATTCCTCAAAAGCTATCCTGAAATCAAAGTTCAGCTCATTGTCAGTAATCGCCGTGTTGACGTCATCAATGAAGGTATTGATATCGCATTGCGTGTTCGTTCAAATTTGGATGAGGATCCAAGTCTGATCATACGAAAATTTGAAAATATCGAACAGCACTTATTTGCCAGTCAGGCTTATCTGAATGAATTTGGTGAATTAAAACAACCGGAAGATTTAAGCCAGCATCAAATTCTGAGTATGGCAGATGAACATCTAGATCAGCATATTGTGGTACACGATGAAAAAAACAATCAGAAAAAAATCAAGGTGAATCCCATGGTGATGGGTTCTGATTTGATGATGCTGGCGCAACTTACCAGACAAAATTGCGGGATTGCCTTATTACCGGATACCATTGTGCAAGACTACGTGCAAAGCGGTGAACTGGTTCGTGTACTTCCGAACTGGAAAGCACCCCATGGTATTTTCCATGCCGTCTATCCATCACGCCGTGGACTACTGCCTGCTGTGCGTGTCTTTATCGACTATTTAGTTGAACAGCTCAGCAAACATTAATTTTTTAATCATTGATGGCTTAAGGGATAATGGCTGAATATTTAAAGTCACCTGCTGACAAATTTCAGTCATCTCTCGACAAGACAAAAATGATATTTATAAACAACAAAGTATGAAATATCACTTGATGTCGTTAAAATTTTAGGCAAAAAAAAGCTTACCCGAGGTGGGTAAGCCTATAAACTTTGAAAAAGAAACTACAGCTAGAATCTATATGTATATAGTACAAAATAAATACAGTTAAATCTAATATTTAAAATATCTTACAAAAAAATCTGAAAAATTATTTTTTAAATTTAAACATAGACTTAAGTTTGTTACTAATCGTTTTTAAAACTTTATTAGTATACAGAATAGATTGCCTTTTACTTAAGTATAAAACAATCTATTTCATTTAAACTCCATCCATTAAATTGAAGGATACGAACCTGTACCTTCTGGCCAAGGGGATAAAAGCTCAAAACCGGTGTCTGTCACAGCAACCATATGTTCCCATTGTGCAGTCAAAGAGCGATCTGCTGTAACCACTGTCCAGCCATCTTTAAGTTCTTTGACACGCGGTTTACCGGCGTTAACCATCGGTTCAATGGTAAAAACCATGCCTTTTTTAAGTATAAGCCCCTGACCCGGTTGACCATAATGTAAAACATTCGGTTGTTCGTGATAAACCTTACCAATCCCGTGACCGCAATATTCACGCACAATGCTATAACCTTCACGATGTGCAACCGACTGAATGGCAAAACCGATATCACCCAGCGTTGCACCCGGTTTCACTGCATGAATACCCGCAACCATCGCTTCATAGGTGGTTTCAACCAGTTTTTTAGCTTCTGGTTTAACTGTACCTACGTAATACATCCGGCTGGTATCGCCAAAATAACCATCTTTAATAATCGCAACATCAATATTGATAATGTCACCATCTTGCAAAATGGTATTCAGCGATGGGATACCATGACAAACCACTTCATTAGGTGAAATACAGGTGGTTTTGGTATAGCCATAATAGCCAACATTGGCTGGAATCACTTTTAAAGTGTTTACAATGAAATCATTACAAATGTCATCCAGATATTCTGTACTCACGCCCGGCTTGACATACTTCCCTATCATTTCTAAAACCTGAGCAGCCAGACGCCCGGAAATACGCAGTTTCTCGAGATCTTGCTCAGTTTTAATGGTAATAGTGGAAGCTTTCATTGCATCATCCTCATAAATAAGGCTTATGATTATAAACCTTTTACCATTTTTTTGTTTAATTACAGTACATAAAGCCAATAGTGCGGTAATTTTAGGGCTTTAATGACTGATTTTTATACACTTAAACTGTCATTACAAAAAAATTAAACAATGCGTAAATCTTTAAAAATGCACACTATTTTTCAATATTCTATAATTTTCATTCAATAATCAATAATATAAATCAACCTCAATTCAGCTTTATATTCATAAATTGATATATCAATATAAATAAAAGCCATAACCTAAATAAAATAAGGTACCCAAATACTTTTCTATCCTCTAAAATTGCCTCTTTTGGTCAATCCATCTCCCCTCTATGACAAGTCTCCGTACAAGAGATATTATTGCCTTAGGTTTCATGACATTTGCACTTTTTATTGGTGCAGGCAATATTATCTTTCCTCCGATTGTCGCTCAACAAGCGGGTGAACATGTATGGTTAGCTGCTTTAGGTTTTCTAATTACCGCAGTTGGTCTGCCTGTCATCACCATTATGGCGCTGTCACGTGTAGAAGGATCCATCCAAAATTTAAGTTCTCCTTTAGGTAAAATCGCAAGTCTGATTTTAACTGTCGTGTGTTACTTAGCGGTTGGTCCTTTATTTGCAACTCCACGTACAGCAACGGTTTCTTATGAAATCGGTTTTTCTTCTTATTTTGGTACAGAAAGCAGCAGTCTGCTCATTTACAGTGCAATTTACTTTGCCGTTGTAACGGTTGTGTCTTTATACCCAAATAAACTGCTCGATACTGTAGGTCACTTCCTTGCACCTTTAAAGATCATTTCTTTGGCTGTGTTGGGTATTGCCGCATTTGCAATTCCTGCCGGATTCATTCCACCTGCAATTGATAACTATGTGACTGCTCCTGTCTCTGAAGGTTTCGTGAATGGTTACTTAACCATGGACACTTTAGGCGCATTGGTCTTTGGTATTGTCATTATTCACGCGATTCATTCACGTGGTGTAACTGACAAAAAACTGGTGACTAAATATGCAGTGATCGCTAGTTTGATTTCTGGTGTGGGTTTAACGCTAGTTTACTTAAGCCTGTTCAAATTAGGTTTAGGCAGTCACGATGTTGCTCCAAATGCAGCAAATGGTGCAGTGATCCTGCATGCATATGTACAACATGCGTTTGGCGATATTGGCTCGCTGTTCTTAACCGGAATGATTTTCCTTGCCTGTATGGTTACAGCCATTGGTCTCACCTGTGCATGTGCAGAATACTTCTCTGGACTGACTAAAATTCCTTATAAAATCTTGGTTTTTGTTTTGGTTGGCTTCTCGTTCATCATTTCAAACTTGGGTTTAACCAAACTTATTGCAGTGTCTGTCCCTGTTTTAAGCGCGATTTATCCACCAGCCATTGTGGTTATTCTACTCAGCTTCTTCTGGAAGTTTTTCAATAAACCTGCTTACGTTGTTGCGCCCGTAACTGCGATTGCATTTTTATTTGGCATATTGGATGGACTTAAAGTTGCAGGTTTCAATTTGCCTGAAATGATTCAACATTTACCTTTAAATGCGCAAAATTTGGCATGGCTTATTCCATCTACCATTGTGCTGATAATTGCTATTGTGATCGATAAAGTTAAAAAATAACCGAAAGCTGAGGTCATTAAAATCAAGTTTTACCCAAACATGATTTTAAGCGTGATCAATAAAACATCATGTTTTACCCAAACAGAGTTTTATTGTTTACATCTCTTATTGGCACAGTTTCCGGTTGTATACATTTTAATGTAAAAATATTAAATGATGATTCATCGTTATTTCCTGCAAAATCTTCAATTTCCCCCTTCGTAATACTGAATTGCATACACACTACTGGCATCAATATTGCTTTTTATATATTTCTATCTAGCATTGTTGAATAAAGCTTATTTATTGCACATTTAAACCATCAACAATAGTTATTTCAAGGCCTAAAAATACATACTTTTTATATTTTAAAGAGGATTTATCTCTGGTTTTATGCATTAACATGCTTTTATTACAAAATAATGACAATAGCTATTGAAACAACATTAAATAAGCAGTACAACAATAGAGACTAATCTGACTAAAACAATTAAGTTTAAGTCAAAAACAACAGGAGGGGTGGAGATGTTATCAATACATTTCAATAAAGAAGTCTTCATTAACGCTCTAAAAGCAAATAAGAACATAGTCACCTATTTGAGTACGACTGCTGCTCTGCTCGTGACACTTATTATTCATGGTTTGATTCAAGACAATTTAAAACCTGAATACTTTTTATATGCTTTTATTGTTTCAGTTGCCTTTTATATTTGGGCTTTGGTCGATCAAAAGTATCGCCAACAGAAACAAATTAACACTACAGAATAAAAGATGGGTGACTATCACCCATCTTCAGAAAAGAAAAAAACAGAAAATAAAAACCAAAAAATCATAAATATTATCTAGTTAAATAATCTCATCAAAATCCATTCAGCGCCAATATTGCTCCAAGCAACAACCCTGCTGTCGCGCCTAATTCCCCAATCACCAAAAAAATCATCGCACTGCTGAGCATCCATTTTGGCAAATGCCAAAGCCCCATCTGGTGTGGCTGTTTAAACTGGTTGCTGGTATCTTTAAGCCAGCCATGTAAGACATAACTTAAAATTGAAAAACTAAAAAAGAACAGATTGATCAGCACGAAAATTAAGTTAAGCCCCTCAGCCCAGACTGAAAAAAATGCCAGTACCGCAAGAATTAAACTGGCGGGTGCATAAAGCAAACTGCTTCTATGCGCGATATCGACATAATAATGTGCCCGAGCCTGTTCAGAATGGCGTATTTGATAATATTTCCACACCCCAGTCAGCATGCCGACCCAAAGAAAAACACCGCTAAATATGATTGCCAGCGAAACAGACTGATTTAAACTTTCAATATCCATTGATTTATATCCTTATTTTTAGAGCGCTATTCTGACTTTAAAGTCATGATTTGTGCAAGTTTCTTTTTGGAACTTGGGTACAGTAGTAACAAGTTAAATTGAACGCATGTTCTAAATATGAATATTTTTGAAACATTAGAAATCAGCTGTAAAGATGGATATTCTCTCAGTGGACGTTTTTACCCAAAACAAAATCCCAGTCAAAATAATTACCCCGTTTTAATTTGCCCTGCAACGGGGATCACCCAACATTTTTATCAGGCTTTTGCAGAATGGTTGGCTACGCAAGGTTATGATGTTTTAAGCTTTGACTTCCGGGGTATTGGTCGCTCCCTACACGGCCATGTAAGTAAGTCTAAAGCCAGTATTATCAACTGGGGACAGCTTGATATTCCTGCGGCCATAGACACCTTGTTATGCAAGACACAAGCAGAGCAAGTCATTTTACTGGGTCATAGTGCAGGTGGTCAGCTTTTAGGAATTGTGCCAAATTATCAAAAAGTGGCCAAAGTGATTGCAGTTTCTGGCTCAACCGGACATGTGAAAGGTCTAAAAGGCAAAACTAAACTGCTTGCCCCTGTCATGTTCAATGTCATTTTCCCATTAGCGCGTATTACCAAAGGTTATGGTCCAACCCAAGCCATTGGCATGGGTGAAAACCTGCCTAAAGATGTGGCTAAACAATGGGCGCAATTTTGCAGCAAACCGGGTTATGTCATGAATGCGATGGGTAAAACTGTGTTTGAAGATTATCACGCTGAAATTGATTGTCCGATCACGGTACTTTGGTCATCAGACGATGAAATTGCAACGTCTGCAAATGTGAAAGATTTACTGCGTTTATACCCGAATGCAGATACCCAGATGATTGAACTTAAGCCTAAAAATTATGAGCATAAAGCTATTGGTCATATGCTGATGTTCAAAAAGTCGCATCAGAATTTATGGTCGGTGATTGCGCAGCAATTGGTAGTTTAAATAAGATTTAGATAGTTATTTGAAGGCTGCTGTGTTCTAATACACTCAGTTTGAGATGAGCCTCTTACAGTATATAGGCTTGACCTATATACGACTAGCCCCTAACCATGGGGCTTTTTATTGCCTGAGATTTATTTTTCATTTTTTCCAATTTTTTTAAATTATTGTTCATCATAAATTCAGTTAATGACTAACTAACACCCATAAAAAACAGCCCCATTCAAGGGGCTGTTCATATTTATGCTAAATACAAGAAATTGAATTACTCATCATCCAAATCATCAGCATCACCACCATAATGTTCTATTAACTTTTTAAAATCTGGGTGCAAACAGCGAATTTCAGCGGATGGCCCTTTGATATAAGCAGCCATCAATTTACCGGAATGCCTAAAATCAAATAGTCCTTGATTATATTGGAAATTAAAATCATATATACCTGTAGAACTCACTAGAAGATACGATGGGAATCCATCATCATCGATAATGTTATGATTTATCATTATTCCATCCGCACCTTCCTGATCAAGAATGACGGATAGCGATTGAGTACCTCTTGTTAATGTAATCGTATTATTTTCCTTATGTAAGGAACATGATATATCGCTAGCATCATCCACAAGATCTGTTGTTTGAAAATCTTTAAGTACAGCACCAGAGCATTTACCATAAGACTCTATATGATCAGAGCCTTCAATCTTTTCACGGACACAAGCATTCAGATTAATATTCCATGGTACAGTAATAACCCTATCAGGTTTTGCAGGAATCTGACTGATATTACCATCTTTAATTAGAAGTAATAATGCTTCGAAATCTTCAATATTTGGATTTTCTTCAATTGCAGCTAAAAGTTCCTGTACGACTTTAAACTCGACTGAATTCAGGTCACTCAGTGAATTAAACCAACCTCGGCTTTCATCCACTGAATATCCTTCTTGCTTGAATTCAGTAATCAAATTTTTAATTGTGTTTTGCAAACGGCTAGAATCTAAATTTCTTTCTTCCGTATACCACGCTGAGGGCAATTTCCCCGATGTCCCAACAATCGCTAATGTAGTTAACGGATTTAAATTAACATTACCTGCCTTTTGCGCATAACCATAATATTTTTGCTCAGCTTGCACCTCAATACGACATGGAAATTGTGAAGCATTTACTTCACCTAACCATCGCCCTTCCTGATCTGTAGTAACACTAGATTTAAAACCGCTACCATCCTTACAAATTGCATTTACTTTAGCATCAGCCAAAGGCTTGTTTGAAAAAGCCGTACCTGAGAGTTCAGCATAAGTTTGTTGTGTTGGAGTGGCAGAGGAATTGGATGATGACGGTGAATTTTGACTGTCGGAGCTTCCACCACAAGCAGACAATAAGAATCCTGAAAGCACAGCAGTAAGCATTGCCTGATATGTATATTTTGAAAACATTATGAGTAACCTAGTTTTTATTTTGTTTTTTATAAATTTATGTAGAAAGTTTTTTTATTTTGAAAAACGTACAAATTTTAGCACAGAGATATAAATAATAAATCATAATAACAACCATTCATCTTAAATTCATATCAGTTTTATATATGGTATTGTAGATCTTTCTTCCACATTACAATATCAAAATCCAGTTCAAAAATTTCAGCGACTTGGATTTTTAATCATTTTAAGTCCATATATGGACTTTAGGTCAGCTAGAAAACTGTTATATAAAGATTCATTTTTAATAATTTATTTTTAAGTTTTTGATTGGCTCTCTTATGGTTAATCAAATCATTATTGTTATAAAAAAAGCTCAAATCTATTTTTAAGATTTGAGCTTTTTAATGAATATCTAATTCGATTCGATATCATAGACCCAATTTCGGGCTTGTTTGTCTGTAGTATTTTCACAGACATAGTAGTCATGATCCCAAGCGTCAGGATGGAAAATTTCCTTTTTTGTGTAAGTCACATTTTTAGACTTTTCGACACAGACAAAGTTATCGCCTTGGTCTTTAACTTGGGTTCCGTTGAGGAACCCACCAATACAGAGGAATCGGGATTGTTTTGCCATTGTTACATCAACTTTTTAAATCATTCTTGAACGTGGGGATTAAACGATTTATTAGTCTAGCTGTAAAGTGTATAGAATCGTCAAACTCCTTAAAGAACATAATAAATATTCGCCATACTCGTGAGATCTTTATATCATCAGCTTTACATTTGGCAAATAATGTAATTTTTTAATGCTTGAGTAATGTAGTAATTGAAACATACTAAATGAATCTTGGTTTGAAAATTTAAAATCATGAGCAATTTAGATGATTTATTTTTGGAAAAAATTAGAAGTTACTATCGTTCAAAGATAGCTCTTTCATAAAAAATTTAACTAAAATAATGACATTCATAGATTTTAAAAAATTCACAAACATGTGTGTTAACTTTCTTAGCAAGACCCATTAAAACGTCATTGTGTTTTGTAACTGCCTCAATATCAAGATGAACCAATTAACCATGAGCAATACTATTTCGTATATCTCTAATATTATGAAATTTTTTTACATCCTCTGGGGCTAGTTCAATTAATAATACATTTATTAATACTTCAGGAATGTCTCTTGCTTTTAAATCCTCAACTTTCTTTCCAAGCATAAATATTCCATACGATGCAAAGTGATCACTAGGGAATCTAAATTCTGTCTTCTTCAATTCACGGGTTGCATGCTTGCGATCAGGCTGATTCTTTGCAATAGTCGGTTTTAAATTATTTCTATATTTTCTAATTTCTTTGTGATTACTTAACTGTTCTATAGATTTTTTAATTGCAAAACTTTGAAATTCAGAAATTCCACCATGAAAATCTAAAAATTCTTTAATAATATCTATTACAAATGCTTCAAAATAGCTAAATAAAGAAAGCAATAAATAATCTGAAACATGTGATTTATAGCCTGAAGTTCTTCTTTTTATATTGATCAATAAATTTGGAGAGGAATAATAATTTTCCTTATGACTTCTATAATAATCTGGTCTACATAACTGCTTTACTACGCCTTTTTCAACTAAAGAAATTTGTTGTCTTAAAGCCGGAACCGCATAATGTACTAAAACACTAAAATCAAAAATTTCTTGAGTATTCTTTTGCCATTTTAAAAAAGCTTCTGTTTTATTCATAAAAAGATAAGGGCCGATTACTCAGCCCTTATCTTATACCGCTTATTGCTTAATTAACAAAGAATTAAGTCAACTGAGCAGCAGCAATTTTCTTCGTATCAACATTCGCAGCAGCGTCAGTATAGTCGCTCATTTTGTCGAAGCTTAAGTATTGATAGATGTCAGCTGACATGCTGTCAATTTGAGCTGCATATTGTTGGTATTCTTCTGGAGTTGGTAATTTACCAAGTACAGCAGCAACAGATGCAAGTTCAGCAGAAGCTAAGTAAACGTTAGCACCTTGACCTAGACGGTTCGGGAAGTTACGCGTAGAAGTCGAAACACAAGTAGTGTTCGGAGCTACACGTGCTTGGTTACCCATACATAATGAACAACCTGGCATTTCAGTACGCGCGCCAGCTTTACCATAGATGTTGTAGAAACCTTCTTCCATCAATTGACGTTCGTCCATACGCGTAGGTGGAGCAATCCACAAACGAGTTGAAAGTACGCCACCAGGAACTTTCTCAAGTAACTTACCAGTTGCGCGGAAGTGACCAATGTTCGTCATACATGAACCAACGAATACTTCGTCAATTTTCACGCCTTGAACATCAGAAAGAAGTTTCGCGTCATCTGGATCGTTCGGGCAGCAAAGAACAGGTTCTTTGATGTCAGCAAGATCAATTTCATACACTTTAGTGTATTCAGCGTCAGCATCAGCTTTAAGAAGGCTTGGGTTAGCCAACCATTTTTCCATGTTCTCAACACGACGAGCCATTGTACGCGCATCGCCATAACCTTCAGAAATCATCCATTTCAACATTGTAATGTTTGATTTAAGGTATTCAGCAACTTTCTCTTCAGAAAGCGTGATTGAACAACCAGCAGCTGAACGTTCAGCAGAAGCATCAGAAAGTTCGAACGCTTGCTCAACAGTTAAGTCAGTTTCCATTTCTGTTAAGTCGATCTCAAGGATACGACCAGAGAAGATGTTTTTCTTACCTTTCTTCTCTACAGTCAAGTCACCCGCTTGAATCGCGTAGTAAGGAATAGCATGTACTAGGTCACGTAGAGTGATACCAGGCTGCATTTTACCTTTGAACTTAACAAGAACAGATTCAGGCATGTCTAATGGCATAACACCAGTAGCAGCAGCGAACGCTACAAGACCAGAACCCGCTGGGAATGAAATACCAATTGGGAAACGAGTATGCGAGTCACCACCAGTACCAACGGTATCCGGAAGAAGCATACGGTTTAACCAAGAGTGAATAATACCGTCACCTGGGCGTAAAGACACACCACCACGGTTCATGATGAAATCAGGAAGCGAGTGTTGCATTTGAACGTCAATTGGTTTTGGATACGCAGCTGTATGACAGAAAGATTGCATAACAAGGTCAGCAGAGAAACCTAGGCAAGCCAAGTCTTTCAATTCGTCACGCGTCATAGGACCTGTAGTATCTTGCGAACCTACAGTTGTCATGCGTGGTTCACAGTAAGTACCTGGAAGTACGCCTTGACCTTCAGGAAGACCACAAGCGCGACCAACCATTTTCTGTGCTTGAGTGAAACCTTTGCCAGTTGCAGCAGGTTGAACCGGAACACGGAACAAAGTAGATACTGGAAGACCTAAAGCTTCACGAGCCTTAGTTGTCAAACCACGACCAACGATCAGGTTAATACGACCGCCAGCACGAACTTCGTCTAGAAGCACTGGAGTTTTAAGGTCAGATTCAGCAATCACTGCACCGTCTTTAGACGCAGAAACTTTCGCAGCAGCATGATCAATCTTAAGAACGATTTCATCGCCCATGTTCATGTTAGCAACGTCGATCTCGATTGGTAACGCACCAGCATCTTCCATAGTGTTGAAGAAGATTGGAGCGATTTTAGAACCTAGGCAGTAACCACCGTCTTTTTTGTTCGGGATGTGAGCAATGTCGTCACCGAAGAACCAAAGTACAGAGTTAGTTGCAGATTTACGAGATGAACCCGTACCGACAACGTCACCTACGTAAGCAACCTGGTTGCCTTTCGCGATCAATTCTTTAATTTGGTTAAGTGGACCCACTTCACCAGGAACTTCCGGGTTGATCCCGTCACGTACGTTTTTAAGCATTGCATTTGCATGCAATGGGATGTCTGGACGGCTCCAAGCGTCTTGAGCTGGAGACAAGTCATCTGTATTTGTTTCGCCAGTTACTTTGAAAACTGTCAATTTAATTTCAGATGGAACGTCTGGACGTGTAGTGAACCATTCAGCATCAGCCCAAGACTGCATAACCGCTTGTGCATTTGCGTTGCCCGCTTTCGCTTTATCTGCAACGTCATGGAACGCATCAAATACAAGAAGAGTTTTTTTCAACGCTTCAGCAGCAAGTTCTGAAAGTTCAGCGTCGTCAAGCAATGCAACTAAAGGCGCTACGTTATAACCACCAAGCATAGTACCTAGTAAGTAAACCGCACGTTCTTTAGAAATAAGTGGAGAAGTTGCTTCACCTTTTGCCAAAGCAGCCAAGAAAGCAGCTTTAACATAAGCAGCTTGGTCAACACCTGCAGGAACACGGTTTTCTAGCAAATCAACTAAAAAAGCTTCTTCACCAGCTGGGGGATTTTTTAATAGTTCAACCAAGTCAGCTGTTTGAACATCATCAAGTGGCTTCGGTGGGACTCCGAGTGCGGCACGTTCTGCAACGTGTTGGCGGTAAGCTTCTAGCACGGTGTTATTCCTCTTTTTTAAAAAATTATCTGTGAATTCCAGCTTCTATAAAGCTTCACAAATAATATGGACTGCAAAATTTTACTAAAATTCCAGTTAAAAGTTAATGCAAGTAGAGTGTTTCTTTATGATGTCCATTATTTAGTATCTAAATGATGCCCATATTGATCACTCAGTAATCACGCCCACCCCAATGTACATCTTTAATGCTGATGATAATTAACTTTTAACTGAAATTCATACATAAAAAAGGCAACTTAATGTTGCCCTCTTTTAAAAAAGAAAAACATTCAACCTTAGTGGACTGTCGTTGCATTGATATATTCACGTAAATCATCGCGACAGCCTTCAAATTTAACCTGAATTTCATCTTCATGCAGCATAGCATGCTCTGCGCTGGCAAACGAAATATGAACCTGATAAAGCTTCGTTTCTTGATCAATCATATGCTGAAGATAGACTTTATCGCCCAAACTGAGTACATAGTGACTCCCGCCCATCACCACAACACCCTGTTCATCTTCCAAGAGCAGGTCTGCATTATGTAAATAACCCACAACATCCATATAGCGCCCCTTCGTTTTTTTGTAGTTATTTTCATTATTCACTATTTGTATAAGCTTTTCTATATTTATGATTTACTCAAATGTCACAATTTATGCCGCCCATACTTAGGCTATTTTAACCATTCAAATAAAAGATAAATAAAAAAAACCGTTCCTTAGAACGGTTTGTAATCTGGCATTTTGTCATGCGGAGTCACAAGACATTTTTCTATGGTTTTTTGCTTGAATTGTTTGCGGCTTGCATCTGGGTCGGCATTAATTTCAGCTAATGGAAATGCATAAACCTGTTCAATAATATCCAAAATAAAGGTTTTTGTGGTTTCATCTTCAATTTTGCCGGCATGTTCTAATGCCGCTGCTTTATCAATTGCATTTTGACGATCATACATAATTGTATTTGCAGCATTTCCCACGCTTGTACAATAGCCTTTCCACTGCTCTTCAGCAGTTAATGGTTTTTTTTCAGCACAACCGACCAAAGCAACCAATACCATTAAAGTGAATAACTTATTCATGAACCTTCTCCTATTGCCTCTATCATAATCAAAGTTAGGGAAAATAAGAAATAATGCGTCCTTTATATAGGGAAAAACCTGAGTTTGAAGTTAAATAGAAGGCATAAAAAAAGCCTAATCTGTGTAGATTAGGCTATAAACTCTTTTATTCTTTCGTTGGTAGCGGGAGCTGGATTTGAACCAACGACCTTCGGGTTATGAGCCCGACGAGCTACCAGACTGCTCCATCCCGCATCAACGAGTTAGCTTTATACGCCCTAAAGCATAACAAAGCAAACTTTATTCAATTTTAATTGAAAAATAACGCATTTAGGCATTCATTGCCCTGTTTAAGTCCTAAATTCACAATCATAAGGCCCATGAAAATATAATAAGAGGATTAATTAAAGTCATCACGTCAGTATTTTTTAATGCGTAAGATTACCAATCTGAAAAAATTTAAGTCATTTTTTCAAATAAAGTTCAAATAAAGTGGTTTAAAGCTATGAAATAGAATTGAGTCATAACTTTAACTCGATAAAAAGATCACAGAATCAAAAGATAAATTATTGATTTACTAAAAATAATTATTTACTTACAAATACACGGCATAAAAAGCATCAATAGGTAAATATTAACTTGCACATTCTTAAATATACCTGTATTCTTTATCTCAACTAGAGAAATAGTTTTGTTCTGGTAAATCTTTTTGTATTTCGCAGTTTTAGTCATAATCCTTCGTTTTTCAGATTTAAAGTTCCATTCATATTTTCAAGTTAACACCCGGTTTTTTATTAAACCAAAAATATTAAAGTTTATAGGATTGTATTATGTCTAATACTGTTAAAGGTACTGTTAAGTGGTTCAACGAAACTAAAGGTTTCGGTTTTATTCAACAAGAAAACGGTCCTGACGTTTTTGCTCATTTCAGCGAAATCGCTAACTCTGGTTTCAAAACTTTGGCTGAAGGCCAACAAGTTGAATTCAGCATCACTCAAGGTCAAAAAGGCCCGAATGCTGTAAACATCGTAGCACTATAATTCTAAAATTATTCTTACATCAGTAAGATAGTTTAAGAGTAAAAAGCGAGAGTTCACTCTCGCTTTTGCACATCTGGGCTTTATAAAAACTTAAATTATTCTCTCGAAGCCTTATTTAATAATTGATCGACTAGCTCATTGATTTTAGTCTCGGTACTTCTCCATTTATTAAGCGCCAAGCCACCATTTCCTTTTAATCTAAAGGATGCTTCTGATACCTGACGACCATTTTGTATTAAATTAAATTGTGCAGAGACCATATAAGGAACCACATCCCAAGATCTTAGCGCTGTATAATTCAGTGTAGTTTGACAGAAACTTAAATTATCCGTTTCTTGATGTGTTTCAGCATGGATGTTGTATCTAGCAAAACTTTTTTCTACTAATTTGTCATAATCCTTAATTATGACTTTTGGATTATGAATAATACACACCTGTTTAATTGAATCTGGCTTAAATCCAGTCGTATTGTTGACTTGAATAGCAGTACACCCCGCCAATCCAAATCCCAGTATCCCCGCAATAAGTATTTTTTTGACTACTTTTCCATTTTTACAAAGTAATAACAATCTAACAAAAACAATGACTTCTGTCATATAAAAACCGCCCGAAGGCGGTATTAAATAATGCAGAGAAAATTTTAAGGTGATTAGTTCTTAAAACCGCCAGTTATAAAATAAATCCACAGCTCGCTCTAAGGATTGGCTAGCTTCCAAATACAACCGTTTGTTCATTTGATAACGTAAGGTCAATTTATTTACAGGCGTGAACACCCCCACACCATAACGAATAAACAAATCAGGGGTAATATAACCGGTCACACTGACTTGGGTATCATCACCTGTCCCCTGAGCATCTAGCGCCAAGCCAGTTAAGCCAAAAGTACGTCCAATCTGATTGGTCAAGGCACGTGTACCGCCCAAGCCCATACTGATCCCTGCCGCAGCAATGGTATTATTGACATCGGATTTAAAGCCTTCTGTTTGACTAATACCACTAGTCCCTTCATTAATACGACCAGTGAGTATGGCATTTAACGCTTCCTGTTCAGACAAACCGGCATCGTTATAAACCTGAATATTTGGACTGGTTGCTGTTCCGGTAACCCGCACACCCACTGTGCTGCCTTGAACACTCTTATTGGCATCAATATCCAAAGTTGGGTTATATAAAGGTCCATTGAAACGGGCAATTGCACGGTTCAAGTCCAGACTTTGTCCATAAGCTTCAATTTTTACCTTTTGACTCACACCAATTGCACCATTGGCACGCATTGCTGTTTCAAGCCCACGTTGGGATAAATATAGACGTCCCAGCATTGGAATGCGGCTATCAAAACCCTGGAAAATCACTTGATTGCCCAGATTGACCATGACATCTGCACGAATATCCCATGGTCGAGCCGCTCTCAATATTGCAAGCTGATCTTGCCCTTCATGAACAATACGTACATCCGATGATACATTGATCACCGGTGCTGAAGCTTCAGGCATAGAAATTAAGGCACGTGGTACTTCAACCTTGCCATTTAAGGTTAATTTTTTCTGGAATGGCAAAACATCCAAGGTTAAATCTGGTGTAACCACTGCGGTAATCAGTGGTGCTTGGCGAATCAGCAGGTTTTCACCTTTTAAATGCAATTGAATACGTGGATCATTTTTCCAGTCCACATTCCCCGCTAATGCACCTACGCCTCGACCACTGTTAAATGCCCCATTAATGCTGGCATGATCTTGTCGAATAGATGAATAAACCTGAATATTGCTCAAGTTTACAGGCAATGAAATCATGCTAATGGCGCCATCTTTGAGGCGCATTTCACCATTAAACAACGGCTGAGTCAGCGTTCCTGCGATTTTGCCTGCAAAAGACAGGGTTCCAGCGAGTGAGCGAACATCTTGAATAAAGGGTTTAAAGACCTTAAGTTGCACCTGGTCAAAGGCAACTTCACCACGCATAGGCTTGTTGGCTTTATAAGGATCAATAATGACATTGGCATAACCGGTACCAATTTCAGGGGTTTTCACATCTAAACGAACCTGCAGACCTTCGGCTACACTTTTCGCAATTAGGCCAATTTCGTTATACCTTAATGTAGAACCTACATCCTGCGGATCTTCAGCTGCCAGACCAATTACACCATTGCGTGTGACCAGTCTTGCATCAATTTTCGGTTTAGCCCCTTGAGCCCATGCAGCTTTTGCATAACCATTGACCTTACCGGTAATGGCCAAACCTTCTGGCATAAAGGCTGCAAAATCATTTAAATCGACATTTTGGGTAACAAAGGACACATTACCTTTGGTTTTACTGACGCGAATCGGTTGATCGAAACACAATTGACTTTGCTGACTGGACCAGCAATGTGCACCGACAAATAATTCAGATTTTGCAGTATTGTAAATAACCGAGGCATTTTGACGTTGCACCAATCGGGCACGCAAAGAGTCAAAATCACCTTTCTGAATTTGCCCCAGCCAATCATTTTGAGCATTAAAGCCACCGGCCAACTGCACATAAAATTTGGAAATTCTGTTTTCTGCCTGAACTTTCAATATGTGGGCCTTACGTGTTCCTGCCAGTGAAATTTCACCTTGCTGAATCTCACGCGTACCACTACGCAAACTTTCCATTTTCGCCGTCAGAAGTGTCGGTGTAAGTTCTGAAGTCGGTAACTGACCTTGTACCCGTAATTTTTTAATGCTGAATACATTGTTAAAACCAAAATCATCTACCGCCAGATTTGCAGTGGCTTGTACACGTGGTTGCGATTGCACATTTAAATAGCCATAAGCACGCCCTTTAAGTCCAGCATAAATTTCATACAAGGCAGGTGCATTAATTTTTAATCTTAAGTTTTGTGCATTACCAGTTGCTTGAAGCTGGTTTTTTGCATAAGACAGATACAAATTATTGGCTTCAAATTGTTTCGGCAAGAAACCTTTTTGATTTGAATCGATGACCATCGCCAAATTCCCTGTTCCGCGAACAGGTTTATTATTGATAATACCGGCTAAATTTAATTTTTCGATATTAATGCGTTTTAAGCGATCTGACCAAACCCCTTCAGTTTTCACATTACCCGATAATTCACCACGTACAGACGAGACAAAATAATGTGGCTTAAATCGAACCAGGGATGCATTTACATTCCAGCCAATGCCATTTTTTAGATTGACCAAACCACTGGCAAAAATTTTCCCTGCAATACCTGAATGCTGTAATTCAGCAATTTTAATCAATTCAGGTGTACCTGAAACTTTAAACTTGAGTAAACCTTCACTTGCCTGAATATGACTTGCATTCAATGCACCATCATAATTTACGGCAAAACTTTTAAAGCCACCGCCCGACTTTTCATTATGGAAAATCAGGGCAACGGTACTACGTCCAGTTAAACGGACGGTTTCATTGCTATTTTGCTGTGCCAGACGACCGGTTAAGTTAATGCCATTTAACTGAATAATTTGCTGATTCGGTTTGGCAAAACCATTGGCTTTGATCTGTCCATTCAACAAGTTTACGGGTGCAGCATCCACTACAGTTTGTGGATTAAAATCTTTGGCATTTAGGATGGCATTCCATTTTAATTGGCGCTTTTCAGTCGGCAAGTCGACTTTCCCGCTTCCGCTTAAGCTGCCTTTACCTGCCACATAGCTAAAACTCGGCACATTCAAATTATTATTTTTAAGGTTGAGTTTTGCCTTGTAGAACCCTTCTGGCAATACTCCCTGATCATTTTGAGTCACAGCAGTTGCGACATAAATATCTTGACTACCTTCCACCAGGGCCAATTTGACATCACCCGATTTACTGCTGAGCCAGCCTACATAGGGTACGGCGCGGTCGATATTCTGCCAGGCAACATCAAGCAGCATTGGATTTGGCTTTTTACCTTTTTGCTCGGCTTGATCGAGTTTAAGGTTCCAGGTTTCATAACGGTCAAAATCGACCAGTGCGGTCAAATGCAGGCCTTTGTCTAAACTGCCTTTAGACGCGATTTTACCATCCAGACTTGGCGGTAGAAAATCCTGGATGACTTGTGGAATCAGCTTGTCTTTAGGATTGATTTTATCCAGACGACCATTCATATCCCAAGTCACCAGGTCTTTCCAGCTCACCACACCTGCAACATTCACGGCGCCATTCATGAGCTGGCCATTTAAATTGCTAACATCCAACTGATTGACCAGATCGGTATGCATGCTACCGTTATATTGACCTTGTGGAATATTTTTGCCACTTAAATCGGTCGCAACATCGATATTTAGGCGTTCAATATCCCCATTAAATTTTGCCACACCATCTTTACTAAACAGCTTTTGTTCAGTCATTAATGGCCAGTGATATTGTTTGAACTGCAGCTCGCCAAACATAGGCACATGTTTACGTACTGGATGTAACACCACCCAACCGGTTAACAGATCAGGCGTATTGGTTGCCACACCGGCTTGAATGGTATCCAGAGTACCTCGGGCTACCACTTTAATATCATGAATATTCAGGCTTTTATTTAATGACGGTATATTCAAGTCACCTACGGCATTTAAAGGGTACTTCCCTTCAAATTTCATGTTGCCTGTGGCATTTTTTACCGAAAGATAGCCCATATTCATACGGGAATCTTCAAACTTGAGCTGTGTCCCTGACCAGAGTGAATTATTCAGATGAACATCGCTAAACTTCACGCTGCTGGTTGCGGTTTTAATCAGTAGATGATCAATATCCGCCGTATCTAAGCGCAGGACAAAAGGCAAACGGATTTCATTGAATTTAAACGGATCATCACTCGATGGATTCTTGGAGATAATTTGCAGATTGCGTACATCGGCACGATTTAAATGAATTTCTTTTTTCAGGATGGCGCGCCACCCCAAAGTTATGTCGGCACGATCAATTTTGACGTCAACAGGTTTTAAGGTGACCAGGATATTTTTTAAAATAATCCCGTTTAACAGATTGCCACCCTCATATTCATAATGAATAATCTGTTGGCGTTCAAGTACTCGGTCCAGTAAGAATTTACTACCTTTATCGGTAGTAAACATGACAGCAAAGGAAGCAATAAGTAGAACCAACACAATAAGGAGTGTGAATAACACACTCCTCAAAATACGACGTTTTTTTGGTCGAGGGATTTCCGTCTCTGGTTGCTGTTCTACTTCAGCCATAATGCTCTCTAAAACCTAAAATTTATAATTGTGAACCAATAAAGAAATGGATACGGATCGGATGATCATCATCAGAAATGCCTGAAGCCACATCTATACGAATTGGACCAATTGGCGATGCCCAACGAACCCCCAAACCAACACTATATGCAGTTGGCGTATTAAAATCTTTGTCGTACGCATTCCCCACATCACTAAATACAGCTGCACGCCAGCCTTCTTTAAATTGATAGTTATATTCCAAGGAGCCCACAGCTAAAGCTTGGCCACCAAGTTTAAATCCATTTTCTTCTGGCGATAGACTCTTATAGTCAAAACCGCGAACAGTTTGGTCACCACCAGTAAAATAACGCAGGTTATAAGGAACTTTGGTAAAATCTTCTGTAAAGATATAACCTACATCACCACGGCCCACAAACTGATGGTTATCATTTTCACCCAATGAATAAATAAAACGCCAACCGGCATTTACAATGGCCATATCGGCATCAGACAATAAACTTTCACTACCAAGTTCCACTTTATAAGTCTGTTTAAAACCTTTGCCCGGGTTGACACGTTTATCACTGGTGGTACGCGCAACCTCATAACCGAAAAGTAAGGATTGTTGCTGCTCATTGGTGTTTGCTAAAAATGCATCAGGAATTTCTTCAGCATCTAGTATGCCGTCTTGTGTAATACGATCTAAACGATAACGCATGCCAAAAGTATGTTGCCAGCTTCCGCGTGGTCTTTTAATAATTCGATCCACACCCGCAACTGCAGATTCAATCATTAATCCATTGCCTTGTGCAACATCATCCCGTTCTTCACGCTCATAACCACCCACCAGACTAATATAATCATTGAGTGGATGGTGATAAGGAATATTATAGCGACCGTCAATCGACTGGCGGATTTTAGATAATTCCAAGTTGGCATCAAAGGAATGCCCACGACGGTTTACAATGGCACGGCGATACTGACCACGGACACGTGCACCGGTATCGCTACCATAACCGGCACCGACTTCTGCAGTATTTAGACGGTCGGCATTTAAAGTAACAATCACCGGAATTTTCTTTTCTTCACGTGCTTGCGCTTTTAAACGTTCTTCTTCAGATTGTTTGGTTTCCTGTTCTACACGCATTTGACGCAGATTTTGATCACCTTCTGCATCTGTTTTACCTGCAAATTGTGTCTCATCCACAACTGACTGAGTGACTTCTTTTGCAGAAGCAACCTGCTTTTTGTCCTGTACGCTCGCTTCATTTTCCGATAGTTTTTGCTGATCTACTAATGCCTGGATATCAGGTGGAAGTTCCAGCGGTTTTTCAATCGGATCCGGTCGTACAGCATCCACCAAAGTGTAATTAAAATAACGCGAGTTGGTTAAGTTGTTTGCCAAGCCATTGACACGCCAAAAGGTATAATCAGCGCCATCTTCCCACGACACCATACTTTGCAAGACATCCATGTCTATTGGGAATGGTTTCGATGGATCACTCATACGAAATTCAACAGGGCCTAGTTTGTAGCGGTCACCTGTTTCAAAACGCAAATTTACATCGGCAGTATTTTGCGGCTGGGCCACTTTTACATCATGTAAACGCCAGTATGAATCAAAGTAGCCGTTATTGGTCGCTGCATCATTAATTCGTGTTTTAGTTTGTTCATATAAACCATGATTGAAAATGTTGCCGACATCTTGATCGGGTAGCACACTGATGACCTGGAACTGCGCTTGCTGTTGACCTGCGCCACTCAACTCAATATTTTGCTCTCTAATTTGCACAGGTGCATTCGGCGTTACTCTGACGCGAACACGGTTTTCGCTGAGTTTTTCAAATTTAAATTCGGCATTATAAAAGCCAACTGCCTGCGCAGCCTGATTCGACATCGTTCTTAATTGTGGCAGTGCCGAAGGAAAATCACTAAAAGATTCTTGGGTAAAACTGGAAAGCTTGCCTTTAATATTGGTTTCAAGATTCTCTAGCGCTTGAGCGTAGGCTTTGCTTGAAACCTCACTGCTGTTTTGAGCTGAGATAAACACAACGTCTGCACTAATACGCGGAACTTTCACAGTATTTATCTGACGTGAAGGTCGTATTTTATAAAGCCAGCGCTTAAAGAAGTTTGGTTCTTCAACTTCGTCCGCTGGCCTGATTTCAGGTAAAGTTCTAGCGGCCTCATTGGCTTCAACCACAATTTTGCTATCGTTTTGAATGCTTGACATCAATTGATCGACATTTACAGGCGCCTGATTAATTTCAACCAGTTCTTGCTGGGTTGCATCAGAAACCACCACTTCTGAAACCTGTCCTGCACGGTAGAGTTGTGCTTGATTTTTCGCATTTTCAGCCTCACGAAAAATTTCGTCTGCCATTGCCTGACTGACTGGCTCAATCGGCAGTTCTTCTAAATCTTCAAATTCAATTGGCTTAAATTCTGGTAGAGTCTGCCCCGCCTGTTCTTGTTGTTGTAGCATTTGCAAACTATCAGGTTCAGCTTGTTTTTCTTGAAAGTTTTCAATTTTTTCTAGTTCTTCGGCACTGTCCATGCCTTGCTTAACAGCTTCACTCTTGAGTTGTTGTTCAAATTCTGTTTGAGTGACCGTTGGATCAGGCTGTGCAACTTGTGCAAAACCTTGCTGTGCAAGTAACATTAAAAAGAGACTTAAACAAAATCGTTTATGTTGATCATCCCACTGTATGAAGGAATTGACACTTAGTGTAAGAGTCGACTTTTTAAAATTCAGTTTTGAAAGCATAAACAACTCTAAACTAATATAATATTTGTAATGGAAATGCCCAATATTCGCTTGCTAACAAACTCAAATCTATTGGAATTTTCACTAAAGTATAGGTTTAAAATATAATACATGATTTTTTATAGTGTTTTACCAAATGCTCACATTTCTTAATAAAACTTAATGAAGCCCAAAAACCATGGAAAAAAATGAACATCTTTTAGGCACACGTCGGTTTTTACCGATGTTCGTCACTCAGTTTTTCGGTGCCCTGAATGACAATGTCTATAAACAATCCTTGTTACTGGTCATTACCTATGGTTGGATCAATCAGCAAAGCGCCAGTGTCAGTACCCTGAATAATCTTGCAGCCTTATTGTTTATTTTACCCTATTTTATTTTCTCTGCGACAGCCGGCCAGATTGCAGATAAATCTGAACGCTCACAACTTGTACGCGGCATTAAAATACTCGAAATTGTGATCATGTTAATTGGCTCTGCTGGCTTTTTATTGGGTCATTTGTGGCTATTATTAATGGCTTTATTTTTAATGGGTGTGCATTCGACCTTCTTTGGGCCAATCAAGTATGCCATTTTGCCTGAAATTTTAAAACCAAACGAACTGATGTCCGGAAATGCCCTGTTTCAATCTGGTACATCTATGGCCATTCTGATTGGTATGATTTTAGGCGGTGCCGTCATTTCTGCATCAGACGGCAATTTGGTCTGGATTAGCCTGACTGTGGTCACCATTGCTGTTTTAGGCTATATCTCGAGTCGTTTTGTGTTAAAGCAAAATGTAAGCTCACCTGACATTAAAATTGACTGGAACTTTTTTAGAACCAGTTTTCAGACCTTAAAATATGCCAAAAGTCTACCGATCATTTTTCTGATTTTATTGGGTAATTCCTGGTACTGGTTTTATGGGGCAACTTATCTGACTCAGATTCCACAGTTAACCCAGCAGAATCTACATGCTTCTGAAAATGTCGTCAGTCTGCTTTTAACCTTCTTCTCTGTCGGGATTGGTGTCGGTTCATTATTGTGCCGCAGAATTGGCGGTACAGAGGTGAATTTGAAGATGGTACCAATTGGTGCCATTGGCTTAACGGTTTTTGCTTTTTATTTAGCCGCAAGTCTGGCTTTTGTGCCTGAACGTAGCGGTGACCTGTTAGGTTTAAAAGAGGTATTTACCCAAGGCTGGAGCTATTACCATGTCATGCTTGCCGTGACATTACTCGGGATTAGTGGCGGTTTTTACATCGTACCTTTATACGCCATGATGCAGGCCTTTTCTCCGCGCTCACATCGTGCGCGTGTGGTGGCTGCAAACAACATCCTAAATGCCGTATTCATGGTATCCTCTGCTGTATTTTCGATTATCATCTTAAGTATATTCAAGATTGATATTAAAATACTTTTCAGTATTACCGCTATTCTAAGCGCCATTTTCACTACATGGCTCCTGTTTAGGCTCAAGCCGATGCTTGCAGTACAACAAGAAGCTTTAGAGGATTAATTTTATGCGTCAATATACCGGTATCGACAAATTTATTCATTCATTTGACCAGGCGCTTCGCAGTTTGGTTCCCGGAACGACCTCTGCACATCGTGAAAATCCGGGCAGTACTGTTGAAACCAAACTAGGTGTCAGTGAAGCACGTCATGTTGCTGGTTTAATGCGGGTGAATCATAGTGGTGAAGTCTGTGCACAAGCGCTTTATCATGGTCAGGCGCTCACTGCAAAACTGCCCAATGTACGCCGTGAAATGGAACAGGCTGCAATTGAAGAACAAGATCATTTGGCCTGGTGTGAAGACCGTTTAAAAGAACTAGATAGCCATACCAGTTTACTCAATCCAGTCTGGTACAGTTTGTCATTTGGTATGGGTGCCATTGCCGGAATTGCCGGTGATAAATACAGCCTAGGTTTCGTGGCAGAAACAGAACGTCAAGTCAGTCTGCATTTAGAAGACCATATCAAGCAGTTGCCGGAGCAAGATGAACGTTCACGTAAAATTCTTGTGCAAATGAATGAAGATGAACTGCATCATAGAGATACAGCATTGAATGCTGGCGGTGTGGATTTACCTGCCCCAGTGCGTATTGCAATGACCGGCATTTCAAAGTTAATGACCAAGACCAGTTATTATATTTAACTGTTTTTTGAATAATTCAACACCCGCATTATTGCGGGTTTTTTATGCTGTTTATTACTCAGCAATTTGAAATGTAGTTTTACCCCTATTCATTACCAAGACAAATCTGGTTGCTTTTTTAAGCTTTTATATTTCATTAGTAAAATAGAATGATTTTTCTGCCTATTTGAAACCCGAGTCGCTGAATACTTTTAGACAAGTGTATGGTTCAAATGAGTAACAATCAATAGAGCCAGCTATTATGCAGAGAATCTTTTATGTGTATAAAAAATCAATTTAAAATTATCACTGATAACATAATTAATTATGTTTGCCCTCTAGCAGATCATTAAGATTCTGCAACTTGCATTACACAATAATTGATCAAGCATAAAAAAAGCCCAACATCCTGTTGGGCTTTTTCGTATTTGATGCTTAGATCTGACTCCTGTCTGATCTCACATTCCTTGTTCTTTCTCTTGTTCTTTTTATCTGGAGCATCCTGCTCTCTATGTCCCCATCATAGGAAATTGTAGCTAGATCGTATAGCCGCAAAGGACCGGAATTGATGTAAGCAAATGCGTACAACACTGCCTAAAAACTGTCCCAGATTTATCCGCAAAAATTGGGGATATTTTTTGCCCTGGTAAGTCCGGGAACATTGAGAAAAGTTTCATTTTGATTAAATTATGATCAATTCTATTGGCGGAATATATCAAAACAGTTTAAAAAAAAGCCGACTTGTTTCCAAGCCGGGATTCTGCTGATCTTTTAACTTTTTCTTTTAGCTTAACTTGTTGATATTTCAATATTATTACAATCGCGTTTCGTATAAGCGCCATTATGTTAAATGGGGGTATTTTCCACTCAATAGTGAATTAAGAATGCTCTATAAAATGAGTTGTTATTTACCTTTTAAAGAAGTATTACTCCCTGAGTAAGTAGAAATTAATACTTCCTTTACTTCATTTGACGTATTTGGATCTACTTTAAGCTCATTAACGGCTTCAGTAATCCGTTTACGAACAGCTTCATTCTCTGTAAGTGAATGCTTAAGCTCATGTTCTTTCTTCGTGAGTAGGGAAGCATTATGAAGAACACCCAGAGTCAAAATTTGAACCTTTGGATTCGTATTTTTTAAATAAGGAATAATATCGTCTACTGCTTCAATTGGGTTTAATTTAGTTAGTGATATAAGAATTGCACTTAATGCATCTGGATTCGATTCATTTTGTTTTAATAAATCAACCAGCTTATGGATTTTATCTTCTCGTGAATATGCAGGGCTATCATTAATAGCAATCATATTTTTTACCCAGTCAGGAGGCATTCCATGAGGGAGATTGGACGCATTGTTAGTGATACCGTCACTAACAGTAAGAATATTACTGTTGGAACTGATCTTTTCTTGAGTTTCCATCAGCTCTTTACTATGCACATCATCACTTTTTTTGGCAAAAAGAAAGAATCCAACAAAAGCTACTACGATTGCTGTAATAACTAAATAAATCACCTTACTATTATTTTTCATATCACCTACATATTCTAAATAAAAATGTCGTTACATCTCACCTGAAGACTATATGGTAATACCCCCATTTTTAGTCTTTAATGCGTTTCTTCGCTTCGTCATAAACTATGCTGTCAGCTCGTTTCCCAACGGTGATGAGCAAGATGACTACTTGATCATCTTTGACTTGATAAACTAATCTGACTCCAGCCTTTAATAATTTAATTTTATAGCAGCCTGCAAGATCACCTCTGAGCATATTCTTGGGAATATGTGGCTGCTCTATGACCTTAGCGAGTTTCTTCTTAAATTGATCTCTGATAGTACTGGGAAGTTTTTCCCATTCAGGTGTGAAGTCCTTATGACGTAAAAGCTTATAAGTCATCTAAAGTAATTTCCTCGAACATTTCTTTAGGGTCATTAATTCGCTTACGTACAGTCGCTAATAATTCAGCATCTTCTTCTGAGAGCAATGCTTTTTGAACAGGTAGTTTTCCTGTAGTTGCAATATACTCAAGTATGTTGGTGAAGAATTCAGTTGGTGCAATACCTTGTTCTTTTAGGACAGAAAATGATTTTTCTTTTAGGGCTTCATCGACCCTGAAGTTAACAGTAGCCATTACTTTTCCCATTTGTTGAATACATGGATATATTGTAATGCAATTTGCATTACATAGATAGTTCGTATAACAACCATTATGTTAAATGGAAATTTTTATTCCTAATTTATACTATAAAAAAATTAATTGAGCGGATTAAATGAATATTGATGTAAGTAGCGATCATGGCCAAATTGATAGAAAAATTATTGAAGATTATGCTGAGTCTATTGGTTATAAATTTCCTAAGTCTTATGTTGAATTACTCAGTAAACACAATGGATTAACTCCTCAAAAGAGCTATTTTGAGTTTTTAGATCATAACAATAAGTTCACAGATAGAGACTTATATTTTTATAGCTACGGATATGAAGAAATAGAAATTTGGGATGAAGAAGATCGTAAAAAGTATGAGAATTCCATCAAAAAATATGAAGCAATTGAATTAAATCAGCCTGATGAACACATGTATGAATTTATGGATAAACACATAGTGATTTTTGGAGAATGTGCAGGTGGTGACTTACTAGCTTTTGATTATAGAGATGATCTTGATACTGATGAACCAGCTATTACTCTGATTTATCATGATGACCTTATCCAAATATCACCAACTGAACATAAGTTGAGAACTATAAAATTAGCAGATAATTTCACTTCTTTTATGGCATTATTGAAAGAGGATCTTTTTTAAATTTCCCTAAAATTAACATAATACACCTTATACGAAATACTTTTTTATTTCCTTAAAAATCAATTTCTTATATAATATTGAAAAGCCCATTCACCCTCAAATGGGCTTTTTTAATGATATATCAATTTTCACACCTGAGTTTGATGATTTTTTTAAATTTTAATCAGTCAAATTCTATCAATACTCACCTATTTCCATTTTTGTGTGGGTAGAGTCAAAACGAATGATACTTCTAGATAAAAGTTATGATCTGCTTAGGCTATTTAAAAACTAAAATTTATCATCTGATGAACTTAGTAAAAGTTAATCTACCCAATGCACAATTGGAAATTGATGCTTTTCATGCTGAAACTCAACACCCTGCCAAATATCCAGCATTGGAATTTTTACATCAGTTGCAAGGGGTAATTTCTTCGGATTAAATTGCATATGAGATAAGTCTTCTCCCCATGCAATCAGATCCACATCCAAAGAAATTTGATGCGATGGACGTACACGGCCTGAATCATCTTCCATTTTTTTGAGGATAGAGGTCATTTCTTCGACGCTCATTTTACTTTTGAGCAAACACGCAGCATTCCAATAATCTGCACCAACACCATCGCGACATGGAATTAAATAAATTTCAGAGAATTGAACCTGTCCAATTTCAGCAATCTGGGTAAATGCCTGCTTAAAATGGAGTTCAGGATGACAATTACTCGCCAGAGCTAAGGCGAATATCGTTTCGGTGGCGTTCAAGACGAATTCCTACAGAATTTGCTTGCGCGATAATGGCAGGCTTACGGATCGTAATCATAATCGATTCAACCGCAGGAAAGGTAGTAAAAAGCGCATTGAGAACAAGCTTTGCTGCATGTTCAATCAATTCTGGCTGTGCTTTTTGAATAACCGTGGCAGAAATTTCGCAAATCTCCGCATAATTTAGCGTATGTTCCAGTTCATCAGAATTAGAAGCCTGTTCCAAACTGGTCTGGATGGTCATATCGAGCATTAAAGGCTGAATGATTTGACGTTCCCAATTGAAACATCCCACCACTGTTTCGACCTTTAAACCTTCAATGATAATTGCATCCATGTCTTTACCCTTTACTGACTTTAATTTTTGAATCTCCTGAATATTCCTTTAAAAAAGAAAATCCCCTCTTTGATAAAGAGGGATTTAAGGAGATTTGCTCAATAATAACTTAGTGTTTTAACAACACCTTTGGATCAAGAGTTTGCACCATTTGCAAACGCTGGTCTGCATAAATATCGGTATATGGCGCGAGGATGCGCATAAAGCGATCGAAATACAGCATTTGTTTAAACAGCAAGGCAAAGTCACGCGGGAAGCGAATGCCGTGACGCTCACCGACTCCAACCATATCCATCATAATATCGTTTAAATCTGCGGGATTTGAGCTTAATATTTGTTGAGGATCAGCCATTAATACACCACTAAATAACCGCTCAAGATCATCGGCCAAAACTTGTGTATCAATTTTCTTGTCAGTCATACCCATTTTCAGCATGTTTTCTGCCATCAGGTTGTAATCAGTTTTTTGCAGCGCATCCATAAATGCAATGGATGCAGTCCATACTTCAGGATTAAGCTGACCGACAATACCAAAATCGATAAAACCGACACGACCATCTTCAAGCAACATCAGATTGCCTGCATGCAGGTCTGCATGGAAACTTTTACACATCATCAAGCTACCAAACCAAGTATTCATGGCGGTAATTAAAACCTGCGACGGATCTTTAGAGACTGTTTTGACCACATCAAAATCAGTCAGAGGCACACCATAAAAACGCTGCATGGTGAGTACACGACGGGTTGAATATTGGTGATAGACTTTTGGTGCTGCGGCTTTTGAATTTTGAGTCACATTCAAATAGTTAACGAAATCATCAAGATTTTGCGCTTCTTCAATAAAGTCAACTTCACGCACCATACGGGTTTTAATTTCATCGACAATATCGGCAAGTGATGCAAATTTAACTTTTGGTACCACTTTTTCTAAAACTTTAGTGGCCCAGTGCAAGACGTTTAAGTCGGTATATAGAATAGTTTCTACACCCGGCTTTTGCACTTTAATGACCACATCTTCGCCTGTCACAAGTCTAGCTGCATGAACTTGTGCAATAGAGGCTGAAGCTAAAGGTTTTTCCTCAATTGAAGCGAATATTTCATCCAGATTTCGGCCTGCAAATTCAGAGGCCAAAACACCCTGAACATAACTAAATGGCAAAGATGGGGTTTGATCTAAACAGCCTTGAAATTCTTCAACATATTCACGTGGAAACAATGAAGGCGTACTGGCAATAAACTGCCCAAGTTTAATGTAGGTGGAACCTAAGGATTCAAAAGTTTCACGCATCAGTTTTGCGTTACTTGGTTTTTCTGTAGCGTATTTAATGCCTGCTTTTGCTGCAATGACAGCTGTTTCACCCACACGGGCAACCGAACGCAGTCCATCTAACCAGATATTGTTTTTCATAATGTCAGCTTAGAATTAAATTGTAGTGAGTGTAGCAAAAAAATATTCGTTTGCAGGTCTATCTTGCCTGACAGATTGGACAATCTGTATCTTTTTCGAAAGCAAGCAAGCGTTGTTTCATGCTTAATCCATCCCAAAGCATCAGTTTTTGCTTAAGCGGCGTTTTCCCCAAACCCAGATACAGCAAGGCATGATGCGCCTGCAAGCTTGCCATCACATTTGGTGTAGTTGCTAATACACCAGAATCGGCACAGCGCAGGTTTTCATTGACATGCTGTTCTTTGGGAAATAGACATTCATAACAAGCCGATTCCCCTTCAACCATAAACAGTTGTCCCTGAAAACCAATCGCAGAAGCGCTGATTAAAGGGACATTAAATTGCTTACAGGTTTGATTGACTAAATAACGTGTCCTGAAATTATCACAGCCATCCAAAACCAAGTCTTGGTTTGAAATAAGTTGTTCTGCATTACTTTGATCCAGTTTTACGGTTTGAGATTCAATACGAATATGCGGATTAATTTGTTTTAGCCGTTTAGCCAGTATTTCAGATTTATAGAAACCAATATTTTCCTCTACATAGGCTATTTGCCGTTGCAGGTTACTCATCTCAATCGTGTCGGCATCGATAAGAGTAATTTGCCCTACACCGGCACGAGCCAGAAGTTCTGCGGTTGTACAACCGATTCCACCGCAACCGACAATCAAGACATTGGCGAGTTTGAGTTTTTCCTGTGCTTCAATATCCCAGCCATCAAGAAGAATTTGACGGCTATAAAGATGTATTTCTTGGTCGCTGAGTTCCAAATCAATATCGTACTGGGTCACTAGACATCCTCATTATCCGCTTTTTCTGGTGTCACCAAGTATAGACAAATTAGCCGTAGTATTCAGCAAATCTATTATTACTTAGCTATTTTTTGTCTTAATTTTAATCATAAATTTGAATTGACTTGTAAATTATTTGAATGAAAAAATTAAATAAATGCCTGAAATTTGACATATTTTTTATTCGCACTATGATCAATGGGTATTCGTTCAACACATGACGATGCCATAAGTATTTATTGAATACAGGGTAAGCTGTGAGTGCCTCATAACCGCAGCAGTAAGTAATAGTTTTCCTAAATTTGCTATGTACTTACGGACATTGGGAAAGACTAAGCTACCAACATTTTTTCCGTCGAGAGACGAACCTGAATTGGGAGTCAATGATGCTGTTCAATACTTTTAAGCAACTGCTATGCAAACATCACTTCACTGAATATCAAACCCAGCATTTCCACGTTGCCGAATGTTTAAAATGTGGAATTCAATTTCCGCATTCCACTAAGCAAAACCGCCATTAATGGCGGTTTTTTTTTTTTT